>CAJTWU010000001.1:0-92361 GCA_910579975.1 uncultured Vampirovibrio sp.
GAGTGCGATATATGCTATAATACAGATATAAAAGACGCAACACAATACATATTGTGTTGCGTTTTTCATTATATAATTAGTGAAACTATTTTTTCTGTTGCAATTTTGAGACAAGATAATTCTTTGCAAGTAATTTGTCTTCGTTCCCACAAACAAGGTTGCAGCGGACAGTTGCAATCAGCTTTTATTGCAACTACATTGTCATTTTGTGGTATGAGTTTTTTATCGTCTGTTGAACCAAAAATTACATAAGTTTTTATTCCCATTGCAACTGCAATGTGTAATGGAGCAGAGTCTGAACATAAGAATTTTTCAGCGCTTGAAATTAGTTCAGCAAGTTCTTCAAGATTTTTTGTTTGCCCAAATAAATTCTCGTATTTTTCCGGTGGTACAAGTTTTTGAATTGTTTCAATGCACTCTTTATCATCCGGTCCGCCGGCTAACAGAACTTTTTTACCTAAATCAGCAAGCTTCTCAATTACTTCTGCCCATTGTTCTGGCTCAATCGTTTTAATCATGCCCTTTTGAACGCTAATTTTGCTGACTCCCGGATGTATTAGAACGCTGTTCTCAATTATCGGTTTCTTTTGGATACTTAATATTGGAAGCTCTGTTCTAATATTAGTAATATATTTAGCCAAATCGTGATACATATAGACTGCATACTGATTTTTATTCAAATCAACAGCTTTTGTTAATAAAATTTGGCTTAATTTTCCTGTATTATAACCATATTTTTCTTTTATAAATGTCAAAAAAAGAAAAATTGATATAAATTTATTTGAACCTGAGGAAATAACTAAATCATATTTACCTTGCCATATTTTGAATAATAGCTTCAAAAGTTCAGAATATTTATTTTTACCTTTGATGTTGGCAAAAAGGGTTTTATCTATAACATTGGTTAAACGAACAATTCCTCGACTGCGTTCTTCCAGCGCGAGGGTGATTTCTGAATTTGGAAATTGTTCTTTTACAGATAAAATTGTTGGTAAGAACAGTATTTCATCTCCTAATCCGCCAAAATTTATAAAGAGTATTCTTTTAGCTTGCATATTATTTCTCCAAAAGGTCTTTCCCAGCTAATAGGGTCGTCTTGTTTAAATATTTCTATACTTTTATACCATGGAGTTGTTTTTGTGTCATTAAACCATCTCCAATCGGCTGCATAAGGAAGCATTAAGAATGTTTTTACGCCTAAAGCTCCGGCAAGATGGGCAACAGAAGTATCAACACTAATTACAACATCCATTGATTTTAAGGCTTTTGCAGTGTCATTGAAATTTTTGAAATCTTTAGCAAGATTAATCATCTGTGGATATCTGTCGTTGCCTTTTAGGGTATCTTGTACCTGAAAAGAATAAACCTGGATATTATCCATATTCAGAATATCTTCAAAAAGTTTTATATTAATTGTGCGGTTAATCATTGTTCTAATACCGGCACTGCCCGCTTCCCAGCATAATCCTGCTTTTAATTTGTTTGATTTGATTTCAGCGGGTTCAGCAGTTAAATATCCTTCGCTATATGGAATATGGTCAAAATCAATGTCTAAAATGTAAGCCAAATCAGTAATTCTAATTGATTGCATTTTCGGATTAATTTTATCGTGAGCAATAAATTCAATATCAGGATAATTATTTTTGAAAAGTTCCATTAAAGGTTCGCGTGTTGCGACGTAAACTTTTTTAACCTTTTTCTGAAGAATGGGTAAATATCTTATGAATTGAATATGGTCGCCAAAACCTTGTTCACAAACTACTACAATTTCGTCTTCAAATTTGTCTCCGATTTTAAAGGGATTTCCTTCCCTCTGGAAAAATAGTTTATAGCCTTCTTCAAACTTTTTTTGCGCAAGCAGACACATCCCATAAGAAACAATTGTGTTTTCGTCATTTGGGAAAGCTTTAAGCATTTTTTGATAATATTCTTCAGCTTCTAAATGTTTACCTTGTTTTTGAAGACTTACAGCCATATTATAATTAGCAGAAGGCTGTCCGAGTTCAGATGCGATTTTATAGCATTCAAAAGCTTGTTTGTCATCTGAATAGATTAATTCTTTCAAAAAACCTAACTGGAACCAGAATGAAGGAGCTTCATGATGTTCTTTCAGGTAATTAACACACATTATCTCTGCTTCTGCAAGCTTGCCTGAGTATGTCAATGACTTAATCATAGCAAGCACTGACTCGGGATTTTCAGGATAAAGCTTATGCATTTTTGCAGAATATTCAATCGCTTTTTTATAATTTCTGGTTCCAAAAAGACTATTGATTAGTTTTGTATAAATTTCTGCTGTTTCGCCTAATTGGAGCGCATGTTCAAGGATTTCAGATGCTTGAACAAATTTACCGCGCTGATACTCACAAAAACCAAGTGCAGAAACGGTTCCCAGAGTTTCTTTGATTTGACATGCTTTTTGTAAATATACGCTTGCTTTCTCAAAGTCACCAAGATTTACATAAAATAAACCAAATGCTGACAAAATAGGTCCGTTTTCAGGATTTTGTTCAAGAAGACTTTTGTATATTTTTTCTGCTTCTTCAAAATTTCCTTTTTGGGTAAGTAAGATTGCTTTATTTAATAATGCTAAATCAATCATAATCCCAAACTACCAAGAATATTTAATACAAGTCCTTGCACAAGCTGTAAAACAATAAATGCAAGAATTGGAGAAATATCAAGCATACCGCCGATTGGTGGAATAATATTTCTGAAAATATTCAAAAACGGATCTGTTATTGATTTTAACCAAGCATAAGGCTGCGCATACCAATCAATTGTACGTATCCATGTTAAAAATATTCTGATAATTAATAGCAGATAATAGAAATAGAATAATAAATCTACTAGTCTTGAAATTTGTCCTTGCATTTTTTCTCCTATAGTTGTGAGCTTGATTTTGTATTTGGACAAGCACAATTATTATTTTGAGCAGGAATTCTTTCAATCATTGTGAATAACAATTTTTTCAAGTTATCAAGATTGTTATTGAATACTTGAATAACTTCGTGATGTGAAACAGGTGGAACATCTCCTACCAAGCCGGCATCATAATCAGTAATCAAAGAAATATTAAGAGGACACATATCCATTTCTTTAACCAGATAAGCTTCAGGGAAAGCAGTCATGTTGATTACTTCCCAGCCTTGATTTGTAAAGAATTTTGACTCTGCTTTAGTTGAAAATCTTGGACCGTTAATTACAACAACAGTACCTGTTTCGTGAACTGTAATACCAAGTTCGCGAGCGGTATCAACTGCAAGTTTTCTTAGTTCAGGACAATATGTTTCAGCCGCAGACGGGTGTGTAACAATAGGTCCTTCAAAGAAAGTTGTTTTTCTTCCATCGGTCCAGTCAACAAACTGGTCACATATTACGAAATGTCCCGGTTCAACGTGTTTTTGTAAGCTTCCTGCTGCGCAAGGAGAGATTACTCTTGTGCAACCAACTTCTTTCATTGCCCAAACATTTGCACGATAGTTAATCAAATGCGGCAAGATAGTGTGGCTTCTTCCATGACGCGGCATAAATGCAACTTTGTGCTCGCCGATTTTACCGATGAATAAACTATCAGAAGGCATTCCATATGGGGTTTCAACTTTTACTTCTTTAATATCTTCTAAAAATTTGTAAAATCCTGAACCGCCGAATACACCGATATCTGCCAATTTTTCCATTTGATTATTCCTTTCTTTTTTGTAATTTTAATCTATTTTAGCATGAAATAAATTTGTGGTAAAATATGTTTATGAAAAATAAGCTTTTTGGTGTTTTATTTATGTTCTTTGCACTCACGGCTTCTGTTATGGCTGAAGATTTGAGGTTTGTGCAAGTTGATGGTTTGGGATATTCTTCCGGAGAGAACTTAGATAAAATAATTAACGAAGTGAATAGGTTAAAAGATGTTTCCTTTGTTGTGTTTAGCGGGAATAATATTTCAAAACCCGATAAAACTTCTTTGGAGGCTTTTCTTAAAGATGTAAAAAAATTTAACTATCCCGTTTATATAGTTCTTGGGCAAAAGGATGTTAATAAGCCAAAAGGCTTGTCAAAGGCTGATTATATAAAACTTCTAAGTAAAAATATTCGTACTCATAAAAAAATAGATAATCCAAATTATGTTTTCGAGAAAAAAGGAGTTGTTTTTATAGTACTTGACGGTTCAAAAGAGGTTATTCCTACTTCTATGGGTTATTATAAGCCTGATGTTGTTAATTGGCTTGACCAGCAGTTAGCTTTTAATCAAGATAAAAATGTTATAATTTTACAGCATTATCCGATTATTCCTCCTTGTGAAAAAGAAAGCAGATATACTGCAAAACCTGAAAACTATTTGAGGGTTCTTGCAAAGCACAAGAATGTTAAGGCTATTGTATCAGGACATTTCGGGGTTAACAAAGAAATGGACTATAAAGGTATAAAACATATTTCAACTGCAGATGCTCCTGTTTATAGAATAATAGATGTTTTGGATTGTACTGGAGAAAATCCTGAATTTTGGTCTATTATTAAATAAATTCCATTATATCTAAAGTCATGATATAATTCTTAACTATGAAGCGTTTCTTTAGAAAGATATTCCCATTACTATTTGTATTGGCTCTTGCAGCAGCCGGATATTTTTATCAGGACTGGTTTAAAGAACAGTATCGCCATGCAAAAGGCACTTATTATATTTATAAAGGTGATCAGGCTTATGCTGCCGATAATATGGGAAAAACACTTGATTATTATCTTGCGGGTCTTGATTTATACCCTCAACACTATGAAGCGTGGTTCAATTTAGGAAATATTTACGCTGTACATGAAGATTATTATTCAGCTGTGGATGCTTACGAGCACGCTATAAAAGCTAATCCTAATTTTGTAATGGCACGTATGAATTTAGGGATTGTTTATTCAGAAGATTTGGGTTTCTTTGATGAGGCAATAGAACAATTTGACATTGTTCCTACAATAAAATTATTTAAACTCTGGATACCTTTTGTATATTCTAATATTAAAAGTGTTGATACAAATCGCGGTAATGCGTTTTTTAATAAAGGTGTTGCATTTCGACAAAAAGCTTTATATTTACCTCTTGAAAAACAGTATCTTGCTTATGAGTATTTAGGTGAAGCAATTAAGGCTTATACAAAAGCGACAAAATTTATTAAAAAAGGTTATGATATTTATTATAACAGAGCTGTAGCACATCATTTACGCGGTGAGTACAGAGAAGCCGGACTTGATTACTGTAAAGCTATTGATATTGAGCCAATGAACTTTGAGGCACATTATAATCTTGCTGTATTATTACGTAGTCTGCATCGTGACCGTGAGTCGATTGCCGAGCTTGAAAAGGCTGCCATTTTGATTTCTGAAAACCCTACTTCATCAGCAGTTCAAACAACTTATATTTTTAATCTCTTAAATGAAGTTACCAGAAGGTTTATTACAAGAGAAGATTATTTTACTGAAAAACTTACAGATGAGCCTGTTGGGAGTCTAAATAACAGTTACACATATGTTAACGGTAAAATTGTTGCGGATGATGAGTTTGATAAAGCAATGGAGAAAAATTTCAGAACTTGTGCCGGATTTAGTTATTTTAATGAGGAAGATGAGTAATGAATGACCAATTACACTTCTTGGCAAAAACAGCTGATATTTTAATAAAAGAATTAGATGCTTATGAACTGGTAAACGAGTTAAAAGACGTAATTAATACTTATATTAATTTACGTGATTTGAATATCTATGTTTTTGACCCAAATACTTCAACTCTTAGAAATTACGCTCAAAACTGGTGTGTAATTGATGAGGTTCTGCAATGTGATATTAAAAATAATATTTATCACGCATACGAAGAAATCCATGGAAATGATTTTGTAATAAATAATAAAGCGTTCAAACTTCCTCAAACTATTGGTGAAATTAGTTTTAAAATTGACTCAATTTTTATGCCTATTGTTAAAAACAGTATGGTTTTTGGTATAATAGAACTTGTTTTTGCTGAAAACACTTCTATTGATATGCAAAACCTGTTTTTAATGAAAATTCTTGGAACACAGATTTCTCTTAAACTCCAAAATATTGTTCTTAATGAGCAATCACAAATAAATGTTGAGTTCCATGATTCAATGAAAAACATTGCAAAAATTATTGAAACACAATACGAAATCAACTATATTGTTCCTCTGATTGGTGAAATGCTGGATAGATTTATTTCAGACCATTTGATTTATGTGTTTTTAAAACAAGGCGGGGAATTTTCACTGGTTTGGCCTAAGGCTTGTAATGATGAGCGCGTTTTTGATGTATTAAAGCAATTGGATAATGACTATGACTATATCTTAACAAATGATGATAAAATAGGTGCATTTCCTCTTGTTTCAGAAGATGAGGTTACGGGCTGTATTGTAGCAAGAAGTATGATTGAAAAGCTTTCAAAACGAGATATTGATTATCTTGAACAGCTTACAAGACAAGCTGCTGCAACTATTAATAGAGCAAATACGTATTCAACTATTTTGCAGTATGCAACATTAGATGCTTTGACTAATTTAAATAACCGTCGTCAATTTGAAACCCGTTTGGGTCAGGAAATTTCGATTACCAAACGTCAAAACAATCCTTTATGTGCAATGATGGTTGATATTGATTTCTTTAAAAAAGTTAATGATACTTATGGTCATGCAGCCGGAGATGAAGTTTTAAGGACTGTTGCAGCAATTATTAAAGAACAGCTTCGTGAATCTGATATACCCGCTCGTTATGGCGGAGAAGAGTTTGCAGTACTTTTACCTTTTACAAAAATTGAAGAAGCTCAGATTGTGGGTGAGCGTCTTAGAAAAGCAGTTGAGGCACATCCTGTAAGAGTTGATAATGTGGATATTGCTGTTACAATTAGTATGGGATTAGCTGAATATAATCGTGAAGAAACGGGTGAAGAACTGTTTGAAAGAGCGGATAAGGCTTTATATGAAGCTAAGAAAAACGGACGAAATCAGGTGAGAACATATTAATGAATAATTTTGTAAAAAAATGCAAAACATTAGAAGATACTAAGCTTTTAGCTCAGAAATTTGCAAATATTGTTAAAGATAAAGGCTGTTTTGTTAACCTTTTTGGAGAAATCGGAGCCGGTAAAACAGCGCTTGTAAGACTTACGGCAGAAGCTCTGGGTGTCAAAGAAAAAGTGACAAGTCCAAGTTTTGTTATCCTGAATGAATACCATAGTGCTTCAATTCCTGTTTATCATTTTGATTTATACAGATTAGAACATTCAGGAATTTCAACTATTACCGATGAATTAAGAGAGTATTCTGAAGGTAAAAAAATTACTTTTGTTGAATGGGCGGAGTTTTCTCAAGGTGAGTTACCGTTTGAAAGAATTGAAATTAGTGTTACGTACGATGATGACGATACTCGTAATTATGAGTTTAAATCAATCGGTGAAAAAAATAATTACGTTATAGAAGGGCTGAAAAATTGAAAATGCTTTCTTTTGATACCTGTTTAGATAAGACTTATGTCACACTTTATAACGGGGAATGTTTTAAAAACAAAATAATTGTTTCAACGGGAGAAAATTACCATTCTGCTTATTTGATTTCAACAATTGTTGAAATGTTAAAAGAGGCCGGCATGACTCCTAAGGATTTAGATTGTATTTCAATCGATATCGGACCGGGCAGCTTTACCGGTATAAGAGCTTGTACAACTGTTGCAAGAATGCTTGCACAACAACTCGATATTAAGGCTGTTGGTGTATCATCTCTTGAAATTCTTTCAAAAATTCAGGGGGGAAATGACTTGGTAGCTCTTGATGCCCGAAAAAATAAAGCTTATGTTTACGATGGCAAAATTCTGGGTGCTGTTGAATTAGAAGAAGTGGATAAAATAGTTAAAGGAAGACGTTTAATCACTGATAATAGTCTTTTTGCGCGTTTCAGCGCGTTGACTGATGATATAATTTCATATCAGCAGAATGAATACCAGCTTGGTGAAATTCTTGCTAAATTAGCTTTAGAAAAAATAGATAAGGGAGAAAATACAGACTGGCGTAATCTTAAACCACTGTATATCCAGCCGCCGCCTGTGTTTGGCAGATAAATGAAAGAAACAAAACAAATAATAGCTCTAATGTCCGGTACATCCTGTGACTCAATTGACGCAGGGCTTTGTGAGGTATATCCTGATTTATCTTGTAAGCTGATTAAGGGGATTAATCATCCTTATCCGGACCATATACGTGCAAAGATTTTTTCTGCTTTTAGAGGCGATATCAATATAAAAGAACTTTGCCAGCTTAATTTTGCTGTTGGCAAATGTTTTGCGGAGGCTGCTAATATTCTTATCGGTGAATTTGGTAAACCTGATTTTATCTCAAGTCATGGACAAACGGTTTATCATTATCCGTTCGATGAAAAACTGGATAATATTTCATTAAAAAGTACTTTGCAAATAGGTGAAAGTGCTGTTATAGCACGTGAAACAGACTGTATGGTGATTTCAAATTATCGTGAAAAAGATATCGCATACGGCGGTCAAGGCGCACCATTAGTATGTTTTGCTGATGAAAAGTGGTTTAAAAATTCTCTTGTACAGAATATTGGCGGGATATCAAACGTAACTGTTGTTTCAGATAATTGTGATACTTTTGGCTTTGATACAGGCTGCGGTAATATAATGATTGATTATTGTGCGCAGAAATTCTTTGGACAAAAATATGACAAGGATGGTGAAATTGCAGCGGCTGGAACTATTTGTGACAATTGGCTGGATTGTCTTTTGCAAGATGAATATTACTTCTTGCCTCCTCCTAAAACAACCGGACGCGAGTATTTTTCAACTAAATATATTGAAAATATTCTGAAAATTGCTCCATCGGAGCCACAAGATATTATTGCCACATTAACAGCTTTGACTGCAAAAACTATAGCGCAGGCTTATGAAAGATTTATTTATCCATCTGTAAGTACTGATACTGTTGTAATAGGCGGAGGCGGAGCTTACAATAAAACTATGATGAAGTTTTTGAGAAATTATCTTCCTAAACGAATAAGTCTCAAAACGCATGAGGATTATGGTATTTCAAATAACTATAAAGAAGTTATGGCATTTGCTCTATTAGGGTATTGTAATTTCTATAATATTCCAAATAATTTGCCTTGCTGTACAGGTGCTGAAAAACGCATTGTACTTGGAAAGGCGGTAACACCTTGATGAAAGAGTGTCAGAAATTTACCGGTATATTATACTTAACTCTTGGTGCTTTGCCTTGTGATTATATCAATGAAATGCGTAAGCAATATCCTGAAAATGATATTTGCGTATTAATTCCAATGTTCAAAATAGATGATGCAAAGCCTATAATGAGATTTGATTATTTCAGCCAAAATCGTACTGTTGAAGCTGCTGTTTATAAATTCCCGAAAAATGGTGATAATATTCAGGTTTATGGACTTTTTTCATCTGCATTTGCTTCTTGTAAAAACATTTCTGATATTGCAAAATTACATTACCTTGCGCCATTTATGAAAGCGGCTCGAATTGCTATTAAAAAATTAGGTACGGTTGATATTGTACATTGTGAAAATATTCCTTTTTTTCTTGGGGAAGAATTTGAGAAAAAGTTTCCTTCAAATATTAAAGTTTTACAAGTAATAAAGGATTTTACTCAGATAGAAATGACTAAATCTGAACCCTTTTGGACTGCAATAAATCTTGCCGGTAAGGCAGAAATGAAGAGTATTTGCAGAGATAAAGTGATTAAAAAGCTTATTGCAATGTTATTTAAGCTCCATAATACGAAACATTTTTATCAAATGCGTGAATGTTTAAAATATATTTATAATAATTATTATAAATTCAGAAAGTATATTGATAAAGGTGAAGATATTGAAGAAAATGTTATTTTTACTAAGCTGAATGCTCGAATTTTAGAGCTTTTCCCTGAACTGAATTATAATGCATATCTTCATACTTTAAAGCGTTCTAATTACTGGATTACAACTTCTGAAACATACTATAATGAAGTTTTTAACAGACCTAAAATATCAGGTGAAATGTACCCTGTAATTGTTAATACAAAAGATAAAAGCGATTTTGTATCTTATGGTATGGTTACTGAAAAATATGGTTTTAGTGTTCCTGATGAGGTTTATCAAAAATTTGATGTAGAAAACTTTCGTGAATTAAGAGGCAAAAATAAAACAGCTATCTTAAAAGAATTCAGTTTTGAGAGGATTAAAACAAATTTTGTTGATCCGACATTATTTAATAATGAAGAAGTAACAATAATGGGATCATTGGATGGCTTTTTTGATTCACCGCTTTTATTTGCTCATACTAACTCTGAAATTTTTGCAAATGGTGTTGATATTTTGTTTAATACAATTCTTAAATTGTTTGAATTGCATAAAAATATTCAAGTCATTATTTGTATAAAAGATGGGTTAAAAGTACGTTTTATTAAAAGCTGGATAGAATTTTTGCAGAAAAATAAGTATTTTGATGGAAAGTGGGTATTTATTGACGGTGCTGTAAATTTATCCAAGTTTTTTGCTTCTTCTGATATGACTCTTATACCGAGAAGAGCTAATCTAAATACACCGGAACACTTTATTGCCATGCATTATGGGTGTGTGCCTGTAGTTTCAAGAAGCGGTATTTTAAATGATACAATATCTGATATTTTTGACGATATGACTAATGGATGCGGTCTGAAAACAAAACAAGGACTTATGACCGAAGATGATAATAATATTTTGTTCTTATCAGCAGTAATGAAAGCTTTAAGCATTTATCAAAATAATCCTTCGAGTTGGAACCTTCTTGTAAAAAATTGTTTAGTAAAAGATTTTAGCTGGAACTTTAATATAATAGAAAAATATAATAGAATTTATAAGGAAATTTTAAAATGATAAAATCTAAAACAATTACTTATTGGATATTAGGATTTATTTTTTCTTTTGCAATTCTATTAAGAACAGTTGTGCTTGCTTACAGAAGTGAATTTGAGGATGATGAATGCAGATTAATTTGTGCATTTACTGATAAAAGTTGGTGGCAAATGTTTCTCTGTATTGGGCATGCCCAGTCTGCTCCACCGATTTTCATCATTTTTGAACGATTGTGGGGAAAGATTTGGAATTATAATGAATATGCAGTGAAGTTAATACCATATCTGTGCTCAATAGCTTCTCTTTTTGTGTTTTATAAATTAACGGGAAGATATTTTCAACATCAATATTCACGCTTGACCGCTGCTTTTTTGTTTAGTGTAAATCAAGCACTTATTACTTTTTCTTCTATTGCTAAACAATATAGTTCTGATGTTTTAGTTTGTTTATTGTGTGCATATTTTTTACCGGTAATTAATATTCAGAAACTTGATAGAAAAGGTTTAATAAAACTAGCAGTTATGCTAATGATAATTCCTCTGGTCTCACTACCTTCGTTGTTTTTTATTGGAGCGTATATAATTATTAATTTAAATAAAGAGACTCTAAAGCGTATTGTAATTATTAGTATTCCATTTGTGATTTTAATGCTTCTTTATTATTTCTTTAATCTTGCTCCTTCAAAAGTTTTATTGGATGAATTATTTCCTAATTACTGGAACGATGGATTTATTAATATACATAATTTTTTGCAAGTTATAGCTATTAATTTCAAATATGCATTTAATCCTAATAAATTTACCTTGTTTGAATTGTTATTGTTTATATCCGGATTATTCTTTTTGGCAAAAGAAAAAGAGAAGTATAGTAAATTTACTCTTGCTTTATTTGGTCTGATTTTATTAGCTTCGGTTTTAAAACTATATCCTTATTTTTCACGTGTTGCGTTGTATTCTTACCCTTTTTTGATAATAGTTTGCACAAAACCGCTTGATGTTATTAAGATAAAAAGTATTCAGTTTTATTTGCTTATTGTTGTGTATTTGATAAGTTTTGGCGGGTATAATCATAATTGTTTTCGCGATTATTTTTACAGACAAACTTTTATCAATTATGCTCCTCGAACTTTAATGCTTGATTTGAAAAGCAAATATAATCCTGAAACTGATGTTATACTTTGTAATAATGCTTCATATTACAGTTTCTTGATTTATGCAGAAAAAATTGGTTTTTTCCCTGAAAATTTGAAAGATTTACCTAAAACAGCAGTCGTTGAGGAATATCTAAATACATTGCCTGAAGGTAAAAACTATTGGTTTTATTTAATTAAAGATTATACGCATGCTCCAATTTATGAAAAAATAATGGAATGGAGTCTGAATGAGAATATTGTTTACGGACAACAGGTATTAAATTCATATCTGTTTATGATTAAAAGGTAGCTTATGAGTAATATTTCAGTTGGTAAAAAAGGTGAACAAATAGCAAAACAGTACCTTGAAAAACAAGGATATAAGATTGTTGAAACAAATAAACATTTTTCCCGTCAATGCGAAATTGATATTATTGCACTTGATAAGGATGTACTTGTTTTTTGTGAAGTTAAAACGAGAACTACTACTGTTTGCGGTGTTCCTTTTGAAGCTATAACCAAAACAAAATATGAAAATATCAAAACAGGACTTAGCTTGTATTTACAAGAAAATCCTGTATATAAAAGATTTAGAATTGATGCGGTGTCTGTTGTGTTAGAGCCAAAAATAGAGATTAAACATTTAAAGAGTATTATTTTGTAATAGTAGAGATAAATCTTATAGTGTCATCAGCTAATTCTTTAACAAAATCTTTAGCGATTTTAGAGAGAGGTCTTTCATCGATTTTGTCGAAAATAGCGTAGATTGGGTCACCGCCATTGTTAAATCTCATTTGACGGTCTTGTTTATTCAAATAGAAGAAATTGTAATCTGAAGGAATTTCTAAAGCGCCTGCCGGTTTTTTATTTCTTTCGATTGCTGTGTATGTAGTTGCCATTTTGTTTCTCTCTCTATTTGAATAACTCTTACATATATATAAAGTATATCTTGTTCAAAAAATTGCCTTTTCTGTAAAGAAATGTAAAGATGAATTTGAATAATTAAGATTTCGTTAATATTTCTCAAAATTATTAAAATATGGTATATAACTAAAGAGTAAAGTATAGGAGGATTATATTATGGCATTAAAACCATTAGCAGACAGAATTGTTATTAAAGTTATTGAAGATACAGAACAAACTTCAGGTGGAATTTTTATTCCAGATAGTGCAAAAGAAAAACCACAAAAAGGTGAAGTTGTAGCTGTAGGCGAAGGCAAAACTAACGAAAAAGGCGAAAAAGAGCCTATGGAAGTTAAAGTAGGAGATATCGTTCTTTATGCTAAGTATGCTGGTACTGATGTTAAAATGGACGGTGCAGAATACAAGATTTTATCAATTAAAGATGCATTAGCAGTTGTATTATAGGAGAATAAGCCTTTGCAATAATCTGGTATTTTGCTTTGTAGTTAGAATAAGTAAAATACGGTGGAATAATAATATAAATTAGTAAGAAAGGTATAAAAATGGCAAAACGTATAGTTTTTGAAGAAGAAGCAAGAAAATCGCTTCTTAATGGTATTGACGCTGTTGCTGACGCGGTTAAGGTTACCCTTGGACCAAAAGGCAGAAATGTTATTTTACAAAAGAAATTTGGTGCACCTCAAATTGTTAACGATGGTGTAACTATTGCGAAAGAAATTGAATTACAAGATGGTTTAGAAAATGCAGGAGCACAGCTTCTTAAAGAAGTTTCATCTAAAACAAATGATGTTGCTGGTGATGGTACAACAACTGCTTCTGTTTTGGCTCAGGCTATTGTTAGAGAAGGTTTGAAAAACCTTACAGCGGGAGCTAACCCAATGTCTATGAAACGTGGTATTGATAAGGCTGTTGAGATTTCTATCAACAAAATTAAAGACCTTTCAAGACCTGTTAATACTAAAGAAGAGATTGCTCAAGTTGCTGGAATTTCAGCTGGTAACAACTCTGAAATTGGTGAATTGATTGCAGAAGCAATGGACAAAGTTGGACACGATGGTGTTATTACCGTTGAAGAAAGCAAATCTTTCGGTACTAACTTAAAAGTTGTTGAAGGTATGCAATTTGATAAAGGTTATATTTCACCATATTTCGTTACTGATCCTGAAAGAATGGAAGCTGTTCTTGAAGAAGCTTATGTTCTTTGTGTAAACAAAAAAATCAATTTAATTGCTGATTTAGTACCTGTTTTGGAACAAGTTGCTCGTGATGGTCGTTCACTTTTATTAATCGCAGAAGATGTTGAAGGCGAAGCTCTTGCAACATTAGTTGTTAACACTATGAGAAAAGTTCTAAGAGCAGTTGCAGTTAAGGCTCCGGGATTTGGTGACAGAAGAAAAGCTATGTTAGAAGACATTGCTATTTTAACAGGCGGTCAATTGTTTACAGAAGAATTGGGACTTAAACTTGAAAATGTTACTACAGCAATGATGGGTCTTGCAAAACGCGTTACAGTTACAAAAGACGAAACAACTATTGTTGTTGGTGATGAAACAAGAGAAGCTGTAAGAGAACGTGTTAACTTGATTAAGAAACAAATTGAAGCTTCTGATAGCGAGTACGATAAAGAAAAACTTCAAGAACGTATGGCTAAATTAGCCGGCGGTGTTGCAGTTATAGAAGTTGGTGCAGCTACAGAAATTGAACTTAAAGAAAGAAAATTAAGAATTGAAGATGCTCTAAATGCTACAAGAGCTGCTAATGAAGAAGGTATTGTTCCAGGCGGCGGTGTTGCATTGATTAGAGTTCAACAAGCTCTTGAAGAAAAATTGAACACTCTTACATTTGATTCAGATGATGAAAAGAGCGGTTATAAAATTCTTACAGCAGCACTTGATGTACCTCTAAGAGCAATTGCTTATAATTCAGGAGCTAAGTCTGATGTAGTTGTAGAACGTGTAAGAAGCGAAAAAGATGCATTTGGCTATGATGCATTGTTAGATAGATACACTGATATGTTTGGTGCTGGTATTGTTGACCCGGCTAAGGTTACAAGAAGTGCTCTTGAAAATGCGGCTTCAGTTGGTTCAATGTTATTAACAACTCAAGCAGCAGTTGTTGACATTCCGGAAGAAAGCAAAGGTCCTGATATGTCAGCAATGGCAGGCATGGGCGGTATGGGCGGCATGATGTAGGTGTTGCACTAATAATAAATGTTAAAAAGGTCGAAAATAAAATTTTCGACCTTTTTAATTGTATTTGTCTCCGCCGCTTAGAAATTCTTGTTTAAATTCAACTTCTTTAGTAAAACCTGTTTTTACTATATTTCTTCCAAATTTTGCTTCCAGTTTATCTAAACTTCGTGCAAGTTTTTCATTCTTTTCGCGTTTAGAACTATCAGCGAACAAAGATATTTGTTCGTTTGTGCATGGATTAAAGTTATCAAGCAGAATTCCCACACTTCTGTATATTGTTCTTGAGTTGTACATTTTTTCTAATAAAGGAAATGCTGCTTCTGATATTTCAAACTCAAAGTTTGTAGAAAATTCCAGGTTTGTTTTTTCAAAAAACACTTTGAAATCTTTGGTCTTCAATATTACACCTATGGCTGCACATTTGCAATCTGCACGGCGGAGTTTTCGGCAAGCTGAATGAATATGTATCATCAATTCATTTTTCAAATAGTTTAAATCAGATGTAAATTCAGGAAACGACTTTGTATCCATAATCGATTTTGGCAGCTTTTTTTCATTAGTAACTTTATTAATTAAATTCCCTAATAGCTCGTACTTCAGCTCTAGTGCAAGTTTTCCAAATCTGCTTTTTATCCAAATGTCATTTTTTTGTACAAAATCGTAAGCTGTAAAAATTCCATGACCACGTAGTTTTGGTTCAAGTCGTCTTCCTATTCCCCAGATTTCTCCGATGGAAGTCTGTTTTAATAACCGCGGTATACCGCATTTGCCGGAAATACAAATATGGTCTTCTGTTGTTTTGGATTTGTCAGAGGCGAGTTTGGCTAGAGCCTTGGTTCTGCTAACTCCAATAGACACAGGAATGCTTGTTTTCTCCCAAATTAGTTGACGGATATATTTTGCAAGATTGTAATAATTCATTTTATAGAATTTTGCTAGTCCTGTTAAATCAACAAATGCTTCGTCAATGGAGTAAACTTCTACATAAGGGCTAAATTCCTTTAATATAGACATTACTTCACGTGATATTTCACTATAATTGTAGTGGTTAGCGTTGATATAGATACATTTTGGAAAATCTCTGGAAGCCATAAAAAGAGGTTGTCCCATAGGTATACCCATTTCTTTCGCTTCGCGGGATCTTGCAATAACACAACCGCGTTCACCTGAAACTACACACACAGCTTTACCGTTTAGTTCAGGATTAAGTTTGCGTTCACACGAAACAAAAAAACTATCACAATCTATTAATGCTATATATTTTTGCTCAAGCATAAGTCCCCGATTTTTCCAGTGTTTATCTAAGTCTATCATCAATGCAGCTCCTCTCGCAACATATTACGCTGTGAAGCTGATATAAGACAAACGAATGCTATAAATATTGACTATAATGTGATTTGGTGTTAGATTAATATTTGGATAAGAGGTTTTTTGATGTTAAATCTACCCAGGATTTCGGTTATTGTACCGTTTTTTAATTCAGAAAAATATCTAGCTGAAACAATAGACTCATTAATGAAACAACAAATGAAAGACATGGAATTTATTTTTGTTAATGACGGTTCTACAGACAAGTCTTCTGAAATTTTGAAAAGCAAAATAGAAAATGATAAGAGATTTATTGTAATTGACCAGGAAAACCAGGGTCAAAGTATTGCCCGAAATACCGGTTTAAATGCTGCTCGCGGTGAATATATATTTTTCTTGGATTCTGATGATTTACTTTCAGATAACTATTTTGAGGAACTTTATGAGACTGCAAAATCAAAAGATTTGGATTTAGTTTGTACTAATACGATTTTTCTAATTAATGGAGAAGAAAAACACTCAAATTTCTTAAATAAATATGTTATAAAGGCTTCAAAAGCAAAAAATATGTACAAAGAAGCTTTGTGTATTAATAAAAGTTCAGTTGTCTGGGGTAAACTGTATAAAAAAAGTTTCTTGCAGACAAATGGTATAGTTTTTAAAAGTTTTAAACGATTTGAAGATAATTATTTTATATTTAATGTTTGTTTAAATGAGCCGAAAGTTGGATATTGTTTTAATTCAACAGTTTATTATAGAATACGTGAAAATTCTATTATGACATCTATTGATTTATCTAAGAAACATTATTACGATATGATAAAAATTATAGATTCAATAAAAGAACTTTTGGATTTATCTAAAGCAAAACGAGAATATTATTTGATTTGGGAAGAAATGATTGTAATGGATATATTAAACTGGGGTAGAAAATCTATGGATGCTGATTTTATTTCCCGCTTGAAAAATAAAATCAGCTTTAAAAATATTTTTTGTAATCCGTTTATAACATTCAAACAAAAAAGAAAAATTTTAGCATTAATGTTATATTTATCTTTTTTAAAAACTTATGTAAAAACCAGTCCCGTATAGCGGTCTTTGTGCTAAACAATGCGGACAGTGACAGAAATAATGATGTCTGTAACGAGGGAAACTCGTATAGATTGTAAAATTGCTATGCGGTCTATAGTATCCATGATGAGGAGTAAGAGGTCTTCTTATATCATGTCTGTAACCGGCATGAACACGATGTGGTGATTTTGATTGCGGGGCAGCAAATGTTGGTAAACTTGAACATAAACAAGCAATTAAAGCTAAAAACATAACAAACTTTTTCATACAACGCCTCCTTTTCTAATATAACGATATTGGATTTAATTTGTTCATTTTAATAATTCAGCACCATTAATTTCGTTGTTATGTTTTAAGAGTTCAAGAAAAATATTTTTTATAGGGTTTTGTGTTTTAAGCCAAAGATAGTATCTTAATTTATCTTTGGCTATTTCTCCGATTTTTTCCAGTTTATTAACAGGGATATCGTCTTGATAAATATATTCAATAGCTTCTTTTCTACGTGTGAAAAGGGATGATTGTTTAGCTGGAGAACCTTGTGTAATATGGTTTGCAATCCGTTCGGTTGTTGTATTATATAGCAAATTATATAACTGTATTAATTTGTTTCCTCTGCTTGAATCATTAATTTTATCAATATTATTTTCTTGTTCATATTTCCATGAGAAAAGTTTATTTTGACTTCTTATTCTCAATTTATCCATTTCAAGGTTTCTTGTAGGAATTCTTAATATTACTAATCCATCGGTAAAATTCCTAACTTGTTCAATCAAGTCAGATTGCAATATCGAGTTTTTCCAATCTTTGTGTTCTTTCCACCGCTTAAAAAAGTTTATTAATTCAATTGCAAAAACACCTTTACCACAAAATGGGTCTTCTGTAGTTTTTAACAATCCATCATTAAGAATTGACCGGTAGTTTTTTTGTGTGGTTATGTGATAAATATATCTTGGAACTTTATGCTTTCCTATGGTATTCATATTTATTTTAAAGCATATAAAAAAAATTTTTGCTATTAAAAAAGCGAGCTGTTAACCCGCTTTTTGACTATTGTTCTAAGATATAATTTAATAATGTTCTTACGCCCGCACCTGAAGCTCCTTTGATTAATTCTTTTTGAGGTTTATCAAGGAATGCTACACCGGCAATGTCAATGTGAGCCCATTTAACATCTTTAACAAATTTTTTAAGAAAGACACCTGCTGTTGAAGCGCCGCCCCAACGAGAACCGGTATTTTTCATATCAGCAATATCACTTTTTAAGCTATCAAAGTATTCATCCCATAAAGGAAGTTCCCAATATCTTTCACCGCTTCTTTCAGCTGTTTTTATAAGTTTTTTAACCAGTTCGTCATCATTTCCCATAATACCGGCTGCATTTGAACCTAATGCAACCATACAAGCTCCTGTTAAAGTTGCAAGGTCAATAACTTCATCAACACCTAATTCAGAAGCATAACAAAGAGCATCAGCAAGTGTTAATCTACCTTCTGCATCAGTGTTGTCAACTTCAATTGTTTTACCGTTTTTAGCAGTTAGAATATCACCCGGTTTGTAAGCATTGCAACCCGGCATGTTTTCACATGCTGCAATGATACCATGAACTTCAACTTGTGGATTAAGTTCTTTTAATATACTCATAACACCAAGCACGCATGCTGCACCGGACATATCATCTTTCATTGTAAGCATTGATGAAGCAGGTTTGATATCCAATCCGCCGCTATCAAAGGTTATACCTTTACCAATGATTGCAATTTTTTTCTTAGGGTTTGGAACTGAATATTTCATATGAATAAATTTAGGTTCTTGAGCACTTCCTTTTCCTACTGCAAGAAAAGCTCCCATGCCCATTTTTTCACATTCATCTTTGTCGTATATTTTTGTTTCCAAACCTAAATCACAAGCGATAGAGGCAAGTTCTGCCGGAGTTGCAAATTGAGCGGGCTCGTTAGCAAGATTTCGTGTAAATGTCATTGCAGAGGCAATTTTTTCAGCTTTTCTGATTTCTGCTTCATTTGCTTCAACAAAAACTTCTTTAACATGATTATCTTTCTTTTCAGACTTATATTTATCAAAAGCATAATCTGCAATCTTTGCACCAAGAGCGAATTGTTCAGAATAATCGAACTCAACGCCATCTAATTTAAATGCAACGGTTTTAGCTTCTATTTGCATTGCTTTTTTAATTGCTTTTGCAACTGCTTCTCTTAATTTATTCTGATTGAATTCAGATTTCTTGCCAAAACCTATAACAAGAACTTTTCTGTGTGGTTCTTGGCCATAAGTTGGTAAGATATAAGTTTCTCCGAATTTTCCTTGAAAATTATCTTGTTGAACAGCATAAGTATTAGCTATAGTGCTTGTAGTGGTTTCACCTTCAAATAAGTTAACAACTAAAAGGTCGCATTCAACAGAATTTGTATTCTCTACAACTCTTATTTCCATATAGAGCTCCTTTCTTATTTGTCGTCATAATACAAAAAAAGCTTATTTTTTTCAATCCTTCGAGTTTATGGTATATTGATAATTAAGGAAGTTGATTTAGAGGGATTCTATGAAATTATTCACAATAGGACCTGTTGAAATGTATCCTAGTACAAAAATTATTAGAGATAATGGTTTTGTACATTTTAGAACAGATGAATTTTCGAACCTTGTAAAAGATACTTTGATGAAGTTATCTGATTTACTGGGTAATAATAAAGAGCATTCTTTAATATATATGGCTGCTTCAGGGACTGCAGCTATGGAAGCAGCTGTTGAAAATTGTGTTACAGAAAATGACAAAGTCTTGGTTATTAATGGCGGAGCTTTTGGTCATAGATTTTGCGAGCTTTTAAAATATCATAATAAAAAATATGATTCCATTGATTTAGCATGGAATGAAGCTTTGAGAGCAAATCATCTTAATCAATATGAAAATAAAGATTATACAATGTTGTTTGTTAATCTGCACGAAACACATACAGGGCAATTATATGATATTAAAATGCTTTCTGAATTTTGCAAACGTAATAATTTATTATTTGTTGTTGATGCTATTAGTGCTTTTCTTGCTGATGAATATGATATGGATAAATATGGAATTGATTTAACAATTATTAGTTCTCAAAAGGGCTTTGTCTTTCACCGGGTATGTCATTTGTGTCTTTTAGCGAACGTATGATAGAGAAAGTAATGGCTAATAGAACCACAGCTTCCAAATATTTTGATTTTAAAGATTACTTAATTAATATTCCACGCGGACAAACACCGTATACTCCCCCTGTTTGTGTTATGTATGAGCTTGCTGATATGATGAATATAATTGAGCAAGAGGGGGGGAAAGCTGGAAGATTAGCGAAAGTTAAGGAAAAATGTGAATATTTCAGATATAAAGCAAAGAATATTGGCTTGAGAATTCCTGATTATCCATTATCAAATATGTTAACTCCTATTATCATTGAGAATGCTTATGAAGTTATTCAGGTTCTCAAAAATAAATATAGAATATTTGTAAATCCTTGTGGAGGGGATTTATCAACTAAACTTTTGCGGGTTTCGCATATTGGAAATACAGATTTAAAAGATATTGATGAACTATTAGAAAAATTGCAATTAGCAATAAAGGAGATTTATGATAGGAAATAAAACCGTTGTTTATACTTCTGGTACATTCGATATGCTTCATATTAATCATTTAAAAATGATAGAATATGCCCGGGCACTCGGGGATATTTTAATTGTTGGTGTAAATACAGATGAACTGGTTGCAAGTTTCAAATCTACTCCAATTATTCCTTTTGAAGAAAGAATAGGACTAATGAAAGCTATTAAAGGGCCGGATGTTGTTATTCCGCAAAAATCATTAAATCATGCTGATAAAGTTAAGAAATTGAATTTTGATATATTTGTTGTTGGAGATGATTGGGCTGGAAAGTATGATTATTTAAAAGATTTAGGTGTTGATGTAGTATATTTTCCTTATGGTGACGGCATTAGTTCTTCAAATTTAAAGAAGAAAATTTATAATAACTATAAAAAATTACAAAATAAAGCAAATAATCATTTACCAAGTGATGTAAATATCGAAGATTTAGGTTAAAATACTATATTTTTCGATATATTTTGAGATATTATATTTTCTTTTTATTGAATTATAGGTCATTCTTCGGATTTTACCTGTTACAGGATAATCAGCAAAAGCTCTATCATGTAATCCTCCAATTGCCCATAAAATACCAACATATCCATTTGGAGATGGTGCATCAAAGGCATATTTATCATTCAGATAAATTGCTGTATTGAGAGCTTCTTCTGGGGAGAAACTCCATTCTAAGAATTTTTTTGCCCAATACATCCTAAGATAACTATGTATCTTGCCTTCTTTTCTCAACTGAATTTGTGTTGCATTCCATAATAAGTCATTTGTTTTGGCATTTTCTAAGTCTTTTAGTGAATAACTGTATGGACGAATATCGTATTTATGGTTTGCAAGTGATGTTTTTGCCCAGTTTGGAATACCAGAAAAATCCTTGAAAAATTCTGCATATAAACAAAAATTATCTGAAAGTTCTTTTCTTATAATTAATTCTTCCAAAAATACTTCTTTATTTATATCACCAGCATTGGATTTTATAACTTCCAGTGCTATTCTTTGACTTGATATAAAACCTAAATTCAAATATGTAGATAATTCTGATAAAACATTTTTATCAGGATTATTTTTTAATTCTGCATAGAAAGGTAATTTGTTATGTATGAAATTTTCCAGCACAATATCAGCTTCAACTTTTTTATCAGTTTGATTATCAAATTCAGTTAGAAAAGAATAAATTTCGTAATAGATTTTTCTTCTTAAAGTTGCTGCACTATATTCTTGTTTATTAGAAACAAATCTTGTAGGAATAATATTATGACCATCTATTTCATAAATTTTACACGATATGTTTTTTAAGTAATTTCTTTTTAAGATAGGATAAAAATCAATGATTACAATTTCAGGTTTTAATTTTTGAATAATATGGTTAATTGTTTTGTAATCTATTATTTCAAAATCAAGATTTTGCTCAATAAAAGTTTTTTGTGCTTGTAAAATTTGAGAATTGATAAAATTCTGTTTCATTTTATACTCATAATTAATTTTAGGGTGTATAATCTTTAAAGGTAAATTTAATTCTATACTTTTTTTCATTGCAAATTGTAATGCAAAATTATCTTTTGCTCTAATTTCTCTTTCGCAAATATAAACAATATAGCTGCCTTTGGTTTGCTTAGAATTAAGTTTTGTAATTCTTTTAGTGTTAATATCTTTTTCGATTTCAATATTGATTGGAGTATATTTCAAAAGAGTATTTTTAATAATTCTCGGCATTTTAAAATTTTATAATAAATGATGAAAAAATATACTTAGTCATCAGTACCAATTTCAGTTACAAATTTATTAAAAAGAATTATTACAAAGATATTCAAATATTAATATTGTACAAATAGTATTTATAAAGGAATAGTCTTTCAAGAGGAATTAAAAAAATTGAATAAGTCAAAATTGTCTCATGAGTGATGATTTTGTAAGAATTGCTTCAAGTGATTATTAAAATAATACAATTGCACCAGAATAGTTCAAGCACTTTGAGTACTCAGTTGTCTCTTTGGTACAGTGCCTTCTTGCAAGGGAAAGACCAATTAGCAGAATTTTGCAAGCCCCTTTGCAAAATTCCAACAATACGACATAAATAAAAAACACAGGATTTATAAAATGTCAAAAATGTTTAAACAAAAATTGAAAAAGAAAAATAATGAAGACTTGGGACGCGGTACTCCTAAAGACCTAAAAATATTAAACACGCATAAACTCTAAAATACATTATAATAACAGACTTTTGAGGATAAATATTAAGATGTTGACATTGTTCGTCCCGTAGAATAATATAGTAAAGTGAAGCGAGGAGATTATGGATTATATTACTGCAGCAAGAGCTGCTCAATTGTGGAATATTTCTCAAAGAAGAGTTCAAATATTATGTGCAGATGGTAGGATAGAAGGCGCTGTTAAATTTGGTGAAAATTGGGCAATACCGAAAAATGCAAAAAAACCAAATGATTCAAGAGAAAAAAAGAATAAATTCAAAGTTCTAGATTTATTTTCTGGTGCTGGTGGATTATCAAGGGGTTTTTTAGATGCTGGTTATGATGTAATTCTTGGTGTAGATTTTGATAAAAAAGCTTTGGAAACATTTAAAAAAAATCATGTTGGATCCGAAGTAATGCAACTTGATTTATTTAAACATGAAAATATTGCAGAAATTGAAAACTTTTTAAATAAGAAAAACTACCAAATTGATGTTTTAATAGGTGGGCCTCCATGCCAAGGTTTTTCACTGGCTGGACCTAGAAATATTAATGACAAAAGAAATACTTTATATACAGCAATGGTTGAGGTTGCTGCAAGGTTAAAACCGCAAGCTGTTATATTAGAAAATGTTCCAGGTCTTTTGCTATTGAATAATGGTAATGCTGCAAAACGAATCGTTCAAGACTTTAGTGAATTAGGCTATAATATGACAGCAAAAATTCTTTATGCACCTGATTTTGGGGTTCCCCAAATAAGAAAAAGGGTCTTTTTTGTCGGCTTATTAAATTCTGAGAAATCTTTTGAATTCCCATTGCCAATTGTTTCATCCAAAAATTATGTTACTTGTGAAGAAGCAATTGGAGATTTGCCCGCATTAGATGGAATTCTGGGTGATGAAATTCAAGAATATAATTGCAAACCTTTAAGTCCATACCAAAAACTTATGAGAAAAAATTCTAAAAACATTCAAAATCATATCGGAACTATTCATGATGCAAAAACTATTAAATTTATAGCAATGGTTCCAGAAGGGAAAAATTACAGATCCCTACCAGAAGAATATAAAGGTATTTATAAATATCACGAAGCGTTAACACGTTATCATAGTAAAAAACCTTCCAATACTATAAATACAGGTCATAGATCGCATTTTCATTATAAATGTAATAGAATACCTACAGTAAGAGAAAGTGCACGTTTACAAAGTTTTCCAGATGACTTTATTTTTTATGGCAATAAATCTCAGCAGTATAAGCAAGTTGGCAATGCTGTTCCTCCATTGCTTGGATGTTCTGTTGCTAAGCAATTAAGTCTTTTTTTAAACAATGAGGCACAGCATGAAAAATAAAATAAAAATGATAGACTTATTTGCTGGTTGTGGTGGATTAACTGATGGTTTTATGAAAACAGGTTTTTTTGATGAAATTGCGGCTGTTGATTGGTTAAAACCACAAGTTGATACTCTTAGAAAAAGATTGAAAACAAAATGGAATATTGAGCATGCTGATGAGTCTGTAATGTATTTTGATATTCAAAAAGGCGAAGAACTTTTTTTAGGCTGGGAAAATGATGATACATATGGAACTGGAAAAGGTTTAGACTTTTTTATTAACAAAGTGTACGGTATCGATTTAATAATTGGTGGCCCTCCTTGCCAAGCATATTCTATTGCTGGAAGAGTAAGAGATGAAAATGGTATGAATGATGATTATAGAAATTTTCTATTTGAACATTATTTAAATGTAGTAAAAAGATATAAACCCAAAGCTTTTGTTTTTGAAAATGTTCCAGGGCTACTTAGTGCAGCTCCAAACGGGAAGCCAGTAAAAGAATTAATTAAAAACGCTTTTAATGAAATTGGTTATGATATTGTTGATGATTTAAAAAAATATGCATTGATTAATGCTAGTGAATTTGGGGTTCCTCAAAATAGAAAAAGATTGATTATATTGGGTATAAACAAAGAATTATACCCAGACAGTCAAGAAAATTTAAAAGACTTTTATGAAAAAATTTTACCTAAATATAAAGTAAAAAAAATTAAAACTGTAAAAGAAGCAATTGATGATTTGCCCTCTTTGACACCGCTCTTAGATGAGGTTTCTCACAAAAATAAAAAATCTCATACTTGTTCGATTTGCAATGTATCTTGGCATGTTCCTCGTTACAATAACCTCCGGGATATGGATACATTTAAAACTCTAGCTTTAGATTTAGAATCTGGGAATAAAGTATATGACAGTAAAAAAATTAGCGAATTATATGCAAAAAAAGTAGGCTCACATTCTCCTATACATAGGTATCATGTACTTGATCCAAATAAACCAAGCACAACAATAATTGCACATTTGCATAAAGATGGCAATCGGTTTATACATTACGATTCAAAGCAATCAAGAACAATTACGGTAAGAGAGGCTGCAAGGCTCCAGTCTTTTGATGATGATTTTGATTTTATAGGAACACAAGGAAATGCATATCAAATGATTGGCAATGCTGTTCCACCGGAACTTGCTCAAAAAGTTGCGCTAGCGGTTCATGATTTTCTATGTTCATGAGATAATTTCTAGTAAAACTGGAGGTTCTTATGTGGTCATATAAAATTACGAATGATTTTCGTCCATCAACTCAATGTAGTTCTATTTATGAAATAGCTGCAACATATTTAGATGCAGAAGAACGATTAGGAACTTATAATGACTCTTTTTCTTCAAATGTTCAACCTTATATTGGCATACACTTCGGTTTAAAAAATGGACAATGTTGTGCTAAAGAATCATATAAAAAAAACATGGATTTTGTGTATTTAAATTTTATTAAAAAATTTCAGTTTCCAAATCCTTCACAACAAGATTATCAACAAACTATTAGCGATGGCATAAGGCTTGCACCTTTAAGAGAAATTGTAAAAATTTTATATTATTTAAAACAAAGAGATGAAAAACAATCTTTTTTAACATTTGAAGAAATTAGTAATTTTATATTCTATAATGCATGTATTGCAAAAGTTGACACTATAGATTATGAATTAGTAGTTACTGATATTTTAAAGTATAGAGCCTCTGGTATTTATCCTGATTATATTGCATTAGAAGAGCACAAAGATGAAGCGTGGAAAGAGTCAGGTAGAAGTTTAAACGATATTATAAAAACTCTATCTAATTCAAACTTTATTTTATATTTAGATTTTAGAAAAAGAATAGAGTTTCAAAATTATTTAACATATGAAAAACATATTAAAAATATTGTTAATTATAACACTTTCTTTGAGATTAATATCTCTGATTCCAAGACAAATATCGAAGAACAATATTTAAATTATTTCAATCAAAACTTTGAAACATTCAAGAATAATGAAGATAAAAAAATTCAAAATGATTATTCTCCGGAATGGTTTAAGGAAAAAGCTAAGCAATATGCAGAGTATGAGCTAGAAGTTGCAATGAGTAGAAAAGAGTTTTGTGACGAATTTTCGATTGAAAAGATAAAAACTCTTTCTGGAACAGATTTACTTAATAAAGTATTTTTAAATGGCTCCAAAGATGCTTTATGTTACAAACTTGAATATGATAAAGATAATATAGAAAAATTTGGAAGTATTAAGGGGGGAAGTGCATATAAATATGACCTATTCTACAGTAATGGTTGGACATCAGGTACTCATTCAAATCCTATTAAATTATCTCTAGAAAATGCTATTGATTTGGGAAGCAAAATCAAAAATGCAATTATAAATGGTGCAGAAATATTGGAAAATAATAAAAATACTGATTCATTAGAAACTTATAAAAAAATTAGTGAGCAATTTGCAAATATTTCATATGTTTCTAAGGCTTGGGTTTTAAAATACTACCAAATGTTATTTCCAGAGTTATTACCAACTTTTTATAGCGATTATTGGATTGATAAAATTATTGAATTATTAAAACTAGAAACATCAAATAATAAAATTGTTAAATTAGGTAGTATTGCTTTATATGTTAAAGAATGCGGAATACAAAATGCCGTTTTTGCTCGCATTATTTGTGACCATATAAATAATATAAGTATGGGAAAAATAGACTCCATTACCGAAATCGAAACCAAATTTGAAAGAAATAGAATTTTATTTGGGGCTCCAGGAACGGGTAAGAGCTATAGGCTAAATAAAGAACGAACAGAATTGCTTCAACAGGAGAATGATTTTGAACGTGTAACATTCTATCCAGCTTATAGTTATGCTAATTTTGTCGGCACTTATAAACCAGTTTCTATTGTTGATGAAAATGGTAAAGAATTGATTAGCTATAAATATACTCCTGGACCTTTTATGCGAATATATGTAAATGCAATGAAGAGTATAAGAAATGAAAATCCAAAACCATATTTATTGATTATTGAAGAAATAAATAGAGCAGATATTGTGTCTGTTTTTGGTGACATATTCCAACTGCTTGATCGCAATGAATATGGTGCAAGCGAATATGAAATTCAAGCAACCGAAGATATAAAAAAATATTTAGCTGAAGAATTAGGAGGAGAACCTGATGAATATGCTTCAATAAAAATACCTAATAATATGTTTATTTGGGCAACAATGAATAGTGCCGATCAAGGAGTTTTTCCTATGGATACTGCTGTTAAAAGGCGTTGGGAATTTACATATATTGGAATTGATGATGGCGAAGAAGATTTAGAAAATATAATTATAAAACTTGCTAATAATGAACAATCCTTTAATTGGAATACCTTAAGAAAGGCAATTAATAATAAGTTATCCAATCTAAAAATTAATGAGGATAAATTATTAGGACCATATTTTATTTCACCAAAAATATTTAAGGTGGAAAATTATAATGATAAGTTTATTGAGTCTTTTAAAAACAAAGTTTTAATGTACTTATTTGATGATGCAGCAAAGCAAAAAAGATCTTCGTTGTTTTCTGAGAAAATAGATATCACTAAATATTCATCCATTTGTAATGAGTTTGATAAAATAGGTATCAATATTTTTTGTAATGAAATAGCTTCTATTCAATGTGTAAATCCAATAGGAGATGATTAAAAATGATATCAAAATTCTTAAGAGAACAACAACGATATACTCTAAAGAATTTAACAACCATATTTGAATGCAATGAAGATAAAATAAAAAGTATTATAAAAAAACTTAAAGAATACGGAATCTTAAAAGTTGTTAAATTTTCAGATACACAGTTAGATCTATCAGAGTTGCAAGATGAAGAGATTGAAATTGCTGGTGTTGAGGACAATGTTAATAAGTATTTTTATGTTTTTACTTTTGTTGGGTTGCTAACTATATCTGGAAGAATATTAAAAATTTTTCCCAAATATATTGTTTCTAAAGAAGAGCCGTTAAAAGAATTCAAACAAATTTTAAAAGTAATTGAAAAATACAATTCAAAAGAACAAATTATTAAAATATTTAATGATAGTAATCGAACTAAAAGCTATAATATATTAGGAGTTTCATTATTTTTACTAAATGATTTTTATGAAAATGGTTCATATACTGATTATAAGGATATTATTGAAGAAAATGGACAAGGGGAAATTTTATGGGAAAAAACAGTTAACGAAACTTTTGCTATTCTTTGCAATCAAAGACCATATTACACTGAATTACAAACGAAGCGCGTAATAAACAATAATAATTCATATATTAAAACTTTGTATGAATGTATTTTAACAAAAGTATCAAACGAATTAAAACAAGCTGATATTCTGGATTTATTTGATATAACACCAATTGAATTGTCAACCCGTAAATTTGATGATTTCGGAGATAGTGATTATATTTTATATCGTATAGAAAAAGAACTTGAACAAGAATTTAACACAAGAAAACAACTAATTCTCAAAGTTATGTATACATATGTGGCAAATGAAGGATTGATAAATGTTCTAGAACATTTATCAATGTTTGGTACAAATTGTTTTAATTTAATATGGGAAAAAACATGCGCTGCTGTAATGAATAATGTTTTAAATGTTAAATTATCTCAATTAAATTTCCCAATACCCTTAAATAAAAATTACTTTATTTCTAATGATTTAACATTGAGTAAACTGTTTGAAAAACCTTATTGGAGTAAGTGTAATAAATGTGCGTCAAATACTTTAATGCCTGATATTATTACTTTTTGTCAAAAAGACGATAAACATTATTTTGTAATATTAGATGCAAAATATTATTGTCCATCATTAACACCAAATACTTTACCTAAAAATCAACCAGGAATTGAATCTATAACAAAACAATATTTGTATAATTTAGCTTATAAAAAGTTTGCAGAAGAACACAATTTTGATTGCATAAAAAATTATTTTCTTTTACCAACAGAAAAGGATTTCATTGAAGATCTTGGATATGTTGAACTTAAAATGTTAAATGACATAGGCTTAAATGCAATACAAAATAAATTGATTCCAGCCCATGTTGTTTTTGAGAAGTACTTAACAAACTCTTTCTATGATACTTGTGGGCTGTTATAATTATTAAGCATATTGCATAATTGAATTTAATATCTAGGTATTTGTATATTGATATACAACTTAAAACTCGAAATTGCTAAAATCACCTGATAGCATATGATTAAAGTATGCAGATATCAGTAGTTTTTAGGTTTGAAGTTTAGAAAAATTTTGTGTGAAAAAATGTAGAATTTATGGTATAGTTTACTCAAAAAGAAAGGTGTTTATATGAAAAAGATTCTTTGTTCTTTAGCTTTAACGGCAACTATGTTATTTAGTGTATCATCAGTATTTGCAATTGATACCAAGTATTATGATATTAAGTCAAACGGTACACCGACTATAAAACGTTGTCCATGTAAAAAATATTTTGAGAATCACTTAGGTCTAACAAAAGAACAAATCGAACTTGTTGATGCAAACAGAGCTGCGCAACAAGCTGAATTAAAGCCAATAAACACCAAAATCAGAGAAAATTACAAACAAATTAAAGCGACAACTGACGAAAAAGAAATTGTTAAATTAAGAAAAGAAATTACTGAATTAAAAGCAAAATCTGCTGAAATAAAAACTGAATACAACAAAAAATTTGAATCTTATTTAGCAGAAGAGCAAATTAAAACTCTTCAATACATGAGAGAAATGAAAAAAGAAGGCAAATCTTGCTGTCCTTGCGGAAAAAATAGGTATTATTAGAGACTAGCCAAATTTGCATATACAAGCTCATGATGTTTATTATACTTAAATTCGTTAGGATATGTCATATTAAATATAACTAATACATTTTTAATGCTCTTCTCCGGATTATATATAGCATAAATATTAGACCTTGTTTCATTACCAAGGGTTTGAATTTCTTTAAAATAATGCATTAATTCTTGCTGTAATTGTTCTTATAGGAAGTAAATATAATTAGAGACTTGTGAGGTTGTTGTGAGTAAATCCACTATGTATATTATTACTCAGTTTTAAAAAAGTTTAGAAAATTAATTATTTTTTAATATTTTATAGAGAAAAAAGAAGAGGGAGTATTATCAACTAAGACCTCTAATATTTCCTCTTGGAAGAAATAAGAATCATCTCCATATGAGTTTCTTTGTCGTATGTAGTATTACATTGATTTGTGATTTGACAAACCTCCTATTCTCGACTTTACACAAGGAATAAAGCTCGCTTTATTCTGTTACCACATTACTTAACAATATTTATGTTTTGCTTAAATTCAGCGAAACATAATTTATTCATGGGAAACTGGACTCGAACATACTAAAAAAGCGCTCGAAGGCGCTTGTTTTAAATGGTGGAGGATAGGAGATTCGAACTCCTGACCCCCTGCGTGCAAAGCAGGTGCTCTACCAGCTGAGCTAATCCCCCTTGCGGGAAACCACATATACTATGATACATGATAAATTTTTTTTGTAAAGGGGGTAAATGAAATTTTTTTTTTAAAGCTTCTTAATCATTTCTTCCAGACAAATTTTTACGTGGGCATAATTTAATCCACCTTGCAAATATGCTACATAAGGAGCACGCATTGGTCCGTCTGCTGAAAGTTCAATGGTTGAGCCTTCGATAAATGTTCCTCCGGCCATAATTACCTGGTCTTCATATCCTGGAATGTATTCTGGAATTGGAGTTACATAGCCGTTAATTGGTGAAAGTGATTGAATTGTACGACAAAATTCTTCTAAATGTTCTGGTTTGCCAAAGATAATATTCTGAATAATATCAGTTCTTTTTTCATCAAACCTTGGAGCTGAATTAAATCCAATATCTTCAAAGACCTTTGCTGCTAATATGGCGCCTTTGACAGCTTCTGAAACAATTGATGGAGCCATAAACAATCCTTGAAACATTAATCTATGCTGATTAAACATTGCTCCGCCTTCAGAACCAATTCCCGGAGCGGTTAAACGATTGGCTGCACGTTCTACATAAAGCTCCTTGCCGGCTATGTATCCTCCGGCTTCAACTATTCCACCGCCCGGATTTTTTATTAGAGAACCGGCTATTAAATCTGCTCCGGCTTCCAATGGTTCGCGGTCTTCTACAAATTCACCGTAGCAATTATCTACAAAACAAATACAATCCGGATTTTTTGTTTTTACAACTTTACAAATTTTTTCAATAACATCTATTGTTAAAGATTTTCTGGTTGAATATCCTTTTGAGCGTTGAATAAGAACCATAGTTGTTTCTTTATCAATCGTTTTTTCAAGAGCCTCAAAATCAATATCATCTCCTTTTAAAGGAACTTCATCGTATAAAACACCATTTCCAATAAGAGAAGCTCGTTTTGTTTCATCATCACCGGCTGTTCCAATTACTTCTTGCATAGTATCATAAGGTGCACCGGCTACAGAAATTAATTTATCTCCATAGCGTAAGTTACCAAATAAGGCGCAAGCTAAAGTGTGTGTGCCTGAGGCAAAATGTATTCTTACAAGTGCTTTTTCTGCTTTAAATACCTGAGCAAATGTTTTATCTAAGACTTCTCTTCCTAAATCATCATGCCCGTAACCTGAAACAGTATAAAAATGTTCCGGTGCAACTTTATTGTCAAAAAAAGCTTTTAAAACTTTTCTCTGATTGTTATCTCTAATTTCATTGACTGCTTCAAATTGTGCAGCCAAACTTTTTTCAGCGTTCTTAATATTGTATTCCATAATACAATAATTATATCACAAGCTAAGATAATAGTTCGCTTAATAATGTTGCATTTTCTTCTGCTTTAACATTGTTAGCTATCTTATTGCGTTTAATATAAACACGTAAAGCTTCTCTTATTAATTCACTTCTTGTTCTTTGTTCAGAAGTTGCAATACTGTCTACTCTGTTAAGAAAATCATTTGACATTGAAATCAATACTCGTGCCATATTCCCTCCAATCAAATTTATTATATCATATAAACGGTTTATTTCAAGTGTATATACAATGATTATGTTTTTTTGCGCTATAATAAAATTATGCTAGAAAATAAAAATATTTTAATAGGGATAACAGGCGGTATTGCGGCTTACAAAATTTGCTCTTTGATTAGACTTTATAAAAAAGCACGAGCAAATGTCCGAGTTGTAGTAACTCCAAATGCTTTGCAATTTGTAACTAAACTTACCCTTCAAACATTAAGCAATAACGAAGTTTATGTTGATAATTTTGAAATAGATGAATATAAACCTGAACATATTTCATTATGCGAAGCTGATATTTTTGTAATTGCTCCGGCTACTGCTAATACTATTTCAAAGATTGCAAATGGTATTTGTGACAATCTTTTGCTATCAACCGCATGTGCTTTTAATAAACCTGTTTTACTTGCTCCGGCGATGAATACAAATATGTGGGAAAATCCGTTTGTTCAAGAAAATATTATTAAATTAAAAAATAACGGTTATCATATTTTAAATCCCGATGTAGGTTATCTTGCATGCGGTACTAATGGTGCAGGCAGAATGGTTGAAGTTGAGGATATTTTTGACGAAACGTCAAGAATACTTTCTCAAAATAAAATTCTTAAGGGTAAGCAAATTCTTATAACAGCCGGAGGAACGAAAGAAAAAATTGATCCTGTAAGATTTATTTCCAACTGTTCATCAGGAAAAATGGGAACAGCGCTTGCTGATTGTGCTTATGAAATGGGAGCCGATGTGACTTTAGTTTCAACATTTAGTGTTAATAAACCTTATAAGAATATTCTTGCAGAGTCTGCTCAAGAGATGGAAAAAGCTGTTAAATCACAGGTTGAAAATCAAGATTGTATAATAATGGCTGCTGCTGTTGCGGATTATCGTGTAGAAAATTATTCAGAACAGAAAATCAAAAAGACTTCAGAGGATAAGATTAGCTTAGAATTGGTTAAAAATCCTGATATTCTAAAAAGTCTTGCCGGTTCAAAAGCAAAAATTGTTGGTTTTTGTGCAGAAAGCGAAAACCTTTTGGAGAATGCAAAAGTTAAAATCCAAAATAAAGGCTGTGATTATCTTGTGGCAAACGATATTTCAAGAAAAGATATAGGATTTTCCAGTGACTTAAATGAAGTCTACATCCTTGATAAAAACCTGAATATTTGCCATATTGAAAGAGATACAAAGAATAATATTGCACGTAAGGTTTTGGAGAAAATCTTTGAATAAATATGAAATAGTTAAAAAAATTGAAAAATTTGCACCTCTTGAAGCTCAGGAAAAATGGGATGCAAGCGGCTGGATTGTTGATTTGGAACTACAGGAAGTTAATAAAATAATGTTTGCTTTGACTATTACTCCTATGGTTTTGAAACAAGCAGTTGATAGAAATTGTGATATGATTATTTCTCATCACCCGTTATTTTTTGTTCCTTTAGAGTACAGAAAAATAAACATGTACTGTGCTCATACTAATTTAGATAAAGCTCAAGGCGGTACAACGGATATTCTTATGAAAAAATTTGGTTTTAAGGGTAAATGTCATGGTGATTTTGTTAGAATTGTTGAACTGGAAAAGCCTATATCTGTTGAAGAACTAAGGAATATCCTTTCACCATTAAAGTATGTGAACAATTATAATGTTGACACAGTCCAAACGATAGGATTTTGTGCTGGTTCAGGAAGTGAATTTATTAATGAAACTCCTTGTGAGGCTTTTGTTACAGGTGATTTGAAATTTCATACTGCAATTGAAGCGGAGAAAGTTGTATTTGACATAGGACATTTTGAAAGTGAAATCGGGGCAGCTCAACTTTTGAAAGATATTACAGAAGTTGGTGACAAAGGAGTTTTGGCTGATGAAAAAAGTCCTTTTATTTAGTATTTTGTTTTTTACTTGTCTTTCTGTAATGGCTTATGAAACAATTATAATTAAGTATCCTCCCGGAGAACATTGGATTAAAGCATATTATAAGAAAAAGGGAAATGAAGCGATTTTGCAGTATGTTCCTAACGGGCAGTCAACAAATAACTGGCAAAGAACAATCGTAGTGCATTCATATAATGACTCTGCTTATCCGGTGAATATATTTATGAATAATAATATTGCAATGATGCAAAAAACAAATCCTACCGCAAAATATAAAACCTTAAGAAACACTGCTAATGATGCGATAGCCGGGAGATGTACTGATAATTACAAAAATATTGAGGCTCAATGTGAGTTTTTTAGGGTGACAAGAGCACATAATGCAGTAGTTAGTATACATTATATTAATAAGAACAAAAACGATTTTTTATCGAATTATACTGTTTGGTATGAAATAATAAAGCGCGCTAAGTTTCTAAACAGCTATTATAGAAACGAAAGAACCTTCAACAAATCAGAGTATTTTGAGATATAGATGATTAAAAAAAGTTTACAATTTGAAGTTTGCTTTCTTATGGGTTATTATTTATAGTGATAGACTGTGCGCGGGGACAAATAAAAACCAGCTCGTAGGTGAGACTACAGACTTGAAAAAAGGTTAAAAATGGAAAATAATTATTTTGCGTTACTGGCAAACGATGTGAAGAAACTTTGGAATGGTTTAGATGAGGGCCAAAAGCTTGGCATGCTCGGTTTAATTGTAGTTACAATTGTTGCAGCTACATTTTTCCTTTCAAAAGCTATGGAACCGGACTGGGTTGTTTTATATTCTGATTTGAATGAAGTCAATGCAATCAGCATTGTTGAAAATATGAAAAAGAACGGATATCAATACAAGGTTTCAGAAGATAAGAAAACTATCCTTGTTCCATCAAATACCAGAGATGATATGCGGATCTTTGTTGCCGAAAATGACTTAATCAAAAACGGTGATGGAGGTTTTGAACTTTTAGATGATATGTCATTGGGTTCAACTGATTTTAAGAACAAATTAACAAAACAAAGAATTTTTCAGGGAGAAATTACCCGTGCAATTGAAAAAATTCAGGGTATCAAATATGCAAAAGTTCAGTTAGCAGAGCCAGAGCGTTCTATTTTTGAAGATAATGATGAAAAACCTACTGCCTCTGTAATGCTCGTTTTAGAACCGGGCTATAAACTCAAAAGTGCACAGGTAAAGGCGATTAAAAATCTTGTTGCGTATTCTGTTCCAAGAATGACTCCTGAACAAGTTTTTATTACAGACCAAAATGGCAACAGCTTGTCTGATGAAACTTCGAAAAACTCTACAGATATGGAAAGTTTCAAAACAAACCTTGAAAAACAAACATCTAAAAAAGTTTCAGATGTTTTAGAAAAAATTGTTGGCAAAGGCAATGTGTCTGTACAGGTTAATGCGGATATTGATTTTAATTCAGCTAAAGCAACTATTGAAAGCTATATACCGGCTAATGATAAAGGTGAAGGTGTTCTTGTAAGTTCACAAACTGAAGTTGAAACTTATGAAAACCCGAATAATGTGCCAAATACAGCTGATGTAAATAGAAGAAATCTTAATTACTCTAAGCAGAAAACTGCTATGAATTATAATGTAACAAAAGAAGTCAAACAGGTAATTTATGCACCTGGTACAGTTAAGCGTATGTCAATTGCGGTTGCAATTAATAAAATACTTACCGAGTCTGAAAAAGAAGAAATAAAAGGGCTTGTTTTATCAGCAGCCGGTGTAGATTATGCCCGAGGAGATGTAATCTCTGTTTCAGGACTTCAGTTTGAGGGTGTTACAATTGATAAACAAGCAAATGAAGAAATGGCTAAACAGTATCAAAAAGAGCAGACAATTTATATGTTAACTTCTTCTGTAATACCGTTAATTGTGGTTCTTGTGCTTGGCTGCTTTGCACTGTTTATCTTAAAAGGATTTGTTTCAAGAATTCCTTCTCCGGCAGCTTTAGAAAAGAAACCTCAAGAAGATCCACAGCAACGATTGCTGGAGGAAGAGGAAATGCGAGATAGCTCTCCGAGACTTGAGTTCAACAAAAAAGAACTTCAATCTCAAAAGGAACAAAATATAACAGAATTGAATGAAGCAATTATGGCAGCGCCTGAAGATGCAGCTAAGTTGTTGACATCATATATAAGGGAGTAGGTGCTACACACGTAGACATTGGGCACGGCTCAAGTTTAACATTCCAAAATATAAAGTAAAATTACAAGAACGCCTAAATAAGGACTACCAGAAACATGGGTATTGAAGATATAAAGAAAGCAAAAGAGGAAGAGAAGAAGGTATTTAAGCGACCAAGCCAAAAGGTTGCGGCACTGCTTATTGCGTTAGGGCCAACTACTGCTTCAGAGATTTTGAAAAATATTAAGGATGAGGATTTGCTTGAACAAATTACTCTGGATATTGCTAATCTTGGAAAGGTTTCTGATGAGGATTTGAACGAAGTTCTTGCAGAGTTCAAGACTGTTTTTCAGGCAAAAAACTATATTACACAGGGCGGTGTGGCTTATGCTAAACAACTTCTTGCACAAGCTTATGGCGATGCAGAGGCTGCACAAATGCTTGAAAAAGTTAACTCTATGGTTAATACTAATCCGTTCTATTTCTTGAATGAAGCAGACCCTTCTCAGCTTGCAAGTACATTTTCTTCTGAAAATCCTCAGCTTTTAGCTTTGATTTTGGCATATGTTAAACCTGAACTTGCTGCTCAGGTTCTTGCATTTTTGCCTCCTGATATTCAAGCTGTTGTATCAATGAGAATTGCTGATATGACACCTACAAACCCTGAAATCCTTTCAACAATTGAAGATATAGTACAGAGAAAGTTTTCAGCACTTTTGGTTCAGGATTTCTCAAATGCCGGTGGTGTAGAGTCTTTAGCAAATATCTTGAACTGTTGCGACAGGGGTACAGAAAAAAATATTATGGAATGGCTCGATATCGAGAACCAGAAAATGGCTCAGGAAGTTCGGGATCTTATGTTTGTATTCGAAGATATTATTATTCTCGACGACAGAAGTATTCAAAGGCTGCTTAGAGAAATTGACAGTAAACAACTTGCTCTTGCGCTTAAAGGTACTAAGGAAGAAATTAAAGATAAAGTTTATAAGAATATGTCTGAAAGAGCTCGTCAAATGCTCAAAGACGATATGGAATATCTTGGACCTGTTCGTGCAAAGGAAGTTCAAGAGGCACAAACTGCTATTGTTAACGCAATTAGAACACTTGAAGCTACAGGCGAAATTACTATTACCAGAGCTAGTGTTGAGGATGAATTAATTGAGTAATAGAATTAAAAGTGATGATATCCAAATAGGCAGTAATTATATTTTGCCTATTGAGCAGTCTAATGTTACTGTTCAACAGGCTAAAGTTAAAAAAATTATTGCAGAAACTGATGCTAAAGCGCAGCAGATTATTGACGGTGCAGAAAATAAATCACAAATAATTGTTCAAACAGCAAATAATGAAGCTCAAAGAATTATTGAAGAGGCTAGAAGAAAAGCTCAGGAAGAATATGATACAATCAAAAACCAGGCTTATCAGGAAGGCTTTGCGCAAGGCGAACAGGATGGACTCAATAAGTTCCAAAATGATGCTCATCAGGCATTGGACTCGCTTAATACAATGGCTTCAAGCGTGTTTGATATGAAGAAAAATATTATTGACTCTGCGACTCTTGATATTATAGAACTCGTTAGTGCAATAGCTGATAAAGTTTGTCATGTTAGATTTGATGAAGAGGTTTTAAAAAATATAACAATTGATGCAATTAAACAACTTAATGAGAAGGAAAATATTACAATTATTGTAAATCCTGAATTAGTTGACAATATTAATAACCTTGTTCCTGATTTTAGAGAAGAAATTCCAAAACTTGAGACAATAAGAATTATCGAAGATAATTCTGTTTCTCCGGATGGTGTTATTGTTGAAACATTGAATACAAGACTTGACTCGCGAGTTTCTGTTCAAATAGAAGAAATTGCTCAAAAAATGCTTACGGGTGCCGGTGATGAGCTGGAATAAAGATAATTATTTAGACATAATAAAGAAAACCAAAACAATCAAAGAAATTGGCAAGATTACTGAAATTATCGGACTTACAATTGAGTCGGACGGTCCGAAGTCTTCAATAGGTGATTTGTGTTATATTTATAACGATTATAATGATGCTCCTACAATGGCTGAAGTTGTTGGTTTTAAGAAAGATAAAATCCTTTTAATGCCTTTGGGTTCACCTGATGGAATACGTCCCGGTGCAAATGTTGTTAACACGGGAAGTGCAATGAAAATTGGAGTTGGAAATCAGCTTATTGGAAGGGTCTTAGATGGCTTAGGACGACCGATTGATACATTAGGTGATATCAGGTTTTCTGAATATCGTTCAACCAGAGCTGAAGCGATTAATCCATTGAAACGAAAACGTATTTCTGAACCGCTTGCTTTGGGGATAAAATCAGTTGACGGATTTGCAACAGTTGGTAAGGGACAAAGAATGGGTATTTTTGCCGGTTCCGGTGTTGGTAAGAGTACTACACTTGGTATGATGGCAAAAAATACTTCTGCTGATTTGAATGTTATAGCGCTTGTGGGTGAACGCGGACGTGAGGTTAAAGAATTTATTGAAGAAATCCTTGGCACAGAGGGTATGAAACGCTCCATTGTTATTGCAGCGACTTCTGAACAGCCCTCATTAGTTAAGATTAAGGCTGCTTTTGTTGCAACAACTATTGCTGAATACTTTAGAGATAAAGGTATGGATGTTTTGTTTATGCTGGACTCTGTTACCCGTATCGCTATGGCACAAAGAGAAGTCGGTCTTGCAATTGGTGAACCGCCGGCAACAAGAGGTTATACTCCTTCTGTATTTGCTATGATGCCAAAACTTATGGAACGTGCAGGTACAACAGAAAATGGAACTATTACAGGTCTTTATACCGTATTGGTTGAAGGGGATGATTTCAACGAGCCTATTTCAGATACAGCAAGAAGTATTTTGGATGGTCATATTATGCTTTCACGTGCTTTGGCACACAAAAACCATTATCCCGCAATTGATGTTTTACAATCACTGAGCCGTGTTATGGGTGATGTTACACAAGATGAACACCGTCGGGCGGCGGGAGCTATAAGGAATTTACTTGCAGTACATGCGAAAAATGAGGATTTGATTAATATCGGAGCATATGTGAATGGTTCTGACCCTGTTTGTGATAAGGCGATTGCGCTTATGGGACAAATTGACGGGTTTTTGAAACAGTCTGTTAAAGACAAGATTGATTATGAGGAAACCATAAATTCGCTTGTTGAATTGGGAAGGCTTTCGGGATTGAGTTAATGGATATTTTTGTAATTGAAATAAAAGATGCTGATAATGTGCACATGGAGCTTTTAAAGGAGTTTCAAAAAAAAGAGATTTCTGACCCTGAAAAATGGAATGCGCATTGTTTTTCTTATTTGATGGTTGATAGAGTTTTAAGAGAATTTTATAAGATTGAAGACCGTGAAGTAGTATTTGATGGTAAAAAACCTGTTTTAAAAAACGGTTCAAAACATTTTTCAATAAGTCATTCAGGAAGATTTGCGGCACTTGCGTTTTCAGATTATAATTGCGGGATTGATATTGAAAATATTAAGTTGAGAGAATTTGAAAAGATTTCTAAACGCATGGGGTTTGAATGCGCAACATTAGAGGATTTTTATAAGGCTTGGACGAAATTTGAAGCAGATTATAAATTGAGTGTTCCTCCTCAAAAGAATAAGTATTACAGGATTGAAGACTATGCCCTGACTGTTTCGAGTGTGAATGTAAAAGAGGAATTTAATATTTATCTGGATGCTGGAGATTAATTTATTCTAAAATGACAACTCTCATTGGGTAGAAAGTTATATAAGTTAATTACATAATTAATTTGTTATACCAATATTATCAAATGAGGTTGAATGGAATGGCAAAAATTTATATTAAACAAGGCAAAAGAATAAAAATTGCAGTACTCATGTTAGAGTATCTAAGAAAAATGTATGAAAGAAAACAGAACATTACTACTAAGTTTGGTATAGATTTTACTACTTCGATTATCAATATATTAGAAAATAATTTGTGATAAACTAGTACTTATTATATTATAATTTTATATAACTATTTGAAAGTACTTACATCTTCAGAATACCATGATTAAAAACAACTTCGCAAAATTATTAGCAGAAAAAGGATATGATTGTAGAGATATTGTCAAAATGACTGGTCTTGATAATCATATTGTGAGGAAAATTTATAAATCCCAAACAACACGTATAGATTTTAATACTCTTGATAAATTGTGTTTTGCTCTTGAGTGTAATACAAGCGATATTTTTAAATATGTACAGGATTGATGCAATTTATAGCAAGCTAAGTAATAAATATCAACCTTGTAAATATATTGATATCTGTGTATTTTTATTATATAATATTTAAGAAGTACAGGCAAAAGATTTTAGTTATTAAAACGCTGATTTTCATTTAGGAAAGGAGGTCGCTATGATAATTAAAATCAGCGAAAAAGAACTAATACTAATAATAGCATTAGTTCTTATAGCCAAAGTCCTATAATTAGGAGGCAGGTTTGGGTGCTTTCGCCCACCCATGCCTGTACTTTTATTTTAACTTATTTTAAAAGTTTTTCAAGTCTATATCCTACTTCAATTATTGTTGTAAACCATGCCCGCATGTGATTTAGTGTAAAAAATACACCGAACGGCTGGTAACTCGTTGGGCTATTTTTAAGTGTAAAAATGACATTTTATCCTTAAAAGCTCATAAATACTGGGTTTTTATTTGCTTAACAAAAGTTCATACACCCCCTTGACAAAAAAAAATGTATGGTGCATAATAAAAATGTTGAATGAAGTGTACGAAAAACACTTAATAAGAAAATCACCGGAGGTGACAAATGAAAATAAACGCTATAAACAATATAAACTTTAAAGAAAATACTTTATCAAGAGAAATGAACTCTGAAAGTGCAATCCTTATGTTAAGAGACCCAAATGCTTCTATCAGATTTCAACAGGCTCAAGAATATGCCAGAAAAGCCGATTCTGTTGACTCAAATCCGTTCGTTGCATTAGGTTACAAATTATATAGAACTTTCAATCTTCTTAAAAACAATGAAGGTTCTGAAGCCGAAAATAAGCAATTCAGAGCAATTGCATAACAAATTTCTATAATATAATACACACACATAATTAGCGGTAGTTTTATCTATCGCTTTTTTTTAAGCTTCGTTTGTTGGTGCAATTGTACCGATTAAATATGCATTAACAAAAATAAAGTATAAATACTTTATCCCTATAATTGCATAAGAAACTGTTATAACAACAATATTTTCAGTCGAAAATGCAAATTTTGTTAAGAAGTAATCAACTAATCCGCTTATTATGCAAATAATCAGCAAGATAGTTACATTAAAAAAATATCTTAAAGGATAGTTTCCTAACAAATAAATAGCTTTTCTTATGTTCCAAACCGCTATTACAGAACCTTTATATGCAAAGTTCCACAATAATGCCGGGAAAAATAAACTTAAAAATACAGGAATAAAAACCGCCAATGCCGGAGGTAAGTCTGCTAAGGTTCCTTGTTGAAAGCCTGTATACATTATTACGAGGAAAGGTATTATTAGTAATACAGCGGCAAATATTGAAGCCACACCGCGCCAAACATTATCAATAAGATCTAATTTAGGAAGTGTGATTGTATATGTTTCTTTTATTTTGCCATCATAAATATTGCTTGCTTCAATGCTTCTATCTCTATGAATTATTTGTTCAGTAAGGTTCCAAAAATAACCTGTTAAGTATAATCCGGAAACAATTGAACATAAATATCCAATCCATTTTGTTTCTAAAAATAAAGTAAATAATGCTATAGAAAAACAAGCTAAGCACAAAAAGTGTTTTTTGAATTCTTTTACCTTGAACATCCAAATAAATGGCTGCATAAGTTACCTCTAGTCTTGAATAACTTCAAACAAAGCGTTAACAACATCAGGATCCCATTTTACAGCTGCTTCGTTTTTCATTATTTCCAATGCGCTTTCTTTAGACATTGCTTCTCTATATGAGCGGTCTGAAGTCATTGCAGTATATGCATCAGCGACAGCGATAATTCTTGAACCAAACGGTATTGAGTTACCCTTTAAACCTTCAGGTTCACCGCCGCCATCCCAGCGTTCTTTGTGGTAATGAATATATGGAATTACTTCTGATAAGAAGTTGATATTCATAAGCAAATTTACACCCACATTTGGATGGTTTTGGAGTTTTTCCCATTCTTCTTTTGAAAGCTTTCCTTTATTGGTAAATAATGATTCAGGAAGAGTGATTTTACCAATATTTTGTAATAAACCGGCATAGTAAACCAAATCAGTGGTTTTTTCATTTAAACCGATTTGACGGCAAAGTTTTCTTGAAAGTTCAGCTGTTCTTTGAGAGTGAGCAACTTTGTATTGACCTTTTTCATCTACTGCTTTTGCTAATCTTTCAACAAATGATTGCTGGTGTGCACCTAAATCGCCAATTAAAGCTGTTAATTCTGCTCTCATGTGTTGTAATTCTTCTGTGAAAACCATTTCATCTGCAATAAGTTCTTCTGCTTGTTCGACAGTTTTTTGAAGGTGCATTGATGTGCCAAATAATCTTGCAATTGTTTCAAGAAGGTTCATATATGCACGTTTAATTGTTTTTTCTTTATAGTTTTCGATAACTATAACACCAACTACGTGGGCGTTGTTATGCATAGGAACTACAGCGAGTGATTTTACATCATACTCTTTTAATTCGTATTTTGGAGTAAAGTTATCAATTGCTGTAATATCTTTTATTTGAATTTTTTCTAAAGTTTTAAATGCTTTAACAATAATGGATTTATCATCTTTTGAGTAACCCAGTTTTTTTGCATAAATATCTTCATCAAAGTCAACAGAAGAGCCGGCAAGTCCTAAGAATTTGTCATCAAAACTCAAGCCGCGTGTAAATTCTTCAGTTAAATAGATGTGGCATGCATCGACATCCAAAATTTGTGTTAATGTTTTAGCGATTGAGTTATAAACAACATACTCATCTTTTGAGTCAAAACCTAAAACACAAAGAGTGTTGTCTAAAGAATAAATTGAAACGAGTTCTTTGAGTTGGGATTTTAATCTGGAAGTTTTGTCCTTGGCACTTTTACTAACTTTGCTTGCAAGGTCTTCTGAGATTAGGAATTCTGAAACAAAGTCTCCCATATTCAAAGCGAAAATTTCTTCAAGCGGGTCATTTTCCATAATATCCAGTGTTCTTGAAAAAAGTGATGCGCCCAATTCTTCTTTATCTGTCATGCTCTTACCTTCTTTTCTAAAATCTTATATTCTATATAACGGCACATTTTTCAAAAACTTTAACAATTTTTTCAAATTTTATACTTTAGTTGTAGAAAAGTTATACTTAATAAGGGATTAGAGGGTTTACAAATCGATACAAATTGATTTGGTTGTATTTCTATTGTAGGCATGGTATCCTTTCGGAAGAGGGAATTAAGAAATGTCTAATAAATTATTTGAGTTTAATCAGACTCCAAGTCACTATGTAATAACTCTTTTTGGTATAAGAGCGCATTTATTGAGACCTGAATTGCAGAAACGAAGAAAAGAATACAAGGCTGTTTATACCAATGTCGATATTAACTCACTTCCTGAAACAGAGGAATCTTTAAGGCTGGTTCAAACTGCTAATCTTGGTTTGTTAAGAATTTTGGATAAATTATGCAAGGAAAATAATATTACATATTGGCTTGATTTTGGTACACTTTTAGGTGCAAAGAGACATAAGGGTTTTATTCCTTGGGATGATGATGTTGATATTGGAATGCCAAGAGAGGATTATGAAAGATTTTTCAAGCTTTTCGGTTCTGAAATAGAAGGTTATCCTGATATTTTTTGTGTTTATTTTGACAATAGTAAAAATAAATGTTTCTTAAAGTTAAAACATAAAAAAAGTGAGAACTTGTCTATAGATATTTTTCCTTATGATTATTACTATAAACCTGTAAATAAAGAAGAAAAAATCGTTCTTTCAAAGAAAATCGCTAAGTTAGTGAAGCCAAAACTCTTTAAACGGTTTAAATCACAGACTGAACTTTTGGAGAATTTCAAAAAACTTACAAAGAAACATATCTTAAAGGGTAATAAAGTAGACAAAACAACACATCCGGCTTTATTCTGGGGTATAGATTTCCCGCATGGGTGGAAAAATAAAGTTTATGATTACGAAAACATTTTTCCTCTAGGACAAATTGAATTTGAAAATACGTTATTCCCTTGTCCTAATATGATTCATGAAGTTTTGACAAGTGTTTACGGTGATTATATGCAAATTCCTAAAAATGTTTATCCAAGGCATACAGGGACTGAGATAAGTGATGAAGAGAAAATGGTGATGAAATCTTTATCAGGAGAAATGATTTAATATGAAAAGAGTTATTACATACGGTACTTATGATGTTTTGCATTTTGGACATATAAATTTATTAAAAAGAGCTAAAGCTCTTGGTGATTACTTAATAGTGGGTTTATCAACAGATGAATTTAATGCGATAAAAGGAAAAAAGTCTTTTTACAGCTATGAACAAAGAAAGAAAATCTTAGAAGCAATCAGATATGTTGATTTAGTAATACCTGAAGATAATTGGGGACAAAAAATCAAAGATATTAAAGAGTACAAGGCTGATATTTTTGTTATGGGAAGTGACTGGGAAAATAAATTCAACGAGTTGAAGGAAGTTTGTGAAGTTGTTTATCTTCCAAGAACTGAAGATGTATCTTCTACAGAAACAAAAGAATATTTAAAAACACTTAATTAATCTTGAAAACGAAATATGTGGATGATAAACTCTATATAGAAGAGATATAAGGAGTATTAATTTATGAGCTGTTTAACATTTTTGAAACACGATACTAATGTGATTGGAGAAGCACTTAAGGTTCTTGGTAAAGAAAACCTTGCGTTAATTGTACATGGAAGCAGTTTTCCTGCTCGTGACGGAGAAGATACCGGTTTTGGTTCTTTTAACTCTGAGTCCGGTCACACATTGATTAGCTATGCCTCAAAAATCTTTAATGCTATTCAGCTTGGACCAGCCGGGAAAACAAAATGTACTGATTCATCACCTTATTGCGGTACAATTTTTTCTGGAAATCCATTGTTTATTGATTTAAAACAACTTACAACAAAAGAATGGGGCGAAATCCTTTCTTTTGAGGCTTATAAAAAAGTTGTTAGAGAAAATCCAAAACAAAACCAAGCAAGAACTTCTTATTCATATATTTGTAAAGCTCAAAATGAAGCATTAAAAGAAGCTTGGAATAATTTTAAAGGTTCAAAACTTCTTAAAAAAGAATTTGAGAAGTTTAAAAAAGAAAATGCTTACTGGTTAGATAACGATGCGTTATATGAAGCATTATCTATCGAAAATGGCGGGGACTTCTGGTATAGCTGGAAAAACGAAACTGATAAAAACTTGATGAACCCTAAAAATGATGAAGAAAAGAAAGCTTACGAAGCTCGCAAATCTGAAATCAAAGAAAAATATTCTGATGAAATCGAGTTTTACAGTTTTTGTCAATTTGTATTAGAAACCCAAAACGAAGAAACAAAGAAATTTGCGCTTAAAAACGGTATCAAAATGATTGCTGATAGACAAGTTGCTTTTTCTGATAGAGATGCTTGGGCTTATCAGTCATTGTTCTTAGATGGCTGGTTCCTTGGATGTCCTCCTGATTATTTCTCAAAAGATGGTCAGGCATGGGGTTTCCCGGTGATGGATCCGGACAAAATGTTTAATGCCGATGGTTCTTTAGGAGAAGGCGGCGTATTGATGAAAAATCTTTATAAAAAGATGTTCAAAGAAAATCCGGGCGGTGTAAGAATTGACCATATTGTTGGTTTGATTGACCCTTGGGTTTATAAAGCCGGTAAGAAACCGTTGCCTGAGCAAGGTGCTGGAAGACTTTATTCTTCACCTGAGCACTCTGAACTTTCTAGATATGCTATTCCAAGTTGTGATGATTTGGATTGGACTCTTGAAAATGATAAAGAAAAACGTGTTAAATCATTAAATGATGAACAAATTAAACTTTATGGCCGATTAATTGAAAAGGTTGTTATTGCAGCAGCTAAAGAATGTGGTTTGGATAAAAATGCCATTGTTTGTGAAGATTTAGGTACGCTTACAAACCCTGTTGATGCTGTAATGAAAAAATATGAGCTTCAGGGTATGAGATTAACACAATTTGTTGTTGCCGAAAAACCTGAACACCCATATAGATGTAAAAATATTGGCGAAAATGTTTGGAACATGGTTGGGACTCATGACAATAATCCAATTGAAATGTGGGCTGAGTCAATGATTAATACTCATGAAGGTTATTTACATGCTAAAAACCTTGTGGAAGATTTGTTTGCAGATGCTGAAAACAAAGACGATATTATTGTAAGACTTACTCAAGATAAGGATTATCTAACATTTGTTAAGTTGACTGAAATTTTTGCTTCAAAAGCTAAGAATGTTCAAATATTCTTTACAGATTACTTTAAGATAAAAGAAACTTATAATACACCAGGAACATCCGGAGACCAAAACTGGTCGCTTAGACTTCCTAATAACTTTGAAGAACTTACTCCTATTGATTTGAATGCTATTTTAAAAGCAGCAATTATTGCAAGAGGAAAAGAGTTCGCAACAAAACATGCAATATTGATTGAAAAATTAGGTTAGATTTTAGGGCGGGTTCAAAGAACCCGCCCTTTTTAATGATATAATAAACCTATGGTACGTGAATTTGATTTTTATGTAGTTCCAACTCCGATTGGAAATATTCAGGATATAACTTATAGAGCGGTTGAGATACTCAAAAGCGTTGATTTAATTGCATGTGAGGATACAAGAATTACTCAAAAGCTTCTTAATCATTATGATATAAGAACAAAATGTATTTCTTATCACAAGTATAATGAACGTGAGCGGGTAGGATTTTTCTTAAAAGAACTTGAGTCCGGTAAAAAGGTTGCTCTGGTATCTGATGCCGGTACGCCTATGATTTGTGATCCGGGGGCTGTTATTATACCGGAGCTTTTGAAAAACGGGTTTTCAGTGACTTCTCTGCCTGGAGCTTGTGCGGTAACTACTTTTTTATCTCAAGTACCTCGTGAAGGAGAAGATTTTGCTTTCATCGGTTTTATTGGAAGAGGAAATAAGCAGATTAAAGAGACGGTAAAAAATTATTCTTCATCAAATATGGTATTTTATGATTCTCCGGAGCGTATTTTAAAGACTCTGGAAGTAATTAAATCAGTACGCGGTGAGGTTAAAATTGCTCTTGGACGAGAGCTTTCTAAACTTTTTGAAGAAGTAGTTGTTGATAATATTTCAAATGTTTTAAACCATTTTGAAAACGGTATTAAAGGTGAAATTATATGTATGGTTTATGCAGATGAGGATGTAGCAGCAAGCGATATGGATTTTAAGATTAAGGAATTAAAGTCAAAAGGGTTTAAAGATAAAGAAGTTTCGGTTATTCTCTCTTCATTATTTGGTTATAACAAGAACGAAGTTTATAAAAAAAGTTTATTATTGTAACGATTTGTAAAAATAGGAAATAAAATCCTAAAGTTTTTTTGAAATTTGTCGATATACATGACACAGACAGAGAATTATCGAAAGGAAAAACTTAGGATATGTTGAAAAAAATTATTACCCCGACTAATAACACTTTTTCAGGTGTTGAATTTATATTAAGAGGAGCCAAGAAACGTCGAGCGATGGCTATTTCCAATGCAGTAACAGTGAACGCTGAAACAGGAGTTCAAGTAAAACTGCAAGCTGTGAAGTAAGCGGTCTGACTGATTAAATGAGAATGGCTGAGAGTATAGTTTTTGGCGGTCGACAATAATCGACCGTCTTTGTATTATAAAAAGTACTTTTAAAAAAAAGTTTTTTATGTTACTATTATAACCACGAGGAAACGTGGCCGAGTCGGCTGAAGGCGGCACCCTGCTAAGGTGTTATATGGGGTAACCTGTATCGTGGGTTCGAATCCCACCGTTTCCGAGTTTTAAAGCCCGTTGAGGGCTTTTTTTATTGTTCAGTTTAATTTGTTTTGTATATTAATTTTAAGTTATTAATATCAACAAAGTTTTTATATGTATATGGAATTTCAATGTTCAAAATGCTTTTGTCCTCAAATTGTTCTAATGCATTTGCCTCAATGAAACTTTTATCAAGTTTAATAGTATATTTACCGGGTTCTATTCCTGAAAAATAAAAATCTCCATATCGGTTAACTGTGCTGTATGAAACTTCTTCATCCAACTCATTATGTATAACAACAATAAATTCATCGATTTCTTTTTTTCTGTTAAAATCATCAATAATTTTTAGATTGCCTGAAATATTACCTACACAACTCTTTAAAGGAAATTGTACAGATGTTGTTTTGCCTTTGTCAATTCTTACAATTTTTTCTTTTTCTGTGCCTTTTGCTTGATACAATGTGGAGTTTAATTTATCTTCATCTATTTTTACACTATAAATTCCAGCTTCTGTTCCAATAGGTATGGCTTTTCCATTCTTTTTAGTATAAATCTCATTATTAACCCAGCTGAATTTAACAGGCACATCTTTTATAGGAATGTCTCCTTTATCAAATTTTCCGTTTTTATTTTTATCAATATATGCGCTTGCTTCAACATAACCTCTATTATCATCATTAAATCCCACGGATTTTAATCCTGATGGCAAAACTGCAAAAGCATCATTTAATACAAGGTTGATTGAATGACGTGAATTCATAGGTAAATACATATTATTGATTATATAGCCTCCCATTTGATTATATTGGTAATTAATATTTACAGTTCTTCCACTTTTAGTTCTGTATGCAAGATTTGTAGAGAAATCAAAACCATTATCTGAGCCTGTATATTTATAACCTGTTCCTAAACTTAGTGTTATTCTTTTAATTTCAGGGAAGGTATATCCTATTTTCATCATATTATATTTATTGGAAGAATTTGAATAATCATAATTTACTACATCATGACCCAATGTAAGTGTTCCCAAATTTTTTGGTATTTTATAATCTGCTTTTAAATAAACAGTAGAATATAAAGATTTGAAATCATCATAAGAACTCTTGTTATAACTTGTTTGATAGTTACTTGCTGTTTTACCACCTTGAAGAGTTAAATAGTCTCTTATTTTTTTAGATATATTTAAGTCATAATAATAGCTACTATTGTGTGCTGTTGAGTTACTACCATCTCTTCCATTAATATTAAATCTAAAATCAGCAATTTTCTCAAAACTTTTATTAACACTTAGGCTATATTCATTAAAGTCCAGCAAACCTCCTTCAAACTTTTTATCCATATTTGAAAAATATTTTTTAAATGCACAGTCAATACCGGAGTTTTTGCCGTTCAAACTACCACGTAAAAATCCGCCTGTTCTATCATTAATATAGCTTCCATCGCTTCCGGCAAGATAAAAATCAGATGATGTGTTAAATAATCCGCTTTTAAAACTGTAATTTTTTTTTGCATATTCTGCCTGTGCTGTAAGTGTATATCCTGGACTATCTGCTATACTTGCACCAAAAGAAGTTTTGTATTTTAAGAAATCGTTTTTTATATATTCAAATGTATTTAAACTGCTAAAACCTTCTAAATTGTTAGGGTTTTTCCAGGTGCCTGAAGTTAAAAGCGAGTCTGCAGAATAAAAACTTTGCCATATTGAATTTTGAGGCTTGGAAAAAATTTTATCCATAGAAAGTTTTGAATTAAATTTTAGATTATCTTTTATACCGTATTCAAATTCAGAAGCTAGTAAAGCCTTTTTAGTATTCATCTCATAAATGTAGCCATTTGTATTAAAAAGCTTGTTATTATATCCTGTAACTCCTCCCAGAATTGTATATTTTTTTTCTCCGTTGGATGGCATATTATCATATTTTTTATAAACTTTTCCTAAAATGGTTTCTGTAGTTCCATCTGGCTTAAGTTCTTCTATTCTGACGGATTGAGGTTTTTCATTCAGGAAAATATTATTCAAAGAATAATATCCGTCATATGTGCTTAGAGTTGTATATTCTTTGTCATCAATAAAAACTTTTGCAAGACTTTCTTTATCAACATAGCCTTCAATGTCTCTATAACTCGTTTTTTTAGACTCATAATTGCTTATTTGTAAACCTAATGTTTGATTAGCAATTGTATAATCTTCATCTTTAATTCCTCTAACACGACCAACTTCATAATCGAAGTTTTTAAATTTATTATGATAATTAAATCCTAAACCACCGAAAGAAAATAATTCTCCCTTGTAATTATATGTGTTTAAATCTACTCCCAAATCTCCGCCAAATGCTTTACCTTTCAGTAAGATCTGCGTATTGTTATTAAAAAACATATTTTGATTTTTAGTTCCATTTAAAACATATTGAGATATAGTATCGCTCATTGTGTTATTGTTAAGACTTATGGAATTAAAAAGAAGTTTTCTTTCTTCATTTGGTGCAAAAATATTCGTATAAGCTCTGATTTTGGGCAAGTCAGAAGTTTTTAAATTATCGGTTTCCAAGAATTCAAGTTTTTTATCTGTAAATATAATTACGGATAAATCATTTTTATCAATTTTTATATTTGAGTCAAAAACGATACTTAAATCTTTTGCAGAACAAAATATTTCATCTTGAATTTCGTCCATTAATCCTTTTTTTATATAGTAATTTTTTGAAGTAGAAATCTTTTTACCATTAAATTCAATATAATTTTTCCCGACTTTACCTCCAGGAAATTCTATTTCTTTATTTGAATGATTTGTTTTAGCTTTGACTTCAAAAAGTTCTGATAGTTGTTTAAACGGCAAAAAAACTTTTTCATTAGATACTAAAAGTTCTATATCATAAAAAGCTTTATCATTAATATTTGTATAAGATATAATAGTTTCTATTTTTTCTGTTGCAAAAACAGGCTGTAATAATACCAGCCCAAAAATAATAACAGAAAAAAATCTGATTATGTTCTTCATCTATGGATTTCTATTTGCACTAAAAGTTATGACTGCTTGATAAACTCCTGCACGATCATTTGTTATAGAATAAGTATTTGTTAACGGATTGCTTCCTATAGTTTGAACTAATGTTCCATTTTTGCTTGTTCCGGTTGTTATTATATAGCATAAGCCGCCGTAAGTCGGGTTATTTGTTAAGGTTGCTGATGCAAGATTTGTGAGTGTATTGGTTACCGGATAAGCTATCACATTAGCGTTGCTTGAAGCAATTGGTGAACCTGTTTTAATATTATTAACAGCAGCAACACTGGGATATTTTGCCGGAGAGTTATTCCCCAGCAAAATATAACCTTGTGATGCAATCTGAGCATAGGCATTGGTATTTGTTCCTCCGGTAGTCAATAAAGAAGATTGAACTACATATGTGTAATTTGTATCTGTTCCATTTGTTTGAAGTCTAAATGAGGCTGCCGGTGATGTTGACACTCCGGTTGCCGGATTAATTGTTCCTTGTGCTAATGATGTATTTATAGCAGTAACATTTACTGCAGCTGGAACAGTTGTTGTTATTGTCTGCTGGAATGTTGTTGCACCCCAGCAGCAATTTATTAATAACAAACAAATAGTAAGAACTAAATTTCTCAAATTAATACCTATAAACTTGTTGCGGTTAGAGTCATGATTGCCTGGTAAGTTCCCGCATTATCTTGGAATGAATAGGTTCCGCTATAAGGTGCAGTTCCTGTTGTTGTAGTTGCAATAGTAGTACCACCGTTAGCAGTAACGCTATATTGATTTTTTGTTGCATCATATGTTGCAGTGCCGCTATTATCCAAAGATACGCTTGCAATAGGATATGCAATTGCATTGGCATTGTTTGCAGCAACCGGAGCCGCTGCTTTACAATCTGCAATAGCTGCTGCTGTAGGAACTTTTCCTGTAGTAGTATTTGCAAGTACTAAGTAAGTTTGACCTCCTTGTTGGAAAAGAGCATTGACATTACCGGCTGCTCCGGCTGTTGTTGCCTGTAAATATAAGGCTTGTGAGTCTGTATTTAAGTTTACTTGAAACTTTGATACTAATGCTGCTGCAAGAGCTCCTGTATCCGGTGTAATAGTTGTAGTTGTTACTGCACCTGATGTTACCGGCGTAATATCAAGATAAGTGCCAAGTGTTGCTTGCAAAGTTTGAGATGCAGTGTTAGAAATTGCATGTGATGCATTCAAAGTTGCTAGCATTGCAGGTAAGATTAATAATCCTGCTAGTTTTTTGTTAAACATATTTTATCCTCCTCTCTAAATTGTTTGTTTATTGTCTATGGTAAATTTGTTTTCTTTTATTATGCTTTTTAGTCTTCCTTTTTCGTCATTGTAATTAATTATTAATCTTAATATGTAATCACCATTTTCTTTAATATCAGCCAATGGAATTTGCTGATTTGTAATAAGGATACTTTTTGCACCGGCTACATTATTTTTTATTGGATATTCACCAATTAGTTTCTTATTTTTAATAATTTGAGCTTTACCTGTATAACGAACTTTGCTGTTACCTTCTGAAAGTAATTTTAGAGCAAGGTTAATATCTTGTTCGGACTGTTGAATATCAAAGTTTTGAATTTTAGCACATTTTACAAAATGTCCTTTATCTACATAAACAGGAATGCCCACACGTGTTTTTACAATAAGTTTTGTTTGCACATTTTTATTACCTGAAGGTAAAAACAATTCTTTAGCTGCAACATCTTCTAAAAATAAAACCATTCTTGATTCACCATCAGGAAGTGAGTTTATATCAGCAATTGTTAAACGTACTTTTTGTATATTTCCATTTTGAAGTGTAAATTCATTGGGAACAAATCTTGCATTTTTAATTAAACTATCGCTTGCTTCTGTTTGTTCTAAAATATCCATTGAGCCTGTTTCGGAGATTTTAAAATACTCAGGGTAGACTTTAAAACGGATAGTTTCATTTTCTCCTCCTTGAACAGAAAAAGAGGAAGTAAGATAATTGCTTTTCACACCATTAGTATCAAGTTCTAAAATAGTTGGTGTAATTTTTATTGCACCATAAGAAATTGTAAACATTCCTGTGAAAATGATTGTAAGTAGAAAGTAAAAAATTTTTTTCATTAACTATCTCCTGCTTGGATTGAATAAGTAAAACTATTATTATAAGTTCCTTCTGGAATATAAGTTCCTGATGTATTTTTGAGTCTGAATTTTAAATTAATATAATCTGTAGTGTAATTACCTGTAACAGGTGCAGTTACAGTTGCATTCCCGTTTGCAAGAACATATTGCTGATTAGGCTGAATTTGGGTTTCTGTATTAATGTAATTTGTGACATTAGATGAAACTCCTGTTATTAAAAAATAATAATTAGCGGGAAGTGTTCCTAAACCTGAGGTGTTCATTATAAGTTTCCATTTACCGTTAGACTTAACTATAATTTGTGGTGTTACGGTATTATCAATAACAGCATTTCCATCAAAAACATTTTCAGGAGTAAGTGTTATTTTGACGGGATTTGTTGAAGTTGATACATCTTGAGTATTTGGAATAACAAAACTTAGAGTATAAACAACTGTATCCGGAGAGAGGGTTGTATTTGAGTCAAACTGCAATCTTGTGGTATAAGTTCCAGGTGGTAGTACTCCAAGACTTTTGACAATACAATTGTAATTGGCGGTGTAACCGCCAATGCCTATTGCTAGTCCATTAATTAAAGTAACCTGATTGTTATAAATAATTTGAAAGTCATTTGTTCCATTATTTAAGTATAACTGTGATACAGGAATTTTGTAATTTGAATTTGTTGTATTTGTAATAAATTGGTCTAAAGCTTTTACTTTAAGTGTGAGTGTTAATGAAATTAATGTACTAATAGAAACTTGGATGGGTGTAGATATCGTAGTAGAGCCAATTGTTGTCCCTCCGCTGCTTTGTACTGCTATACCACAATATCCTTTATTAAAAGATGTTAAAAAAATTAATATTAATATTAGAAATAATTTCTTCATAGAGATAATGTATATATTTTAATTAATTTTTTGAATTACTCTTTTTTGCTCCAGTTGTGGAATTTTTTAATACCAAATTGGAGAAGAGATAAAGAAAAATTATAGGATAAAATATGAAAAATGAGGGGAATTTTAATTATATTTATATTAATTTTTGCAGTTCAAAAGGTTTTTTGTGCTGATCAGATTTTGTCTGCAACATTACCTCAAGTAATGGAAATTGAAAAAATTATTGTTGAGACTACTGAATATAATAGAGATGAACCTTTACCAAATATGACAGTTAAAAAGTCAACAAATGTTAATGCAAATAACATTTTATTAAGATTAAGTCCTGTAAAAGTACAACTTCATACGAATTCATCAACTCCTATTATTGTTAATGCAATTTTTAAAGAATTAAAACATATTGACGGCACATATAATTTTAATGCCTCAAATCTTTCCATTCAGCCTGGTTCTTATACAATAAGTAATCCTTTTGACCATATTATTACTGATAATTTTACTCCATATGTATATGTAAAACCTAATACGGTATTGGGAACTTATCTTGGTTCTATTCTTTTTACTTTAGGAGGAATATGAAAAAAATTCTATGCTTAATTTTAATTTTTATGCTTTGTCCGATAGGATTTTGTACTCCTCAAACCAGTCAGAATGCTTTTGAAATTTTAATAGATGAGGTGCCTCCGGGCGGAGAAGAAATATCTGCTCAAAAACAATCAGGTGGTTTAAGTGATGGAGCTGTTACTGCTATAACATTAGGCTCTGTGTTTGGCGGGCTGGGTATTTTAGGCGGATTGGGCTGGTATTTTGCAAAGCATATGTCAGGTTTGGCATGTGGTTTTGCTTGTGGAATGGATAAACCAATAAAACCTATTTTTTTAGCTGATTTTTGTAAAGATTTTTCTAATAATAAATATTTAGAAAAAGTTTTTGGATTTTTAGACAAATCTTCGGATAAAAAATATCTATTTATACCGGATACTGAAATAAATAATAGAACTTATCATACAATAATTTTTGAGATACCAAAAGATATGCCGAATTTTAAAATAGTTCAGATATCAGATAGTATGCTTGACACAAGTGTGGTAGTATCTGATAAAGAAATCCCAACAAAAAGTTATTTTCAGGAAAAATTTTTAATTAAAAAAGGTAAATTTTCTTTTACTAGTGAAAAATGTGCAGCCTTAGCTATTAAAAATTTGGTTAGAAAAACAACTTACTCTATGATTATAGAATTTTCCAAAAATTAATCTTTGGTAATATTTATTGACGAAAAAATTTTTATATAGAATATTTAGGTTTTTTAGGCACTAAGTTTTCCTATCTCTACGGTTTTATTTGTACCATGATAATCACTTCCACCAGATATTATTAAATTATTTTTTTCAGCACAGGTTATAAGAAAATTTATTTCTTCCTGGTTATAACGAGAATAATAACACTCGAGTCCTTCTATACTGTATTTTTTCATTATTTCAAGTTTTGGTAAAAATTCTTTGGAAGACAAATGTCTTTCACCTTCTCCTCCAAGAGGATGTGCCCAAACCGCTATTCCTCCGGCATTTTTTATTGCATTTATAGCTTCTTCGCCTGTAAAACGAGTATCACCGGCTTTACAGCCATCTAAGTATTTTTTCATTGCAAGCTGATTATCTTCGGCTAATCCTCTTTTTACAAGAATATTAGCAATGTGGGTTTTAACAACACTTTTTCTGGAATACAGCCAATCAAGCTCTTCTTTAGTTAATTCAATATCCCAAACTTGTTTTAAGTATTTAATTCTGGTTTCAAGTTTTGCACGGCGGAGTTTTTTCCCTTTCTCAATCAGCGCAAGCAAATCCGGGTTATGGTAATCAATACCATAACCCAGAATATGACATTTTATCTCACCGGCTTTACAGGTAAGTTCTATGGCTGGAATAAATCCTTCAGGCATGAGTGCTGCCATTTCTTCACATCCGGCTACTGTATCGTGGTCGGTAAGTGCAAAAGTTTTTATTCCTGCAAGTTTAATTTTTTTCGCTAGTTCTTCTATAGAATCGCTTCCATCAGAATAGCTGCTATGTAAATGCAAATCTATCATTTTGTTCCTTTAACAAAATATGTAGCATTTACATTTGCATTAATTTTCACTACACCATCAGAGATTGAAATCCCGCCGGCCATTGATGGTGCTCCTTCTGCAGCTGCATCAGCCATCATATTTTTTGCCATATAAAATCTTTGATTATAATTATTAGTATTGCAGCTTGTCTCAAAAGTTCTTACTCCATCAAGGGTGGAAGCAGTAGCTTTTGCAATAATGCCGGCTCTTGTTTGAGCTTTATTAGCAGCAATTGAAAGCAGGTCATTGCATTGTTTGTCATAACTTGAAACAGAGAAAGTTAAGTTATCTACATTAGTTGCTCCGGCTGTAATTGCACTATCAATCATTTTCCCTACTTTATCTATTGATTTTGTGTGGACAATTACGCGGTTTGAAACCTGATATTTTTCAAATACGCGTTTTGAATTAACATAATTATAAATTGGTGAAGCATTAAAATCAGATGTTTTAATATAATCACCATTTTGTGTATTAATCATTGATTTTAATTCTGCAAAAACTTTATCAGAAATTTCTTTATTAGCTTGTGTTGCTTTTTGCATTGATTTATTATCAGTTGTTTGAACTGCAAAAGATATTTCTGCAACATCCGGTGCAATTTCTGTATTTGCTGTTGTATTAACAGAAATGTATCCGCGCTCTATAGCTGCTTGTACGCCAAGTCCTGTAAGTACACTTAAAACAGCTAAACTAACTAACACTTTCTTCATAATTAATGTCTCCTTTTATACTACCTTAATATTAAACGATTAATTAATAAAATTGTTCATTTTAATATAAGCTTTAAAAATTTTATTTGAAACAGTATCGTCAAATGCTTCTTGAATTTTTTCAAGAGGGTAAATAGTAGTTAATCCTTGTACTTTTACTTTTCTGCTTGTAAGAAGCTCAAAAGAATCTCTTAAGTCATCAGGAGAAGGTGAATAGCTTCCCATAACAGTTAATTCCTTGTAATAAATTTCGTTATTAGCATATCCCATATTATTTGGAGTGCTTGAGAAAACAAGAATTTTACCACCTTGTTTAATGTATGTAAGAGCTGTATCAATTGCTTTATCGGCGCCTGATGTCATAAATACTGCATCTGCTTGCAAATCTTGTGGTAATGTTTTTATTCCCATTTTGTTTGCAAGAGCAATTCTTTCAGGGATTAAATCACATCCATAAACCTCATAACCAAGGGCTTTTAAACCTTCTCCCATTAAAAGCCCGATTGAACCTAGTCCGACAACTAAAACCTTATCTCCTTCTTGCAAATTACAGCGTTTAATTGCTCGGACACAACAACCTAATGGTTCGTAGAAAGATATTTCTTCATCACTCAATGTTTCGGGAACACGGTAAGCTACATTTTGAAGGTGTTCTTCTGATACGAAAACTTTTTCGCTAAAACCTCCAGGGAATATATTTGTTTCTTTAAAATGTTTGCACATAGAATAATTACCGTGTCTGCAGAATGTACATTCAAAACAAGGTATGTGATGAGAGGTTACAATTCTTTCTCCTATTTTAAAATCAGTATCAGAATTAATTTCATCAATAACCGCAACTATTTCATGACCTAAAACAGCTCCATTATTTACTATTTTGTGCTTAAATTTAACAATGTCAGAGCCGCAAAGTCCGCATCCAAGGACTTTTACGACTGCCCCTTTTTTACCGTTAAGTTTTATTTCTTCAATATCTTTTACTATGATTTTTTCGTTATTTACTTGTGCACATCTCATTTGTAGTACTCCGATTTTATCTTTGCAAATTTTACATTTGCATAAAAATATTTTAAGATTTGATAAGCGTTATAACCCTTTTTTGCAAGATTATTCGCGCCGTATTGGCTCATTCCAACTCCATGACCGTTCTTTTTTATGCCATCATCAAAAGACGGTACTGATTTTAGAAAGGCTAAATCTTTTGTCCATACTTGACCGGCTGTAGTAGTGTGTCCTCCGGCAGAAGCGGAGTAATAAGCAGGAATAATTTTACCCGCATGAACAAGAACCAATCCTTCTGTTTCTGTAACTGCATCATTTGTTTGAGGGGTTTCTGCACTTGCTCCGCCGTAAGCTTGATCTTCTGGTGTATCTTTCAAGTCATATCCGTATTTTCCCCGTTTTCCAAGGTTTGCCAGAGCATAACTTCGGGCGGCAATTGCTTGAGCTTTGTGAGCATCATGTTCCCAGCTTGGAGGCATTTCTGAAGGAACAACGCCCTGGAGATATTTTTCTAAAGGTACATCATTTATTACTGTTAATCCAAGTCCGTCATTATTTAACTGGAAATGACCTCTATACCATTTGCGTTTAACACTTACAAAACCATTTGGTTCGGGTTTAATAACAATCTTATTGCTGCTAATCTTTTTATATTGCCCGTCAACTTTTATTGCAATAACTCCACGATAAGGTTTAAACTCGTATCCTTTCATTTTATCCATAACAAATACAAGTTTATTAGTTTTGCAATCAATGATTTCTGCTTTGGTTGAGGCACCTATAAAGGTTCTGCCTACTTGTGTCTGCAATCCGATTTTTATCGCAAAACAAGGTTGAATAAGTAAAAGCAATGACAAGAATAAAAAAAGTATCTTTTTCAAACTGAACCCTTCTCCCATAAGTACATTATACACAAAAAGAGTTCATAAAAAAAACTACATGTTATTTGAAAAATTTAGAATATCTTCATCACCATCAGCAATTTTTGCAAGTGCTTTTAAGAAAGTTGTATCATCTTTTTGACGTTGTAATTCTATTTTTGTAAGTTTTTTATTAAAACAATCTGCTAAAAATTGAAATCTTTGTGCCATTATTTCGTCACCATTTTCACGACAACTTTCTGCTATTCGAAGATTTCTTTCTTTTTCGTGTTGTGCTCTATACTTATCCCATTCTCTGTTTGTTCCGGCAAACTCTCGTTTATTAAGTGCTTTTATTGCTTTAAGTGTTTTAATGAGTTTTGTGACTATATCGTTATCTGATAATCTTTCCATTATAGAATCAAAAGACTCGGTAAAACTTACTACATTTGATTTTTCAGGTTTAGTACCGGCATATAAACATTCATTAATTCCAAAATCTTCTATTTTTGATAAAGATAAAACCTCTTTATATTGAGTTGTGTTTTCTGAAAATATTCTTTGAATATTTTTAAGCCTTGCAGTATCTTTTACAGGTGTTGAAACTCTGAAATTTGCTTTAAAAGTTGTGTCGTTGATATTATTTAGCATTATCGCTACCTCCATAGTTGACCTAAAAAAGGTAAAGAAATGTTTTTGCGCTCATGTAAATTTATTGTTACATTAAGACTTTAGCATAACCATTAAAACAGAGATATCAGCCGGTTTAACACCTCCAATACGTGAGGCTTGAGCTAAATTTGTCGGTCTAACTTTTTCAAGTTTTTCTCTGGTTTCGGTGGAAATATGTTTTAAGGTTGAATAATCTAAATCCAAAGGGATTTTATATTTTTCAAGTTTTTCAGATGTTTCAACTTGCGTTTCTTGTCTTTTTATATACCCGTCATATTTGATTAATACTTCAACTTCTCCGGTAATGTCCTCACTTAAATTAAGATTTTTAGTTTCTAAATCCAATTCTCTAAATATATCATAAGTTATATTTGGACGTTTTAGAAGTTCTGCAAGCCTTATTCCTCTATCAATATGCTCGGAGTATTTAGCTAAAATCTCATTGACTTCTTCTGTTGCAGAAATCTTTGTTTCGCTTAATCTTTGAATTTCGTTCTGAATATTTGCTTGTTTTTCTTTAAATCTTGTATATTGAGCCTCATCAATTAAACCAATATTATGACCTATAGAAGTCAATCTTGCATCTGCATTGTCTTGTCTTAAAAGAAGTCTGTATTCAGAACGAGAAGTAAGCATTCTGTATGGTTCTTGAATATCTTTTGTTACTAAATCATCTATCAAAGTTCCAATGTAGGATGAACTTCTTGAGAGTTCAAGCATATCTGTTGAGTTCAAATATTTAACCGAATTAATACCGGCAATCAGACCTTGTGCAGCAGCTTCTTCGTATCCGCTTGTGCCATTAATTTGTCCGGCGAAGAATAAACCTTTTATATCTTTGGACATCAAAGAATGTGTTGTTTGTATTGCCGGTACCGAATCATATTCAACAGCATATGCGGGCTTTATAATATGAGCATTTTCTAAGCCTGGAAGCGAACGCAGCATTTCTACCTGAACGCAAGCAGGAAGGCTGGTTGAAAAACCTTGAATGTAAACTTCATAAGTGTTTAATCCTTCGGGTTCAATAAAAATGTGATGTGAGGGATTTGAAGCAAATCTTACAATTTTATCTTCAATAGAAGGACAATAACGTGGTCCTACACCTTGAATAAGCCCTTGATACATTGGTGACTTATCGAGATTTTCGCGGATAATTTTATGTGTATCCTCGTTAGTTCGTGTTAAATAACAAGGAATCTGGTTTCTAACAGGACGATTTGGCTTGAATGAATAAAAACTTAGTTTTTCATCTCCGGGTTGAATAGTCATTTTGGAATAATCAATAGTTCTCTTATCAACACGTGCCGGAGTTCCTGTTTTGAGTTTTTTAGTTCTTATTCCATTATCTCTTAGCCATTGAGATAAACCTATTGCGGCGCGTTCACCGAGTCGTCCTCCTGAATATGATTGAAGTCCGACATACATTTTGCCTTCAAGTGAAGTACCTGTTGTAAGAATAATGGCATTACACAAATATTCAATACCATATTCATCTATTGCACCTGTAATTTTACCGTCTTTTGTTCGTAATTCTGTAATACAGCACTGTTTAAGCCAAATATTCGGTGTGCTTTCAATAATATTTCGCATGTATTGTGTGTATTCTTTTTTGTCGGATTGTGCTCTTAATGCTCTAACAGCCGGGCCTTTAGATGAGTTAAGAGTTTTCATTTGTATATATGTCGCATCGGCAACTTCGCCCATAACTCCGCCTAAAGCATCAATTTCCCTTACAAGTGTTGATTTAGCCGGTCCTCCAATTGCGGGATTGCAAGGCTGAAGTGCAATATTATCAAGATTAAGTGTACACAATAAAACTTTGCAGCCTAAACGAGCTGCGCTGATAGCTGCTTCACATCCGGCATGACCGGCCCCGACTACTATTACATCAAATTTGTTTTTTAAATAATCCAGCATAATTTAATTATAGTATAAAAATTATTATTTCTTTTTAATAATTTTAGGAATTTGTATTTTTAAAAGAGCATCCACATATTGCAAATTGTTTTTCATACAATCTTGGAATGCTTGTTTAAAGCTTTCTTGATCGGAAAATGGATATCTATGGATGAAATGAACCACATATATTCCTCTTTTTTTATCATTTTGGCATTTCATAATGTTATACTCAATGAAATTACTTTCTTTTTGTTTTGAAATAATTCCAAAAGAAAACGTATTGATTTCAGGATAAAAACTTATTAAATTAAATTTTGGATTACTGGTCAGATTGCTTATGAAATCATTAATATAATCAAATTCACTTTCTTCTTTAGGTAAATAATAAATTATAATTTTATCATTAGCAGAGTTCATGTATACATTAATATAATTGGATGAGTTTTTTTGTATATTTGTTAGTTCATATGTTTTATTTAAAAATGTTAAAGCTTCTGCATTGGCAAATGCACAGGTTTGTAAAAATATAAATAAAGCACAAATAAATTTTTTCATAAAGCCTCCTTATTAATCTATTATAATATAAACACCGGTACATTGTGTTACCATTATCTTTAATGTATATTTGTAAGTGAAGAGGTGTTTATGTCAATTATTGTTTTAGATTGTAACGAGAATTCAAGAGAGATTATGAAATCTTACCTTGAAGAATTGGGATTTGGTGAAGATTTAAAACTTTTTGGCGATTATAAATCCGCTATAAATGAAATTGAAAACTCATCTATAGTTTTTGTTGATACTTCTGTTTTTGAAGCAATTGAAGATATAAGACTTTTGACTAACAAAATTATTGTAACTTCTACCGATTATTCTACGGATGTAATTGTTAAAGCTATGCGTATGGGTGCAAGAGAATTTTTACCTAAGCCTGTTATTAAATCTGATTTATTACGTGTGGTGGAAATGCTTCGTAAGCCTGATGAAGAACAGGAAATAAGTGCTTCTAAAATTATTACTGTTTATTCAAATAAAGGCGGTATCGGTAAAACTACAATTGCCGCCAATCTCGCTGTAGAACTTGCCAAAACAACTCATGATAAAGTTGCTTTAGTTGATTTAAATCTTCAGCTCGGTGATATTTCAACCTTTTTAAACCTTAATCCGAGTTTTGATGTGGCTTATGTTATAAAAAAGTTAATTGATAAGAATGAAACAACACTTTTAAAGGCTTTTGAAAAATATAAAGATACAAGATTATATATATTATCTGATCCAAATTATATTGAACATTCAGAAAGTATTACACCTCAACAAATAGAAAGTTTATTTAAAGTTTTAAGAAAGACTTTCCCGTATATTGTTGTTGATATGTCATCAAATATTGACCCTAATTCTTTAAAGATATTAGATTGTTCGGACTTAGTATTATTTACTACAATTGTAAATATTCCTGCTATTAGAAATGCTCAAAGATGTTTAAATTTATTCAAATCAAGACATTATCCGAATAATAAAGTTAGAGTAATAATTAATCGTTTTATGGAAAATGATGAAATTACTATTGAAGATATTGAAACAACTCTTGGTGAAAAAATTTATTGGAAAATTCCTAACAATTATTTTTCAATCATGGAAAGTATTAACAAAGGCTTAACTGTAAGTGAAGTTAATACAAATTCAAATATTGCAAACAGTTTTCGAAATTTTGCTTTAAAGATTTCGGACGATATTGTAGAAGCATCAATTATTAAATATAGGATATAAAAATGAAGAAAGTTTTTGAACTCACAAATAGATACATTATCTTAGGTACACCTTTGATTTTATTTTCATTATTGTCAACTATTTATCTTGCAATTTCAGCAAGAGGAACAGTAATTCATCTTTTGATAGCTATTATTTTATTTGCTTTAATGTCTGCTGCTTTTATTGCGGGCTGGTTTAATATGGTTAAAACAGCAATTCTTGAACCAGATAGAGAAGATGTAAATTCTCTTATTAAAGAATTTACTCCCGGAGTTGGTGAATACTTCTTGTCTTCATTAGGTGTAATTTTCAATGTGATAATAGTATCTTTAGTAATTCTTGTTGCTGCTTCTATTATTGGAATGAAAGTTATTGGTAATCCTGATATTTCTATTGAAGCTCTTAATGCGGCGGTTCAAACTCCTGAAAGTTTAAAAGTATTTTTAGCCTCTCTTTCTAAAGAACAACTGGTTAAAATAAATGCTTGGAACCTTCTTCTTTTAGGTGCTATGGCATTTACGTATTTTATAGAAATCCTTTATCTTCCTGCAATGTTTTTCAAAAACAAAAATCCTTTTATTTCATTTTTCATTGGTTTAAAAGATTTATTCAGCAGAAAGTTCTTTAAAACTTTAGGAATTTTTGTATTGTTGTTTGTTGTATATAGTCTTATATCAATACTTTCAGCATTATTTATAAGAAGTGTAATTTTACATTTCATAATCACATTATTGAATTTTTATTTTATAACATGTGCTTCAGTTGGTGTGTTCTATTATTATCATAATAACTTTGTAAAAGCACAATTAGGACAAATTATAGATAAAGAAGTATAAATGGAGGGAATTATGAAAAAATTATTTATTTCATTATTTGCACTGGGTTTGCTTTCAATGCCTGTTTTTGCAGCCACTTGGACAGCCGCTGATAGAGTAAATACTGTTGGTGCACAGTTATTAAAGAAAAACGGTTTGCCCGAAAATACTAAATTTAAGGTTGTAAACGGCGAAGCTAATAATACAGAGGCAACTGTAACTAATACCATTCAAATCTCAAGTACAGATTTGACTTATACAGGTAACGATAATGAAGTTGCAGCAGTTATTGCAAGGGAACTTGCTTATATTATTAATGGCAGAGCTACAAAATCTAAGATGAGAGATTTTGCAAAAGCTGCTATCAACAATTCTCTAACAGATGGTAACTTAATTAAAAGTGCAGCTAACAGTGATTTTGCAGCAAATAAAGCAACTATGAGTGATAATAAAGATGCTGATATCACCGGTGCAGATTTAATGATACAAGCAAACTATAATCCGCTTGCAAGTATTGTTGTTCTTACCAAAATGCCTGGAAGTACTATGGAAATAGCAATGGGTAAACCTTGCAATTCAGAAAGAGCAATGAATATTTATGACTATCTTACTTATAACTATCCATCAAAAGTTAAAGCAGGATATGGATGTAAGGAATACAAAGCTTTTCTAACTTATGCTGATCCGATTGTAAAAGAAAGAAACTCTAATAAGAAGAAATTAGAAAAATTTAATAAAGAACAAGAAAAAAATAGAGCAGTAAGAGCAAAAAATATTGCTCAATATAAATCAACAGGATTGAGCGGATGGGATGCTTCTTATCAAGTATTAAAGTCATTAACTGAATCTTCAGAAAAATAAATTAAAAAAGGGTTGAGATTGTCTCAACCCTTTTAATTATGATATTTTGTAAGTGTTTCTTTTACCAGATTTACAAAAACTGATTGATTGAATGCATCTTTTTGTATATATCCTTCAATTTTTACTTGTTTTAAGACTTTCATTGCATTTTCTTTCGATTGAGAACTCATAACAATTACAGGAAGATCCATATACATTTCATCATTCTTTAAGCGTTCGATAAACTCATTACCGTCTATTTTAGGCATATTCAAATCAGTAATAATTAAATCGTAATGTGTCATCTTTAATTTTACTAATGCTTCTGTTGCATCTAATACAGCATCAACCATGTAGCCAATATTAAGTAAAATGTTCTTAATCATTGTTCTTGTAGTCATGGAATCATCAACAACCAGAATTCTTTTATAAGAAATAATATCAGCAGAAAGTATTTTAGGAAGCGCAGAGGCTGTAATTGATTTGTTAAAATCATGGTGCAAAATGTCTTGCATATTGAGAATTAAACATAGTTCTCCGGAGGCAAGGTTTGTAATTCCCGAAATATTTTTAACTTTATATAATGGTGGGGATAGTTTTTTCTGTAAAATATCTTGATCGCCTAATAATCGGTCAACAACAAGTCCAATGGTCTTCTCATCAGACTCGATGATAAGAATAGTTTCTTTTTCGCTTCTTGGTGTTAATTCTAATCCTAAGATATCTGCAAGATAATATAAAGGTAGAACCTTGTCTTTGTAAACAATAGAACGGGTTCCATTATTTGTTTTTATTTCATCTTGCTTCTTTAAAATAAAAGTTGTAATCATTTGAATTGGTATTGCGAAGACCTGTTCGGAGATTTTTACTAAAAATACCCTTAAAGTAGTTAATGTTACAGGAATTTCAATATGAACACAACTTCCCTTACCGAACTCTGATATGACTTTAACTTTACCATTTAGTTGAGAAATCTTTGTTTTAACTACATCTAAGCCAATGCCGCGGCCTGAAATACTTGTAATAGAATCACCTGTTGTAAATCCGGGCCAGAAAATGATATTCATAATTGCTTCATCAGTCATCGAATCAATGTCTTCTTGAGTTAAAAATCCTCTTGAAACAGCCCTATCCTTGATTTTTTCAAGATTAAATCCTTGTCCGTCATCAACAACATCGATTATAACAGTATTATCATCCTGTTTTGCTGATAAAAGAATTTTACCAACAGGACTTTTCCCGGCAAGAAGTCTATCTTCTTTTGACTCAATACCATGGTCAATCGCATTTCTTAGAATATGGATTAACGGTGTTTTAATTTCTTCGATAATTTTCTTATCTGCACAAGTATCTTTGCCTTCAATTTCAAAGTCAATATCTTTGCCTTTTTCAGAGGCAATGTCTCTTACCATTCTTGTGAATGAATTAAATACTGTAGAGATAGGCAAAACTCTTATGTTTTTTACCATAGACTCCATTTCATCTATGATTAATCGCATTTTCATATCATCTTCTTTTGAAGCGCGATAAAGAGAGTTTAAGTCATAAATGGTTCTTGAAACATTTTGTGTAATATCTGATAAAAGAGCAAAAACTTGTTTTACAAACGCTCCGGTATATTGTTCACTTGCGTTACTTTGAAGATATTTTCTATTGTAATAACGCAAATAATTTGATGTTTTTAATAAATCTTTTTGACAAGCTTCATTAGCATTTTTAATAGAATCAATTTTTTCCAAACTTTTTTCAGTTTTGATTTTGGTGATAATGAGCTCTCCAAGCTGGTTTACAAGTAAATCCAGTTTTTGGGCATTAACATGCAAAGTTTTAATTTCAGTGCTGGAAGCGGTCTTGTTGGAAGCAGAGTTCTGTGTAGAAAGGTTTTTTATGTCACTAACACCGGTATCTTTTTTGAAATTGAGTTCTAACAGTTGTTTCATGATTTCAAGCTGTTGGATAATCAAATCACCATCAATACTTTCATTTGGAAAAGCACAGTATTCAACTCCGCTTTTAAGCGTTTGTGTCATTTGTTCTTCAAGCTGAACAGAGTTTTCAAGAATAAAATCAAGAATTTCTTCAACCATACTGATAATTTCAACAATTTCGTTGCTATCAGCATGTTCTTTTAATTGTAAAATATCGTCTTTAATTTCTTTTGCATAAACACTGCTTCCTTGAAGCATATTAATTTTTTCAGCTACTTCAAAAAAAGATGTACCACTCGACTCGTCTTCAATACATAAAGTATTGAACTTAGCAGCCGCAGAGCTTAATTCATTACGTAGTTCTAGAATTTCACTTATTGTAAAAGTATTTGTAGCATTCATTACAAAATCAATTTTGGTTAAAACATTTTGTAAAGGCGTTTTAACTTCATAGAGATTTGTATTTTCAAATCGCTCATATATTTTAGCAATTTCTTCTTTAAGAATGACTGTTTCTTGTGATTCTTCTTCTGGAATAATGCTATCTATTAATTCAAAGCAATTATTAAAACCAAGATTTATTTCTTCCTGATATTGCTGGCATTCATTTGCAACAGGAATTGCTTGTACTTTAGCTTCAGCAGCTTGTGCCATTTGTACAAGGTTATCTAAATCTGCAAGTCCGGCAAAACCCGCCATTTCATCAATTGCCGGTATATGTTGAGGCTGATTAAATTCAGGATTTAAATCAACTTCAGCCATATATTCCAAAGCAGAAATTGTTGAGTTGAATTCTTCACTTAATATTTCGCGCCCATTTCTTATAGATTCTTGTAAATACTTAGAAACAAGTTCAACGGATTTTGTAATTAAATTTAATTTATCAGTCTCTAAAATAATATTATGTGTATTAACAGCATCAAATATATCTTCTATTTTGTGTATAATAGCCTGAATATTATTAAAACCAACCATTCTAATTGCACCTTTAAGACTGTGCATATCACGATAAAGGCTGGCCGAAGTTTCTTTGTCCCCCGGGATTTTATCAAGTGTTAACAGGTTCTCAAAAATCCGTTCCAAAATTTCTTCCGATTCGGTTTGGAAGATACCCATCAGTTCTTGTGTATTGTTGTCATTATCTTGAAAATCCAATTAATTTAACCTTCTATTGCTGAATTTTTGATTTCGTTTGAAAGATTATTTAATTTAGCTAATTTTTCAGAATTTGCACTCATAATTTGAGCTAAACTGTTAGAAATATTTTTGTTTTCTTCATCAATTATATGAAGTTTTTCAATAATATCGCCTTGTTTAACAGCATTTTGGTTAAGAGTTCCCAATGAGTCTAAAATATTTTCAATATAATTTAACAATGTTTCAGAATTAGCAGAAACACCATTAAAGTCTTTAACAACAGTTTCAATTTCTTTCGAACCTTCTTCTGTAGCCATAACAGTTGAGTTTGTTGTGTACTGAATATTACTTGTAAGTGATGTAATTTTTGTAATAGCTTGTTTAGATTCATCAGCTAATTTTCTAATTTCTCCGGCAACAACTGCAAAACCTTTACCGTGCTCTCCTGCTCTAGCAGCTTCTACTGCTGCATTCAATGCTAACATGTTAGTTTGTTCTGCAATATCATCAACAACACTGATAGTATTGCCGATTTGTTGAGTATGTTCAGAAAGTTCAAGAATTAATTCTGCAATCATTTGAATTTTTTGTCTTAGAACCAGCATTTTTTCTGCATTTGCAGAAATTGCTTCGTGTTCTTTTTGAGAACATGAAATTGACTGAGCTACTTGTTTTTCTGTGTTCTTAGAAGTTTGAACTGTTTCTAAGGATATATTTTTAAGTTTTTCAATAAGAGAAGAGACATTTTTTGTGTTAGAGGATAGGTTATCAAGTATTCTTTTTTGGGAGTTAAGCGTTTCAACAATTTCTGAAACAGATTCAGACATAGACTCGGACTGAATTGTTAAAAGTTTTGTTATAGATCTGGAAATCCATTGTCGTGTTCCTATTTGTACAGGAATAACAACAACCATAACGGCAACTAAATATGTTAAGGTTTCGTATGAACTAACTGAATGTTTTAACGCAAAAATAACAAATAGTGCAGAGACTAGCATGAACATGGCAAAATCAATGCTGCATTTTATACTAAATCTTTGTTTCAAACCAAAATTCCAATCGTTAAGCACTTCTTCTCTCCTATAGTTTTTTTTAGACATTTATTATATAATTATTTTATACTAAAACTTGCAAAATTGGAATATATGAATATATGGCAACAAAGATTTTATTGGTAGAAGATTCCGAGACACAACTTAAATTTTTAAAAGAGGGGCTTGAAGGGAACGGTTTTGAAGTTGAAACAGCAACAAACGGTTCAGAAGCTTATAAGAAAGTTTATTCATGCACACCGGATATTGTAGTTTCTGATATTATGATGCTTGCAATTGACGGATATCATCTTTGCAGAATGATTAAAAATGTTGAAGAAACAAAAAAAATTCCTGTGATTCTTTTAACGATATTGGAAAAGAAAATTGATGGGTTTTGGGGTAAAAAAGCCGGTGCGCAGCTTTTCTTGTCAAAATCAATTGATATTAAAGAACTTGTAAACAATATTAATGCAACAGTTAGAAGATATCCTGTTACAGAAGAATATAAAAAAGCTCTTTTAAATAAAGAAGATGTTGATAATTCTGCTCAAACTCGCTTAAATTCTATACTTAATGACCTTTTGATGAAAAGTGTTTTTTCTAATGAGTTTAGAAATCTAAGTGATTTTTTGAATTATGAAAGAATTCTGGTAGAAAAACTGTTTTCCCTTCTCAGCTCGTTTGTTGAATATCACGCTGCTGGAATATATTTTGCCTCACCGGATGATTTTGCGCAAAATATATTGTACATTGATACTCTGGGAAGAAATCTTTCGAAAAACTTACTTTCTGATATAAATTATGATTTTTTCCGTAAGATGGAAGAACATAAAACAATTAAAGACTCAAAGTTTGAAGTTGTAAGAATGCTTCTTGGAAAAGAACTTGATTACAATTTTTCTGATTTGACATCAAAAATTATTATTCCTCTGGTTTTTGATAAAAAACTAATTGGAGGGATTTGTTTTTATACAAGACAAGAAGTAGATTACTCTTCTTTTAAGTATTTTGATATTATGATTAGTGAACTTCTTGCTATATTCAAAATGAAGTATCAATATACCGAAAAAGAGTTTATGTCGGTTCTTGACGGTCTAACAGGCTTATATAATAGAAGACAATTTGAAATAGGGCTTGAACAGGAGCATAACCGTACAAAACGACATCCGTCTGATTTTTCACTTGCAATTTTGGATATTGACTTCTTTAAAAAAGTTAATGATACATATGGACACCAGTACGGAGATTATGTATTAAAAACAGTTGCTGATTTAATGAAACAATCTTTCAGAAAAACAGACCTTCTTTATCGTTATGGCGGAGAAGAGTTAATTATGATTATGCCTGAAACTAATATCGAAGGTGCAATTATTCCTGTTCAACGATTAAGAAGAATGGTTGAAGAATATGACTTTGAATATAATGGAGTAAAAGCAAAAGTTACTGTAAGCATAGGTTTAACTATGAATTATCAAAAATTTGCTACAGCAGCTGATATATTAAAATCTGCTGATGATGCTTTGTATGAAGCAAAAGAAGGTGGAAGAAACAGAGTGGTTCTGCATGAGTAATAATTATTATCTTGAACAGAAAAAAAATACTCATTTGTATTTTCAGATTGGTGGAAACAAATATGCCATAAATACTGAAAATGTTCTTGAGATTATGAAGCTTCCTGCTCTTGATTATTCTCAAAAACTTCCTAATAATATTATTGGGTTATTAAAATATAATAACTTTGTAATTAATGTTGTTGATATTAGATTTTATCTGAACATTGATGTTACGCCGTATAATTCTCATAATGAACTTTTAATTGTAAAAACCGATGAAGTCATTTTTGGAATTATAACAGATAAAATTATTGGAATTTTACCTTTTGATTCAGCACTTGTTGATCAAATTCCATTTGTTGACAGTAAAATGATAATTGAATCATTATACAAATTTGAGAATGAAACAATTTTTATTGTTAATATTTATGCTTTAGAAATTCTTTTAAAACAACATGATAATGTTATTCCTGATGTTGATATACTTTCTTTGTTCCCGAAAGATGAAGAAACTAAAACATTAATGCAAAAAAGAACCAGAGAAATTGCAGAAAAATCATCTTTAAGAATAACTTCTGGTGAGCTTCATTCTAAAAATAAATATATATCATTTAATTTAAACAATGACTTTTATTGTTTGTCACTTGATTATGTAAAAGAAGTTCTTAAAGACACCACCATAACCAATGTTCCCGGCACTCCTGATTTTATTGAAGGAATAATGAATTTGCGCGGTGATTACATTACAGTTATAAATCTGAAAAAATTTTTAGGACTTCAAGAAGTTGATAATTCTTCTGATAGAAAACCGGTTGTTATTATAAAAGGCAATGAATTAAAATTGGCTCTTTTAATAGATAAAATCAATGAATTATTTGAATTTCAGGAGTCTGCTTATGAGTCTGCTTCTGAAAGCTATTATGCAAATGAATTTATTTATAATCAAACTCTTTATACTGTATTAAATGTTGAACAAATATTATCAGATAAAAGAATTATAATAACAGATATGTAATGTAAATTAATGATTTTTTTAACAAACATGTACATAATTTTTTAAAATTATGATAAAATTCTAGATATGAAACGGTTTAAGAAGAGAACAATTGCGCTGGTTTTAGCATCAGTAATTACTGTTGCCGGTTCTTTTGCGGCAAGTAATTATAAAAACAGTTTAATGTCGCTTAAATTTGATACTGCTGAAAGCGGCGGTATTAATATGTCTGTAGAGACAAAATCAGAGTATTTGGGGAATCTTTCTCTAAGCCGACGCGATGCTAATACGTATGTCTTAACTCTTTCAGAGATGAATAGCATGATTAAGGGTATGCCTAATATTGAAAAAGTTTCTAGTGACATAAGCAGTGTAGAAATTAAAACTTTGCCATATTCAAATAATGCCAAAGGGTATACAAGAGTTATTATAAAAACATATAATCCTGTTAAAATCAATGCTGAGAATAAAATTTATATTCCGTCTAAAGATGAAAGACGAAGTGAATTAATTGAAAAACATTTTGAGGCAGAAAATATAACAGAAGAGTTTTCTGACCATGCAGAGGAAGAAAAACAAGAGCTTAAAAGAAGAAGAGAAGAAAGATTGCAGCGAGAACTGGAAGCAAGAGAGCGTGAAAAAGAACGAGCTGCACAACAGAAGTTGCAATCTGAAGCAACAAAACCGGTAAATACTGCTGCAAATTATGATACAGCTCCGGTTGATACTTACAATAATGAGATTAAAGAAACAGCAGAAAAGGATCCATATCAGGTTCTTATAACGGTTTTGGGATTTCTTGCAGCATTTGGGGTTATTTCTTTTCTTGCAGTAAGAGCTTCTAATAAAATACAGGAAGTTACCGGTGAAAGAATTGAGATTGATACAAATGAAGAACATGAAGAAAAGCCTAGAACCGAACCAAAAAGAAAACAAATCAAAAAAGTTATCAATAAGTTAGACTCTTCTTATCCAAAAACTGCTGTTCCCCAACCTACTGCTAATAATGCTCCTCAACCGGCAGAAGAACTTAATGTTGTTGATTTGGATGAATTATTTAAAGAACAGCAAGAAAAGACTAAAGAAGAAAATGATACAGAGGAAGTAGATGAAAACGATGCTCTTGCAGAATTTTTAAGCGGCTTCTCTTTTGATGATGAAACACAAAAAGAGCCTGAAGAAGAAACATCCGGATACAATGAAGAATATTATAATGAAATTATTCAAGACAACGAAATGTCATTTACAAAAGACGATATTGATTGTATAAATCAGCTTCTTAGTGCTGAAATTAATGATAATACATTGGATAATATTACCGAGTATGCTGTAACCCCTCCTTTAAAAGTTGAGTTGCCTTCTAAAGAGAAAATTCTGGAAGAACTTATAACAACTTATAAAATATCACAAGATATCATGTTTACTACAGAAGATGTTGCGACACTTAGAAACTTGATGAGTGTTGAAATAGATAATGATTTTCTTACGGATTTAAGAACAAATCCTGAACGTACTCTTCAAATGCGTAAAAAAATAGAAGCTTCTAAGAACAAATCTCGTAAACCTTCTGAAATATTGACATTGAGTGTGAAAGATATGCTTCCTGACCTTTCTGAAGCTCTAAGAAAACAGGGCGGTAGAAAAATCGAATCAGAAGTTAAACCAATTACGGTTTATGCAAGCGAAGGGTATGAAGTTAATACACTTTCTTTAGGCGATGTATTACCGGATTTATCAAAAGAAATCAATAATAAAGAGGCATATATTTCTAAACCATCTGCTGAATGGGCTTTGGTTGATAACAGTTATGAGGTAGAAAAATTAAGCCTATCAGAGTCTTTACCTGATTTGCGTGATGTTTTAAAAAATCCTGAAAAATATGAAAAACCAAAGGCGGAGCCTGTAAAAGTTGATGAGGAGGCTCTTTTAAATAATATTTCTAATGTACAGTTTAAACCATTCTATGATGGTAGTGAAACATTTGAGATTTTAAATGATTTTGAAGCACCGAGTGTAGATGATATTCAAAATGAATTCAATCAGTTTGGTAATTTCGAAATTACAAAAGAAGAAGATTATATAGTGCATTCTGAACATAAAGAGTATGACGATTTTGAATCTCTTTATAGTAATGAATATTTTGATTTAGATAATATTAAAGAAGAGGATAAGGTAAAAGAAGAACCTGAACAACCAATTGTCAAGGAAGAATTTGTTCCATTACAGCTTGAAAGAAAAATATATGAAAAGCCTGTAACTTCAAGGCAAGTTAGAAATCAACTTTCAGATGATATAATGAAGAAAATTCAAGAAACAAAAGCTGAAAGATTAGAACGTAGAGAAAAAGTATTACAACGCAAAGCTTCTCCAAAGCAAGAAGAAACAAGTAAAAAACAATCAGAAATAAAATGTATTATTGATAATGAAACTTACACAATTATTAGTACTACAGAATTTTCTGAAGGAAAAGGGTGCCATCTTGCGAAAAAAGAAGGTGGGTATACCGTTCTTGGATTTATTGGAAATAAATTTATTAAAATAAAAGAATTTGAAACTCTAAAAAGTGAAAGAATTGCTTCAAGATTGAGTGAAAAGCTTTCGGAAGGAGTTTCAAGATATATTATAAGAATTGGTTTGAATAAATTTATTGTAAATGTTACAAATGACAATATAGAATACTTAATGGCTCTATAATGAAAAAGCTGTTATTACTTTTTTTAATCCCTTTATTATTATGCGGATGTACATTAAATGAGCAAGAAGAAATTACTTTTTCATCCTGGGGCTCAGTGAGTGAAGTCAAAATATTAAATCAGATAATATCAGATTTCGAAAAAGAAAATCCTGATATAAAAATAAAATTTATACACATACCTCAAAATTATTTCCAAAAACTTCATTTATTATTTGCTTCTAATACTGCTCCTGATGTTTTGTTCATAAATAATCTGAATATTCCAATTTATGAAAAATATCTTGAAGATTTGAATAACGAAATAAATAAAGATGATTTTTATCCACAAGCTATTGAAGGACTTAGTTCAAATGGTAAATTATTAGCAATCCCGCGAGATGTTTCAACAGTTGTATTTTATATAAATCTTAATATGACTCCAAAACCTCATGATAACTGGACTTTTGAAGACTTTTTAGAAATAGCAAAGAAAACAACAGAACATGGACGCTATGGAGTTAGTTTTGAAGAAGAGACATATTGGGCTTTACCATATCTTCATGCTTATGGAGAAAATATATTATCAGATAATGGTTATTATAAAGGTTTGGAGTTTTATAAAGATTTGCGTGATAAGTACAGGGTAGCACCAACAAGAAGCCAAATAGGGAGTTCTACTCTTGCTCAAATGTTTTTAGATAAAAAAATAGCGATGTATCTTTCAGGCCGCTGGATGTATCCAAAAATAAAAGAAAAAGCCGATTTCAACTGGGCTGTTGTGAACTTCCCGGGCAAAAACGGTGTTCTTTGTGATTCATCAGGCTGGGCTATTTCCAAAAATTCTAAACATAAAAATTCTGCTAAAAAATTTGTTCAATACTTGTCTTCTGAAAAAAGCAGTGAGTATTTTACAGAAACAGGGCTAATTGTACCGGCAAGAATTGAAGCTTCAAATTTGATAGAAGAAAAAATATTCATTGAGGCAATTACAACTTCTGTCCCAACTCCCGTAAATCAAGAGTATAAGAAGCTTACAGATAAATATAAACTCCACTAAATGGATGATATATTTATCCAATAATTAAAGATTGCGAGAACATATGCCGTTAACATGAGTATGGAAAACCAATTGGTTTTTCATACCTCCTCCCCAAGTCTGGTAGCCGTTCTCAAAAGAAACGGCTTTTTTTTGTTTTGAGCCCAAATATTAAAAAACAAAAAAGTCATTAAACATCACAACTTCTAATACGTTTTGCTAAATCCGCTTTAGAAATTTTGCCGTCTTTATCTAAATCTAATCCATTATTGCTGCTGTAATATTTCTCACCCTGAGTTGTTAAAATATCTCTGTTTGCACGTGCCGGTAAAAAGATTAATGCATAAAGAGTTCCTGCTCCAATTTTTTGATTGCCTAGACCGGCAGTTCTTTTTGAGTTCATAATATATTTTTCAACATAAACCATTTGTTCTTCAGGGCTCATTTTTTTCAATTCTTCGCAAGATGTACCAAGTCCTTTGGCTGTTTTAGGCATAAATTGTATTAAACCAACAGCACCAGAACCTCCTGCATTTGGTATTGAAGAACTTATGCCGCTTTCAGAATTCATTAGACACATTAAATCATTAGGGTCGCAGTTTACACGTTTTGCTACTTGAACGACTTTGTTATAAAATTTTTGGGATAAATCTGGTTTTTTCTTTTGCCATTTATTTTTTAAAGCTTCTGCATCATAGCTGAAATTTGAAGTATCTGTATCAGAATAATTCTTATTTGAAGCTGCTGATTTGACAAATGTATCACTCATGTTGAATGATGACCATGTATTTCCTGTATTTACAGACTTCCAATTAAAAGTATTATTCATTGCGGGCATTGTAAAATTCTGAAATGACATATTGACTGATGGAGTTGAATATGGTGTAAATATGCTTGTATTAAAGACCGGTGTAAAGAAAGTAGGAGTAAAGTTAAAGCAGCAAAACGGATTAAAGCCGCCGAACATTCTGTTAAAGAAGCCGGTTGCAAAACCAAAATTGAATCCGTTTGAAAATGCGCTCATAATTGTCCTATGCTTATATACTCTATATATAAAAACGTAACAAGGCCACAAAAATTGCCTTATTTGTTAAGATTTGTTAACACGAAAACTCCCTATCCTCATAACTAGCCGATTTAGTATCCCAAACCCTGTTGTTTCTGTTATAATAATGCAATAAATGATATAAGAGGGAGAACTATGAATAAAAATCAATCAATAGGTATGTATGTAATATTAGGTATAATGATTTTAGCGTTTGTCTCAATGCTTTTTGCGGGGCCGACATCTAGTACGGAAGAGCTTTCATATACTGCTTTTGTGCAAAAAGTTGAAAATAAAGAGATTAAAAGTGTGGACATGGGACGAGATACTTTAATTGCAATTCCAGTTAAGCAGCCAGAAGTGAAACCAGTTACAAATCCTTTGTATGGTAATGTTCAGCCGGCAAAACTGCAGTATAAAGTTTCATTCCCTTCAGGTTCTGATTTATTACCTAAGCTTGAAGAAAATAATGTTGAGATTTCTGTTAAAAATACAGAGTCAAGTTCTGTAAAAGGTATGGGTTCGTCTCTTATAACTCTTTTACTTGTTTTGGGTGTGATTGCTCTTATTATAAAGTCAATTCAGGCGGGCGGAGCTCAGGCAATGTCTTTTGGGAAATCAAGAGCAAAAATGCTTATGGATAATAAAGTTAAAACAACATTTGCTGATGTAGCCGGTATTGATGAAGAGAAAAAAGAATTAGAAGAAATAGTAGATTTTCTTAAACATAGTGATAAATATGTTAAACTTGGGGCAAAAATCCCAAAAGGTGTTTTACTTGTGGGTTCTCCAGGTACAGGTAAGACATTAATGGCAAAGGCTGTTGCTGGTGAAGCCGGTGTTCCTTTCTTTTCAATAAGCGGTTCTGATTTTGTTGAAATGTTTGTCGGTGTTGGTGCTTCTCGTGTGAGAGACTTATTTGAACAGGCTAAAAAACATCAACCTTGTATTGTATTCATTGATGAAATTGATGCAGTAGGTCGTCAAAGAGGTGCCGGACTTGGCGGTGGACATGATGAAAGAGAGCAAACTCTTAACCAGCTCCTTGTAGAAATGGACGGTTTCGATGAAAATACTAATATTATTATTTTAGCAGCGACTAACAGACCGGATATTTTGGATAATGCATTATTAAGACCAGGTAGATTTGACCGTCAAATTGTTATTAATAAGCCTGATGTCTTAGGAAGAGAACAGATTTTAAATGTTCATGCTAAGAATAAGCCGCTTGCAAAAGAAGTTGAGATTAAAACTCTTGCAAAACGTACTCCTGGATTTACAGGGGCTGATTTGCAAAACCTTCTTAATGAGGCTGCTTTGCTTGCTGCACGTCACGATAAATCAGAAATAGATATGGTAGATTTAGAAGAAGCAATTGATAAAGTTATGGCTGGACCAGAAAAGAAAAGCAGAATTATTTCTGATGAGGAAAAAGAAAATACTGCTTATCATGAAGTTGGACATGCACTTTTAGCTAAACTTTTAAAAGATTGTGATCCGCTTCATAAAGTTTCAATTATTCCTCGTGGTATGGCTCTGGGTATTACTTTAACGCTGCCTGAAAAAGATCATTTAACAATGAGAAAAAATCAGTTATTAGATAGAATAAAAATGATACTTGGTGGAAGAATTGCAGAGGAGTTGATTTACGGTAAGGATAATGTTACTACCGGTGCTTCTAATGATTTGGAAAAAGTTTCGGCTTTAGCAAGAAGTATGGTTACTACTTACGGTATGTCTGAAAAAATGGGTAATTTGACTTACGGCAAAGATCAAGAACATGTATTTATGGGTAGAAATTTCGGTAATACAAGAGATTTCTCGGAAGAAATTGCTGCTGATATAGACAAAGAAGTTAAAAAAATAGTTGATGAACAATACGAAGAAGCAAAAAAACTTTTAAGCGACAATCGCGACATGCTTGAGTTTATTTCGAAAAAACTTCTTGAAAAAGAAACATTGGATGAAAAAGAGTTTGAAGATTTAATGAATGAAGTTAAAGGGCAACGTACCTTTGATAACTGGAATTAAAAAACACATGTAGTCTGTTCCAAAGGGACACTTGGAGCACAATACAAATTAGTAGTTTAATGAAATGTGTCCCGCCAAAAGGATATAAAAATGGATAGAGATGAGCTGATTTTGCAAGAATATAAGCTATATGCAGAGCAAAAAGAAAATTTCATAGACCGTAACTTTAGAACAAACCGGTTCTATATGGTTTCGTTTGTTGTATTGATTTTTGCAATGATTTATACCGGTAACGTGGTGTTTATGGAAAGATTATCTGCCACTTTGGTCTTTTCGCTAATTGGAGTAGCTGTTTGCGCTTTATGGTGGATGAACGTTGATTCATACAATATTTTAATAAAAATTAAGTTTGCAAATGTTATTGAAGCAATCGAAGAAAAATTGCCTGTAAAACCCTTTACAGATGAGTTTAAGGGTATTCAAGAATTTAGAGAAAACAAAGTATTTATGTTTTCTGATATTCAAAAGTTTATTGCAGTAATTGGAGCATTGTTCTTCTTTGCTGTATTTGTTAGTGAAGCTTCTCCAATTGTGATTGCTGTTGTTAATAAAGTTATTGATATCTTGGGAATGGCAAAAGGCGGAATTTAATGAGAGATAAAGGTTATGGCGTTGTTGCCAACTGGAATTATGTAACAATATCATTAATTGTAGTAGTGGTATTAACTATCCTTGTATTATATATGCCTGGAATTAGAGAATTTGATAGAGGTATGTTAAATGGTATCAGGCATTTTCTTGCACCTTATCCAAGCTACATACCAGCTTTTGTGGCTGAATTTGGACGGGCAAATTATATGTTATGGCCTCAAATAGCAGCTTGTTCGGTGCTTGTTTCACATGGAAAGTACCTAAAGGCATTTTTGCTGGTATTCTTTACACATGCTGCATTCTTTCTAACAGCATTGCTGAAAGATTTTGTTTGCCGAGAAAGACCCGGGATTTGCAGCTATCCCGGATGGAGCTTTCCATCAAACCATGCATGTACAACAATGTGTTTTTATGGAATTTGTATTTACTTAATTATGCACTATACAAGAAGTGAGTTTTGGAGATATTTCCTTGTAATCGTTTTTGGAATATTTATATTCCTAGTGGCGTTATCAAGGCTCTGGATAGGTGTACATTTTCCTATAGATGTCATTGGCGGATTGTTTATGGGATTTTTGCTGGTTAATCTTTATATTATTCTTGTGAAAGCTTTTAATTAAGCTTTTGGAGTAGTTAATCCTATTTTATTAGCAATGTTCCACATGCATTCATCAATTTTCTCGTTCCAGTTTGTTCCAAGTCCGCACCAAGTCCAACCTGAATAATGTTTATTAAATCCATTATCGGTACAAGCTTCGAGACCTTGTTTGATGTATTTAATATCAGTATCTGTTTCACTAATACTGGATTTGATTGCATAAGCTATAAATGCATTAATTAGTTGCTTTTTAAGTGCTAACGTAACACCATTACTAGCATATGTATCGTCATCTAATTTTTCAATAAATCCTTCGCATCCTTTATGGTTAAAAGAAGAATTTGCATAAACAGCTTTCATAAATGATTCAATATTATCTTCATTAATATCACCTAGAACTCCGGCGATATACTTATCGTCACTTTCTGTTGTCCATCCGCAAAGCATTCTTGCAACTTCTGTACCTTCAAATGATTTATCATTTGCTAATACTTTTTCTTTATCAACTGCTGAATTATAAGCTGATTCAATACTTGCAGCAGTTAGTTTATCACCTTTAGCTCCATTTTTATATTCATAAAGAATACCATCGATTAGAACAAATTCTCTTTGGTCTCCTTTTTGTTCTTTGTAAATTTTGTGACCATCAGAAGTTGTACGGTCTGCTTTAATAATATCAGTCTTAGCAACTAATGCTGTTACAGCTTCTTGTTCTGTTTTTAAAGCTTGAGCTTCTTGCTTTGCTGTTGCAGATGCTAATGCAATATCATTCGCATTTACTTTTGCACCAACTGTTCCTGCTGTAACTTTGCCGTTATCAACTGTTGGGTTATTAAGTTCATGTATCTCATCTTCGCCATCAGCGTTTTGTTTTAGAACATAAACTTTACCTGTGTTGTTATCAATCCAAGCTTCTGTAACTCCGGCAATACCTGAAACAGAGGTTGCTTTTCTTAAAGCATTATCTGTTCCTGTGATAGCTTCTAATTGTTCACGAGCCGGTTTTGTTTCGTCAACTCTTTGTGTATAAATACCGCTGTCATTTGAAGCAGCAACTACTATATTTGCAGCGTTGATAACAGCTTCATTAAATCCTTCTGCTTTTAAATCTGCTATTGTTTCAGCCTCAAATAATGTGTCATTGAATAAATCAGGATCAATTGTACCGTAAGCTTCTTTGATTTCTGCTCTTAATTGTGCAATAGCAGCTTTCCTTGTTAGAACATATAATTCATCAAAAGCAGTTGATAGATTAGGGTCAACAGTTGCACCGGTATTGTTATATGCTCGTTCTAATTTAGTCATTGCTTCTGTTAATTTTGTTTGAGAAGCACTATCTAAACCTGATTTCAAACCGCGGGCTCTATCAATAAGACCATTAACGATAGGGCTGATTACGCCTGTTTTAACGCTGCTTCTTGCACCGTTACCGGTTTCACCGGATGGTAATGCATCATATCCCTTTTTAATTAAGGTAATAATTCTTTTTTCTTCACCGGTGCTATCTTTCTTTTGAGTATTCCAGCTGCTGATTACATCAAGAATATCATAAGTGCCTGTTTTAGCAGCTAAGTCTGCTAGTATGTTGTTGTTTTGATAGTTTTCTTGTGTATCTTTTATTTGTGAAATTACATCATATAAACCTGAAACTTCGCTATCAACAGCTGAGTTTTCAAATTCAAATCCAACTTTTTGAAGTTTGTTGTAGAATGAATTTGCATTATTTGTACTTCCATCAGTAGTGAAGCTTTTAGCTGCATTAGAAGTTAAGAATTTTTTAATATCTTCTTTGCTTACTCTGTTATATTCAGCCTTTAAGCTTTCTAATTTTTCTTTATAAGTTTTTCCTACTGGATGTTTAGCAATTTCATCAAGAGCTTCTTTTCTTGCTGCAGGTAATTTGCTATCATCAGAAGCAAGTTGTTTTACTAAAGCAAGCAATTTATTATATTTTCTTTGAGCAGCTCTTTCTTCAGGAGTAGCAGCAGAAGGGTTTGAACCAGAGGTATTTCCTCCTTGCCAACCAAAGTTACCCCAAGGGTTGTTTCCCCAGTTCATACCGTTCATGCCAAAATTACCAAAGCCGCATCCGCCCATATTGTTTTGGTTCCATTGCCATTGTCCAATTGTATATCCGGGATCACATAAAAAGTTCAAACCACCGTTTGGCATTCCATATTCCATAAAATTACCAAATCCCATAGTAGGAGTCATATATAAAGTTGATCTTGCTTGCATATCGGCCCAAGCTTGGTTCATGTGAATGTTCATTGACCCCCATTGGGAACCGCTTGAAAGGTCGTATGCTAGTAATGATGGCTGCCATCCAAATGGATTACACATATTTTTATCCTCTTAGTTACTCGTGTTATATATATAAAGTATGTATTTTGCATGAAATTGCTTTTTTTATGATTGTTTGTGTTACAAAACTTAACATACTAAAAACCATGTCGGAGAAGGAAAATGCTTGACTTTAATTTTTGAGCAAGTACAATAATAAATGTTCGGGCGTTTAGCTCAGTTGGTAGAGCGTCTCCCTTACAAGGAGAGGGTCAGAAGTTCGAGTCTTCTAACGCCCACCATTAAAAAAAGAGATCTCAGGATCTCTTTTTTTTATTATGAATAAATTTAATTTAAGTAATAAAAAAGAGCCTTAAGGCTCTTTTTTATTCTAATGGTATATTTGCTGCTGCACCGGCTGCCGGTTCTGTCTCTTCTTCCATTGGCTCCGTATGAGCATATAATCTTAAACTCATGTTTGTAATAAGAATTGTTTTATCTTTTTCGTATGGTTTAATATCCATTTCATTTATTTTGATATAATAAGGATATTGATAAATATCTTGAATTAATTTTCCAAGATTAACATAGTTAGAAACCAATTCCATATCAACATCACAGACGAAGTATACATCTTTACCAAATTCTACAAATTTATCTGAAGCCGGATTGTAAGAATAATCTATTGATTTAATCTTAACAGAATTTGCATGTATCATCTCAATAAGGTCATTATACAATGTGAAAAATAAAGTATCATTGCCTAAATCAGATTCAACAGGTGAATAAATTTTCTTTTGGGAAGTTGCAATAGAATCTTTAAGCTGTTTAAGTTTGTTTACAACACGAGTTCTTTCAGCTTGTTTAGCTTCTAATTGAGTACGTTTTTGTTGTAGGCTGCTTTCTGAATTTGCATGTTCTGTAAGTTGTGGTGTTATTGCGTAATAACCGCCAAGTACACATGCTAAAGCCACTGCGCCAAAAAGCATTACACCATAATATTTTTTATACTTTTCCATTTGACTTTGTCCTTTGTTATTATTCACCTAAATCTACGTTAGGAAGTCCTCCGTTACTGTTATTAGCAGAATTTTCCTGTTTTTTTGTAACGGCAACTTCTGGTGCATCAGAAATCCTAAACTCATAGAAATCAGCATTCATAGATGTTATAATTGAATCTGTATCGAAACTTTCTTCATCAGCAAGTTCTACAAGTTTTGATTTTGTAGCCAAACCTAACTTTTGCAATTTTATTTCAGAAGTCGGATTATAATCTTTAACATTTCTGAAGAAACTATAAACGCTTTCTAAGTTATCAGCTTGACCTTCAATTGTAATATTGCTGCCAAGTTGTAAGTGAGTAAGCCATAATTTTTTAGGAATTTCAGTACCAACAATTGTATAGTAAGTATATACAGTTTTGTTATGTTGTAAACCAATTCTAACTTCATCACCTTCATCAAACATATCAGCTGATACATTTTTATTTTCATCTAAGAATTTTTGTATGTCCGCAATTTTTCTATCCATATCGCTGATATCATTATTGTTTAAAGCAATCTTAGCTTTTAAAGGCACAATGATACCGCCTATAGCCAACAATGCAATCAAGGCAAATACAACAGAAGCTATTAGCATATTTTCTATTGTTAAAAGAAATCCCGGTCCGACATTTAATTTTAATGGCTGTTCATTCTCATAAACTTCACCTAATGATGAATTGAACATATTTATTGGAGCAACAGAGTAATCTCTGAATTCTCTATTGATTGCAGCACCAATAACGTCAAGTGAAATCATTTTAGCAGCTTGTTCTGTTATACTTGGAGCTGTATCTAAATAAGGAGCTTCAGAGAAAATGTTGTCATTATGGTGAATAATTTGTCCATTATAAGATAATTTGCCGGCAAGAACTTCTGCATTAATTACATTGGTTCTTGAAAGAACATACAATCTTTTTGATGGAACATTTTTAAGTATAGGAGATACTGCTGATATAACAGTACCATAGTTTTCAGCATCACCTAAAACTTCACCGATAGCAATTTTTTCTTCAAAACTATCAGCATAAGATTTGCCCAGCATAGGAATAATTCTACAAGTACTGTTATCAACAATAAGTAGTACCCAGTTTGAATCTGCTGCAATATCAACTCTTTCGTTATAGATTAATGAATTTAAAACAGAGTTTACTGATGTATCAATTCCAATAACAGTGTAGCCCAATGATTTTATTTGCATTGCAATTTCAATCAAAGTAACTTTTTGTGCTGCTGTAAAAGCAATTTTGTTATTTTGGATTGTTGAAATCGGTAATCTAACAGCACTTATAGCTGCTTCATTATTTTGAAATATAGGATAAGCAGATAATGTTTCTTCAATCTGCATTTCAACTAAGTTAGGTTCCATTGCAGCAGAAAAATCTTCTACTTTGAACAGAATAGTAGGTATATTCAATACAATTTCAGAACCTTTTGGTATTTCAAGTTCTAACAGTAAGTCTGATAATGTTTCTTTAAAGAGGTCTAAATCAGCAATCTCTTTTCTAAGATTGTCATAACCTAATTGCTTAGTACCATATTTAAGTACTGTTTTGGTTGCGAAATCAATTTGCGCAACCTCTAATCCTAGCTCAGGATTAACGGAAACCCCGACAACTATATTTTTCTTAAAAAGATTAAATGCCATGCTTATTTCTTCCTATTTTTTTTTATTGTACAATAAAATTTAAATTTTGTACACAGGGTATTATATATGAAAAACATAATAGAGAGAATTAAGAAGTTAAAACAGGAAAAAAACGCGATAGTATTGGCACACAGCTATCAGAATATAGAGATTGATGAAGTTGCGGATTTTGTCGGTGATTCCCTGTATTTAAGCCAAAAAGCACAAGAAACAGAGGCGAAAATTATTGTATTTGCTGGGGTTTATTTTATGGCACAAACTGCAAAAATAATATCACCGGATAAAAAAGTCTTATTGCCTAATATCAATGCCGGTTGTCTTATGGCGGACATGATTGACCTACATCAAATGGAGGATTTTAAAAAACAGTATCCTAACTTGCCTACTATTTGTTATATAAATTCAACTGCAGAAGTTAAATCAAGATGTGATATTTGTTGTACAAGTTCTAATGCGTTAAAAATAGTAGAAAGTCTTAATGCACCGAAAGTTCTTTTTGTTCCTGATGCAAATCTCGGGAAATGGGTTGAAACTAAGCTTAAAGGTGTAGAAGTTATTACATATAAAGGAAATTGCCCGATACACAATAATATTACAGTTGATAATATTTTCAATGCTAGAAAAGAACATCCTGGTACTAAAATTTTAATTCATCCTGAATGTAAGCCTGAAGTAAGTGCACTTGGTGATTATGTTGGCAGTACAAGCGGTATTATTAACTATGTTAAAAATAGTGCTGATAATAAGTTTATTATTGTTACAGAAAAAGGTGTGGTTGATAGATTAAAGCGTGACTATCCAAATAAAGAATTTATTTTAATAAATGACAATATGTTATGTGAAAGTATGAAGCTTACAACCTTGGAAGAAATCCTTTACTGCTTGGAAAATGAAACAAATGAGATTACATTAGACGAAGACATTCGTAAACAGAGTGCAAAATGTATAGAAAGAATGCTGGAGGTGTCAGCTTAATGGAAGAAACTTTTATTTATGGTAAAAATGCTCTTATTGAAGCGCTTGAAGCAGGAAATCGTGAATTTAACAGGATATTGATTTCTAATACTTCCCGCTCTGATGAAAAAATAGAAAAAATTAAGGAACTTGCTAAAAAACAAGGTATCGTTTTTCAATTTGTCGGTAAAGAAAAACTAAATCAAATAGCTCAAGAAGCCCGCCATCAGGGCGTTATTGCTCAAATAGCACCTGTGAAGTATGTTGATTTAGATGATTTTATAGAACAGCATATAGATAAATCAGCTTCTGTTGTTATTTTAGACGGAGTTGAAGATTCTCATAATCTTGGTGCTATAATACGTTCAGCTGTTTGTGCCGGAGTAGATGGTATAATTTTACCTTCACGCCGTGGAGTACTAGTTAATTCTACAGTGGAAAAAACCAGTGCCGGTGCAGTAAATCACATTTCTATAATAAAAGTAAATAGTATTGTGGGTGCTGTACAAAGGTTAAAAGAAAAGAACTATTGGGTAATTGCATCAGATCATCATGCTGATGATAATTATTATGATATTGATTACACAGATATGAATTTTGCGCTTATAATGGGAGCAGAGCATGCAGGGATTTCAAAATCTTTGTTGAAGTTAGCAGATTTTAAGGTTAAAATACCTATGTTAACGAATTTTAATTCTTTAAATGTTTCTAATGCTGCTGCTATAATATTGTTTGAAAGCGTGAAACAAAGATTATCTAAAAGAAGAGGATAAAAATAAATGGTTAAGCAAAAAGACAAACTGAATATTATGGTTGATGATATTTCAGATGAAGGAGTTGATTTTCATAGTATTGAGCCTGTTGAAGACTTAGATGACGAAGAAAATATCTCTATTGAAGAACCTAAAACACAGGAAAGTTTGAATTCAGTTAATTCAGATGATTCCGTTAGAATATATTTGCAGCAAATTGGTAAAATTCCATTGCTATCAGTTGAAGAAGAACTTGAAGTAGCTAAAAAAATATATGAAACCCAAAGTGAGTTTGCAAGAAAAGTATTGATTAATGCAAACTTGAGACTTGTTGTAAGTATTGCCAAAAAATACATTGGAAGAGGCTTATCATTTCTTGATTTAATTCAGGAAGGTAATCTTGGTTTGATTAAAGCAACTGAAAAATTTGATTATACTAAGGGTTATAAGTTTTCAACTTATGCAACATGGTGGGTTCAGCAGTCTATTACAAGGGCAATCGCTGATAAAGCAAGAATTATCAGACTTCCAATCCACTTAATTGAATCAATTAACAAGATTAAAAAAGCTACAGTTGATTTGACAACAGAACTCGGAAGAATTCCTAATAAACAGGAAATTGCTGATAAGATGGGAATACCTGTTTCTAAATTAACCTCAATTATTAAATCAACTCAGTCTACAATCAGTATTGATACTCCTACCGGACAAAAGGATGACTCAAATAAAATTATTGACTACATTGTAGATGAATCAACTCTTGCACCGGAATCTCTTGTTTCTCAAGAAAGTTTATTGGATGATATCAAGGCTATGCTGGATCAATTGAGTCCGAAAGAGCGTGATGTATTAATTCTTAGATTTGGTTTAAATAATAATGGCAATAAGAAAACTCTTGATGAAATCGGTACAATTTACGGTGTTTCAAGAGAAAGAATACGTCAAATCGAAAACAGGGCAATTTCTAAATTGAAAAAGCTTTGTAAGAATAAAAATTTAACTTCGGGATTGAAGAACTATTTCGGGGGATAGAATGATTGATAGAATTACAGAACTAGTTGGAATAAAAGATTTTAATGCAGCAAAACCATTAATTGAAGAAGCTTTGGAAAAAACTCCTGATAGTATTGAGCTGCTTAAGTTAGCTGGACTTACGGATGTCAATCTTGAATTATGGTTTACTGCAAGAACTCATTTTGAAACTGTTGTTAAATTTGAGCCTGAAGAGGCTACTTCATGGTTTTATCTTGCGAAATGCTACGAAAAACTTGCAGATTTTACTTCTGCTAAAAATGCTTATGTAAGGGTAATTGACTTAAGAAATGAATATATGGAGGCATACCAGAGTCTTTGTATAATTTTATTAAGGCTCAATGAACCGTTAGAGGCTGTTAGATACGCTCAAATTGCTTCAGAGCTGGATAAGGAAAACTATATCTACGATTTTATTATCGGTACAGCTTATATGAAAAATAAAGAGTTTGAAAAGGCTCAGGAGCCTTTGTTACGAGCATTGGAGAAAGAGTCTGAAAATCTTGGTACTTTAAATAGTTTAGGTACTTGCTATATGGCTCAAGGTAAGAGCAGCGAAGCTATTCAAACTTATGAAAAAGCACTTGAAATCAATCCTGATAGCGTTATGGCTTACTATAATATCGGTTCAGCTTATCAAATTCAGCAAAATCACGAAAAAGCATGTGAATATTTGGCAAAGGCAGTTGAACTTGATGAAGACGAGAGTTTTATTACAGCTTTGGCAATGTCCGAAGTTAAGTTAGGCAGGTATGAATGTGCACTTAAACATTATAAGCAGCTAGCTTTGATGTGTCCGGGAAAAGAAAATTATAAGTACAATATTGTTACTTGTTATGAAGCTCTTGGAGAATTCAATGTCGCAATAAAAATGCTGGAGGAAATAGTTTATGTTAATCCTAAATTTATTCTACCGGCGCAAAAATTAGCAAGTTTGTATATTAAAACTAATCAGCTTGCAAAAGCCAAAGATATTTATGAAAATATTCTTTTGAAAGAAAAAGTGTCGGCAGAAATTTTACATCAATATGCAATATTGTCATCAAGTCTTTGTGATACTGATACTGCGGAGAAAATGCTTAAGAAAGTTATCTGTATGAACCCTGAAATTGCAAAGGCTCATAAAGATTTGGGTATAATTTATTTAAATAAACGTCTTTTTGATTATGCAAGAGATGAATTTGAGACTGCAATGCAGCTTGCTCCAAATGATTTTGAAATACTTTTTGAATATGGTAATTTCTTGTATTCTATTTCTGAAAATACTGAAGCTGAAAGATTTTATACTGAAGCCCTGGAAGTAGAACCTAAAAATGTTTTAGCTTTGACATTTATGGCTTTAAATAAATTAATTCTCAATCAGATTGAGGCTGCTTATGAATATATTCTTAAGGCTCTAGAGGTAGAGCCTAATCATGAGTATGTTCAATTTTGTGCGGGAAGGATTTTATTTGCAAAACATGAATATGAAGATGCTAAAAGGTATTTAATTAGAGCAATAGAACAAAATCCGGATATAGAAACACAAAATACATTAGCTCTTACTTATTTCGAGCTTGGTGAATATCAAAATGCTTTAAATCTTTTCAAAAATATTTATGCAAAAAGTCCAAAGAGTGTTTCTGTTTTAATGGAAATAGCTAAATGTTATGAGGCTCTTAAAGATAATGACACTGCTTTAGAATATTTGGATAAAGTGGTAGAAATTTTCCCGGAAAATGAAGAGGCTCACCAGATGATTAGGCGTTTGTCTTAAGCTTGACAAGTATTCTTTACGTTGTACTCTTAATACATAAAAGGAGTGTGTGTATTATGAGTGAAACAATTTTAGGCGGCTGCCGCTGGGATACATTAGAAAATAAAGCTTATTGGGCTAGAGTAGTATTAAACTCATCATCAAAACCTGATGAATATGACATCAAGTCTTATAATGAATTTTTACAGGAAAAATGTAAAAATAATACTGCTGCTGATATAGCACTAAGAAACTCAATACGTAGAAGCGGCGGCGAAACTTCTTCATTGCCATATAATAAAAGGTTGTTAGAACGTGCACCAAAAAATGATTATCTTGCAAAAAAAATTCAAGCTGATTATTTTACAAATTATCCTTATTCAGGAAGATTAAGAAATCTTTTAATAGAAAATGATAGATTTAGCCTTAGTTCTGTAAAACCAAAAATGACTAATAGTTTACAAAAATTCCTCATTAAGATTAAATCTTTTATTTAGTTTTTATGTTAAAATTAAACTCAATAATTAGAGGAGAATTGTAATGTCGATTTTTATAATGATACTATTATTGGGTTTATTAATTTTTGTTCATGAAGCCGGACATTTTTTCGCTGCACGAGCTTTTGGTATAAAGGTTGAGAGGTTTGGTTTTGGTTTGCCATTTGGTCCAACTATTTTCAAAAAACAATGCGGTGATATAGAAGTTGTTGTTCATGCATTTCTATTAGGCGGTTATGTATCTTTTCCTGATGATGACAAAGATTGTGATTTGCCGGCTGATTCAGAAGATAGATTTGCAAACAAACCTGTATGGCAAAGAGCAATAGTGGTTTCAGCTGGTGTAATAGCAAATGTGGTATGTGCTTTTATGCTTGTTTTGTTTGTAGCAGCTTATTCTAAGCACCTTCCTTCCGGGAATTATGAAATATATGCCGGAGAAATCAGTGCTCCAAAGGGAGCAAGTATTTGGGACTCCGGTATTAAAACAGGTGATAGAATTTTAAAAGCAAATGGTACAGATGTTAATAATGCATATTCTTTTGTAACTATTGTTAAAAATAGTGCAAAAAATAATGGCATTGCTACTCAAAAAACTATTGATAAAAACTATGAGCTGTTAAAAGGTTTGAATCCTGGTCTTGAAAGAGATGAAATTATTCCTGCTGAACTTTCAATCAGACTTCCAGAAAAAACTGAAACAGATATTATTACTATGGATAAGTATGCAGCTAAAGGGGCTAAATATTTCAAAAAAGATGGAATTAAATTTGATAATAATATAAAAACTCTTGCAAAAGAACTTAATAATAAAACCGTTTATACTTCTGACGGTAAGTATACACTTTATGATGTTGCTAAAGCTATTTCAGATGGAGTTCATCCTGTAAATATGATAGTTCTCCGTGAAGGAAAAGAAATAAAATTAAATCCTGTTTTTCCTGATTATAAGGGACTTATCGGATTAGGGTTGGCATCTAAACAAACCCTTGTTTCTACTAAAACTCCTGTTGCAATGGTAAAAGAAAGTAATAAATATCTTTGGGATAATACTGCAACAATGATGTATTCATTAGGTCAGTTATTTACGGGAAATATTCCAATGAAGGATTTGCATGGTGTAGTTGCTATTACAAAAATTGGCGGTGATATGATTGATAAAGCTGGTAAATCATCAGGATTTTTACTAGCGGCTCTTATTTCAATGAACCTTGCTATTCTTAATATATTACCAATACCGGCTTTGGATGGCGGGCATTTGATGTTTTTATTATTTGAAAAAATTACAGGAAAGCCACTTAATGAAAAAGTTATTGAAACAATTTCTTCAGTATTTTTCTCATTGTTAATTTTATTAATGGTATTTGTAATATTTAATGACATTATCTTGCTAATATCTAAATAGAAACATGTCCAATTGATAAGCCTGATAAAACTTTTCATAATTTCAGTATGAAAATAGTTATTATAGGCGGAGTTGCCGCAGGAGCAAAGGCTGCAGCAAAATCAAAAAGAATGCTTCCAGAGGCGGAAGTTCATATTTATACACAAGATACTCATGTTTCATACTCAGCATGCGGTCTTCCTTATTATATAGAAGGAAACTTTGAAGATTGGCAAAAGCTTATTGTACGTTCTGCAGAAGAGTTTGAAAAAAGCGGTATTAATATTCATCTTCAAAATCGTGTGACAAAAATTCTACCCGTTGATAAAAAAATAATGGTTAGAAATCTTAAGACTGATGAAACAAGCTTTGTTACTTATGATAAGCTTGTTATTGCAACGGGTGCTGCTCCTGATATGGAGGCTTTTCCCGATGTTAAATTAAAAAATATTTATAATCTTAGAACTCTTGAAGATGGTGTTGCAATACGTGAAACGATGGAAAGAGTTCAGAATATTACTATTATAGGTGGCGGATATATTAGTATCGAACTTTTAGAGGCTTTTGTCCGAAATGGTAAAAATGTAACTCTTGTTGAACGCTCACCATTTATACTTTCAGTTTTTGATGAAGATATTTCGACTTTAATTCAAGATTATATAATTGAAAATTCTGATGGTCGGGTAAAACTAATAACAGATGATGTTGTAAGTGAGTTTCTTGGAGAAGATGTTGTAAAAGGAGCATTGACTCTGAAGGGTTCTGGATTTGAAACAGAAATGGTTGTTATTTCTGCTGGTGTAAGACCTGTTGTTGACATAGCCAAAGAAGCAGGAATTGCGTTGGGAATAACGGGCGCTATTAAGGTTAATAGCAGAATGCAGACTAATATTCCTGATATTTATGCATGTGGAGATTGTACAGAAAAAATAAATATTATTTCTAATACTCCTATGTGGATACCA
>CAJTWU010000001.1:92371-189400 GCA_910579975.1 uncultured Vampirovibrio sp.
ATTAGGTTCTACGGCTAATAAGGAAGGGCGTGTGGCTGCTGTTAATTTATGTGGTGGAAGTGAGGACTTTGAAGGTGTCTTAGGTTCAGCAGTTACAAGATATTTAGATTTAAATATTTCAATGAGCGGTTTATCAGAAAAGCTTGCTCAAAAACTTGGATACGATACAGTATCTGTAGTTGTAACAAAGCGTGATAAAGCCGGTTATATGCCTGAAGTTGAAAATATTACGCTTAAACTGATTGCTGATAGACGTTCTCATAGACTTTTAGGAATACAAGCAATTGGGTGCGGCGATGCCGATAAGAAAGTCAATACTGTTTCGGTAGGTCTTGCAGAAAGAATAACAGTTGAAGATTTATTAGATGTTGATTTGACTTATTCCCCTCCATTTTCTACAAGTATTGATATTTTACATTCAACAGCAAGAATTTTAAAATCTAAGCTTAGTTAAGTTTGAACCAAATTGTATTATCATAAAAAAAGGGCTCATTGATGTTGAGCCCTTTTTATCCTAAAAATTCCCTAATTTCCTTTTTCCGCTTGCTAAGTAACTGTAATATACTTTAAATTACAGTACCCAAAACTTTTGTCTAATCCAGCAATGCTTCCAGAATTGCTGCATTTTTAGTGGCAATAGAAGATGATTTCACTCTGCTTTTATACATATAGCTTCTCAAAGCTTCACGTATCAATTCTGAACGTGTACGATTTTCTCCTTCTGCTACTTGATCGATTTTGTCTAAAAATTCTTCCGGCATGGAAATCAAAACTCTTGCCATGTATGTCTCCTTTTTTAATTATTATTGATTTAGTGATATCTGATAATATCCTTTGTATATATATTAAGTGTAGAAGATAAAAAAAATTGCCTTTTTTGTTTTGTTTTATTAAGATTTGTAAACAAAGTCTTAAAAATACCGTAGAAACTAAGTTATAATAAAGACATGAATATTGCAATCTATCCGGGAAGTTTCGACCCTATAACAAACGGACATCTTGATATTTTGAAAAATGGTGCTGAAATCTTTGATAAGGTTATTGTTGCCGTTTCTTATAATGTTAATAAACAGGGCTTTTTGCCTGTTGAGACAAGAATTGATTTGATTAAAAAAAGTGTAGAAGGGCTTAAAAATATTGAGGTAACTTCTTATGAAGGCTTAACCGTAGATTATGCGCGGCATGCCGGTGCAAATGTAATATTGCGCGGACTTAGAAATCAGAATGATTTTGAGTATGAATTACAAATTTCACAAACAAATAATGCGCTTTGGGGCGATTTGAAAACTGTATTTTTAATAACAAAACCTGAATACGGATATATTTCATCCTCTATGGTAAGAGAAATTTATCTGCACAAAGGTGATATTTCAAAATTTGTACCTGAGGCTGTTAATAATTACTTAAAAGTTCAATAATTCGTTCAAACTTCATACTCCTTGAAGCTTTTAAAAAAATCTTTTTGTCTTTAGATATATTATTTTTAATATATTCTGAAACATCTTCAACTGTATCAAAATGCAAAGCAGGAAGTATATTTTTTGATAATTCTCCAACTGTAAAAACTTTCATGCCTTTAGTCTGTATGTAATCTCCAAGTTCTTTGTGATATTTAATCTCGTTTTCTCCCAGCTCGCCCATATCACCAAGTATAACTATGTAATTTTTATAAAGCTCGAAAATTGTATCAATAAATGCACGCATTGATTCCGGATTGGCATTATAACTATCATTTATTATTTCGTAACCATTTGCATTAACTGCTTCCCAGCGTTTTTCTATTGGTTTGTAGTTTTTGAGTCCTGAACAAATTTCATCTGTGTTTAAGCCCAGTTTTTCTCCGCAATTAATTGCGCTTAGGGTATTTTCAATGTTATAATCTCCGCCGACATTGAGTTCATAAATATTATTTTTATATTTAAACTTAGAATAATTTGTTCCTTTTTCAAGTATTTCCACGTCATTAATTGAGTAAAAAATCTTTTCACCGCTAAATTCTATCGTTTGTTTGATTAAATTATCATTATGAGCAATAAAAATATTTCCCCTTTGGTGTTTAACAATCTCACACTTAGCACGCGCAATATTTTCCCGGCTGCCAAGACGTCCTATATGTGCTGTGCCTACATTGGATATGACTGTTATATCAGGTTCAGCGTATTTAGATAAAAGTTCTATTTCACCTAATCCGCGCATTCCCATTTCAAGTACAAGAACTTCTGTATCATCAGGTGTTTCAAAAATAGTTTGACAAAAACCGATTTCATTATTATGGTTTAGAGGAGTTTTAAATGTTTTATATTTTGATTCAAGAGTTGAAGCAATAAGTTCTTTTGTTGTCGTTTTGCCTGAACTTCCTGTGATAGCAACTACTGTAAAATTAAGTTTTCTACGTCTATAGTTTGCAAGTTTAAGATAAGCTTCAAGAGTATTTTCAACTTGCAATGTACCGCCATGTTGTGTACAAAAAGCTCCAACAGCACCTTTTTCAAGAGCTTGTTCAATAAACTTCTCGCCGTCAAATGAAGCTCCTTTGAGCGGCAAATAAAAATCTCCGGTCTGAATGGTTCTTGTATCAGTCGAAATTCTAACTTCCAGCTCTTCATCAATTTCTTTTAAAACTTTAGCGTTTGTTGCTTCAATAATCTCTTTTATTTTCATAAAAATATTGTACAACGAAAGTTAATTATTGTTTTAAGTTTTTTAAAGTATTACTAATAATAGTAGAACTGGTTGATTTTGTATAAGGAAAATAAACAATTTTTACACCAACATCTTTAAATTTTTCTTCCATCTCTTGCCATCTGGGTGATGAAAACCAGTCATCGCCGACAAATAAAGTGTTAAAGTGCAATTTTTCCCACATCTTAAATTTATCTAAATCTTCTTGAGGGATTGCAATATCAACATATTTAATGTTTCTGACAATTTCAATTCTTTCTTCAAAAGGAATTACTGCTTCTTTGTTTTTGTATGCAACTAATTTGTCAACGGTTACGCCAACAATTAATTTATCACACAAACCTTTTGCATTTCTTAAAAGGTTTAAATGTCCTATATGAAATAAGTCATAAACTCCTGAAGTATATCCTATTTGCATGATAATTCTCCCAGTAAATAATCATAAATCCTTTTTGCACTATTGAAGTTTGTTCCAAAAATTTTATTACACTCATTAATCCGTTGTGTTTTCATAAAATCATTCTTTTTAATAATAATTTCATTCAGATAAGTTTCTAAGGAAGTTTTGTTATGAATTTTGTAATAATTATCTGAAACAATTCGATTAAGTCTGCTATGTGGAGCCGAATGGCTGGAAATTAAGTGTAAAAGCGGTTTTTTAGTGAAAAAATATTCTATTAAAAAAGAACCGCAATCTGTAATCATTCCATCGGAGTTTTTAAATAAATCAAAGTAATTGCCATTTAAGTAAACTTTGCCAATCTTTTCCCATTCTGCAAAATAGCTGTTAATTTCCTGAGTATTCATATATCCAATATCTACGAAATGTTTTTTTAATCTGGGATGAGGTTTAAATATCCAGTTAATTTCTTGATGAGATTTTGCGAACTCAAGCATGAACCTACCGCTCCATTCAAATGTAGAAAAACCCAGCATAGACTTTAATACAGAGAAGTGTGGAGCATATATAATGGTTTGTTTTGTATGTTGAACTTCTTGATAATTATTGTAAACATCCAGTTTAGGGTGACCTGTAACTTCAAAAATTTCTTTGGCATTTTGAACTATTTTAGAATAAGGTTCTATCATACAATCATGTGCTATGAAATTTTTCCATAATGTGCTAATAAAAAATGAACAATTTTTTAGGGCATTTGGATTATTAGCAATTCCATAAGGTACGTAAACACATAAAGCAAACTTTGAGACTTTATAAGGTTTATTTATAGATGGAACTTCCCATGGTTGTTCATAAAAAACAATATCTGGATTAAATTTTTTTAAACTTATATGTTTATTTTCAATATATGCATATTCAGTATTAATTCCTTGAGATGTAAAAAAAATAGTATTTTCTTCTAAATTATTATATAAAACAACTTTTGGTTCAAAAATACTGCTTGTAAGCATTAATTCAAACAAAGATTGATATCCCCATTTGGCATTTTCACTAACGTAAAACACTACTTTTATTTTTTCGTGACCAGGTTTTTCTTTAAGCTTGGATAATAGTTTTTTATATCTTATTCTTACTAAATTGGTGTATAAATTATGTTTAAAAGTTTTGTATAAATCCATATCTATGTATATGATAGCATAATATTCTATATTTGCAAGGAAAAGAATGAATATTAGACGTATGCGGGGTTTAATATCCTATATCGGTATAGTATTTTAGACAAATGGGATATAGGTGTGGTTAATGCTATTTGAAGATAAATATTTTATTGCTAAAAAAATTAAAAAAGAGAGAATGAATGCAAAGCTTACACAAGCACAGCTCGCAGAGATGATAGGTATTAGTGCAAAACAATTATCCAGAATTGAGATAGGAGATTTTATACCGTCTTTGCCGACATTTTTAATGATAGTAAAAGTTTTGAATATTGATATTAGAGAATTTAATATCAATATTTCTCCGACTCATCAACCGTTAAAAGATAAATTTTTGAAATTAATTTCTTGTATGACGGATAGTGAACTCCAATTATGTTATACAATGTCAGAAACTTTGATTAAGAATTTGAATTTAGTTAAGAAATAATCAGTTTTTGGGTTACAATTGTTTTATGAATATTTTAGAAGAATTTGATACAATAGCAGCTATCGCAACACCTTATGGAACCGGAGGGGTTGGTGTAATACGAATTTCAGGTACACAAGCGTTTGAAATTATTGAAAAGATTTTTACTAATCCTCAATTTGAACCCAGAAAATTCAATTATGGCTGGATAAAAGATGGTGAGACAAAAATAGATGAAGTTCTTGTACTTCCTTTCTTTGCTCCAAATAGCTATACAGGCGAAAATGTAGTTGAAATACAGTGCCATGGCGGTATAAATATTGTAAAAAATATTTTAAACCTTGTGCTTAAAAATGGTGCAAGAATGGCTGAACGCGGTGAATTTACTAAACGGGCTTTTTTGAACAAACGTATGGACTTGTCTCAAGCTGAAGCTGTTGCTGATATTATTCACTCTGCAACTTCAAATTTTGCTAAAGTTTCTGTTAAAAATCTTTCGGGGGTTTTGAGAGAAAAAATCAATGATATTAGAAATGATATTTTTGAAGTTTTATCCAGAATAACGGCAGGAATTGATTTTCCTGAAGATGTTGCTGAACCGGAATATTCTTACTTAATTGAACGATTTGAATATATTATATCTCAGATAAATGCGGTTTTATCCGAGGCAAATGCTTCAAATATTATGAGACAGGGTGTTTCTGTTGCAATTGTTGGTAAGCCAAATGTTGGGAAATCGTCTTTATTTAATGCTCTTTTATGTCTTGATAGAGCTATTGTTACTGATATTGCGGGTACAACTCGTGATGTTTTAAAAGAAACATTGGATTTGGGTATCCCGGTTACTCTTATTGATACTGCAGGAATTAGGGAGAGTCAGGATAAAGTAGAAGAAATTGGTGTGGAGTATTCCAAACAGTCATTGAATGAAGCAGATGTTGTGCTTTTTGTTTATGATGCTTCTTTGGGTATTCAATCAGAAGATAGAGAAATACTGGATTTAATCAAAGAGAAAAACCATATAATGATTGCTAATAAATCTGATTTATCTGATGAACATAATGAAGAAGCGGTATACATATCTGCTCTAAATGGAGAAGGCATAGCTGATTTAAAATCAACGCTTACTAAAAAAGTATGTGATGTCGAACCTGAAAATTTGGAATTTGTGACAAATTCAAGACAACAAGTATGTTTGAATCGAGCAAAGACAGCTTTGGATCAAGCACTTTTAGCCTCTCAGTTAAGAGAATTGCAAGATTTAATTTCAATCGATGTAAAATCTGCTATTTTAGCACTTGATGAAATTACCGGAGAATTAATAACGGATGATATTTTAGATAATATTTTTGACCATTTTTGTATTGGAAAATAGGGGTAGTATGAAAGAGATTGGTAGAGTTGATGAAATTGTATGCGCTTGCAGCGGATGTAGTGCTTGTTATTCTATTTGTCCTAAAAAAGCAATTTCAATGCAAGAAAACGAAGAGGGTTTTTTATACCCTGTAATTGACGAACAAAAATGTACTAATTGTGGATTATGTGCAAAGATTTGTCCGGTTAAAAACCCAAAATATACTAATACTTCAAGTCCTGATTGTTATGCAGCAATGGCAAAAGATGATATAAGAAAGGAGTCATCATCAGGAGGAATTTTTCCTGTTTTGGCATATAAATGTTTGGAGAACGGCGGTTATGTTGCCGGAGCTGTGTGGGAAGGTCAAAGAGTAATTCATATAGTTTCTAATAAAAAAGAAGATATTGAGAAAATGCGTAAGTCTAAGTATCTTCAAAGCTCAATGGAAGAATGTTACAGTCAAATTAAAAACTTATTAGAAGAGAATAATGAAGTTTTATTTACAGGAACACCTTGCCAAATTGCAGGTTTGAAATCATTTTTAAGAAAAGATTATGATACACTTTTTACTGTAGAAATCATTTGCCATGGTACACCATCACCAATGGTGTTTAGAAAATATTTGGAAGAAACATTAAATGAAACTGAAGAGTTTATAACAACAGATTTTCGCGATAAGGTAAGAGGCTGGAACCCAAGTCTTACTACTACTACGACTACTACTACTAGAAAAATTTCTTTTAAAGGAAAGGATGATATATTTTTGCAAGCATTTTTAAACAATATGTGTTTGCGTTCAAGTTGTGGTGAGTGTAGGTTCAATAAATTGCCCAGACAAGCAGATATGACAATTGGAGATTTTTGGAAAATTGAAAAATATTCAAAAAATTTGGATGATAAGCAAGGAACTTCTGTTATTTTGGTTAATAATGAAAAGGGAGTAGAACTGTTAAACAATATTCAAAAAAAATTAAAAACAGTTAAGAACGTGCCTTTAAAATATGCAATTACCGGTAATCATAATATTGTTGGTTCAAGTCTCATAAATCCAAATAGAGAAAGGTTTATGAAATCAATTAATGAGATTGGTTTGCAAAAATCTGTAGATTATTATGAAAATGATAAATGTGATTATCTGATTGTTAATTTTTGGAATACGCATGATAATTACGGAGCTGTTTTAACAGCCTATGCAATGCAAGAACTTGTAAGAAGCTTTGGCTTTTTGCCAAAGATATTTAATGCTGGTGAGCAATGTTTTAACCAGCATTATAAAAACTCTATTGTCGAACATTTTGCATCAAGGTTTTTAGATTTGACTCATAATTTGAATTTTGCAAAAAGTTATAATCTAACTAAAAAAATTAAAGGTGTAATTTTAGGTTCGGATCAGGTGTTAAGGTTAGACTATATAAAGGATATTCTTAATAAATATTTTTTAAATTTTGTTCATCCGGATTGTAAAAAATTGGCAATTTCTGCAAGTTTTGGGATTGATAAACAAGAATTTTTAGCAAATAAGAATTTTACAAAAAAAGTAGCTAAAAAAATGAAAACTGCTTTGCAGAGTTTTGATTATCTTTCTTGCAGAGAATTATCAGGCAAAGAGATTTATAAGGATGTATTTGGACTTAATTCTGATATGATATTAGATCCTGTATTTATTGTTGATAAGGAAATTTTTTCTTCAATAGCAAAGTTATCAACTAATGATTATCAAGATAAAGTTGTTTCATATGTACTGGATGAAACTCTTTCATTTAATGAATTAGATAAAAGGCTTAATATTGAAACTATAAAAATAAATGATAAGAATAGATTTAATAGTGTAGAGGATTGGCTTAATGCAATTATTTCTTGTAAATGCTTAATTACAGATTCCTTCCATGGTGCTTGTTTTGCTATTATTTTTAATAAACCGTTTATTTGTATTAGAAATGAAGATAGGGGAAATGCAAGATTTTCTACTTTATCAGAAATAACCGGCATTAAGGAAAATTTTATTTCAGATTTTAGTTTGGTTAATGCATTACCTGTAAATATGGATTATTCAGAAGCAAACAATAAAATTGCTGAAGAAAAATTAAGATGTCTGGAGATTATAAAAAATATCCTTACTTCTGATTATTCAAATAATGATAAAAAAGTCGGTTATATTTATCATAAATCTAATGGTTTAATGAAACTAAAGTTATATTGTAAATATAAAACATGTAAATTGAAATATAAATTATTTAAAAAAAGAAAAGAACATTACAAATTAAAAATGATGAAAACAAAATATTTTATGGATTGGAGTTAAGAAATATGCATAAAATTTCTATAATAACACCGGCATATCAGGCTGAAAAATTTATACAAAGATATATTGACTCGGTTTTAAACTTTGATTATGCAAATTTGGAATTAATATTGGTAAATGACGGTTCAACAGATAAAACGCATGACATTATTGAGTCTAATCGAAAAAGAATTGAAGAAGCAGGAATTGAATTAAAATATATTAATCTTAAAGAAAATAAAGGGCAAGCAAATGCTTTAGATATGGGCTTAAAGTGTGTAACAGGTGATTACTTGTCCTGGCAAGATGTAGATGATATTTTTTATCCAAATTGTCTTTCGAGGAGTCTTGAAGTTTTATTGGAAAATCCTGATTGTAAGCTTGTCTTTAGTAAAGCTTTAGAAGTAGATGAAAATCGAAATTATAATAAAGAACAACCCCTTTATATTCCTCGAAAAGAGTTTGTGCACAAGAATTTGTTCAAGGATTATATAAGATGCAGAAATGTTATTTTTGCACCGATGAGATTTGTTGAAACAAAAGCATTGTTTGATGTTTTAAAAAATAAATCAATTTATGTATCATCAGGCGGGCAAAATTGGCAATTATTTCTTCCAATGACATATAAATATAAATGGGTATATATTGATGAAGTTTTATCAGAATATGTTGTATACTCTGATTCACATTCTCATTGTGTTCATCCTAAAAAATACAGGAAGTCCCATTTTGATATTTTGGTCAATACTATTAATAGTATTGATATGCCTTTTGGTAAAAAGGCATATTACCTTCTATATGTTCTAAATCGATACATTAAGCTGTTTATAAAAGATAGAAAATCTATGGTATAATTAAGACCGAAAATAGGAGAACTTTATGGAAAAATTAAGGATTGGTTTAATTGGTTTAGGAACTGTAGGCTCAGGTGTTTACAAGAGTTTACAAAATTTTGACAATGTTGAAATTGTTAAAATTGCTGTGAGAAATATTAATAAATCTCGTTCAGTTGAAGTTCCAACAACCATGTTAACGGACAATCCTTATGATGTTGTTAATGACCCTTCTATTGATGTTGTGGTTGAACTTATGGGCGGCGTTGCTCCGGCGTGGGATTATATCAAGACTGCGCTGGAAAATGGTAAACACATTGTTACTGCAAATAAAGAACTTCTTGCTAAAAAAGGTGAAGAGCTATTTAACCTATCAGAAGAACACAACCGGGTAGTGCTTTATGAAGCTGCTATTGCCGGCGGTATACCAATAATTATGCCTATAAAAACAATTTTGGCCGGGAATAAAATTCATAAAATTCAGGCAATTTTGAATGGTACAACAAATTATATTCTTACAAAAATGGATACAGATGGTGCTTCTTATGAGGATGTTTTGAAAGAAGCACAAACACTTGGCTATGCAGAAACAGATCCTACCGGTGATGTAGAAGGTTTTGATGCTGCATATAAGATTACAACTCTTGCAACAATTGCGTTTAATGCAAGAGCTAAGTTTGAAAATGTTTACAGAGAGGGTATTACAAAAATCCGCAAAGAAGATATTGAAAGAGCAAATGAACTCGGATATAAGATAAAGCTGGTTGCTTCAGCAACAATGGATGAGAATAATAATGCTGATGTAAGAGTGCACCCTATGCTTGTTCCAAAAACCAATATGCTTGCTCATATTGATTATGTTACAAATGCTGTTCTTATCACAGGTCACCCGATTGGAAGTATTGTTCTTTCAGGTCCCGGAGCCGGAGAATTTCCTACTGCAAGCTCTGTAATCGGGGATATTTTGGCAATTGCAAGAGAATATAAAACAACAGATTATCTTTTGCCAATGATGAGATGCCATCATCATTCAACAGCAACTCCTGTAAAAATTGAAGATACTTATAACAAATATTATCTTTCAATTACAGCACCTAACGCAATTGGTGTAATTGCAAAAATTGGTACAATTTGCGCTAATAAAGATATAAGTCTTTCAAGTATTTTGCAAAAAGGGGTTTCTGATAATAATACAGCAGAGATTACAGTTATTACAGAAAAATGTCTTGAAAGAAAAATCCGTGAAGTAGTTTCAGAGCTTGACGGATGTGAAATTAACAGTCTTATCAGGGTAATGGAGGGATAGAGGTATATGTATAAAGGACTCATTAACAAATATAGAAAATACTTGCCTGTAACAGATTCAACACCGATTGTAACGCTTAATGAGGGAAACACTCCCCTAATCAAAGCAGACAATCTCGCTAATAAAATCGGCTTGGATTGTAATATTTACCTTAAGTTTGAGGGCTGCAATCCTACAGGAAGTTTCAAAGACCGCGGTATGACAATGGCTGTTACTAAAGCTAAGGAAGCTGGTGCAAATGCTATTATTTGTGCTTCTACCGGTAATACATCTGCTTCTGCTGCTGCTTATGGTGCAAAAGCCGGATTGAAAACTTTTGTATTGATTCCCGATGGATATATTGCCCTGGGCAAACTCTCTCAAGCAATGATGTATGGTGCAGAGATTATAGCTATTCAAGGTAATTTTGATGAAGCACTTGAATGTGTTCGAGCGATTTCTGATACTCATCCGATTACACTTGTAAATTCTGTTAATCCGTACAGAATTGAAGGTCAAAAAACCGGCGCATTTGAGGTTTGTGATGCTTTAGGCAAAGCTCCTGAATACCATTTTATACCAGTTGGTAATGCCGGTAATATTACTGCATACTGGAAAGGTTATAAAGAGTATTTTGAAGAAGGAAAAATTAAAAACTTGCCTCAAATGATGGGTTATGAAGCCGAAGGTTCTGCTGCAATTGTTCGCGGTGAAAGGATTTTGAAACCTGAAACTCTTGCTACGGCAATCAGAATAGGCAACCCTGCAAGCTGGAAACAAGCTGAAGCAGCACGAGATGAAAGTAAAGGCAAAATAGGTTGTGTGACGGATGAAAAAATCGTTGAAGCATATAAAATGTTAGCTTCAACAGAAGGTATTCTTTGTGAACCAGCAAGTGCAGCTTCTGTAGCCGGTTTAATTCAAGCAAAAGAACAAGGACTTGTTAAAGAAGGTTCAGATATCGTTTGTATACTTACAGGCAACGGGCTTAAAGATCCGGACAATGCAATTAAATACTCAAATTCCAATGTCAAAAAGACAAGTTCAGAACTGAAAGATGTTTTGAAGGTAATGGGCTTATGCTAAACAATATTAAAAGAATTGTAATAAAACTTGGTACAAATGTCTTGCGTAATGATGAAGGTGAGGTTGCTTTATCTCGTATTTATTCATTCATAGAAGATATTTCAAAGCTTGTTAAATCAGGTAAAGAAGTAATTGTTGTGACAAGCGGTGCTGTTGGTTTAGGTAAAAAGAAGCTTAATCTTAAATCAACAGCCGATGATGGCGTAAAACAGGCATGTGCTGCAGTTGGTCAAAGCCGCTTAATGTCTTTTTATGAAAACGGATTTGGAGTTTATGATATTCCAGTTGCTCAAATTCTTTTAACAGAGGATGATTTTTCTTTGCGTCACCGTTATTTGAGCCTCAGGACAACTTTGAACAAATTGCTTGATTTTGGAGTTGTGCCGATTATTAACCAGAATGACACGGTTTCAACAATCGAGTTAAATGATATGTTAGCAGGTATTCAGGTTTGTTTTTCAGATAATGATAAATTATCTGCGCTTGTTTCAAGTGAACTGGATGCTGATTTATTGATACTTTTATCTGATATCGATGGTCTTTATACTGCTAATCCTAAAACAGATGTGAATGCTAAATTAATCAGAAAGGTTGATTGTGTAACAGATGAAATTTTAGCACTTGGAACAGGTGCCTCCGAAGGAGGACGCGGCGGGATGAAAACCAAGCTGGAAGCTGCTAAACTTGTTACTCGTTTTGGCGGTAAAGTCCTTATTGCAAACGGTAAAACACCTTACATAATTAATAAGATTTTTTCAGGAGAAGAAGTTGGTACAATGTTTATGCCAACAGAAGAAAATCTATCTGGTAAAAAACGCTGGATTGGTTATGCGACAAATATTCGCGGGAAGCTGGTTGTTAATGAAGGTGCAAAATGTTCAATTTTAGAAAAATGTACAAGTTTACTTCCAATAGGTATCGTTGATGTTATAAATGAGTTTAAACAAGGTGAAGTAGTTTCAATTGTTGATGAAAACGGTATTGAATTTGCCCGTGGTATGGTTAATTATAACTCAACTGAATGTAAAAAAATCGCGGGTGCACATTCAAATGATATTGTAAGCATTCTTGGCTACAAGAACTATGATGCCGTGATTACACGGGATAATATTACGGATTTATTGTAGACATGATGGATAATATATTGTACAATTAACATATGGGTAAGCTCCTGTTTACCACCTCCGACACAGACTAGTTATGGGACATAAGCGGAAAGGTGGTGATGAAAGAGATGTTATTCTTCGTAACAGAAGAAACGCTATGGCTTATCTTGGCGATAATCATAGCGTTATACCATTTCAAATAGGGAGTTATGAAAGGTTCTGAGAGTTCACGGCTCTTAGAGCCTTTTCCCTATGTCATTATTATTTACGATTTTGGTACTTTTGTCAATATATATGTTACAAATCAAACTTTGAAACATCTACAAGTTCTAAGAAAGTCATGCCTAAGGCATAAGCTATTTTTTCTATGGTAACAATTGTTGGTGAAATTTCATTTCGTTCAATTCTACCAATAGTATTTGAATTTAAATCTGCTAGTTCTGATAATTGTTCTTGTGACAATTCCCTTTTCAGTCTTTCAAATTTTACCTTTAGACCTATTTTTTTGTTAAGTAAACTTTTGTTAATGTTTTCCATAAACATTATAGTAGTTTCTTGACACATTATAATCAATACCATATAATGGTGGTGGAAACCATTAAAGTGTTTAAAGGAGGTAAAATGTTAATAGAAGATTATATTCATAGTGTTCAAATAAAATTCAATGGATTAGAATTTTTGCATGAAACAGTTTTGTATGAAATTATTGAAAATTATAGTTTATTTAAACATGGTAATTGTCTTGAACTGATAGAAAAAATTCGGACATTAACTTGGTTATGTTCAATTTTGGTAAAGGTCTTGAAAGAAGAAAGAGAAGAAATGAGAAAAATAATGAATAATGATTATCATAATTTATTAAAAACTGAGCCTTAATAAATAAAAGGCGGGATTTTTAATCCCGCCTTTTGCTTATTATTTTAGTTCGCTTTCGACTTTTGCTAAAGCTTCATCAAGTTTTGAGGCATCTTTCACTCCGCCTTGTGCAAAATTTGGACGACCGCCGCCATTAGCACCTGTTGCACGTGCAATTTCACCAACGATTTTACCGGCATTAATTCCTTTTTGAACAAAGCCTTCTGAAACCTTTGCCGCAACCATTTTTGAGTTTGCAAGAACGATTATGCATTCGCCCAGTTTGTTTCCTAAAAGCTCAATACCCGCTTTAATTGCTTCTGACTCAAAGTCTTCTACTTTTGATACGAACAATTTTCCGCCTTCAATATCTTCTGCTTTTGAGATAAATGTAGCAAATTTGCTTCTTGCAGCTTCTTCTTTTACTCTTGTAAGTTCTTTTTGAAGCTCACGATTTTCTTCTGCTAGTTTTTCAACACGTTCAAGAACTTCATTTGTATGAACTTTAAATCTTGTTTCCAAAGCATTTGCTACTTTTGCTTTTTCGTTTAAGTATTCAATTGCAGCATTTGAAACTACAAGCTCAATCCTTCTTGTGCCCGCAGCAATAGCACCTTCTGAAACAATTTTAACCAGTCTTAAATCACCTGTATTTTTAGCATGTGTACCGGCACAAAACTCGCGTGAAATAATTTCGTGTTCTTCATGATGGCATTTCCCGCATTTACATTTTTTAGCACCGCCAATTGAAACAACTCGAACAACATCTTCGTATTTTTCACCGAACAATGCTGTTGCACCTGTTAATTTTGCTTCTTCAATATTCATAACATCAGTTTGCACAGGAAGTTTTTCACCAATCCATTTGTTCATAAGATTTTCAGTTTTTTCGATTTCCTGTGGTGTCATTGCTCTCGAGAATGTGAAGTCAAATCTCATACGATTTTCTTCTACTTGTGAGCCTGCTTGCTTAACTTCATCTCCAACAACATTAACCAGAGCTGCTTGAAGTAAGTGAGCTGATGTGTGGTGAACTTTTATTTCGTTTCTTTTTTCTGCATCTATCAATGCTGCAACAAAGTCACCGATATTAATTTCGCCATTTATAATTTGACATCTGTGAACAAATAAATGATTTACTTTGAATGTTGTAAGTACTTCAGCTTTCAGATTTTCGTTTACAAGATAGCCGCTATCACCTATTTGTCCGCCGCATTCAGCGTAAAAAGGAGTTTTATCTAAAACAACATCAACATATCCTTCGCCTTCAATAAGCGCAAGGATTTTTGCTTCGCAAGCTGTTTCTTCATAGCCGACAAATTCAGTAGAACCAACTTCTTCTTCTACTTTAGCGTATTTAATGTCACCTGTTACAGAAATCTTAGCTGTTGCAGCTTTTGCACGGTCTTTTTGTTCTTGCATAGCAGCTTTGAAGCCTGTTTCATCAACTTTAAGACCTTGTTCTTCAGCGATTTCCTTTGTTAATTCAAACGGGAAGCCATAAGTATCGTATAGTTTGAATGCACTTTCTCCGTCAATATCTTTTTTATTGTCAATAAACTCATCAAGCATTTTATAGCCTCTATCAAGAGTTTTTGCAAAGCGTTCTTCTTCTTTTTTAATTACATCAACTATTTTTTCTTTGTTCTTAACTAAATCCGGATAAGCTTTGCCATAGTTTTCAATAACAACATCAACAAGTTTATATAAGAATGGTAAATCCATTCCTAAGATTTTACCGTGACGTAATGCACGGCGTAAAATCATTCTTAGAACATAACTTCTGCCTTCATTTCCTGGAATTACACCATCTGAAATTAAGAATGATACACATCTTGCGTGGTCTGTAATTATTCTTAATGAAATATCGGTTTTTTCTGATTTTTTGTAAGGAACACCGGACATTTCAGAAACTTTATCTAAAATAGGTTTCAAAAGATCTGTTTCAAAAGTTGAAGCAACTCCTTGACAAACCATTGTAATACGTTCTAAGCCCATACCGGTATCAACATTTTTCTTTTCTAATGGCGATTGGTTGCCTTCTTCGTCTTGATAAAGTTCTGTGAATACAAGGTTCCAGATTTCAACCCAGCGGTCGCATTCACAAGTGTCAATACCGCAGTTTGGGTTGTCACATTTGTATTCTTCACCTAAATCATAGTGGATTTCAGAGCAAGGTCCGCATGAGCCTGATGCTCCCGGAGGTCCCCAGAAGTTATCTTTTTTGCCTTTACGTTTAATACGTTCGGCTGGAACACCAATGCTTCTCCATATATCAAAAGCTTCATCATCAGTTTCAAAAATTGTTATCCATAGGCGGTCTTTATCAAGTTTTAGGACTTCTGTAACAAATTCCCAAGCCCATGGAATAATTTCTTTTTTATAGTAATCACCAAATGAGAAGTTCCCCAGCATTTCAAAGAATGTATGGTGACGTGGAGTGCGGCCAACATTTTCGATATCAGAGTCTTTTCCGCCCGCACGTGCGCATTTTTGGCAAGATGTTGCACGAGCCGGGTCATAAGGTGGTTTAACAATACCTAAAAATATAGGTAAGAATTGAAGCATGCCTGCTGTAGTTAAAAGTACTGTAGGATTATCAGGCACAAGGCTTGAGCTTTCTACAATGGTGTGAGCATGTTTGTCTTTAAAATAATCTAAATATAATTGTCTGATTTCGTTTCCTTTAAGCATAATTATTTCCTTTTAATATTTACTTATGATTTAATTATACTTCAAACAAAGTATGTGCATGATATAATTACGCTATGAGTTGGTTTTATTTATTAATAGCTGCATTATTTGAAGTAGGATGGCCTTTTGGTTTAAAAATGGCGGATATCTCCGGTGCAAAAATATGGTGGATAATTTTTGCTATTATTGCAATGACTTTGAGCGGTGTATTTTTATACTTAGCACAAAAAGAAATCCCTATAGGAACGGCTTACGCAGTTTGGACGGGAATAGGTGCAAGCTGTACATTTTTGCTTGGAGTAGCAGTTTTTCATGATGCGATGAGCTTAATGAGGTTTTTGGGGGTTGTATTTATAATAATTGGAGTTACGCTATTAAAAATTGGACATTAAAAAAAAATTATATTTACCCCCTTTACAATTTTTTTTTATCTGCTAATATAGTTAAGGAAACATTCCTCAGTAGCTCAATGGCGGAGCAACCGGCTGTTAACCGGTAGGTTGTTGGTTCGAGTCCAACCTGGGGAGTTTTTTCATAAAAAGCGGGTTTAAACCCGCTTTTTTAGCATATAAAAATTGTTACAATCTTTCATTTTAATTTGAAATATGCTACTATGAACATGTACTTGATTTCAAAACAAAGTTAGAATAACTGCGTAAGAGAAATCTTCCAAGAGTATGAGGGATTTTGATTACTTATATCGGCAGAGTTCAACTAGATCCAACAATTGTCCATTTCTTTCTACATAAATATTATTCATTATTTGGGCTTTTATAAGATTGGAAACCTTATTATTTAATATTTTTTCTATATCATTTTTATAATTTAACCAAGCAGATTGATTATTTTTAAGCTTGTTACACTCTTCTCTAGAAAGCTTAGGTTGTAACTGCTTTAAATGACTTTCTATTTCATTAGAGTGCCATTCTGATTCTTTGATATAGCATCTTTCTTTATCTATATTTGTTGATGATTTAGATAAACAATTTTCAAGTCTGTTTGATAAAAAGCGTTCCTGTTTATAAGGAAGTTTATTATTGAGATTATTTAAAATAAATAGTCGATTGTAGTTCATTTCATAGGTGTTATTTTTTGCGAATAAATAATACATTGTACCTAGTGAGCTTTGTAATAGAGAGTTAACAGAATCTTCTGTAGAGTTTTTATATAGCTTCCATAAATCTTGATTATGATTAATGTTTTGCAATTTAGGAAGAATACTGTTAATTTCTTTTTCTGTTTCAAAAGAGGCTTGTATTGCACAATTCGCCATTAGAATATTGCCACTTAAGCCTTTTAAACACTCACTCATATTCTGTTCAATTGTTTCAAGACTTGCAAATGCAAGTGTGCCTGAAATAAAAAAAAGTTAGCAACAATAAATATAGTTTTCTCATAAATTTATAATATCGAATTTTATGAGATTTTGTCAATTCATAAAGAAAAGGAGGATAAAAAATGATTAATGACAATGCACTTTAAATAAGACTTAGATTTTTTCTAAATCTTTTCTTGCGTTTGTAATTCCATTTATGTTGAATTTTTCTTGTAATACAGTCATAAGTGATGGATTTAATAGTATTGGAGTACATTTACCAACAAAAACCTTTGTATTTTCTTGTCCGGAAAAATAAATCATTTGTGAAATTGAATCACGGTCGCATTTTGGGAAGAATGCTGTTATTGGAATATCATAGTTTTTAATATCGTTATAAAATTCTACCATGCAGTGAGAATCAAAACATGCATTGATTGTAATAACATTTTCTTTTTCTATATTATAAGAAAATGAAATAATGAGTATGTCATCAGAAGCAAGTTTAATCAATTTTTCAAAATATGCTTTTTGTTCAAGCGAGTATCTTTCAAGACCGATTAAAATTATGTGTTTATAATTACTGCTTTCAATTTTATCTTTAATTTTTTTATGTGTCTTTTCATAATCACATCCGATTTTTACGCTTTCACACTGTTTACCGGTTTTGAAGCCTTTTGCGTTTTCAGCAGCTTCAATTACTTTTGAAAAATCATTATCTTTAATTTGTATAACACCTTTTGGACAGGTATAATCAGTAGTAAATAACAAGCCGCGATAAAGATTTTCTATATTGTGAAGAGAATGTTTTGTAAGAATAATCGCACCGGGGAAGGTTGCAAAATCTAAAAGACAATTTTCTACGCCTTGCCCATATTGCCCTTTAAGATTTTTATATTCATTAAAGATAGGGAAATTATGAGCAATCATCATATCATCATGGGTATAAACATCAATTTCAGTATTTTTCAACGCTTCAAGAATAGTTTCAAGCTCTCTAATATTAGAGCCTACTACCAGGACTGCTTTTGACGGTACAGTTGAAAACGAAACTTCTGCTTCTTGCATTTTGCCATAGCGTTCTTCTTGAGCCAATCGTACTAAATGCATAATTTCATTGTTTATACTTGCGGCTGACTTTATTTCGTTTTTCAAACTTTCTATTTCGACTTCTTCACCAATTTTATTCAGAAGTTTTAAAACTGTTAAATAACCGCTATCATATTTTTTATCAAAACTTTCTAAGTCCATAAGATTAATGCTTATACTTTTTGCAATAATTAGCATAATCTTTTGCAAATCTCTAATTTCAGGATCCATTGCTTCAACATTTTTTTTGATTTCGCTTTCGCCATAACGAATTGCAGAAATTACATCTTTGGTTTCTTTGAATAATTCAAGATTGCCAATCTTGTCTTTGGCAAAATCTTCTTCACCGCAAATATCGTTGTATTTTTCAATGATTGACGGCAATTCTTCTTTAAACCTTGTAACAGCGGATGTAAAACTGCTTTCAGTAAATTCAGGGTTTGAAACAGCAATTGTAATGGTGTTTAGAATAAGTGCTTCGACATTTTTATCTACAATTCCCTGTTGATAAAGATTAAGTGCATATTTAGTAATAAATCTCAAATATAATACCAAAACTGCTTGCAAAGCATATGTTCTTGGATTAATTGAGCAAATCCCTTTTGAAATACAACTATCATATTGAAAATCATTTGTCATATAGTTATGATAAATTCATTTATTAAAAAATAAATTGCCCTAAGTGGTGATATAATATTCCTATGGATAACTTGGAACAAGTTAAAAAAGCTGTTGAGATAGAGGTAAAACACAAGTATATTAATATTAACGGGAAAAGCCGTAATTTTTCTTCGTTTATTTGTTCTGTGTTAAGAAAAGAAATAAAACTTTATCCTGACAATCCAAAGTGGAAAGTTTTACTTGAGCATTTTGAGCGATATCATATGGAAACATTACCATCTCGCAAAAAATCTCTTGAAAGACTTGTTTCTGTAATAAAATCACAATATATTGACCCGCCTGAACCTGAAGTTACAGAACATAAACCGCTTTCAGGCATGGATGTAATGTATATTAAAGGTGTTGGACCAAAGATTGCTTATATACTTAATAAGCTTGGAATTTATACAGCAAGTGATTTGTTATATTATTTCCCGCGTAAACACATTGACTATTCTACAAGAACACGAATACGCGACCTTGAAGAAGGTATGACAACTACAATTTTTGGAACGATTAAATCGGTTGAAGCTTTTACGACAAAAAGTAATCTTGGTGTTATCAAGGTTAAGATAGCAGACGGTTCGGGAAGTATAAATCTAAGCTTTTTTGCCTCAAAATCTTCAAAATATGTTCTTGAAAGAATGAAATCACAGTTCCCAAAAGGTTCAGGAATAATGGTTTCGGGTGTGGTTAAGCTTAATTCTTATGACGGACGGCTAACATTAGATAAGCCAACATATTCACTGATGGATGATGAGGCACTTGCACCAACTAATCTTAATTTAGCAAGAATAGTACCAATTTATTCATTAAGTGAAAATTTGAGTATCAAAACCTTGCGTAAGGCGATAAATAGTGTTCTTGAAACTTATGCTGATGAAATTGAAACAGTTTTGCCGGGGTTTATTTTAAAGAAATATAATATTATGGAAAAGCGGGAAGCTTTAAGACAAATTCATTTTCCCGATAGTAAGGAAAAACTCGATGTTGCGAGGTTTTCGCTTGTATTTGAGGAGTTCTTTTTAATCCAGTTGAAACTTGCACTTTTGCGTGAAGAGAATAATAAAAATCTTGCTTCAATTCCTCTGGAAATCAAAAAAGACGGACTTGTAATGAATTTTATTAACTCTTTACCGTTTAAACTCACTGAAGCTCAGCAAAGGGCTGTTAATGAGATTTTGATGGACTTAAATTCAACGAAGCCTATGCAAAGATTGCTTCAAGGGGATGTAGGAAGTGGAAAAACTGTAGTGGCAACAATTATGCTTCTTGCGGCAATTGAGAACGGTTATCAGGCTGCAATTATGGCTCCTACTGAAATCTTAGCCCAGCAGCATTACAATAATATGTTTAAATGGCTTAATCCGCTGGGAATAAAGATTGAATTGTTTTTGGGAAGTAATACTAAAAAACGCCGTGAGCTTGCCGAAACTAATCTTCGAAACGGTCAGACAGATATAGCTGTAGGTACGCATGCCTTAATACAAAACAGTGTTGAGTTCGCAAATCTCGGGGCAGTTGTAATTGATGAACAGCATAGATTTGGAGTTAAACAGCGTCTTGCATTGAGGAAAAAATCTCAAAGCCCTCAGGTTTTAACAATGACAGCTACTCCTATCCCGAGGACATTAGCAATAACAATGAACGGAGACTTGGATTTGACTATTATTGACGAATTACCTAATGGCAGGAAACCAATCCTAACATATATGACAAATTCTCGTAAGCAAATTGCTGATTTAATCCGTCGCGAAGTTTCTGAAGGAAGACAAGCTTATATTGTTTATCCGTTAATAGAAGAGAGTGAAACACTTTCGGCAAAGGCTGCTACAGCCGAGAAGGAAAAATGGGAAACACAAGTATTTCCTGAATACAAAATTGGACTTTTACACGGTAAACTCAAAAATGATGAAAAAGAAGATGTGATGACGAAATTTAAGAATAAAGAATATGATATTCTTGTTTCGACAACTGTTGTTGAAGTCGGAGTTGATGTTCCTAATGCTACAGTAATTGTTATTGAAAACGCGGAACGATTTGGGCTTTCTCAATTACATCAGCTTCGCGGCCGTGTTGGAAGAAGTGACTTGCAGTCTTATTGTCTTCTCTCTTCTTCAACAAAATCACAGGAAACACGTGCAAGACTTGATATTATGACTCAAACAAATGATGGGTTTGTTATTGCAGAAAAAGATTTACAAATCCGCGGTCCGGGAGAATTTTTAGGTACACGTCAAAGCGGTTTGCCTGATATGATTATCGGCGATATTGTTAATGACTCAAAAATCCTTGAACAGGCAAGAAGTGAAGCTATTAGTTTTGTTAAAAGCTATAATATTGAGGATTATCCTTTATTAAAAAATTCAAAAGGTTTGAATTTTGACGGAGATATTTTTAACTCCTAGGGGTTGAAAAATTTATCAAATAGGTTAAAATAAGAATATAGGCAAGGGTGCAGCGAACACCCTTACCACCCGATTAACGGGTTTGTAGAATTAGAACTAATGTTATTACTAGCATTAGTTCTTTTGCTGTGATTTCAACTAACATTTGAACCTCCTTTCGTTTAGTTGAAATGTTTGTTAAAACCTTTTGCCTATATTCTATTTTGAATGTACTAAATATATTTTATCAAATAAAAGAATATATATCAATATTTTAAGTTATCTTTTTAATGGATTTATATTCTCGTAACGGAAAAACTGTTAAATGGTCCTAATTCACTAATCGGAATAGAAATATCTAGCCCTGCTCGATGAGGATTCGTTAAAATAATTGTATTATCTGCCTGTGAAAATCCTTTAATGGAATATGCATGTGCTTGCAAAAGGTTGTATTGAGGATTCGCTCTTGCAAATTGAGCCTGTAAAATATATTCATTTTTACCAGCATATTTAGATAAATAATTAATTAAATTATCTCGTATTTCTTTGCAATCAATTGAATATACTTCAACATTGGCATTATTACCTACTAAACTCTTTAAGCCAATACTGCCACCAGCTTTCCAGCCACCTTCATTCATTGTTAATTTAGGTGTAATTTCTGATAATTTGTTTATAGGAGTTTCGTACAATCCTGCACCATATGCCAGTTCAATAGATGCCAAACCATCTCCACTAGCACCTATATGTGGTATATTAGGATTGACATTATCCAATAATATAGGAGTTTTATTATTTGCAGTTTGTACATATAATCTTCCTGCTTTGTCTGTAGAAAACATTCTATAAAGATGGCATCTGCCCTTGCCCGAACCCATCAAAGCTTCTAATTGGCTTACAAAATAACAATTGCCAATTCTCCCTTGGTGACTGTTAAATCTGGCAATCGGAGGGAATAGTTTCATATAGGCAGATTCACTAAATGCTAATTCTTCAACTGTTTCACCATTATTCATAAACATTTTCCCATTTATTGAAAAAACATCTCCAACTTTTGTTTCTTGTATTATTTTACTGGCAGAAATTTCTTTACCATATTTAGGGAAATATCTTCCAGTATGAATCAAAGACTCCATATCCCCTAATATATTTGGATTTACCGTTGCATTAAATGATGTGCCATTGTATTCACATAAACCTGTTTTTAGCGCAGTATATATTTCTTTGTCACAATTTTCTGCTGTTTGAACCATTTTTCTGCTTCTTATAACAAAATCTTTAATAGCAATCGGATTGTTAATAAGTTCTTGCAAGTTAGAATTATTTTTATTGAATCTCAAAAAATTCACATAATCCTCTGCTGTAAATTCTGTTATGCCATTTCGTTTCAAAATATTACCAAATTCTGCGAAAGAAATGTTTTCAAGCTTCTTACCAATTTGAACAATATCAGAAGACAAACCTCTGCTCATAGTAAGTTTAGGCAAACTTTTTGCAGGATAAGTTTGTAATAATTTAGATGTACATTTTTCAATAGTTACAAGACCTTTAATTATCATTATTTCTTCTTAATTTCCTTATTTTTAAATTTTTATCAATTTAAGTTAAATTCAAAAAATCCTTAATTGCTGATAAAATATCTTTTTCTGAAAGATTTTGTTCTTGTTTTATGGTGTCAATAACTTTACCTCTTTCAAGAATAAGAAATTCTCCACTAATTTGATTGCCAATTTCATCTGTGACTGATTCAGAATAATTTTTGTATACAATATTTTTTGTATCTGATTTGTACACAACACTTTTAATAGTATCAGTACTGTCATATAAAATAGAAGTATTTGCATCTTCGTATATTAATCGTGAAGTAGGATTTTTACTATAACTACCTTGAATTAAACCTCTTCTAACACCACGATAAACATTTGCAGGATATGTAAAAATACCATTGTCTGCAAATTCTTTTACATAATTTTTTTCTCCTTGCCTTATTACTCGCTCGATTGTACCATTTTCATATTGTAGCTCAACTTGGTCGCCCTTGCGTAATATGGTTTTAATCTTGCCACTGAATGGTTGTGTATTTAAATAAGCCTTACCACGATTGAAAACAATTTCAGATAATTTAAAAAATCTTACCATGTTTAAATAACTCCCTTTGATATATTCCCATGAAATTTACTTATGTATAAATAAATAAAAAAGTTTTATATTTAAAAATTGCTTAAAGTATTAAGTTTTATTAATAAGAAAATAGAGAATAAGGTCGGGTTCGCTATATCAATTTGATAGGAGTCTAATATGTTTTTTGTATGTCACCCCATATATTAGGGGCTAGTTAGCTTTCGTTCGACATCGTTCTATTGAAAGAAATCATCTATTTAGAGGTTATTTTGCATGTAATCTTTTCCTACAATAAAATCGGGAGAGGAATATGCAAATTAACTCAAATATTGAGAAAAATTTGGCAAAAGCCATGAATAAGGTTATTGTACCTAAAAAATCACGTTCTTATGAACTGTGTGTAAAGGCAGATGCTTTAAGATTTGCAAAATCTTATCGTGAGTCGATAAAATATTATCTTGACTCAATAATGATGGATAGAGAACATCAGGAAGCTTATTGGGGTTTGGCTGTTTCTTACAAGTACTTAACGGAGTACTCTAAGGCAATAAAAACTTTGGAAAAATTAATTGAGCTTGACGATAAGAATGATAAATATTTCTTTGAACTTGGTGTATGCAATCTTTCTAACGGTCATCCGGAAGAAGCAATTCCACATCTTATAAAAGCTATTATTATTAATAAAGAAAACCTTGAAGCACAAATTCAGCTTGCAATTGCGCATGAGCTTGTAGATGAAACCGATTTGTCTTTGATGATTTATAACAAACTTATAGAAACAAATCCTGAGTTTTTAAAGGCTTATTATAATAAAGGTGCAATGTTAATGGGAATGGGTGATTTCTTGGAAGCGTCCAAGACTTTTTTCCAATTAATCAAACGCAACCCTGATTATTATAAAGCGTATCTTGGAATTGCAATGAGTTTTGATAAACTTTCGCGTTTTGGGGATGCTATCAGATATTATAAAAAGTTCTTGGGACTTAAACAGTTTTCTGAAGATGCAGTTTTTGCACGTCAAAGAATTGCAGAGTTAAGAGAAATGACTTCTGATAGAGAAAATAATTTAACCTTGTTGTAATTTATTATAATTATCCAAATATATTTGAGCCATTTTGATTTTGCCAAGGCTTTTATAAGCGTATGCAAGATTGTAATGAAACTCTGCAACGTCATTTTTCAAAGTAACAGCTTGCTGGAAAGCTGAACGCGCCTTTTTAACTTCACCGAGCTTAAGATAAGCACAGCCTAAATTATAAAAAACGTAAGGGTTTTCTTTGTTGAGTGATATAGCTTTTTTGTAGTTTTCAACTGCCATATTATAACGTTCATCTGCAATATAAAGATTTGCAAGATTGTAGTAAGCTTTATAATATTTTTTATCAGTATTGATTGCTTTCTGATACATAAAAATTGTATTATCTTTTTCGCCTTTTTCATCCAAAAGATTTCCCAGAAGAAGCCAATCCTGTGCGGTTCTTTCGTTTTCGTTAATTTGCAGTAATAAATCCATAGTTTTGTGGTGATTATTGTCACTGTAAAATGCGGTAGCCTGTTTTGACAACTCTTCGTTTGCAAAACAACAATTTACTCCCAAAACCAACATAAATAATAAAACTAATCTTCTCATACTTTAATTTTAGATTAAAAGCTATTTTTTTTCAAAGGGCTTTTTGTTATTATAGTTTTATCAAGGAGAATCGCTATGCTTCAAAAAACAATTCAAGTAATGGAATGTTCAAGGATTTTTTCTTTGCCAATGTCAGTATTATCTTGGCTTGCGATTTTTGTATATGCTCTTATTGATTCAGGTAATCCCTGGTACGGGATATTAGCTTTAATTGGTATTGGTTTGGTTCATCTCGGGACTAACCTTATTGATGATTATTTTGATTATAAATCACTTATTAAACAAGTTGATTTTGATAAAGCAGAGTATCTTAAGAACTCCCAAAAAACAAAATGCAGATATCTTATAAATGGTGTAATGAAAGAAAGTGATATTCTTTTGCTTTCGGGAGGATATTTCTTAGCAGCACTTTTAATTGGAGTATTTTTGTTTTTTAAATGCGGAAGCGGAATAATGTATTTTGTTTTCGCCGGTGCTGTAATTGCTCTTATTTATCCCTTTATTTCAAGAATTTGTTTGTCTGAAATAGCAGTTGCAGCAGCTTACGGACCTACACTTTTTGGCGGTGTATATTATGTTATGACCGGCACTTACTCTAAAGAGATTTTTCTGTTTTCAATGCCTACAATGTTTATGACGGTTGTTTTGCTTTATATACATACAGTAATGGATTTTGAGTATGACCGAAATGAAGGTAAAAGAACCATTGCAAATAGCTTTGACTCTCCTTTGGACTCTTTAATTGTATTAAAAATTCTCTTAATACTTGCTTATATATCACCTGTGTTTTTATGTATTTTTGATATTGTTGATTGGCAGATTTTCCTTGTTTATTTAACTATACCACTTGCGGTTGATTTGTATAAATCAATGATTGAATATACAACAAATCCAAATTCTCTTCCAGAGAGAAAATGGTATCATATTCCAATGGAAAACTTTGAAAAACTTGTTGAACACGGTGAGGCCGGATTTATGATGAGAATGTATCAATCAAGGAATTTGATGATTTATTTTACTTTATTTTTTACTATTGGAATAATTTTGTCACTTGCGATTTAAAAAAACGGGCGGGAAATTTTCCCGCCCGTTTTTTTATACAACTATATGAACCCCTTCGACTTTTTTTGAATTATTAATTTTTTCCTGTGTCACACTTGCAATATCTGAAAAAATAATATGTGGTGTTTCAGAATTAAGGTGTATTCTTTTCTTAAATGCCTCTTGAATTTGTTCTGCAAATTTTTGTGGGAAATTAGCAAGGAAAGTTCCTTGTCTTACTTCATCTGCAAAACTGTATAATGCCTGAGGTTCTCCTACATCTTCCCATTTTTTAACAACTTTAACATCCGCACCTTCATTGGAGGCGATACCAAACCAGTTTGGAAGTTGACTGTGTACATATTTAACAGCGTTTGCAAAATCATAAGGTTCGGAGTCGTTCTTTTTAATATTATTAACACCGCCTCTGATTTCTTCTATTAAATATGTCATTGCTTCTTTACTCAAATAGAAAAGTCCTGTGTTAGCAATATTTTGTCCATTAATTGCAAGTTTTTCAGCTTCTTCGATAGGCGGTTTTTCGCTAAAGCCTTTGAGTTTTAATGCTGAATCATTAATATCTCCCTCGCATTCTAAAACTCCAAAACGATTAGCTACTTCTTCAGGAGTTCTTCCTACACCAACAAGAGCAATATGTTTGTTAGGATTATTGATGGTTTTTGTGAAGAATTCCATCATTTCAGAGGCTTTGTCGCCAAAAACATTATCGCCGCAGCACACTACAGTATCTTGAATAGGATTGCCGTTTAAATAGTGTTGTACGATATCCCCGAACGAACCGGACGGAGTAGTTGCAATAATGGTTTGAACACCTTCATCGCCGATAAAATATTTTCCAAGCGCCATTGCAAAATCAAGCATATGAACATCTTGATTATTTCCAACTCTAAATGGAAGACTTATTTTGTTAAAATCACCTACTGTCTGGGCAAGTTCTTTAAAGCGGCTTCCTGAACCGGCTGCAAGAGTAAAGAAATTAATTTTTTCCTGAAAGTCTTTTGCCTTTCTAATAACAGGACCTATGCCCGTTTTTTCTAAGATAGCAGAGGCTTCTTGTAATTGAGTTGTTTTAATTTCAGGAAGAATTTGCCCGTTAAAAGTATCGACTACTTTTGTAGCAATTTTTTCACCAAGATTTTTTTGAGATAATGTAACATAACTTGATCTAAAAGCGGGCTGCACCGAAGTAGTCGGCTCAACCGAAAGTTTTTGAATGTTCATAAAAGAATACCTTTCTTAAAATCCTAAATATACACACACAACCATAAAGGCTAATTAATTTTATAATGCTGATTATTTGTTTGCAAGATTTGCTTAAATTTCCCCCTATGTTATACTTTTGTTATGAATGAAAAGATAACGATAAAGGGAGCGAGAGAACATAATCTCAAGAATGTGTCATTAGAAATTCCTAAAAATCAGCTTGTAGTATTTACAGGTGTTTCAGGTTCAGGGAAAAGTTCGCTTGCATTTGATACAATTTTTGCTGAAGGTCAAAGACGTTATATTGAAAGCCTTTCGACTTATGCACGCCAATTTTTAGGTCAAATGGATAAACCGGACGTGGATTATATTGACGGTCTTACCCCGGCTATTTCTATCGACCAGAAATCAACCAGTAATAATCCGCGTTCCACCGTGGGTACAGTTACGGAGATTTATGATTACTTGAGGCTTTTATACGCACGTGTCGGTACACCTTTTTGCCCAAAATGCGGTAAGCCTATTAAACCGCAAACAATTGATGAAATTGTTGATAGTATTTTAAAACTTCCTCAAGGCACAAAAATCCAAATCTTAGCACCGCTTGTTAAAGGTAAAAAGGGTGAGTTTCAGTCCCTTTTCGAAGAGCTTAAACAAGAGGGTTTTGTTCGTGTAAAAGTTGATGGTGAGATTTATAATCTGGATGAAGATGAGGTTAAGCTTGCTAAAACAAAAGTTCATAATATCTCTGTTGTAGTTGATCGTGTAGTTGTGAAACCTGAAGCTAAATCAAGAATTGCTGATAGCGTTCAAATTGCTTTAAAAAAAGCAGATGGTGTTACTGTTATTGATAAAATGGATGAAGAGATTATTTATAGTGAAAAACTTGCTTGTCCTGATTGTAATTTGAGTTTTGAAGAACTATCACCAAGAATTTTCTCATTCAATGCGCCTTATGGAGCTTGTGAAAAATGCGGCGGGATTGGTGTGGATTTTAAAATTGATCCTGATTTGGTTGTTCCTGATAAGTCAAAATCAATTAAAGATGGGGCGATTTATCCATGGAGTAAGTCTTCTACAGGCTATTATGATGATGTTATTAATGCAGTTAGTGCAGAGTATAAAATTGATTTGAATATTCCTTTTGAAGAACTTTCTGAAGAGCATCAAAAAATCATTTTATATGGTTCTGAAGAACGTATTCCAATGAGAATACGTGAATTTGGAAGCAAACGCTATCGTACAACTTTACAAAAATTTATTGGTGTAATTCCTTTTTTGATGAAACACTACAATGTTGATAGTGAATACTGGAAAGCAGAAATCGAAAAATACATGGTCACAACTCCATGTGAAAAATGCGGCGGTGCAAGACTTAAATCATTCCCGCTTGCAGTTAGAATTAACGGGAAGAATATTTACGACTTTTGTTTAATGCCAATTGATAAAGCTTATGAGTTTGTGACTGATTTGTATTTGACCTTGACTGATTTCCAAATGAAAATTGGAAAACAAATACTTGATGAAATAAGAGCAAGGCTAAAATTCTTACTTGATGTTGGTTTATCATACTTAAATCTTGCAAGAACAGCTGGAACACTTTCAGGTGGTGAAGCTCAGCGTATTCGTCTTGCAACTCAAATAGGAAGCGGACTTTCAGGAGTATTATATGTTTTAGACGAACCTTCAATCGGGCTTCATCAAAGAGACAATGACCGTTTGATTAAAACTCTTTTAAAACTCCGTAATATGGGGAATTCACTTATTGTTGTAGAACACGATGAGGATACAATCAGAAATGCTGATTATATTGTTGATATCGGACCGAAAGCCGGAGTAAACGGCGGTAATGTGATTGCTCAGGGAGCGGGTATAAACGATATTATAGCTTCTTCGGAGTCTATAACAGGTAAATATTTGAGCGGTGAATATAATATTCCTGTTCCTTCAACCGTGAGAGAAGGTAATGGCAATTTCTTGCAGATAAGAAATGCGCATTTGAATAACCTTAAAAACATTGATTTGGATATTCCTTTAGGTAAAATTGTTGTCCTAACCGGTGTTTCAGGTTCAGGTAAATCAACCTTAATGCAAGATTTGATATATGAATATGCAATTCACAAATTACGTAAAAATAAACCTAAACCACAAGGTGTAGATGAGATTTTGGGATTTGAAAATTTGGATAAAATTATTGATATTGATCAGTCGCCAATCGGCAGAACTCCAAGGTCGAATCCAGCTACTTATACAGATGTTTTTACTCCAATCCGTGAATTATATGCCAAAACTAATGAAGCAAAAATGCGCGGTTATAAACCGGGCCGGTTTAGTTTCAATGTCAAAGGCGGTCGTTGTGAGGCTTGTTCTGGTGACGGAGTTTTGAAAATTGAGATGAATTTCTTATCAGATGTTTATGTAAAATGTGACGTCTGCAAAGGTCAAAGATATAATAATGAAACCTTGGAAGTTAAGTATAAAGGTAAATCAATCGCAGATGTGCTTGAAATGAGTGTAAAAGAGGCTTATGAATTTTTTGAAAATATTCCTCAAATTGCGAATAAACTAAAAACTCTCGTTGATGTCGGTTTGGATTATATTAAACTCGGTCAAAGCGCAACAACACTTTCAGGAGGGGAAGCACAAAGAATTAAATTAGCTTCAGAACTCAACAAACGTGCTACAGGCAAAACTTTGTACTTACTGGATGAACCTTCTGTAGGGCTTCACTGGCATGATTTGGATAAGTTAATTAAGATTATCCAACAGCTTGCAGATAACGGAAATACTATTTTGATTATTGAGCATAACCTTGATTTGATTAAGATTGCGGATTACATAATTGATTTAGGCCCTGAAGGCGGAGAGTTTGGCGGTGAGGTTATTGCCTGCGGTACACCTCAAGAAGTGGTGAAAAACCCTAAATCATATACAGGACAGTACTTGAAGCCGTATTTGTTATAAATTTTTTGTGATATAATTAAAGAATGTGTTGAAAAGAAACTTTCTTTTACACAAAGATTAAAAAATGCATGGCAAGCCCTCAAAGGAAATTAATGTTGTATAATATTGTTAATGAACGATATTTTGCGTGAAACAATTAAGCTTGTTCCTGAACAGCCCGGCTGCTATTTGTATTATAGTGCCGAAGGCGAGATTATTTATGTTGGAAAAGCGAAAAATCTTAAACGCAGAGTTTATAGCTATTTTCATAAACAGCATGATAGCGTAAAAACTACTGTTCTTGTTTCTCAAATTGAAAAACTTGAGTATATTATTACAGACTCGGAAGTTGAAGCTTTAATTTTGGAGTCGCACTTAATCAAGAAACACAAGCCGCGTTATAATATTCTTCTAAAAGATGATAAAAAATACCCGTATTTCTTGATTACAGACGAGGATTTTCCCCGTATTCAAATTGTACGCAAAAAAAATCTTAATCCGGACAAAGGTCGTTTTTATGGGCCTTATACGGATGTCGGAGCAATGTATGCTACTCTGGATTTTTTGAAAAAATTATTCCCGCTAAAACAATGCAAGACTCCAAAGTTTTCTAATCGCCCTTGTCTTTATTACCATATTGGCAAATGTCTTGCGCCATGTCAGGGTAAAGTTACTCCTGAAGAGTATCAAAAACTTATCCGCCAAGTTGAATTATTTTTAAGTGGAAAACAAACAGAACTGCTCAAACAAATTCAGTCTCAAATGCAAAAATATGCGGAAGAAGAACAGTTTGAAAAAGCTGCAAAAATGCGAGATAGCTATTTGGATTTGCAGAAAACGCTTGAGCGTCAGAAAGTGGTTTATGAAAATACTAAACTCAATGAAGACATTATTGCTGTTCTTTATGAAGACGGTATTTTAGCAATTGTAATAATGATGATACGCGAAGGCAGATTGATTGATAAAAAAGATTTTACTTATTTTGTAGATAATATTGATAAAACCGAGTATTTTGAAACCTTCTTTAGAGATTATTATACCGGTTTGAAACTGGAGTTTCCTGATAGAATTATTCTTGAAGAAATTCAAGATAAAGAACTTTATCAAGATTGGTTAAAAGTTCTCTCCGGTAAAAAAGTTACAATAAACCTTGGGAAGGGGAAATATAAGGAATTATACGAACTTGCGCTTAAAAATGCCGGTAATTTATTAGAAAATGCAAAGCTCAAAAAGATGGCTCAAATCCGTGATGATTTTAACGAAGTCGGTTCTTATTTAGCAGAAAAGCTCCATCTTAAAAATTTCCCTAACAGGATTGAATGCTATGATATTTCACATATTCAAGGTACAAATACTGTTGCTTCAATGGTTGTATTTCAAAACGGACTTCCTAAGAAATCTGCATATCGTAAATTTAAAGTACGTATGACTGAAGGTAAGCCTGATGATTTTATGTCAATGAAAGAAGTGCTTTCCCGTCGTTTGGTGCGACTTGGTCAACCTAAGTGGGAAAAGCCCGATTTAATTATTATTGACGGTGGAAAAGGTCAATTATCCAGTGTTATGAAAATTGTTGAAGAGGCAGGCATAACAGGCATAGATTTTGTTTCATTGGCAAAACGAGAAGAAGAAGTTTTTCTTCCTCATAAATCCGAATCTATTTTGCTTCCTCGTGAGTCTAATGCTTTATATTTAATCCAAAGAATCAGGGATGAAGCTCACCGCTTCGCAATAACATTTCACCGTGACCTTAGGTCTAAAGCTATTAAAAATCATAAATAAAAATTTAAGCATAATAATTTAACCCCTCTATGTTGGTTGAAACAGTTGGTTTTTCTTCTTTAACTGTTTCTGTTGGTTGTGTGTTTTTTTGTGCAAAAACTTCATAATTGCGTTGTTGAACAGCTTGTCTCTCAAGACTCCTAAAAGTTGAAATTGTCATGCAATCCATAAATTACACTCCTTTTTCCCATTACTCTATTATACATATTTTTTAAATTAATGCAACAGGGTTTAAATTAAAAACTGAATTGAAAAGCCAACCAGAATGCTGATTAAAAGTAATGTGAAAATTATTTTTACAGTATCTTTTAAATCATTATGTCTTAAAAGTACAAGCAAGCCTAAACCGGCGTTTGATAACAGTCCGCTCATTGCAGCACTGAATGTTATTGAACCTTTAATAAGCATCATGGTTATCGCAATTGAAACTGCACAGTTAGGGATTAATCCAACTATTGCAGCAATTACACATTGTAGATATTTGTGCGAGGTTTGAAGCCATGAACTTATAGAAACATTTTCCAATGCAAAATTTAAAATAAGTGTTATTACAAGAATGAAAGCAAAAATATTTATTGTATGCATTATAGGATGTAAAAATAATTCACGTTTGCTGTTAGTTTCAGGATTATGATTACAGCAGCCTTCTTCATGAATTTCTTCTTCAATTTCTTGTGTAGTTTCTTCATCTTCTGTTTTTTCTTCTATATTTACCCCTGCAAAATCAATAAAATAACCGGCTAAAATAGCAACAAATAATTTTATTCCTACAATAGGTATAATTAAATGTGCTTTTTCTGGATATGCAAGAAGTATTGGAATACTCTCATCTGATGTTCCAAGATAAACTGCAATCAAACAGCCCCGGGTAAGAAGTTTTCTGGAATATAAACTGCTTGCAATAACAGAAAATCCGCATTGAGGTAAAATAGAGGCTAAGGCTCCAACAGCAACACTGCTTTTTTTAGAGTTTTTAACCCAGTTTTCGATTTTATCTGAAAAATAAAACTCAAGAATTTCAATGATTACAAATACTATAAACAAAAACGGCAGCATATGAAAGCTATCAATAATAGCCTCTGCCGCCCAATCGGCTATTGGTAATTGTTCAATAAAATTATCCAGCGGGGCAAATATAAATTCATTGAGCCTATTTATTTTTTCAAAAACTTCGATTAACATATATTTATTAAACTCTTTATTTAAATAATAATCAATCCTAAAAAAAGGGGATATATCATGTCAAAAATAGAAATTAACAAAGAAAAATGTATCAGATGCGGCGCTTGTATTAAGGACTGTATTGCATATTCAATCGAAGCCGGAGCTGATTTATTTCCACAGCCCGCTAACAGGGGAGAAGAACGCTGTATTGGTTGTACTCATTGTATAGCGGTTTGTCCGGTCGGTGCAATTTCTATAAATGATAAAAATCCTGAAAATTCATTAAATCCAACTTTGCCCAAGTCTGATGAGGTCTTAGGTTTAATTCAAACAAGAAGAAGCATAAGACAATATAAATCAGAGGAGATTTCACCTGAATTATTTGCAAAACTAAAATCAATGCTTCCTTATATTCCTACAGGATGTAATGCAAACACACTTCATTTTTCATTTGTGGAGCATAGCTCGGCAATGGATACAATAAGGAATTATGTAAGAGTAAAACTATTAAAAATTCTAAATAGTTCATTTATGCCTAAATTAGCTAACAAGTTTGCAAAATATAAGACTGCTTTTGAAAATGGTGAGGATGTAATTTTTAGGGGAGCTCCACATATGGTTGTTGTATCTTCGCATATCCATGCTCCATGTGCTAATGTTGACCCAATAATTGCGCTTTCTTATATTGAATTATATGCTCATAGTTTGGGATTAGGAACCTGTTGGTGCGGGTTTGCACAGGCATGTTTTAAGCTTTTGCCTAAACTTTCTGAAATGGTTCAAATTCCTGATGGGTATAAACCTGTTTATGTAATGCTTTTGGGATATCCGGCTGTTAAATATCATAGAACAACACAGCCTGATAGTTTTCCTATTACAGAAATTAAAGAAATTCAAGATGTAAAAATGAGCTGGACAAAGAAAGCAAGAAGAATTCTGTTGAATTTTATAAGAGGATAATTATTTAAAAGTATACCTTGATGGAGTCGTTACTTTATATTCTTTAGTAATCACAATATCTTTTGACTCTTGTTCCTGTAAAACACCCTCATGAACGGGTAATTCTGCTTCTTTAACAATAATTGGTTTAATTTCAGGAAGTTCTTTTACTGCTGTTTTTTGAGCAGTTGTTTTTTTATATGAAACATTCTTTATTCCAGATTCAGTTGTTTCTTTTTTGACCGGTTCAGGTTCTTGGAGCGGGGTTACTTCTTCCTCTTTTATCGGTTCGATTTTTTCTGGTTCTCGGGTAAAGTTAAAAATGCTTACAGCTCCTATGAAAGCCAAAATCCCCGCTAAGATTATTACTATTAATGTTTTTTTATTCATTCTTAATTCCTTTTAAAAAAATACACCCTGCTTTTATAAGCAGGGTGTATTTTTATTTAATTATTATTCAACTTCAATTGCGCTGACTGGGCAAGCATCAGCTGCTTCTTTTACACAATCTTCGTTACCGCTAACAGCATCTTCTTTAACGCATGCTCTATCTTCAACATGAAATACTGCATCGCAAATTGATTCGCAAGCGCCGCATCCGATACATGAATCATTAACTTTTACGTTCATTATTTTTCTCCTTTTTCTGAATGCACTTGCTATATAGCAAGTGCATTTATTATACAACTAAATATTAAAAATTAAAATAGCCAGTTCTCTATCCGCTTGGCAATTGAGTCAAAGCCTAAAGTTAGTTCTAAGTTCTTTGGTTCAATTCCTTTTGAGTAGTATAAAACAGGTACATATTCTCTTGTATGGTCTGTTCCTTCAACAGTAGGGTCGCATCCATGGTCGGCTGTAATTATTAGTAAATCTTCTTCGTTAATTAAAGGCAAGATTTTTTCCAGATAATCATCTATTTCTTCAATTGCTTTGCCGTATCCTTCTGCATTGTTTCTGTGTCCGAAAAGCATATCGGTATCAACAAGATTTGTAAATATGATTTCTCTGTTTTCATCAGTTATATTTACTCCATCATATTTCATTTCTGAAAGAGGAAGCTCATTTTTTAATGCTTTCAGTGTTAATTCCAAGCCTTCTTTATTGGAGCCTGTATGAATTGCATGAGTAATTCCTTTTTTAGAAAAGATGTCTTCTATTTTACCAATACCAATTACTTTAGCGCCCTTATCCTTTACTTTGTCTAAAATGGTCTCTTTAGGTGGAACCATTGAGTAATCACGTCGGTCTTTGGAAATTCTGGTTGGTTTTCCATCAATAATTTTATAAGGACGAGCAATTACACGTGCGGTATTATATCCGCCTTCATCCAATAAGCGGCGTGCAGTTTCACACCATTGATAAAGTGTTTCAAGCGGGATTAAGTCTGTATCTACAGCAATCTGGAATACGCTGTCTGCAGAAGTATAAACAATCGGATATTTTGTTGCATGATGTTCATCATTAAGCTGTTCAATTATAGCAGTACCGCTAGCCGGGATATTTGCTAATATATCGCCGCATTTTGTTTCTGCAACAAATTTGTCAATTAATTCTTTAGGAAAACCGTTTGGAAATGTAGCAAAAGGTTTTTCACTAACGAGTCCGGCAATTTCCCAGTGACCTGTAGTTGTATCTTTGCCTTTTGATTTCTCTTGAAGAGTTCCATATTGACCTAATGGAGTAGACGTTTTTTCAATTCCTTCAAAGTTTTGGATATTTCCTAAACCTAAAGCTTCCAGGACAGGAACATCCAGCCCTTTATTGAAAGCACATACATTCCTTAAAGTATTACATTGTTCGGTATCTCCAAATTCTTTACAATCAGGCATTGCGCCAATTCCCATTGAATCGATTACAATAATTACCGCACGTTTTTTACTCATAAACACCTCTGTATTGTTAAGTATGTAACATTTTTTTTAATCTTTGAAATACAAAGTCTAAAAAAGACTTTTTTATTATATCACAAGATTAAGATGGAGATAGTTTATGGCAGATGTCTGGAAAATTGGACAAAATGTAAAAGCTGATGAATTTTATGATAAATCAAAAAAAGGTTATACATTTACTACTAAAGGTGAAGGTGAAGATACAAAGGTAAAATCTTCGCGTATACCTTTTCTTGGTGATGAGATTTTTGCTGCTAATATGTTAACTGCTACATGTAATGAGATGGCAAAAAATTATGACCAAATTATTGAAGATCAGAATGATTATTTAGTTGATATTGATACATCTTTAGATGAAATTTCAGGTTTAGAAGCTGATTTAGAAGTTAAAATTAAACAACTTGAGAAAGAAATTGAAGAACTTCTTAAGAAAAAAGAAGATGGAACTATAACAGAAGAAGAGGAAGCTGAACTTGTCTCTAAAAATGGTGAAATAAATAACTTAACATCTCAGACTGAAGCTATGATTACAGCAAAAAATGCAGAACTAACTAAAACTACTGAAAAAGCTGGTGAAACTGATAGAAAAGCAAAATCGGAGATTGCAAAAAATTACGGCGAAACTGCGCTAGAAAAAGGGCAGCCTTTATCAGAAACTAAAGATAAGAAAAAAACTTTTTGGCGCAAACTTTTTGGCGGTTGGAATAAGCAAGCAGAGAGAGATGCAGGCAAAAAACTTCTTGAAGCGGGTAATGGTTTATTAGAGCAAGTAAGTACTTCTTCAGAAATTGATAACAAAATTGCTAAGAAAACAAAAAATCTGTATAAAATTTAATTCTTTCGTGATAACATAATCCTATAAACTAATTTATAGGAGACAAATCAATGCAAGCTAGACGCGCATCAAGAGAATTAGCACTTATACTATTTTCTCAGTTTGAAAAAGAAATAACACATTATTCACGTAATGATTTTGAAAATATTATGCTTAAATCAGTTAGAATTCTTTCTAACTCGGCTTCAGAAGAACTTAAACTTACTGTTGGTTCTTTAATTGATATTAAAGCAATGTTGGATGATTATGAAGCTGAACACGAAAGCAATCTTTCTCGTCCGTTAGGAGCTAAGAACAAACCTGTTCAAATTCCTATGACTGATGAAATGCAAGCAAAAGTAGATACAATGCTGGATGTTGCAGAAAAAGCTATTTTAGCACTGGAAATTGCAGAATTTACTACTTTGGAAAACCAATCTGAAGTTAGAAATTACACAATTGAAATTGCGGAGCAGTTTAAATTGAATAACAAAGCTATTGATGCCGAAATCCAAAAGTATTCTAATGGCTGGGATATTTCAAGACTTGTTAAAATTGACAAAGATATCTTAAGAATTGCAATAACAGAACTTTTATATATTAAAGGTACTCCTTTAAAAGTTGTTTGTGACGAAGCAGTTGAACTTGCTAAAAAATATTCAACAGAAGACTCTTCATCTTTTGTTAACGGTATTTTGGCAAAAGTTATTGTAGAAAACGGACTTAAGGGGTAAATGTTTAACTTTTTTGACAAACTCAAAACAACAGTAACAAAGACAGCGCAAGCGCTCGTCGGAAATGTTGTGGACTCGGTTTCAGAAGAAGCGGAGTTTAGTGAGTTTGTGCTTGATGATATGGAAGATGTGTTAATTGCGGCGGATTTAGGCGTAAATTATGCAGCAGAATTAACGGATAAGCTTCGTAATCAAACAAAAATTAAACCGTCTGAAGTTAAGAAATTTCTTGAAGAGGAGTTTTTAAAAACTCTTGAAGAAGCGGGTTCAAGTAAATTGAACTTTAAAGACGGTGAGTTAAATATTTATTTTATTACCGGTGTTAACGGTGCGGGTAAAACTACACTTATCGGTAAGATGGCGTATATGTTTAAAGAACAGGGAAGACGTGTTCTTATTGCAGCCGGCGATACTTTTCGTGCAGCAGCAGAAGAACAGGTGGAAATTTGGTCAAAACGCTCCGGAGCTGATATTGTAAGACGTGATAAAGCAGACCCGGCCTCAGTCGTTTATGAAGCTATACAAAAAGCTAAAAACGAAAAATATGATGTTATTTTAGTTGATACAGCCGGTAGATTGCAGAATAAATTTAACCTTATGGAAGAGCTTTCTAAAATCAAAACCGTAATCGATAAAAATGCACCAGAAAGTTTGCGTGAAAGCATGCTTGTAATTGATGCAAATACAGGTCAAAACGGTTTGCAGCAAGCAAAAGTCTTTAAGGAATGTGTGAATCTTACTGCGGTTGCTTTAACAAAACTTGACGGTTCAGCTAAAGGTGCTATTGTACTTGCTATTGCGAAGGATTTGGGACTTCCTGTTAAACTCGTTGGTGTGGGCGAGAAGATGGAAGATTTGAAAATTTTTGACTCAAAAGAGTTTATTAGTGCATTATTTTAATAAAATCTTAATAATTGTTGTACTTACAACTGTTCTATATTTCATGTTGGTTGTATAATATTACTTAAGAAATGTTAGTAATAGAAAGCCGTATGATTTACGGCACAAAGTAAGGAGATAAAAATGTCAGAATTAACATTAGAAAGACAATCTTCTACAACTGATTTCGTAGGCGGTAAATGGCAGTCAGAAATCAATGTAAGAGATTTTATCCAGAAAAACTACACACCATATGATGGTGATTCAAGCTTCTTAGCTGGACCAACAGCAGCTACTACAAAATTGTGGGAAGAATGCTGTGAATTGTTCAAAAAAGAACGTGAAAACGGCGGTGTTCTTGATATGGACACAAAAATCGTTTCTACAATCACTTCTCATGGTGCAGGTTATATTGATAAAGACCTAGAAACAATTGTAGGTGTACAAACAGATGCACCTCTTAAAAGATCACTTCAACCATTTGGCGGTATCAGAATGGCTGAAACTTCTTGCAAATCTTACGGTTATGAAGTAGATCCTGAAGTTTCTGAAATCTTTACAAAATACAGAAAAACTCACAACCAGGGTGTTTTTGATGCTTATACTCCTGAAATGAGATTAGCTCGTCACTCAGCAATCCTAACAGGTTTGCCTGATGCTTATGGTCGTGGACGTATCATAGGTGACTACAGAAGAATTGCTCTTTATGGTATCGATAGATTAATTGAAGATAAAAAAGAACAACACGCTTCTCTTCACGGTGAAATGACACCTGAAAAAATTCAGTTAAAAGAAGAAATTGCTGAACAAATCAGAGCATTACAAGAAATGGCTGAATTAGGCGATACTTATGGTTTTGATATCAGAAAACCGGCTTCAAACGCTAAAGAAGCTATTCAATGGTTATACTTTGGTTACTTGTCAGCTGTAAAAGAACAAAACGGTGCAGCTATGTCTGTTGGTAGAACTTCTACTTTCTTAGATATCTTCATTGAAAGAGACCTTAAAAAAGGTATTATTACTGAAGAACAAGCTCAAGAAATGATTGACCACTTCATTATGAAGTTAAGATTAGTTAAGTTTGCAAGAACTCCAGAATACAATGCATTATTCTCAGGTGACCCTACTTGGGTAACTGAATCAATTGGTGGTGTTGGTATTGACGGACGTCACATGGTTACTAAAAACTCATTCCGTTACTTGCACACTCTTGAAAACTTAGGTACTGCACCTGAACCAAACCTTACTGTATTGTGGTCAAAAAGATTACCACACAACTTTAAACAGTATGCAGCACACATTTCTATCAAAACTTCATCTATTCAATACGAAAACGATGATATGATGAGAGTTACTCACGGTGATGATTACGCTATCGCTTGCTGCGTATCTTCAATGGTTGTTGGTAAAGAAATGCAGTTCTTTGGTGCTCGTGCTAACTTAGCAAAATGTTTATTATACGCAATCAACGGTGGTGTTGATGAAAGACTTAAAGAACAAATCGGTCCTAAATTCAGACCAATTACTTCTGAATATCTTGATTTTGATGAAGTTATGTCAAGATATGAAGACATGATGGAATGGTTAGCTGGTTTATACGTTAACACATTGAACGTAATTCACTACATGCACGATAAATATTGCTACGAAAGATCTCAAATGGCTCTTCATGATAGAGATGTTAAGAGATACTTCGCAACAGGTATTGCTGGTCTTTCAGTTGTTGCAGATTCACTTTCTGCAATCAAATATGCTAAAGTTAAGACTATCCGTGATGAAAACGGTATTGTAGTTGATTACGAAGTTGAAGGCGATTTCCCTAAATATGGTAACAACGATGATAGAGTTGACCAGCTTGCAGTTGATTTAGTTAAGAAATTCATGAATATGATTAGAAGCCACTATACTTATAGAAATTCTATTCCTACAATGTCTATCTTAACAATTACATCAAATGTTGTTTATGGTAAAAAGACCGGTAATACTCCGGATGGTAGAAAAGCTGGTATTCCTTTAGCTCCAGGTGCTAACCCAATGCATGGACGTGATTCTCACGGTGCTGTAGCATCACTTGCTTCTGTAGCTAAGCTTCCATTCAGCGATGCTCAAGATGGTATCTCAAATACCTTCTCTATCATTCCTAATGCTTTAGGTAAAGACGAAGTATTTATGGGTGACCTTGATATCCAATTAGACTGTGGATGCTGTGAAGGCACTTGCGGTTGCTAAGGATAAAAGGGTAAATATATTTTAGCTGGTAGTTTTTACTACCAGCTTCTAAAAGAAAGGAACATTAAAATGGCAACACAACAAGAAGAAAATTTAATAAACTTGCTAGACGGTTATGTTGAAAAAGGCGGACACCACCTTAACGTAAACGTATTTAACAGAGACACTTTACTTGATGCTCAAGCACATCCTGAAAAATATCCTCAACTAACAGTTAGAGTTTCAGGTTATGCAGTAAACTTTATTAAGCTTACTAAAGAACAACAAGATGACGTTATCTCAAGAACTTTCCATGGTTCTATTAACGGTTAATTATATTTAAAAAAGCGGGCGGCTTATCTAAAGCCGCCCGCTTTTTTAGTATAAATATATTATTGTAATGATATCAGAAAATTGTTATAATTCATATTATTATAAGAAGAGAGTGTTTATATGATAGATGAATTGAGACTTAATACAAAGCTTATAGGCTTTGATGGTGTTATTGGAAGAAGAGATTTTTGTTTAAATATAGTTTACTTATGTATGATCGGTGCTATATTCATGACTCCGCTTTCATTGTATTTTGCAGCACATGCTCAAACAATGCTTGATTTTTTTAGTTTAAATAAACTTTTCTGGAATGCTTCATGGCTTTTAAAATTCTGGGTTCTAGCAGGTACAGCGGGTGTTTTGTATATTTCACTTTCAAACTGGATAAGACGGTTCAATGATATTAATGGTTCTGTTAATAAGAATGGCAATATAATCATAGGAAGTCTTGCTGTAATCGGTGCTTTAAGCTTTATGCTTCCATTTGGCTGGATGTTGTTATTCAGTCTGATTAATTCAATTTTGTTTTTAACACTTGTTTTTAAAAAAGGTAAAGTTACAGCTAATTTCCCTTACGATTTTAGAAAAGATTTTAACTGGGGAGCGTTCTTTGGTACCTGGATTTGGGGTTTAATTAATAAGTCATATAAGACTCTTTGGATACTATTGCTGGGTTGGACGCCAATCGGGTTTTATTACCAGTTATTATGCGGTTTAAAAGGTAACGAGTGGGCATATAAAAATCGTAAATGGAAGAGTGATGAAGAATTTAAACGTTCTCAAGAAAATCAAACTATTGGTTTTGTTGTTTTAACTGTTTTTGTTATTCCAATAATAGCTTTTTTGGTAATTTTTGCTATGGTGTTTGCATTTGTGTTTTCGGCAGTAGACGAGGCAAGAATATCTCCAAATCACGAGTCTGTTAAAATGAATAAGATGGAAAGAGTATTAAATACATATACTTCCTTGTATTTTGAAGGACATACAATTACTGCAGATGAAAATAAATTTTATGTTTTGGCAAAAGATTGGAATGGATATTCCTTCAGCGAAAAGAAAGATATTCTTGACATGGCTGCGGTTACTGCTGCAACTGAAAGAAAAACAACAAAAACAAAAGAGCTTGCGAGAACAAAAATATATAATTCCTCCAATGGTGAGCTTTTAGGCGAGTTTACATTAGATGAAAAATTACTCAATACAGATAAACCTGATTTTAAAGAAATAATTAAGGCTAGTATGAAGGCTTATACATTTTATAGAGCTAATTAAGAAGAAAGGAAGAAGATTATGACAGAATTTGTGAACAATTCAGGACAAGGACCTCAGGCTGCAGCACCGGCAGAAGTATTAACAGGATTTAACTGGGGTGCATGTTTCTTAAATTGGATTTGGGGTCTTGGTAATAAAACCTACATTATTGGCATTGGTTGCAGGTTTTGTACCATTTATTGGCGGATTGATTGCTTTGGGACTTATTATCTGGTTTGGTATTAAAGGTAATGAATGGGCATGGCAAAATAAAAAATGGGATAGCGTTGAACATTTCCACAGTGTACAGAAAACTTGGGCAACCTGGGGTATAGTGCTATTTGTGTTAGGTATTGTTCTGGGTACTTTATTAGCATTATTATTTGGTGCAGCAGTTGTTATGGGCGGTGCTGCTCAATAAGACAACTAGAAAAAGAGGCTCTTATGAGTCTCTTTTTAGTAATAAAAAGGATGCAATGAATGCATCCTGAAAATCCAACTATCACAAATCAATATATTAAATTAAAATTTCTCTTTTCCCAAAATTTATATCTTTTTTCACTATAGAGGTTTATTCCAAAGTGATTCAGCAAATTTGCTTTGTACAGCACCATTTTCAACTGATAATGAAACATTGCTTGGAGTGAAAATGAATACCATATCACTGATTTTTTGAGCTGTTCCATTTAGAGCATGTGCAGCACCGCAAACAAAATCGATTGTTCTTTGAGATTGTTCTTTATCCAACAAATCAAGGTGAAGGATAACAGTTTTTTTGTCAATTAGTTTTTTTACAATTTGAGCAGCTTCGCTAAATGAACGTGGCTCAATAACAGTAACTTCGCCTGATTTATAATTATTTGGATGGCTTACTACTTTTGAGTCTCTTTCAAAAGAGCGTTCAGGCAGACTAGGCTTAACTCTTGTACCATACATAGTATCTAATGCTAAAGTTCCATCAACGTCATTACTATAATCATCCATGCCGTTGTCGAAATCAAATGCATCGTCTTCATTTCCATCGCTAAAACCTTTAGTGATAATGTTTACAAAATTTTTTAAGCCATCTGATAGTGCCATCATTCCTCCAATTTTTTATTAATTAAATAACTTTCTTCCAATTCTAATCATTGTTGCGCCTTCTTGAACAGCGATTTGGTAATCGTTGCTCATTCCCATTGAAAGTTCAGGTAGTTTTATATTGAACTCTTGCTCAAGCTCATCTCTAAACTTTCTTAAGTCACTAAATAACTCTTTTAATCTAACTTCATTAGCTCCCAGTGTAGCCATGTTCATTAAACCGATGACTTCGAGTCCTTTAAGGTTTAATATTTCTGCTAAATCTTTTTTGAGCTGTTCTTTTGTATATCCGAATTTTTGCTCCTCTTGCGCGTTATTTACCTGTAATAAAACTTTCTCTCTCTTATTAATCAGACAGGCCGCTTTTGAGATGGCTTTTGCCAGTTTTAACGAATCTACAGAATGTATGTAATCAAAGTTTGCAACTACTTTTTCTGCTTTATTTGTTTGAAGATGTCCTATAAAATGGAAATTTGAGTTTTCACGAATTTGCGGCGATAACGCTTTGATTTTTTCAATTGCCTCCAACGCTCTTGATTCTGCGAAATCTCTAAGTCCGGCTTCATATCCTTCTTCTATGGCATTTAATCCGAAGTACTTTGTGACTCCAATTATTCTTGGTTTTAAAGGTGCAATTTTATTTTTGATATCGATAAGATTGGCTCTAACGACAGCTGCATCAACTAAAACATCTACGCCCCAATAGCTATTTTCTGTTTTGTGATTGTTCTCGCTAATGTGAGACATTCCCCTCGACCTCTATTGTATTATATACCACTTATCATGCCCTGTTCAAGTCCTCTGTTTGTAACAACTTTTCTGTTTTTGCCGAACATGCTGAAACCCATGTTTCACATGGATTTCGACCATGTTCAAATTATTAAGTTTTGTAAAGTTCAAGAGTTTTGTAAAGAACTTGACATGAATTTTCATGTTTTGGGCATGCTTTTTTTAATTATGGGCATGCCTTATTGTCCTAAATATGATAATGTTTCCATTACAGAACTTGCTGTACCGAAAACGCGTGAATTCATTTGAATCATACGTTGTGCCATAATCATATTTGAAAGCTCTGAGGCAATATCTACATTAGAACCTTCGTATCCGCCCGGTTCAATTGCACCAAATGCCATTTCACCGGCAACACCATAGAAAATGTCTCCTACATCAGGACCCCATTCCCAAAGGTTGTTGTTTAATGATACTAACCCTTCAGGGTTTACCATTGTTGCAAGTTCAATTACAAAATTTGCATCTTCCCTTAAGCTTGTGCTTTCTCTTAAAACATCATCGCCTGTTATTGTAACACCTTCTGGAGTGATATATTTCCATTGTACTGTTTCAGCTTCATCAATAAATTGAGTGAGAATTGAACCATCATTATATGTTACAACTAAAACACCGTTTTCATCAATTGAAGTAGAAGCGCTGGAAATAGCATTTTTGTCATTATAATTAATTACATCTTGTAATTTTACAATTTGTGAGATTTCTTCTGATGTTTTGTTATTAGATGAAAGCCCGGTTTCTCCAAGGAAGTTGCTGGTTGTACCCTCAGAAATAAATTCAATATCTCCACTATAACTTATTGTGCCATTTTCTGCAGAAAAAGAAGCATCGGTACCGTTAAGTGAAGCATTAAAACCGTTTATTAAATCTGCAATTGTTGCATCCTTTCCTGGGACTTGGAGTTCTACTTCATGAATATTACCATTATTATCAGTAACTCTAGCTTTTATAATTCCTGATGTAATACTTGCGTTATTAAGTTCTGTTAGTGTTTTTGTATTAATATCAGGGTCACCCTGGATAACTCTATATAAGTTTTTAGGAATTTTTACAGTTCTATCAGAACTTGCATTTGAGTAAGAGCTTTTTGCACCAACAACTTTTAATCCGGCTTGTGTTACAAGATTACCATCAGAATCGATGTCAAAAACTCCATCACGTGTGAAAAATTGTTTTCCACTAGCATCTTGTACAACAAAAAAACCGGTGCCTGAAATCATACAATCTAAGTCACGTCCTGTAGAAACAAAGTTGCCGGGAGTGAAGTTTCTTGTAATGCCTCCAATTTTTACACCTAAACCAATTTGTTTAGGGTTTGTACCGCCGCCATTTTTTGTTGCTGCACTTCCATACGAAAGGTTATTTGAATATAAAGTTTCAAATACCATGTTTGCAGATTTGTAAGCTGTAGTTTTAATGTTTGCAACATTGTTTGCAATAACATTGATTTGAGATTGTCCGGCATTTATACCGGTACTAGCTGTGTGTAGAGCTTGTGACATTTATTCCTCCAATTAGTCTGTTTATTTTTTATTTGATGATGTTTCGGTATGTTCTTCTATAATAGGATCTTTAATTGAACCATCTGATTCTCTAATAGAGATTACATTAGCAATAGAGTATGTTTTATCTCCGATTTTGATTTTGCCGCTGCCATCTTCAAAAGTTGCTTCAGATACGACACCTCTAACGGTTGTATATTTTGTTTTATCTTTTTCATCAGGAATTTTTAATGTAACGTCTTTTCCTATCATTGAAAGAGTTTGATTGATTTCTGAACTCATACCCATATCATTATAAAGAGCTGCAATGTAATTCATACAGTTTTCCAAGCCTTCGTTCATTGAAGTCATTTGTTCTAATGAAGAGTATTGAGCTAATTGAGCTAACCACTCAGTGTTGCTTGTAGGTTCAGTCGGGTCTTGATTTTGAAGCTGCTGCAACATGAGGTTCAAAAACATATTTTTATCATCAGTTTTTGTACTTGGATTTCGTTTCTGTGTTGCAAGATTGTTTGCAGTTGTTTGGTTCTGCATTTCTGTAATTTGTGTATTTACTGATGTCATTTTGTTTCCTCCATTGTTTTTTCAAACAATCCCTTTTCTTTTTCTTCCCTATTTTGACGATTTTGTTCTTTGTTACCGCCTCTTGAACCGTCTTGTTCTGTCCAATCTGCGTTATATTCACTTTTTTGTGTATCATTTACTTTTACTGAAACATTATCAACACCGACTCCGTGAGTAGTAAGAGTTTCTTTTAATCCGTCTAAGCCTTTCATAAGTATATTTTTCGCTTCTTGGGTTGCAGTTGTAAATTGTGCAGACAATCCTTCAGGTGACTTTACAAGTTGTATTGTTATTTTTCCTAAGCTTTCAGGATTAAGAACTATGCTTACTTTTGAATTGTTTTGTAAAGTTTCAAGATGTTTTGTAACCTGTTCAATAATTTTACTAGGAGTAATTTCTGTAGTTTTAGCTACAGCTTGAGAAGGTTTAACTTCAAAAGTTTTTATTTCATTTATTCCATCTTGGTTAAGCGCAATTTTAATACCCTGTTCTTCAGCTGATTGTCTGTTGAGCAAAGATGAATTGTCGTTTGAAGAGTCTGTTTCAGCTTCTATTGTCTCAATATTAAGTTCGCTTAGGATATCTTCATCAAGTTGCGGCTCTTGAACTTCGGTATCAGTTTCCTGTTTTGGAGTAATTTCACTTTTAGGAACTGTTTCTGTTAATTCAGATGTTTCAATTTGAACTTCTTGTTCTGTGGTTGAAATATTTTGATTTACGGTTTCAAGAGCTTGTGCAAACAAGATTATATTATTTTCATCTATTTCAACTTCTTTCTCTGTTTCAAGATTTTCTATTTTTTCTGTTATATCTTTTGAAAGGGATAAATCTAAGGAAGTTTCCACATTTGCCTCACAAAGTGCTTCATCCAGAATGGCAGAAAAATCTGTATCAAGATTTTCAGTGCCGGTCGTGGTTAGCATTGTTTCAATATTTTCTATAGTATTCATTACTGCTGCTGCTATTGTCATCTGAAATTAAACCTTGCTGATGTAATATCATCTAATTCTTTGGTTTCAGCATTTAAAAACTCTTTATAGTATTCTTCTTCTTGTTTTTCTTTGAGTTTTTTTAGTACTTCTACCTTTTTGTGAGCTTCTCTTACTTCAATTTGTTTTTTTTCTAAAATTGCTTTTGTATTTGCAATGAGTCTTTGCTGATTTTTTTCATCTATAGTAAGTTTTAGTCCGTAACTTCTATGACTTTCAATTTGTTGAATATCTAACGTATTGAGAGTATAAAGATTTTCCATTTGTTCGGTATTTAGATGTTGGGATTGGATAATATTGTTTAATTTTTCTTCCTGTTGTTTTAAAACAGTAAGTATTTTAGCCGCTTCAATACGACGCTGCTCAAGCTCGTTTTCGCGCATGTCAAGCACGACTTGTAATCGAAACTTGAATTTTTTCAATTTACCTTACCTCGTCTCCACCAAGCACATAGATATACTTAGTACCTCTAACACTATACAGCATGAAGCCATGCCGCCCATCATATATATGGTTGATTTGTAAAGTTTTGTAAAAACATTTTCCCAAAACTAGCAAAAAAATTCTTGTCGGATTTTTTATATAGATATATAAAGCTCTCTCTTCTTATTTAAACGGACAGGCCTTGGTTACAATACTCAAGGTCTTTTTTTTTTGTGTTGGTAATAGTGTCATACTGGTAGGAATGAGGAATTTGTTCGTGTTAGAATTGGTTTATATGCAAGGAGAAGTTATGAATTGTTTTTTCAGAAATCAGCATGAGGCTTTATTTAAGGCTTGTAAGCCATATCAATATGTAGGTGGCGAGTTTTTATCACGAAATAAGGATTTTGATAAAGCGCGTGTACGTTTTGCATTTGTTTTCCCGGATAAATATGAAATTGGTATCAGTAATCTTGGAGTAAGAATAATATATGACCGAGTAAATGCTCAAGAAGGTATGATGGCTGACAGAGCTTATGCTCCTGAGGTTGATTTTAAGCCTGAAGCTTTATATGGAGTTGAGTCAAAACGTGCTTTATGTGATTTTGACGGTATTGGCTTCTCTTTGCAGTATGAATTATCATACCCGACTGTTTTAAAAATGCTGGAAATGTCTAAAATCTCTGTTCGTAATGATGAAAGAGGTGACGATGAGCCGATTGTTTTTGCCGGAGGACCATGTGCATTTAATCCGTTACCAATGGCTGAATTTATTGATGTTTTTTCAATCGGTGATGGTGAAGAAATGATGGTAGAGATTTGCGAAGTTTTGGAAAGAACTCAAGGAATGCCTCGCAAACAAAGAATAGAAGAATTATGTAAGATTAAAGGTTGTTGGTCGCAGCAAGTTGGTGGTAGCGTTGAAAAACGCCTTGCACCGTTAACACTTGAATATGCATCAACTTCTTATCCTATACCATTTTCAAGTTCTGTACATGATAGAGCAATTGTTGAAATCCGACGCGGCTGCGGCAGAATGTGTCGTTTTTGCCAGCCGGGACACGTTACTTTACCTGTAAGAGAGCGTTCAGCAGAAGATATCATAAAAATTACTAAAGAGCTTGTAGACAATACCGGATATGATGAGTATTCTCTGCTTTCATTGTCATCAAATGATTATTCAAATATCCGTGAGGTTATAAAGGAATTAGCGGTTGATTTTAATAAACGCAAAGTCTCTGTATCTTTACCAAGTCAGCGTATTGACGGGTTTAATCTTGAACTTGCAAATCTAGTACAGTCTGTTCGTAAATCAGGTATGACTTTGGCTCCGGAGGCAGGGAGCCAGAGGTTACGCAATGTTATCAAGAAAAATATTTCAGAAGAGCAGATAATCAATGCTGCTTTGACTTTATATGAGAATGGTTGGTCAAAACTGAAGTTTTATTTTATTTGCGGTTTGCCTACTGAAACGATTGAAGATATGGATGAGATGGCGGAGCTTCTTAATAAGATTAAATACAGAGCAAAGCTTCTTAAACGCGAAAAAGGATTAAATCACGGATTTGAGATAACTTGTACGCTTTCAATTTTTGTACCAAAACCGTTTACTCCGTTCCAGTGGTGTCCTCAAATGGATTTGGATGAAGTTACAGCACATATTAATTATTTGAAAGAGAAAACAAAACATATTAAAGGTTTAAAAATCAATTATCATGAGAAATTTGTGTCTCAAATTGAAGCTGTGCTTACCCGCGGTGATACGAGTCTTTGCAAGTATATTGAAGCGCTTTATAAAAAAGGCTGCTACCTTGATGCGTGGGGCGAGCATTTTGATAAAAATGTATGGAAAGAAATGGCTGAAGAATGCGGATTTTCGTTGGAAGAACTTGCAAAATGCGAGTATGCGCTTGACGAAATCCTTCCTTGGGATTTTATAAATGTCGGATTGAATAAAGAATGGCTTCGAAACGAGTACAAATCAGCTTTTACACAAGGTTGTGAGTTTAATCTCCAACCGACTTGCGAAAATCGTTGTGTAAGCTGCGGCGTTTGCCCAAATTTAAAAACACATAAAGTTATGGCAAAACCTTATGTTGCCTCAAAAGAGGCTCAAAAGATAGTAACAATCGAGCCGGCTGACCCTAGAACGGTTCATCCTGATCCAAATATACCTGTATACAGATACCGTTTAAAAATTACTAAAAAGGGTTTGTTAAAGTATTTTTCACACCTTGATTGGCAGAATACTTTCCATAAAGTTCTTGCAAGAACTGGTTTAAGAATGGCATATACTCTTGGTTATAATCCTACAATGAAAGTTTCTATGGGAATTGCGCTTCCTTTGTTTGCAGAAAGCGAAGGTGAGTTGATTGATATAGAAATTCTTGATAATTTGGAAGAACAAGAGTTAAAAGATATTATTAATCCGAATTTACCTACAGGTGCTGAAATAATTGCTGTTCAATCAGTTGAGCGCTACTGTACAGCTGTTGAAATTGAAGCACAGTGGGCAGAATATAAGATCGAACCGTATTTCAAATCAGATGAAAAATCTCTTTACAATTTTGAAAAATTTAGGTATGATGTAGAAAGAGTTTTATCTTCTGATGAGATTTTAATCACGAAGAAAAACAAAAAAGGTTTAGAAAAAACAACAGATTTTAAGAAATCTATCGGTAGTTATAGGTTTGAAGACAATAGTCTGTTTATACATCTTAAAACCGGTCAAGGTTCAGAAGTACCTGCATTGAGGGCAGATAGCTTAATGGAACTTGTCGATAGTGAGAGAATATACAATATCACAAGACTCCGTTTCCTTGATGAAAAGTTAAGAGAATTATAGTAAAGGATTTAGAGATGAAAGAAACAAATGGCGCTAACAAGATTATTATTGCTGAGCGCGATAATATTGCTGCGGTTACAGAAAATGGAAAAGTTGCAGAGTTTTATGTTCATAGAGGTGAAATTATTCTTGGTGATGTTTATCTTGCACAGGTTGAAAATATTTTACCAAGTATAGAAGCAGCTTTTGTGAATGTAGGTTCTGATAAAATGGGATTTTTGCACGCACAGGATATCCCGGGTAAAGGCGCTTTGCAAGACAAGGTAAAACCTAAGCAGAAATTGGTTGTTCAGGTTGTTAAAGAACCAGTTGGACACAAAGGTCCTCGTGTAACAACTGAAATTTCACTTCCAGGCAGATTTTTAGTTTTAATGCCAAATGAAACAGGTATTAACGTAAGTAAAAAAATTACTTCTGCTAAAGAAAGAGCAAGATTAAAATCAGTTGTTAATCTTCTTAAGCCGGTTGGTGTTGGAATTATTGTAAGAACAGAAGCTGAAGGGCAAACAGAAGCTGATATTCAGGAAGATTTAGAAATCCTGTTGGAAAAATGGAATAATATAATAACATCTGCTGAAAGCTTGACCCCTCCAAATCTTCTTTATAGGGATCAGGACTTGCTTTACAGAGTTATTCGTGAATGCTGTAATGAAAATACTCAAGAAATTATTGTCGATACAGGATTTGCTTTAAGCCGTGTTCAAAATATTTTGCAGAATTGGCATATGAACAAGAATATCAATGTAACTTTATACAAAGGTTCTGAACCTTTACTTGTTGCTATGGATATTCACAAAGAAATCAAAGCGGCTTTGTCAATGAAAGTTAATCTTCCATCAGGCGGTTACTTATTCATTCAGACAACAGAAGCGCTTACGGTAATTGACGTTAACAGCGGTAAGTTCACAAATTCTGCTACTCAAGATGAAACTATCTTGAAAACCAATATTGAAGCTGTTCATGAGATAGCACGCCAGCTAAGACTTCGTAATATTGGCGGTATGATTATCATTGACTTTATTGATATGAATTCACGTGTCGATAAATTAACTATGATGGAAGAGCTTGAACTTGCTATGGAAGCTGATAAGGCTAAACCGCAAGTTGGTCAATTATCAGACTTAGGACTTGTTGAAATGACCCGTCACAGACAAGGTCAGGCAATTAGCGAAATCTTTGCAAAGCGTTGTCCGCATTGCCAGGGTAACGGATATATTATGGAAGATATTAAATTTGCTTCTGCGACATCAGAAGGTGAATACAGAGCAAAAGCTGCTAAATTGAAACTTCCAATGGGTAATAAAAAGAATAAATTTAATAAATTCAATAACAAACCTGAAAATGAGGTAAAAGAAACACCAATTGTTCAGGAAGAAAAGCTTGAAGTAGTTGAAAATCCATCTGTAGAAGCTCAAGTTGAGGTTCAAGAAGCAGCACAGGAAAAAGAAACTAAAAAGAAAAATACAAGAAAACCTCGTTTTGACCGCAAGAAAGTTAAACAAGAAGTTGCAGATGAAAATCTTGCACAAACAGTTCTTACAGAGGGTGCTGAAATTGAACCGGTAATAGCTCCTCAGCCTGAAGCAGCTCCTGTTGTTGAGGAAGCACCAGCAGAAGTAGTTACAGAAGAAAAACCTAAAAAAACTACCCGCGGACGCAGACCAAACAGAGGTACTCAAAAGAAAACAAGAACAACTAAAAAAGCAAAAGAAGTTGAAGCTAATGAAGAATAGAATTTTAGCAATATTAATTTTAACTATGTTATCATTGCCTGTACAAGTACAGGCAATTGATGATATAGGGTCTCAACCAATTTATAAACAGCCTGTAAGCAAACGTAAAATTGCCAAAAAATTCCTGTTTGCAATGGGTGGAGTAGGTGCTTCTTCATTAATAATATTTTTGTTATTAAGCCTTTATAATAAAGTTCGGGAAGGACTTATAACAGGTAAATTTTCTGAAGAAGAGACTTCTTTGGAAACACCTTCTGATTTGCAAGAAGCGGTTCGGGCATTTTTGAATAAAACTAATTGGAAGGGTTAGTCGGGCATTTTGTTTTATCACATGCACTGCAATCTATTGCCTTGCCAAAAATTAACCTTATTCCCGCAAAACGCTTCTTAAGAGTTTCTCCTAAGCCGACAATGATTACATTTACGTTGCTTACTACGGTATTAATGTTTTTGATTACACAATTCAATAAGTTAATGCTGTTATTATTAACATTATCTGTGACTCCTGTAATATTTTGAGTTGTTTTTACAAGGTTTACACTTGTGCGCTCAAGGTTTTCAAGAGTTGAATTTATATAACCTTCCTGAAGCGTGCTTTGAACATTATATGAAGCATCTGCAAGATGTCTTGAGGCAACATTAACATTCATAACGGTGTCGTTTATTGTCGGACGAACATCTTCAAGTATTCCTGTTAATACATTTATCATTTCAGTAAGAGCATCAAAAGTTTTACCGGCTGATTGGATAGTACCATTTACATTATCTTTTATTTCATCTAAACCGCCGTTTTTTGCTTGATCTTGAATAAAGCTTTCAAAGTTTAATCCTTTTGTTCCTTCAATAAGTGAATGATTTCTAAGCTTTGCAAGATAAGGAGCGTTAGGATAAACAAGCTCTATGTAATCTTTTTTGTCTTTACGTCTAATCATTGCAGTTGTATTTGCCGGAAGTTCCAGTTCTTTTAGTCTAAGTTTTAAGTCTACACGTGTCGTATGAAAATCGGGGCTTGGATATACCTTTACGGTATGTCCAAGCTTAAAACCTTTGTAATATACCGGTAAAGAGTGTCTGAATGGTTCAAGTTCTTGAAAATCAACAGTTACACGAATTTGCCCAAGTATATAAAATAAGAAAAATATTGATCCTGTAATTATCAAAGCATATATAAAATATTCTTTCTTCATAATTGGATTATTGTTTGAATTATTATATAAAGTAATTACCCGTTGAGATAATTTTGTAATAGAATAATTTTAGAGGTGAAATATGTCAGAAATTTTAGGAAATATACATTCAATTGAAAGCTGTGGAACTGTTGATGGTCCGGGTATAAGATTTGTTGTTTTTACTCAAGGTTGTCCGCTTAGATGTCAATATTGCCACAACCCTGATACCTGGGATTATGTTGGTGAAGCTAAGAAAATGTCTGCTGATGAGATTTTAGACCAATATCATGGTGTAAAAGAGTTTTGTGGAGGAGGTATAACTGTAACAGGCGGTGAACCATGGGTTCAAATTGATTTTGTTACGGATTTATTTAAAAAAGCTAGAGCTGAAGGTGTTCACACCGCTCTTGATACTTCCGGCTTACTATTTAATAAAGATAATACAACTAAGATTGATGAACTTTTGAAATACACAAGTCTTGTGCTTTTGGATATCAAGCATATTGATGATGAAGAACATAAAAAACTTACGGGACATTCTAATAAAACTATTTTAGAGTTTGCTAAGTATTTATCTGATAATAAAAAGCCAATGTGGGTACGTCATGTTACTGTTCCAGGCATTACAATGAATGAAGAGTATTTAACCCGTTTGGGAGAGTTTCTGGGTACATTGAATAACGTTGCAGCATTAGATGTTCTTCCATATCACGATATGGCAGTTCCAAAATACGAAAATCTTGGTATTGAATATCCTCTTAAAGATGTTCCTCCATTAACTCATGAACAGGCTATGGAAGCTCGAAATATTATTTTAAAAGCATTTAAACGGGTTAAAGGTTAATTTTTTTAACCAGCTCGGTACGATATCTTTTATAGTTGTTATTTAGTTCTGTACGTTCAATTGCTTTATTAATTGCGTGAATTGCGTTTTCGTAATCTTTAATCATTTCATAAGCGTAAGCAAGATAGAAGTAAGCAAAAGCAGTATCTTCAATTTCAGCTTGATATTTGAGTGCATGTACTCGTTTAATATCTATTCTGTTTTTCATTATATTATATGTAGTAAAATCTTTGTTTGCTCCAACATGATCACCGAGAGCTTCTTTGATTTTGCCTCGATATTTATATAAAAAATAGCTTTCGTCATCGCCGTTTACTTCATTAATTGCAAGGTCAATGTATTTTAAAGCGCTCTGCTTATCTGTAAGAAAATATTGTTTGGAAAGATTATAATAAGATTTCATCCGGTCTGTTTTTACCAGAGTTGTATCAAAAGAATAGTTGACAGCTAAAGTTTGTCGGGTAGTGTTTGCGGGAAAAGAGCCAAAAGGCATTGCTTTTTTTAATGCATTTATTGCAGCTTCATCATAAATATTATCTCCAGAACTTTCAATAATATTAGCTGCATAGATTTCACCATCCCTATTTAGTTTGAATAATATTCTTGTATGTGCTTCTTCAAGAAAATCAGGGGGAGTCCAGTTCTTTTGAAGTTTTGCATGAATATTCTCCATGTAATCAGCAAAATCATTCTGAACCTGTGCATTACTCGTAGGCTGATTGTAATAAGGTTCAGCAGTTACTGAAAGTGTGAATAGCATGGATATTATGACGATTAATCTTTTTACTCCCATAAAAATATTGTAGATAAAATGGGAAAGAAGTTCAAGTACATTGACTTCACACTATATTTACAGGATAATTAACTGGTATCAGATTTTTTTAAGGAAGAGATTATGGATTTTACAACACTAACCATTGATATTTTAAAAACGCTTTCTATTGTTGGAGGATATGGTGTAGGAATTATACTTTTGACAATAATTATAAGAGCAGCAATGTGGCCTCTAGGAGTTTCACAACAACGCTCTATGCGTACAATGCAAATGCTTCAACCTAAAATGAAAGCTATTCAGGAAAGATATAAAAGTAATCCTCAGGTAATGCAGCAAAAAATGATGGAATTCTATAAAGAACATAAATTCAATCCAATGGCAGGCTGCTTCCCGTTGCTAATTCAAATGCCTATATTTATTCTTTTGTATTCAACATTGATGAGTCCTCAATTTATTCAATTAGCCGGTGATTCTCACTTTTTATTTATAAACAGACTTGATGCTACTCTTAAAACTTCAGCAGGAATTTCTCATGATGGAACTTTAGGAGTTTCTAAATATGATACATTTATGACCGGTAAAACTGCAAAAGTATACTTAAAAGATGATGAAGTTCTTTCTGCTGTTAAAATTGATAAACCTAATAAAGCTATAGAAGTCCAAGGTGATTTAACGCCTGGTGAAAATGTTGATTTTAAAATCAGCTTGGATAGCTTAAACCTTAAATTCAGCCAGCTTGACCAGATTGAAAAAGCTGAAATTGATGTAATGGATGTTCAGACAAAAGAAACAGAAACAATTGATTTTGTTAGAAAAGATGGTATTTTGACTGCAACTGTTCCAACAAAAGAAGTTAAAACATCATTCCATTATGATGTAGCAATATTAATTGCTTTGTTTGCATTGACAATGTTCTTCTCTCAAAAAGCAATGATGGCGATGAATAAAAATACTCAACAGGATGCAGCTGCTCAAGCTATGCAAAAATCAATGAATACATTTATGCCGATTATGTTGACATTTACATTCATTATCATCCCAATTCCAGCTGGGGTTTTGTTATACTTGATTTCAAGTAACTGCTTCCAGGTTCTTCAAACTGTTATTATTAATAAACAATTAGAAAATGAAGATAAGAAAAAAGAAGAAAAAATCGATGATTTAGATGTAGCAAATGCAAAACAAATTAAAGAAAAATAATGAAAACAATTGGAATAATAGCTCTTTCAGGAGCATGTAATAAAGAAAAAATAGAAAACTCTAAAGCCTGTCTTGAAAAGATGGGCTTTAAGGTTAAGTTATCAAAAAATATTTTTGATAAAAATAGTTATCTAGCCGGCTCTGATGAAGATAAATTAGAGGAGCTTTACAGTTTCTTTCAGAATCCTGAAATAGACTTAATCTTAAATGCGCGCGGCGGCTATGGCGCAATCAGGTTAATTAATAAAATTGATTATGAAATAATAAAAAATAATCCCAAACCATTTGTAGGTTTTTCAGATATCACTGCACTTCTGCTGATGTTTTATAAAAAAACAGGAATTGTAACTTATCATGGACCAATGGCAAGTAGTGATTTCGGAGGCGAAATTTCAGAGTTTACTAATAACAATTTCTTTAAAGCGTTGAGCGGAGATAATCTTGAGTTTGCGGGCAATAAGATTTATAAAGAAGGTGAGGCAGAAGGAATTATCTGGGGAGGAAATCTTGCAACAGTAGTTTCTATGTGTGGTCTGGATTTTATTCCTGATAAAGATTTTATTTTCTTTGCAGAAGATTTGAATGAGCCTGTTTACAAGATTGATAAAATGTTTCAGCAGCTATTCAATATAGAAAAATTCCAAAAATATTGTAAAGGAATAGTCTTAGGTGACTTCCTTAATGTCGAGAATGAACAATGGCTTGATGAGTACTTCAAAACCCTTCCTTTCCCAACTATATCAGGTCTTAAAATAACTCACAACCAAGATAAAATAACTATTCCAATTGGTAAAAATGCTCTAATCAGGAATAACATACTCAGAATTTATGGCTAGCCATTTATAAGCTTCATTTGCGCTTTGAGGAATATCCATAACGAAGGTTCCTCCATAACGTCCGCGCGTGAACGTTAAATATCCGTCTTCTGAAAGATTATCAAGCGCTCTTTTAATAGTTTTTTCACTGGTGTTATAGAGTTGAGAAAACTCTTTTATTGAAGGAAGTTTATCTCCAACTTGTGAGTTCTCGCAAATAAATTGCCTTATTTTTTGTTCGATTTTTTCGTAATTATATGGTTCTGTATGCTCATCTGAAACACATGTTCCATATCTTCCACGTTTTGTATGTAAAATTCCTTCTTTTGAAAGAAGCTTAATTGCATCATGAATAGTTTTAACACTTACATCAAAATGTTTTGCGAACTCGGTATTTGAAGGAAGTTTTTGTCCGGGTTTTAAATCTTTTATAAGTTTTTTTATACTTACAGCAATTTTTTCAACAAGAGTTTTTGTTTCAACCTGTTCAATATCAAAATCCAAAGCTTTTATAATAAAAGAATTGTCTTTTTTTTCTAATATACCTTGTGAAACAAGACTGGAAATTGCTGTAATCAATGTGGTATTTGCTATTCCACTTACACGTGCAAACTCTCTTATTGAAACAATTTTGTCGCCTTCTTTGTATCCGTTATCATATAAGTATTTTTTTATTATTTCAATTGCAAGCTCTCGTTTAGAAGTTAGTTTTTGTACCTTAAAAGAAGGTGCCTTAATAAAAGTTCCAATCCTTTGTTTAGACTCAACTACTCCTAAATCTTCAGCAAGTCTGTATGCATTCTGTACTGTCCCCTGACTAACCCCGATATGACATGCAAGGTCACCTTTTAGAGGCAAAAGGTCATAAGGCTTAATGTTTCCAGTTTCCAGTGATATTTTTATCCAGTTGACAAGCCAATCAGTAAGCTTTTTGACTTTATTTTCATTTGGTGAAAAGCTATGAATATGCGGTGCCATTTCTGCTACGGTTATTCTTCGTCCCATAGCAGAAATTTTACCACAAATTAAAATTTAATCGCAGGATTTTTTATGCAGCTGTTTAAATAATCTATTGTAGATAACTTTTCGTTATAAAGATATTTAATAAAATTAAGATATGAAATATCAAAAGAACTCAATAGAATATTTATCTCAAACCCTTCAGAGCAAAAAGGTTCGTAGTCGTATACAACATAGCTGTTATACTTGCTTTTCCACTCTTTGCGTTCAATTCTGCAATTGTTTTCTTCGGCAACATCTTCGACCCAGTCCACGATGTCTTTGTTAATATTTTTGATTTCAAGGTATTTATTCTGAAAGTTTTCCATAGTAACATATCTCCTTTTCGGGAAATAGTTTCCCTACATTGAAATTGTAAAAGGTTATGTCAGGAGATAAATCACCATTTTGTTTAATTTTTGTTGATAATATTACTTAGATATTTTTTAGCGGTTTTTTCTTCTGTAAGTTCCAATACAGTATTGTAAGCATTTTCAAGTATTTTGTTTTTATCAGGGATGGATAATATTCTGTTTAAAACTTCTTTTACATCAGTGCAAACAAAACCGTTAAATCCGTCTTTAATTATCCCGTCAATCCCGTCATCTTTTCTGCAAACAGTAATACATCCGGATGCCATTGCTTCAAGATAAACCATACCAAAAGTTTCATTTTCGCTTGGGAGGATAAAAATATCAGACTCGCGCATTTTTTCTAAGACTTTTGAATGTGGCAGTTGTCCTGTAAAAATAGCATGAGGAGGTAATTTTTCCTTGCCTGAACCTATAACAGTTAGTTCAATATTGTCAAAATTTTTGCAAGCTAAAATAACTTCATCAATATGTTTTCGTTTGATAAATTGTCCGCAAGTCAAAACTTGAATTTTTTTATTACCCGACCATTTACTTTTAATTGCACCGTTTATTCCAGAGGGAGCTACAAAAGTTTTTGTTTCAAATTCAGGATAAAGTTTCAAAAATTTATTTTTCAAAGCTTCAGAACGGCAAGATATTTTAATAGCATTATGATAAGCTTTTTCTAATCTTGGTTTGAAATGAAATTTGTATAATTGTTTTGTTAAAACTTCTAAATCTGAAGCGTGAACTGCGGCACAAAACGGTAATCCTAATTTGTCAGCGTATAAAATCCCGCTTGGCATGTGCGCTATTACTATATCAGGGGCATATGAGGTTTGTACTTTTGACCAAAATGGAAAAATAAAATTAATGTTTTCAACATCACCATAAACCCCGTTCGGGTAATAAGGCTTTTTTCTTAAAAAAGAGTTGAGTAAAAAATTTGGTTTTATTACTTTGACTTCGTGTCCGAGTTTTTGCCAGTTTTTGACAAAGGTTTCAATTGTATGAGGAGTGTATTTTTCGTCCTCTTTTATCGGGTATAAATCTGTAATAACGAGGATTTTCATTAAATGTCACCATACTTATTGCGTTCAAAACACAAAATATTTATTAATGAAAATATCATTACAACGACAAGTAAAACAACTGCAAGAGCAGAGGCATAACCTAAATCAAGGTTTTCAAAAGCGCGTTCATAAATATAATACACAATTGTTTTTGATGAATTCAAAGGCCCGCCTTTTGTCATAACATAGATTTCTGCGAAAACTTTCATAGCAGAAATTGTACTTATTGTTGAAACCAAGGCAATTGTCGGCATAATATGAGGAATTGTTACGGTTAAGTGTTTCTGTAAAAAGCTTGCGCCGTCAATATCACAGGCTTCATACAAATCCTGAGGAACGCTCATTAATGATGAAAGATAAATCATCATATAATACCCGACCCCTTTCCAAATGGTTACAACTGCAACCGAAAACAAAGCCCATTTTGTGTCGGTAAGCCAGCCTACGGGAGCAATATGTAAAAGAGATAATAAATAATTTAAAACTCCTTGCGTTGCATAAAGCCACTTAAATGCAATAGCTGCAACAACTATGGATACAATTACAGGAAGATAAATAAGTATCTTGTATAAAGTTACTCCTCTGATTTTTTGATTAATTAATATTGCCAAGAACAAAGGAAATGTTACTAAAAAAGGAACTGCAATTACAAGATACATAAAAGTATTAAACATAACCTTGTAAAAAATTGGTTCTTTAAAAAGTTTTACGTAATTATCAACTCCGTTAAATGTCGGATGATAAATACTATTTGAATAATCAAAAAAACTCAAACCGATTGTTTGAAAAAACGGGATAAAAAAGAAAACAATCAATACTGCCGCAGCGGGAAGCAAAAACAAATATGGCGAGTATTTTTTGTAATAATTCATATGTCCATTATAAAAGGGTCGGTTGATGAAATCAACCGACCCTTTATTATGTTTAAAATTTATTATACTGTAGCAGGTTTTTTCTGTTGCTGATTAGCTCCAGGAATAGCTTGCCAGTTTGCAGCCATAATCTTTTTAAATGATTTTAAAGCTGTATCTTCAAGTTCACCCAATTCTTCTGCTTCCATAATTAATTCACGAAGAGGAAGAAGAGCGCGTTGGTCACGAAGTACACCTAAAGCTGCTGCTGCACCCGCTCTAACTAAATCGTTTTCTGAACGGTTTTTCATAACATCAATTAGAGCTGGAACTGCTTTTGTATCGCTTAATTTGCCTAATGAAGTTACTGCATAAATTCTTACGTTAACCCATTCATCATAAAGCATATTAATGATTTTATCTACGCATTTTTTGTTGCCGATTTCACCAAGAGCACGAGTTGCATCACAACGTACGTTAACTTTTTCGTGGTCTAATGATTTCATTAATGCATCTGTAGCAACATCACCGATTTCGATAAGAGCATCAGTTGCTGTAATACAAACTTGAGAATTTTCGTCGTTTAATGCTTCAACAAGCGGTTCAACAACGATTTTGCCGCCTAAACGACCGAGTGCACGAGCTGCACGAACTCTAACGTCTACGTTTCTGTCTTCGCGTAATGATTCGATTAAGTGTTCTGTAGCCTTGCAATCACCCAATTCGCCCAAAGCACGAGCAGCGTATAAACGAACAGAACCGTTTTTATCGTTCTTAAGAACATCAATTAACGGTTCAACGGCTTTAGAGTCGCCCATTTCGCCTAAAACGCGGGCTGCATTATATCTAACTTTTTCTGAACTTGATGACATTAAATCATTGATAAGTTCTTGGAAAGTTTTTTTAACTTGTTTCTTTTTGCCGTTAACTGTTATTGCCATACACTTTACCTCCGATATGCAAATAAAATTATCTAACTTCTACACAAGATTATAAAGTTTTGTTTTTATAAAAAATTGCTTTTTCTGATTCCTTTATTAAGTTTTTGTTACAATCTCCCTTTAAGGGTAAAAAGTACACTTAATCATTTCGTACTGCTAGTATATCATATTTTCTCATATTCTTTACTGCTCTGTCGGATATTTTTACAAAAATTAATTATTATTTGATTTGTGATTTTGTTCAAACTTAGTTATATCAAGCAAAATAAGACTTCAAGTTTCTTAATATTTATTACTAACCATAGATAGTAATAATAAACTCGCTTCCTTTTCCAAGTTTTGTTTTTACTTCGATTGTTCCTTTATGTTTTTCAATTATTTTTTGTGAAATAGCAAGCCCTAAGCCTGTTCCAACACCTACTCCTTTTGTTGTGTACCCGGCAAAGAAAATTTTATCCGGTTCCTTTATGCCGCATCCGGTATCCTTAATTTTTACTTTTAATTCGTTGTTTTCATAACTTGTGTCAATAGTAATTGTTCCTTCTTTTTCTATTGCGTGTGCTGCATTTACAAGTATGTTCATAAAAACTTGGTTAAGCATATTAGGATAACATTTTATTGGAGGAAGTTTTCCGTAATTTTTTATAATTTTTATTCTGTTTTTTGTTTCATGACGGATTAAATCCAAAGTTAAATCGATTTCTTTATTAATGTCGGCATTCTGTAATTCTGCTTCATCCAAACGAACAAATTTTCTTAAAGAAACCACAAGTCTGTTAATTCTTTCAATTGCTTCTTTATCTATTGTATTAATTTCGTTTAAAAGCTCACCGATTTCTTTATCTTCTATTTTTGAAATTAATTTTGTTGCAATTTCGTTATTTGATTTAATAGAAGCAACAGGAGTGTTTATTTCATGTGCTACACCTGCAACAAGTTGACCAAGAGAGGCCATTTTTTCTGAATTAATAAGTTTTAATTGTGTATCTTGAAGTTCTTTTAAAGTTTTGGTCAATTCCTTAACCATTCTTGCATCTTTTTTATATAGTTCTGATTGAATAATTGCGTTTCCCAATTGGGTTGAAACACCGTCAAGAACTTCAAGAGCATCATCGAGTTTTGTCTTTTGTTTTGTTAAAAGAACAATAACTCCGAGTCTGTTATTAAGGTGATAAATAGGAAGAACTATTCTTTGCACAAGTTCATTAAATGGTTTTGCTTCTGAAAACTCTTTCATACAGGATGAAACAAAAACTTTGGCATAAGATATTGATTTTTCTGTAGCTTTGTCAAAAGTTATTTTGCGTCCGATATCTTTTTTGTGAAGTGATTCATTGATAATGTATGCTTGCATATCTTTGGAATAGACTGCATAGTAAGCTCTAAATCCGGCAAAAAGATTTGATAATTCATCTAATGCGGAGGATAAAATTACAGATGTATCAACAGAGCTTCTAATAATATTAGAAATATTATTTAATAATAAAAGTTTCATTGCTTGCGATTGTGCTTGCTGTTTAACTTTAGATAAATTTTTGTTTTCGTTTTCAAGAAGAGTAATCTTTTTTTGATAAGATTGACTTCTTGAAATAGATTTTTCTAATCCTATTTTTGCTGTAACGTCAGTGAAAACAATAATTACATGTCCATGTTTTTTTGTTGAAATCATATCGTAGTATGAGTAATCATTACCCGAAGTTTGATATAAAACATGAGCAGAAAAATCCTCCGGAGAGTCAATTGCCTGCATAATTGGAGAGTGTACATCGACATTGTTGCTGATTAGGGCGCAGACTTGATAGTTAAGCTTGTGGGAAAATCTTTTAAGGTTTTCAAAATCAGAAAAAACGCGTTTAAAAACATTGTTTCTAAAAACGACTTCTTTTTTTTCATTAACAACGATAACAGCGCTGTTAAATTTATTAAATAAATCAAACTTCCCCATAACAATATTATATATTTGTAAACAGAATGAAGCAAGAAATATAAAATTGATTTATAATTAACTTATGATTACATTGGGATATAAAGAAGTTTTAATAAAGGGAATTCATCGGCGTTATCAATTTACGCCGGGGGCTGAAGCATTGAGTTCGGTTTTATCTCCCGATGAGTTAAAACAGATTTTGAGAAACATTCCTGCTTCTTTTTATGATGTAGGCGATAGGTTTGAAAATGTAAAATCAGGTAATTTCAGAATTAATTTGCATGTTCATATAAATAAATCTGATGGTTCAATGACTCCTCAAGAATATCTGGAACAATCTGTAAGGTATGCTGATAAGATAAAAGGAATTTATATTTCAGCTGCAACGGATCATAATAATTTTGAAGCATCACAAGAAGTAATTGCAATGATAGCTGATGAGCCTAAAAAATATAAAAATTTTAGATTTGTTGCCGGTTGTGAATTTATGTTTTTGGATGAAGATTGCGGATTTAGGTTCCCGGCATTTGAGGCAGTCGGTTTGGGAATTAATCCGTTTTGTGAGGAGCTTTTGGCAAAGCTTAGAAAACTTAACCCAATTAATATAATAGATAAGATAAAGGAATTTGGTGCAATTTTATCTTATGCACACCCGGTTCGTTATTGTCAGGGCAATGGAGTGCAAATGGATTTTATTGAATATTTAAAGACGATAGGAATTGACGGAATTGAATCAAATTACCAGTATATCGGATTTGTTGATACGCCTGATTTAAGAGCTCAAATTGCTGAAAGCAAAGAAGTTGCGGCGCAAAATGGTTTTTTTGAAACAGGAGGCACCGATACTCATGGAAAAAATATATTTCATACTAAAGCACAAAAAGTTTTGGATGAGTTGATATAAGTCAAGGATACAATTTATTTTATTTTGATAATAGTAAATCATATTAGAATGAAGTTTTTTGTCAAAATATTCTTATCAATAATATTAACTGTACCATTATGTTTTGCAGAAGAATATCTTTACATTCTTAATGACAGTTGTATCTTGGATTTATATTCTAATGCTTCAGAGTATTTTAAAAACTCTCCAATTCTTGTGATAAAAGACCCTCACGGACTTTTATTACGGTTTGAGATTGTGGATATTGCAAATAATTGCAAAAGGTTGAGTGCAGATACTTATAAAAAAGTAAAATATGTAGAACAATTTTTGGCAAAAATGAATAATCCTGTTATAATAGAAGTGCATGTAAATGAAATTCCTGAAAACTGTGCAAGATTGCATAAAAAATGGGAGATTTCAACATTAATTGCAAATAATATCGAGTCAGTTATTTTATTACCAAAGGGGAAGCTTGCTCGAAATAAAATTCACTCTGTTGGTTTTGGGGAGTTTTTACCGCCAAAGAATACACCAAATAATGGTGGTAATTATATAAATAGAGTTGATATAATGATATTATGTGACATAAATGGAGAATAGTATGGCTGAAAATGAACGTTCTGAATTAAGAGACGGAGGCGCTATTAATAAGATTTTAATAACTAACCTTGCATCAATGGTTATAATGTTTTTAGTTTTTACAGGTGTATTTTATCTCATTATGGATAATATGATGACTAAAAAGATTGCCAATATTCAAATTTCACAAGAGGAACTTGAAGAAAGTGATGAAGGCGATGAAATTGAAAGAGGCATTATTGTTGATTTAGGTGATTTCATTTTAAACCTTTGTGATGAGGCACAGAAAAAATATTTGAAAGTTAATGTTGCAATTGAAGTCTCCCAAAAAGAAACTGATTTTGCAAAAGAAGAACCGGCTAAGAGCGGCGGACATGGCGGTCATGGTGAGGCACCTGCTGCAGCTGATCCAATGGAAGCTATTCAAAAAGAAATGGCTCAATTTAAGCCGGCAATCAGAGATGCCGTTATTACTAACTTATCGAGTAAAACTTCATCAGAATTAGCTTCTGCAGCCGGTAAAGAATTGGCAAAAGAACAAATCTCCAATGATATAAATTCAATTCTCGGCGGAGAAAGAGAAGTATTAAGAGTAAGTTTCGGACAATTCATTATTCAATAGGAACAGTAAATGTCAGATAAAAACGATTTAATAAACCAAGCAGATATAGATGAATTTGATGAGGCGGAACACAAAAGTTATAAGCTTTATAACTTTAGACGTCCCGACAAATTTTCAAAAGATAACTTAAGAGCCTTGAGAGATATACATAGAGAATTTTCTAAGGCTATTTCGCTTATCTTGAGCGGCTATCTTCGTATGAGAGTTGAAATTGAAATCGTTTCTGTTGACCAGTTAACTTATGAAGAATTTGTTCGTTCAATGCCTTCTCCAATTAGTGTAGGGGTTTTTGAGTTTGAACCTTTATCAGGTCAAATTCTTTTAGGTATAAGCTTTGAAGTTTTAACTTGTATTGTTAACCGTATGCTTGGCGGTGTTGGTTCTGTTGACCTTAATTCTAAAGAACTTACAGATATTGAAAAGGCTCTTGTTAAAAAGATTATTAATATAATTATTCAATCTTTAGAAGACTCGTGGAATACTATTATTCCTGTTACGGGCAAGTTTATTAGTATTGATGATAACTATCAATCTATTCAGGTTGCAACTGCGGGTGAAATTGTTGCACTTTTGACTTTTGAGGTTCAGGTTGCGGGAAAACACTTCGGGTTATTTAGTTTGTGCTTCCCTTACCCTGTTTTGGAAACTGTTTTGGGGCATTTGAGTACTCAGCATATTTTCCAAACAAAAGGTCTTGTTGCCTCTAATGAAGAAAGGTTGAAAATGATTTCTAAATTGAATTCTTCTAATGTAGATTTGAGGGTTCAGTTTGGTTCTTGTAATATTACTCTTGATGACTTTTTGCAATTAACAGAGGGTGATATTATTAAACTCGATAATAAGGTTCAGGATGACTTAATTGTAAAAGTTAATGGCGAGAAGAAATTCTTTGCTCGTCCGGGAACAATAAAAGACAATATTTGTGTTAAAATAACAGATGTGTATGATGAAATGCACGAATTATTAAGAAATTATTTCTAGGCGGGGGTAAAGGGGTAAATATATTTAACCTGATGAGAGACTACAAGTTTAAAGTGAAGAGGACTGATTATGATACCAGATGATGAAGATTTTCAAGAATTAAATAATAATGAAGTTGAAGCAGAGGATTTTGAACCTCAAACTGTTAAGTCTGAAAATACAGAATCAACAGTTACTGTTCAGCCTGTTCAATTTGCATCTTTTGAAGATTTGGATCAGGTACAAGGTCCTCAAAACCAGAACCTTAATATTCTTTTAGATGTTAAGCTTCAATTAACAGTTGAACTTGGTCGTACAGAATTACCGATTAAAAAAGTTCTTGAGCTTACAAAAGGTTCAATTGTAACCCTGAATAAAGCTGCAGGTGAGCCTGTTGAATTGTTTGCTAATGGTAAATTGATTGCATATGGTGAAGTTGTTGTTATTGAGGATAACTTCGGTTTAAGAATTACGCATATTACTGATCCGGCAAAACGCTTAAAATCGTTGAATGCGAACAATGAGAATGCAAAGGACAACTAAAGTTGCAAATTTGATAAAATAAGTTATAATATAAATATCAGGGACGGTAGCTCCAACTACCGTCAACTGCATTGGCTAAAGTGATGCCTATCTATTTTTTAGATGGGTATCATTTTTTATTATGAATATAATCAAGAAAAGCATTATTAATGTTAAATTGATATGTTCCATAAAGAGCCCTCCTTTCATCAAACTATCAGCCTATGGCTAAAGTAATTTGTTGTGCTGAAGTTTTCTAAAAGATACAGGCTAGCCCCTGATATTTTAATTCCAATGTGCTAATTATATTATATAAATTTAAATTGTTTGTGTAAAAGCACAAATTAATGCAGAAATTCAAAAATATAAAGGAAATTACCTTGAGGTATTTGATAAAGAATACTAAATAGTTCGCAAATATTTAGAAAAGAGTTTTAATCCCGTCTTCAAAGTTTCGGCTCCACAGCAGAAACCAACTCTTACGGTTCCTTCCATCTCCATATTTTCACCTGGAAGTAACGCAACACCTGTTTTATATTGCAGGTCCCGGCAAAGAGTTTGAGACGGGATTTCTTTTTTATATCTTAATAATGTCGTTGTACCGCCTGTTGGAAGATTTGCTTTTATATAAATTTCTTCATTCAGCCAATCTGATAATATTCCCAGCCCCTCTTTCATTATCCGAAAGTTTCTTCTTGCGATACTATCTCGGTTTTCTAAGGCTAAAGCAGAAAAATAATCATCCAGTATGCTTACACTTATTGTGTTATATTCTCTGTGCTTGTTGATTTCATTAATCAAATCTTTTCTTGCACAAACCCATCCGACTCTAAGTCCGGGAAGCGAGTAGGTTTTAGACATGCTTCCAACCGAAATCCCCTTTTCATACATATCTGCTATTGATTTTGAATAAGGATTTCCATACATATTTAGTCCGCGGTAAACCTCGTCTGATAGTATCCAGCTATTATTAGATTTTGCAATTTCAACTATTCTTTCAAGCATTTCGTCGGGAATAACGGCTCCTGTAGGATTATTAGGATTGTTTAAACAAATTAACTTTGTTCTTCTTGTAAGATTATTTTCCAGTTCTTTAAGATTAGGAAGCCATTTGTTTTCTTCATTTAAAAATAATAATTTTACATTTGCACCAAGTGCTTTTGGAATTGAATAATGCTGTTGATAAGTTGGAACAATCGATAATACATCATCACTTTTTTCGAGTAAAGACTCAAAAACAAGCTGATTAGCGCCAATTGCACCGTGGGTTACTGTTATATTTTGAGTAGTTGAGTATAAACTCTGAATAGCATTTTTTAATCTTTGAGAACCATGAATATCACCGTAAGTTAATTTTGTATCTAATACTTCAAACGGACTTTCTTCTTCGCAAATAGAGAGCAAATCTCTTATGCTCAACGGTTCAATGCAAGTTGTTGTTAAATCATACTTTGCTGACGGACAATATCTGTTCATCCATTCTTCAATTTTAAAAGTGTCTATTCTCATATAATTATCCTAACACGAAAATTGCATTGCGAAATCCGGGTGTTTAATTTATAATGAACTTCCTATGAGGGTATCTTGCGTAAATAATTATAATGCTAATCCAAATTTTCAGGGCTATACGTTCAGAAAAAACAGATGTCCGATATATCTGAATCCGATAAAATATCAGGTGGACAAACTTTTTGACCGAAGCCTTATTGCTTCGCGTTGGAGGATATCTCCTATTGCTAAAGACTTACAGCCTTATTTGGAGGAAGTACCTCTTAGAGCAAAAGGCGTAAATACTTATGCTTATGATATTACAAATGAAAATGGAGCTTCTAAATATGTGTTAATGCTCCATGGTCTTGGTCAAAACATTTCAGCACTTCAACCTTTGTATAGAAATATTATTACACAAACTGATTACTCGGTTTTTGCTCCTGAATACAGGTCGTTTGGTAAAAATCCGCCTGAAACTATAAGTAATGAAACTTTTTTAAAGGATACTCAGGCAGCATATGATTATCTGGTTAAAGATAAAGGAATAAATCCTCAGGATATTTGTGTTATTGGACATAGTTTTGGCGGTTTTACCGCCTCACAGCTTGTTAAGAAAAATCCTGATATTGGAAGACTTATTTTTGTTGCTCCTTTGGATAATTTTGGTGATGAAATGGTGCGCTCTGCAGCCGTAAAACATGTATCACCGTTTGCTTTAAAACTGTTGAGGCACTTTAGTTTGTTACGGGCTTATTTAAGAAGTTTATTTAATACCAAAAAGCAGTTAGAAAAATCAACAGTTCCTGTTGATATCATTCATTCTATGAATGATAGAGTTATCAGCTATAAGACAGCCCAGTATTTAGCAGAGTGCACTCATAATTTGCAAGGAATACATCTCCTTAAAACCGGCGGACATATTATGGAAGAAAAGAAAATATCAGCAATAATTACTTTACTTAAGTAATTATTTATTTAATGCTGCTTTTAATCTTGCTAATGAACGAGCGAGTGCTGCTTGAGCTCTCTTATTGTCGGCTGTAGCTGCACTATCAGCAAGACGTGCTTCTGCTCTGTTTTTAGCTGCATTTGCTCTTGTAACGTCGATATCTTTACCGTCTTCGCAAACATCTGTTAGTATTGTTGCAGCATTGTCTTTAAACTGAAATACTCCGCCCATAGTTGCAAAATAACGCTCCGTTGTACCTGTGCGTGTTTTCGTAACTCCAATATCAAGAGTTGTTGTAAGCGGGATGTGGTCTTTCAAAATCCCGAGTTGACCGCTGGTAGTTTGAATAACCATTTCGTCCACTTCGCCTTCAAAAACTATTCTTTCATGAGTAATAATCTTTAAGAGCATAGAGTTTTCGCCTTTTCAATCGCTTCTTCAATTGTACCAACCATATAGAAAGCTTGTTCAGGTAAATCATCATGTTTCCCTTCGATGATTTCTTTAAAGCCTCTAATAGTATCTTCAAGTTTTACGTATTTACCAGGAATACCGGAGAACTGTTCTGCAACAAAGAACGGCTGAGACAAGAATCTTTGGATTTTTCTTGCTCTGTTAACAGTTTCTTTATCTTCATCAGATAATTCATCCATACCTAAGATTGCAATGATATCTTGAAGTTCTTTATATTTTTGAAGGATTTCAAGAACTTTTCTTGTAACTTCATAGTGCTCTTCACCGATAATATTAGGATCAAGAACTCTTGAACTTGACTCAAGAGGATCAACCGCCGGATAAATACCAAGTGAAGCGATTTGTCTTGAAAGTACTGTTGAAGCATCCAGGTGAGAGAATGTAGTAGCCGGAGCCGGATCGGTCAAGTCATCAGCCGGTACATAGATTGCCTGAACAGATGTAATAGAACCATCTTTTGTAGAAGTAATTCTTTCTTGAAGCTCTCCCATCTCTGTAGCAAGGGTAGGTTGATAACCAACTGCAGAAGGCATACGCCCGAGCAGTGCAGATACTTCAGAACCGGCTTGTGTAAATCTGAAAATATTATCAATAAATAATAATACGTCTTGTTTAGAGAAATCACGGAAATATTCAGCAGCAGTAAGAGCTGAAAGACCAACTCTCATTCTAGCTCCGGGCGGTTCATTCATTTGACCGTAAATCAGAGCTACTTTATCGATTACTCCTGATTCTTTCATTTCGTTCCAAAGGTCATTACCTTCACGTGTTCTTTCTCCAACACCGCCAAATACTGATACTCCGGAGTGTTCAGAGGCAATATTATGAATTAGTTCCATAATCAAAACTGTTTTGCCAACGCCGGCACCGCCGAACAAACCGATTTTACCACCTTTTTGATAAGGCTGGATTAAGTCTATAGCTTTAATACCTGTTTCAAGAATTTCTACTTCTGTATTCTGGTCAACAAGTTTTGGTGATTCTCTGTGAATAGGGAGGTATTCATTTGTCTCAACAGGACCCATTTTATCAACAGGTTCGCCTATAACATTTAATATTCTTCCTAAAATAGGTTTTCCAACAGGAACTTTAATTGGTTCTCCGGTGTTAATAACTTTCATTCCTCTTTTTAAACCATCAGTTGAAGACATAGCAACTGTTCTTACTCTATTTGAACCTAGCATTTGCTGCACTTCTGCAACAACAACTGTACCGTCTTCGTGATAGATATTTAAAGCATTATAAATTTCAGGTAATTCACCTTGTTGGAATTCTACGTCAATAACCGGACCAACGATTTGAGTAATCAAACCTTCGTTCTTGTTTAAAGTCTGCATATAAAATAACCTCTCTTCTCTATTGAGGTAATTATACAATAAAAGTATCTAACTCGCAAGGGCATTTCCCACGTTTAAGCATTTCCATAAGAGGAAGCAAAAATTCTTCTTCGCTTTTTCCTTCTGTTTTTAGAGTGTAATAAGAAATTTCTGCAAGTTCTTTGCAGATTGCTAAGATAGAATGTTTTCTAAGTTTTGTATGGATAGCTGAACGTGCAACATTATATCGAAGTTCTTTTATTTCATTTGAGGTATATTTACCCAAAAGTTCTTCGACTTCTTCTAGTGCCGGTTTTGAATACATAATACCTCTATAAAGTGCCGGGATGGAGTATTCTAAGCCGCCTCCAACGCAATCATGGTTTCTGATTTCGATAAAGTTTCTTAGTCTTATTTCAGGGAAATATAAGTTGGAATGCAGCTTCCAATCTTCAATAGTGGCTTCAAATCCTTCAAACCCTTTTTCCATAAACTGTTTGAACGTTAATCTTCCATTCATGCTTAGGCACTTTTCATTACGATTAATAAAAATCATAGGTGTTTCTAATAGAAGATTAACGTAATCTTTAAAGCACATATTTTTATTAAAATCCAAAGCAAAACCACAGCGTTCGTTATCTGTATTAAGCCATGCAAGAGCTCTAAATGATTTGTATCCTGTATCGACATTTCCTCTGATATTAGAGTTCGCATACATTGCGGTTGTAAAAGGTATCATAAGGTTTGCAAGCCTGAACTTTCTCATTGCATCTTCTTCTGATTTGAAATCAATTCCTACCTGAATACCTGCGGTTTCTCTCATCATAACATCAGAAAGTATTCCCCATAAGTAGTTTGCCATTAAATGATATCTGCGTTTTGGAATAAGTTTGATATTTTTGTATGTTGTTTTTGGTGATACACCAGCGTTTATTAACTTAATTTCAAATTCTTTCAAAATGGGCTGTAAATTTGTATCAATTTCTTCAATGCGTTTTTTTAATTCTTTTACTGTATCTTGAGGCTCAATACTTAGTTCAAATTGACATCCGGGTTCAAGAGTTATTGTATCGTGAAGCTTTTTTAATCCGATAATATTGTTGTCATCAAGTATGTAATCCCAATTATCTTTTTTTGCAAATTCTCTTAAAACTTCGCAAATTCCATAAACACCTTCGTAAGGAACTACGCTGTTATCGGCTTTGTATACTGGAATTCTTTCATATTCCATCCCTATCTTTTCTTCTGTTTTGCAGCCTAAAAGAAACTCATCCAGTAATTGTCTGTATTCTAAGCGCTCTTCTGTTTTTACTCCGCAATTGTTCACGATAACATCTCCTTCCTTAATTATAGTCTAAACATGTTTTACATCAGAAGAAAACTTTTAACATTTAGCTGTTTGTATTATTATAAATAGTATGTTGGATTATTTACAAAGAGCAAAGTTCTTTAGAACAAAAAAAAGATTGGGTCAAAATTTTTTGATTAATGGTGATGTAATTGCCGATATCATTGATTTTGCTAAAATTACAAAAGATGATGTTGTACTTGAAATCGGACCGGGTGTTGGTTTTGTGACTGAACAACTGGTTAAGCATGCTAAAAAAGTTATAGCTGTCGAACTTGATGAAGAAGCCATTAAAGAGTTGGAAAAACTTGAATGTGATAATCTTCAGATTGTTCATCAGGATATTTTAAAAACAGATATTTCTGAATTGTGTGAGGAAGAAATTAAGGTTGTTGCTAACATTCCTTATTATATAACTTCGCCTATTATTGCTCATCTTTTGGGTGAAATTGACGATTTAGCTAATAAAAATAGGGCTAAGATTAAAGATATTGTTCTTATGGTTCAGGAAGAAGTTGCAAGGAGAATAGTTGCAACAGAAAACAGTCCGTCAAAACAATACGGATTATTAACTATACTTTCTCAGTTCTGGGCGGATTGTTCAATTATTAGACTTGTTGGAAGACGTTCTTTCTATCCTGCTCCTAAAGTTAATTCTGCGTTGGTATCTTTAAAAGTCAGAAAAGAACCTTTGCTTCAATTGAGTGATTATTCCCACTTTAGAAAAACAATAAAAGCAGCATTTTCTCAAAGACGTAAAACCCTTAAAAATTGTCTTCTGGGAGCATCATTTGATAGAGAAAAAGCTGTTAAAGCTATTCAAGAATTGGGATTAGATGAAAATATCCGCGGGGAAAAACTTTCTATTGAACAGTTAGGAAGATTATCAGAGTTGTTGAAATGATTTAGATTAATTCTGCTATATTGAATAGCCATATTTGGGCTACAAGATTACTTATGCTTTTTATTAAAACATCATAAGCTTATATTATGACTAATTATCAGAAGCTTATAAATGGTAACTTGAAAAAATTGAGAAAAAAATTAGACCTTACTCAGGAGAGTTTTGCTGAAAAAGCTAATATGTCTGTAGAAGGGTATCGTAATCTTGAGAAAAATCGATATGCGCCTAATCCTGAAACTATTGATAAAATTTGTATGGCATTTAATATTACTCCTTTTGAATTATTATTACCTGATACGAACTCAGGCAGTAGTTTATTAGAAGAAATTCAAGATAAACTTATGCTGTGTAATAATGATAGTTTAAGACGTATTAGCAAAATGATAGATATAATCCGAGAATAATTTTTTAATCCTTAACTCTTTACGCACAAACTTCCTTGTACTATAATTGTTATTAAAAGGAAAGAGTTAGTATGAAAGAACAAAAAATTGCTGTTATTGGTTTTGGAATGTGGGGTAGAAATATTGTCCGAAACTTTTATAACTTAAATGTTTTAGATATAGTATGCGATTTGGATGACGAGTCTCTTAAAACCGTTCAGGAACAGTTTCCCGGTGTTAAGGTGACAAAAGATTTTAACGATATTATTAACGATGAAACAATTACTGGTGTTGCTGTTGTAACGCCGTCTCACACTCACTTTAAGATGGTTAAAGCTATGCTTGAGGCGGGAAAAAATGTTTATGTTGAAAAGCCGATTTCAACAGTAGCAGAAGAAGCTAAAGTTCTTACAGAATTAGCTGATGAAAAAGGGCTTGTCTTGATGGTTGGACATTTGCTTCTTTATCATCCGGCTGTTAACCGTTTAAAAATGCTTATTGAAGAAGGCGTGTTAGGTGAACTTGTTTATGCTCAATCTGATAGATTAAATGTTAATTATCATAAAAATGACAGAAGTGTTATGTGGGATTTGGCTCCGCATGATGTATCAATGATAGCTTATGCTACAGGTAAAAATCCTGTAAAAGTTATTTCAGCAATCGGTTGTTCTTCAGAACAAAATGCGATTATGGATATTACTCATATCGGTATTGAGTTTGAAGGAGGTATGGTTGCTCATATTTCTGATAGCTGGATTACACCACAAAAACATGTTACTTTGTTAATCCGCGGTACAAAAGCAACTGCTATATTTGATGATACACTTCCAACAAATAAGTTAAAAGTGTATGACAATTTTATTCCTGCAAATACTCAAGACTACCCTCTTGATTATCTGGAAATTGAACCGCTTAAACTTGAATGTCAGCACTTTGTAAACTGTTGTGCTTCTGGTCAAAAAGCTCGTTCTGATGGAGAAAACGGGTTTACTGTTACTAGAGTGTTGGAAGAAGCTGAAAGAATTATGATGGGTTCTCAGTTAGAACAATTAAATAAAAAGGATTTTGCGTTATCTAGGATGAAGGTTTAACGCGCTAGCGGGTGGACACCTCACCCCAACCCTCTCCTCAAGGAGAGGGAGTAAGTTACAAAGGAGTTAAAATGGCAAATTTTATATCTATTTTCAGAATTTTTGTAATGTTTTTTGCTGTGTATCTTATTTACACAACAGAAGGTAATGCGGTTAGTTACGTCTGGGCACTTGCTCTTACAATAATTGCTTTTGCTCTTGACGGCGTTGACGGTTATGTTGCAAGAAAACTTCATGAAGAATCAAAGTTTGGTGCGCTTCTTGATATTATGGGTGATAGAATTGTTGAAAATACTTACTGGATATTGTTTGCAGTTATGGGTTGGATTAGTATCTTATTCCCGCTTATTGCTATTACAAGAGGATTTATTACTGATACAATCAGAAGTGCAGCAATGGAGCATGGTATGACTCCTTTTGGAATGCAAGTTAATCCTGTTTGTAAATTTATTACCGGTTCAAGATTTATGAGAATAAGCTATGCAGTAGCAAAAGTTCTTGCATTTGTTCTTATTATTGCCGCTAAAATTCCTGTTTGTCCAAATCGTGATATTATTTGGGAAATTGGTTACTGGGCTGCTGTATTTGCAATTGTATTCTGTGTAGTTCGTGGTATACCTGTAATTTTAGAAGCAAAATATTTATTCCAGGATAAGAAAGATGCTTAATATCGTTTTGTACGAACCTGAAATTCCCCAAAATACAGGCAATATTGCAAGACTTTGTGCTTGTACAGGTTCTCGTTTGTTTCTAGTTGGAAAGCTTGGTTTTTCACTTTCAAGTAAATACACTAAACGTGCCGGACTTGATTATTGGGATAGTGTTGATTTGCATAAAGTTAACTCAATGGAGGAATTGTTTAAAGAGTTCCCTGATGGTAGATTTTTTTATCTAACAACAAAAACAAAAAGAAAATATACTGATATCGAGTTTAAAGATAATGACTTTGTTGTTTTTGGTCCTGAATCAAGAGGTTTACCGGCTGAATATGTTACATCTGAAACAGCTCTAACTATTCCAATGAGAGAGGGACAAAGAAGTCTAAATTTATCAAACTCTGTATCAATAGTAGCATACGAAGCTATACGTCAAGGGGTAAATAAAGAACTTGGATTATAAACTACCAATCAGAGAACAAAATTCAAATAAAGGGACTTTTGGTAAAGTTCTAAATATTTGTGGTTCACGTGATTATATTGGAGCGGCTTATCTTGCTTCAGTAAGTTCACTTAAAATTGGAGCCGGTTTTTCAGCTTTGTATTCAACACCTGATGTTATTCGCTCGGTATCGTCACTTTTGCCGGAGGCGGTTTATTACAGAAAACTTCCTGATTTCGATATGTTTTCTACTGTTTTAATCGGATGTGGTCTTGGTAACCAGGTTGGATTATTTAAAAAAACTATCAAAAAGCTTGCAAGTAAAACAATTCCAGTGGTAATTGATGCCGATGGTCTGAATATTTTGTCTAAAATACAAATTACTTTGCCTCCAAATATTATTATTACACCTCATCCACTAGAGGCTGCAAGGTTATTGGGATGTACATTAGATGAAGTTTTAAATAATCTGGAAGAAAGTGCAAAGAGGTTAACTGATAAATATAATTGTGTTACTGTTTTAAAAACGCATAGAACAATAATTTGCTCCAAAGATATGATTTTTGTTAATCAACATGGAAATTCTGCGCTTGCTAAAGCGGGTGCCGGTGATGTTTTAGCCGGTATTATTGCCGGACTTTTAGCTCAGAAGATGAATTTATTTGAAGCGGCAAAGCTGGGTGTTTATTTACATTCACGAGCCGGTGAAATTGCATCAGAGGAGTTAACAGAATATTGTGTTTTGGCTTCTGATATCCCTGATTATTTACACAAAGCCGTAAAAGAAATCTTATAATAATATTTGAGTTCCCATCAATATTCTATGAGAATCTTTTGAGGCTTCATTTTGACAGAATACGTAATTCAAGATTAATTTAAGACCTTGTCCTTTAATAAAATAATTAATGCCGGCTGTGTATTCACGTATATTGTTATTACTAATATTATGGTTAGGGTCAAACTCGTCGTATCTTAATAATGCTTGAATTTTGGGAGTAATTCTGTATGCCAAAGTTGTATAAAAACCACTTGCATGTTTGTCTGTTTGAACTCCGCTTGGACCATTGTAACCATTAGCGTTTGCCCATTCAAAGTTTAGTAAGAGTTTTTTATATTCCCATCCTACATAAGCACCGGTTACGCAATAATTGGTGTCGCGATGTCCGCCTTGTAAACCTCCTCCAATTTTGAGCTTACCGTATTTACCGTCGGTTTTTCCAAGCGGTTTAAAATTGACCCATCCAATAAATTCAGCTCCCGGGAAAAATTCATTAAAATAAGTGTCTGAGCTATATAAACCAAAATCGTAGTCTACAAGACTATAATCACCGGAAACTCGTCCTCCAAGCTTACGTACAGTACCAAAATTTCTGGAAATCTGTGAACGAGCGATAAAAGGTAGTACAAATGGACCGGCTCCACCTTCCATACCAACAGGAGGGCGGGAATTACCAATCAAAACTCTATGGTGCGGGATTGCATTTGTTGCAACATACATATCTGCAAAAAGATTTTGAACAACATTTCGCGATGAATAAGGTGCATAGTTTAACATTATTCTAAAATCGGCTTTGTTATCTTTTAAAAAACCATCATAGCCTACATTAATTGTATTAAATTCATAATGATTTGTTGTCGGACCATCTTCATTAAAATATAATCCTAAATCTCCATTATAACCGCCCCAAAGTTGAGTCCTATCCCAAATAGAATTTTCATCAAAGTGTTTGGTTAAGACATCTTTTAATAAAAAATTAGGTTTATCAATTTGTTCAACTTCAAGATGATAGACATCGCTGAGTTTTTCTCTAAGAGTTTTTTCTTCTTTTGGTAAATTGCAACTTTCGGACGGGCTGCTTGCATCAATATCAATATTATTTTCTAAAACTACTTCTTCGAGCCCTACAACTTGAATATCTTCTTTTGCTATAGCGCTTGATAGTGTCATTAAAAATGCTATTAATATTGGTAAAATCTTTTTCATATCTCTATTTTATCCCACTAAAAAAGGAAAGACCAATAAGGTCTTTCCTTGAAAATTACTAGTGTTGGCGGTGTTCTTCTCTTAAATATGCTGTCCAGAATAATAGAACAACAAATACAAATGCACCTACCATATTACCTAAAGTTACAGGAATTAGGTTATTTATAAAGAATGCTTTCCAAGTTAATGTACCTAATTGATCAGGAGTTAATCCTGAAGCAGTTACAATTGATGGTACATGTTTCATTAAAATACCGTTTGGTATAAAAAACATATTTGCAACAGAGTGTTCGTAACCAGAAGCAACGAAAGTCATAATTGGGAAGAATATTGCAAAAATCTTACCAATTACACGTTTTGATGTTGAAGCCATAAATATAGCTAAACAAACTAACCAATTACAAAGAATGCCCCTAAAGAAAGCTTCGCCAAATGTTAAGTTAACTTTTGAAAAAGCTGTCTGCATAGCTGTTACACCAACTGCATCACCGCCGTTATGTCCCATTCCTGCACCATAAACAAGTCCGGCGACAAGAATTGAACCGATAAAGTTAAATGTATAAACAAAAGACCAGTTTCTTAAAAGCTTCCAGAAACTAATTTTCTTTTCCAGTACAGAGAAAGTCATCATAACATTTCCTGTAAAAAGTTCAGCACCTGTTAAAGTAACAAGCATTAAGCCAGTTGCAAATGTCATAGCTCCGATTAATTTGGTAAAACCCCAGCCCATATTTGAGTCACCGGTCATTACTGTTAAAGAAACCTGAGCACCAAATGCTATAAAAGCACCGGCTGCAATAGCTAACGAGATTAATTTTGTTTTACTGTATTCTGCTTTTCCTGTCATTACCTTGTCACACAGTTCATGTGCAGCAGTACTAGGTGTAAGGCAGTCCTGAGTAGAAATAAATTTTTCTTCCATTTTTCCTTCTCCTATTTATATTTCAAGACAACTTAAGTTAGGGGTTAAGCTGCCGTTTTTAAATCCTTATTGATAATAGCACTTGAATTTTTCTATGCAAGGGGTAATTTCTCATTGTTTATGAATGTAGAAGTATCTTCTATAAAAGAAAAATCTTTTCCTAAACGTGACTCAACAAGAGCTAATAGGGAAGAGGGTTTAATTTCAAAAGCTTCGGCAATTCTCCATAAAGTTGATATTCTAATATCTTTTTTTCCTTTTTCTAATTCAGACCATATTGATTTGCTCAACTCAATTTCATTAGACAACTGGTTAATTGATTTTTCTTGCCTTAAGTTTTTAATTACGTTCCCTAGATTTTTTTGTAGTTCATATTTGCTTCTATACATAATAATATAATTGTCGGATTATTTACTATTTCATGTGTTCTTAATTAAGAACACATAATTCATGCTTTTTAGTCTAAAATGTAAATTATGGAGGGTGTATTACAAATGAAGGTTTCAATAATAGTGCCTGCTTATAATGTTGAAAACTATATTGAGGACTGTTTAGATTCTTTGGTTAATCAAACACTACAAGATATTGAAATAATTGTTATTAATGATGGCTCCACTGATAATACATTGGAAAATATATTAAAATATAGCACAAAAGATAAAAGAATAAAAGTCCTTTTTCAAAAAAATGCCGGCCCTTCAGCTGCAAGAAATAAAGGTTTAGAGGCTGCTACAGGTGAATACGTTGCTTTTGTAGATGCTGATGACTGGATTAGCCCAAATTATTTGGAAAATCTTTATCGCGAAATAACTCAAAATAATTGTGATATTGCTGTTTCGTCGGTCATTAGAAAAGGTAAGCATAAAAATAAAACAAAATTGAACTATAAGAATGTTCAAGTAATACAAACACTGGAAGAAAAGGTAAAAATTTGTAATCTTCCCAAATTCTGTTATGTGTGGGGAAAGTTGTTTAAAAAAGAAATACTGAAAGATAAAAATTTTTGTGAAGGAGTCTTCTTTGAGGATATTCTTTGGCTTCCTGAAGTTTTGAAAGCTTCTGATAGATTGGTTACTGTGCCTGATACGCTATATTATTATCGTATAAATTATAATTCTATAGTTAAATTATTACCATCTGAAAAGAAACAAAGAGACCAATATTCTGCAAAAAGCTATATTGTAAAATTTTTTAATTCAAATAATTTGTTTCTGTCTGAAAAATATAAAAATATTACTAAAAGAACCTTCTACATTTCAAAGTTTCCTATTTTAAAAATTAAAGAACGAAATTTTATTAATACTTGCTATTTATTTAGTTTTATTCCAATTTTGAAATTTAAAGATTTTGATAATCATTATATATTCAAATTCTTATTTTTACGTTTTGCATTTTGGCATAAATCAAATTTTAATTATATACCTGCAATGTCTTATGGTGTTAATTTAAATAAAAGATCTCCCCAGCTTATTGTATCTCTAACCAGTCATCCGGCAAGAATTAATTATGTTTCAGTTGCAATAAATACAATTTTAAGGCAAAGGTTAAAGCCCGATAGAGTTATTTTATGGTTAGCAGAAGAAGAGTTTAAAAATAAAGAAGCAGATTTGCCAGATAATTTATTGAGTCTTAAGGAGTTAGGATTAGAAATAAAATGGTGTGAAAATTTATACTCATATAAGAAAATAATTCCTACATTACGTGAATGTCCAAATGATATTATTGTTACTGCTGATGATGATTTATATTATGCAGAAGATTGGTTGGAAAGTTTATATAATGCATATTTGAAAAATCCTGAAAATATTTATGTTAGAAGAGCTGTAAAAGTTGAAGTTAGAAAAGGCAAAATTCAAGATGCTTTTAAAAGAGATATGGCGCATTTAAAAAATTGTAAAGCGCCGCTTTTTGCTAATCAGCTTATGGGTGGTTCAGGTTGTTTATTTCCTCCTAATAGCTTACACCCGGATATATTTAATATTGATAAATTTACATCACTTCTGCCAACACACGATGATATTTATTTATGGGCAATGGCGGTATTAAATAATACAAAAATACAGGTTGTCGGCGGATATGATGAGGAAATGTTATGTGTTGAAGGTACTCGCACAAGTGCTTTATGTAAAATTAATAATTCTTCAGGTTCTGGAATTCCTCCACATGAAGCTTTTGATAGAATAGCAAATGCTTATCCTCAAATTATAGACAAGATTAAAAACGATGCTATAATATCTGTATGAAAAAGATTTTAATATTAATTTTTGCATTTTTAATGCTTCCTGTTTTTGCAATAGAAAATGAAATTCAAACACGTATTGATAGAGTTGGAACAAATATTCTCAATTCTAATAAAATAGAATCGAGAGTAATTTTTGTATATGATGAAAATCAAAAAGAAAATTTACTCAATAGCACTAATACTTTAACTAAAAGACAGGTGATTGTTTACGGCAATAAATATAAGAATATTCAAAGTGACGATGAGTTAGCCGGGTATCTTTCAAGAGAAATCGCTTCTGCAGTTCGCTCTTATGACGGGATAGGAAACGGATGGTTAAGTTCGGTGAAAATTAAAGCTGCTCCTAAAAAATATGAACTTGTTTTTGATAAGCTTGCAGTTGATTATATGGTGAAAGCCGGGTATAATCCTCTCGGATTAATTGTATTCATTAATAAAACTTGCCCGCAAACACGACAAGATAAAATTTCTAATAAAAATCTAACATCAAAACGTTTAGCTCATATCTATGAAAGGATATATTTTAATTATCCGTCATTTATTGTAAATAATACGTATTTGGAGAATGAGTATTATCAAAATTTTCTATTAACTTCTCAAAACAACAGAAGAATGTTGGAAGAAAAAGTTATGAATAAAAACTTTAAACAGGAATTGAAATATGAATAGAATTTTCCTGTTTATTCTGTTGTTTTTTGCTTGCTCAGTGAGTTATGCATATAATTTTGAAAGTACAGCTAAAATACCGATAAAAATTTCTATTGATAAAGAAATTTTATCAGAAAAAGATGTTTATGAAGGACAAATAATTAATTTTAGAGCTGTTAATACTGTTCAATATAATAATAGAACCATAATTAAGCGCGGTGATATAGTTTCAGCACGAGTTAAAGTTGTAATATCTTCCGGTATGAATGGTATACCGGCAAGTATTATTTTTGATAATTTTAAAATACACGGGATTTTATCTGCTCAATTGGATGAGACTAAAGAAGTTTTCGGACAAGATAGAAGTTTATGGGTATTTCCTCTAAAATGGGCTTTAACACCACTTCCTCCAACCGGCTCTTTGACTAATTTTATCAAAGGAGGGCATGTTAAGGTTAGGGAGAACAAGGTTATAACAATATATTATCATCCTAACTGGACATAGTATAACAGTTTGCTGCATGATAAGAACTTCTTACCAATGGACCAATCTGATGATTTTTTATCCCTGCTTTTTCAGTAAGTTTTTTTAGTTTTTCAAATTCTTCTAATGTATAAAATTTAGCAGCTTCAAGATGTTTTTTTGACGGCTGTATGTATTGACCTATTGTTACAATATCCACTCCGACATTTTTAAGGTCAAAAAGAGTTTCTTCAATCTCTTCAAAAGTTTCTCCAAGCCCGACCATTAAACCGGATTTTGTGATTATATTTGAATTTTCCTTAATATATTTTAAAACATCTATTGATATTTGATAATTACCTTGTGGACGAGCTGTTTTAAAGAGCGATTTAACTGTTTCAATATTATGATTAAAAACTTCAGGACTTGATTGGATAATTGTATCTAAAGCTTGCTGTTTACCTCTGAAATCAGGTGTAAGGATTTCAATTTTTGCATTACAAACTTTTCTGATTTCATCAATACAGTTTTTGAAGTGTTCAGCTCCGCCATCCGGCAAATCATCACGTGTAACAGAGGTTATAACAGCATATTTTAAACCTAATTCTTTTACAGCTTCAGCAACATGTGCAGGTTCTTCCAAATCCAAAGGTTCAGGTCTTGCAGAAGAGATGTTGCAATAACGGCAATTTCTGGTACAAACATTGCCCATAATTAAAAATGTTGCAGTATTATGTGAGTAGCACTCACTTTTATTAGGGCATCTAGCACCTTCACAAACAGTATTTAAACATTTAGTTTTTAAAATCCTTCTAACTGTTTTTGTTTTTTCTGTGTCAATAATCGGACGTTTTAAATATTCAGGTAATCGCTGCATTTATTGTTCCTTATATATAAACCTTTTCTTCAATAGCTAGAGGCAAATAAACCTTTACGCAAAATCCGCATTCTTCGTTTGAATAAATTCTGATTTCTCCGTTCATAGCTTCAACTAAACCTTTAACGATATAAAGCCCTAACCCGGTGCCTCGAGTAGTTCTTGTTGTACTGTCATCTATTCTTGTAAATTTGTCAAATAGAGTTTTGAGTTTTTCTCTCGGGATTATATCGTAATCGTTTTTTACACTAACTACCAGTTTATTTTCTCTAAGTTCATAGTCTAAAGTTATTTCAGAGTCATCTTTTGAATACTTGATTGCGTTTTCAATCAGGTTAACAAAAACTTGTTCAATACGGTCGTTGTCTGCAAAAATTAATGCTTCACAGTCTGAAATATTATTAATGATTTCCTTTTTTGCATCGTTTTTAACAAGAGTTACAGAATTTTCAATGATAGAACTTATTGAAACAGGTTTTACGTCGAAATTAAGTCTTGCACCTTCAATATCCGGTATAACAAGTAAATCTTCAATCATTCTCTTTAATCGTTCAGCTTGTTTTTTGATAATTTTTAAAGACTTTTGTTTTGTATCTTCATCAATTTCGATATCTTGTCTTAATAATCTTGAAGTATATCCCTGAATGCTTGTTAAAGGTGTTCTAAATTCATGGCTTACTGTATCAATCATATTTGAACGAAATTCGTTTAATTGTTTTAGCTCTTTATTCTTCTTTTTAAGCTGTATATATGATTTGTGAATTTGGCTAACCATTCTGTTAAACTCGTTTCCAAGGAAAACAATCTCAAAAGGCGTGAAAATATTAGTTAACAGTCTTATTCTTCTTTCGTAGTTACCTTTTGATATCGCAATAATTGCCTTGAAAAGTTGTCTAATATTGATATACAGGTAAGATGTATAAAGTCCGACAACAAAGAATACGGTTAAGACTGTTAAGATGATTGAAAGTAAGATTTTATCGCGGTTGTAGTCTATAGCATTCTTTGTAACATCTTCTGTTGTGTTAACAATAATTGTAATATCAGGATTTGTTTTTTTATGATAGGCAAGAGGCTGATTTTTTATATCACCGAAAATAACGGTGCTATCTTGTTTTAACTCTTTTGGAAGCTGAGCAATGCTGCTTTCAAAAACCTCTTTTTCATAATTTATGGAAGAAATTAAATGTCCGTCGTCATTTGAGATAACATATATTTGGCGTTTGTCCTGGCTTAAAGTCTTAAAAATATCAACTTTTAAGTTTTTCATATCAAGAACGGCAACAAGATATTTACCGTTTGCAAGTTCTTTACTGAAAACTGCTGTTTCATCATTAGATTTATAATTGTAGTATTTTTTGAATTCCTGTTCAGAAATCACACGTAATTCATTATAAAAAGCAAGATTTTCGGATATGGTTTTTAAGTATTCATCTGTTTTTTCAGGAGAATTATAGTATTCCAGAGTCTTGCTAATTTGATTTAACTCGTTGTTAATGGAGTTTTCAAATACATCTACTTCTTCAGATACAACATTTGCAATCATCACCGCTGCATCACGTAATTGAGCACGGTTTGACTGCTGGTTAATATTGTTTATAATTAAACCGCTTATTGTCATCGGGATAATTACGGCAAAGAAGATTACTATAATAATCTGTTCTGCAATTTTTAAACGTCTTTTGCTAAAAAATTTTGCCATATTACTCACCAAAAGGGGTTAATTTATAGCCTACGTTAGTTACTGTATGTAAGTATTTTGGATTTTTGGTATCCGGTTCGATTTTGTTTCTTAAACCGCCTACATGCACCCTGAGCATTCTTACATCTTCATCTCGGTCATATCCCCAAACTTCTTCAAGAAGAGTTGCAAGAGTAACAGGTTTGTTAAAATGCTGCATTAAACAGTATAAAATTTCAAATTCTGTCGGAGTAAGCTTTACACGCTTATTTAAAATAATGCATTCTAATGTATCAGGTAAAATTTCAATTTCTCCGACATCTAGAATTTCTGTTGAGCCCAGTGTTTCGGCTTGAGGCTGGTTTCGTCTTAAAAGAACTCTTATTCTTAAAAGGACTTCCTGAATATCAAAAGGTTTGACGAGATAATCATCTGCTCCGCTGTCAAATCCGCTGGTTTTATCACCAATTGTACCTTTGGCTGTTAACATAAGAATAGGGACATTGTTTTTTGCCTGACGAATGTTTTTACAAACTTCAAATCCGTTCATTTTGGGCATCATAACATCGAGTAAAATCAGGTCATATTTGTTATTAAGGGCTTTGTTTAATCCTTCCATTCCATCAGAAGCTGTGTCAACAAAATATCCGCTGGAAGCTATGTCAAATTCAAGCAAATCTCTGATTTCTGTATCATCATCTACAATAAGTATTCTTTTCTTTTCGCTCATAAAAACTCCGTTAAATCCCTTGACTATATTGTAGTTAATTAATACTTATTTTGCAAGTAAAAAAGGCTTGTGAAAAACCACAAGCCTTTTTATTAGAGCCAGGAAATCCCGACCGATAAAATTGATAGAACCAAAGCACCCAGAAAGGCACTCCAGAACCCGTTTACTTCAACACCGGGAACCAGGTATGCCATGAACATAAATAATAATGCATTTATGACAAGAATAAAAATTCCCAGAGTCAAAATGTTGATAGGAAGAGTAAGGAAGACAAGGACCGGTTTAATTCCAAGGTTTATCAAAGCTATTACAACTGCTGCAACAAGTGCAGTTGTAAAATTTGAAATTGTAATCCCCGGGATTATCCATCCTGTGAACATAATTGCAAGTGCTAATGCAAGCCATTTGAGTAAAAGAATCATAATATAACTCCTTTTTTATTATTATAAAAGAGTTATTTATGTTTTCATTATACAAATTGTTAATGTATTATTACGATTTGTTAATTTTGTGGAGAGAAGTTAGCAAAAATTGGGCTTTAGCAGATTTAAAAGTAAAGAAAGGTTCTTGAGGAAAATTTATAAATGAAAATCACGCCGCTATCACAAAATAATACTAACTTTGAACAACTTCATGTTCCCAAAGGGAAATTTCGTAGACGTATGGAACAAGAACTTTTGCGGAATACTGTAGTAAAACAATGTGCTGAAAAATACGACGTTTATGCAAAATATATCGGATTTGGTGATTATATTTTGAAGGGAGTTAAAAAGTGTAAGAAAAAGGATATTGTGACACCTGAATACCGATTTTGCAACGGTAATGCCGGCATCAATCTTATGAATTGTATTGAAACACAGCTTAAAGAAATTATGATGTTGGTTGTTGCAAATAATTATCCAAAAGATGGTTTTTTCAAAGCGGGAGACATTCTTAATATTCTTAATGCAAAAGAGATACAAGATAGTTTTAAGATTGATGAAGCTTTTAATTGTGGTATTGAACAAAATGGAAACGCTACGCTTCTTACAAAATTTTTTGAAATAAATCCGGCTGATGATAACAAGGAAGATTATGATAAAGTTATTTCAATACTGAAATCTAATCCGAATATTAATTATAATCAAAAAGGGGTTTTGGATATTTCAATATTAGAAAACATTTTGAATTTTGAAAATTTCCAAGGGCTTGATTTAGTTATGGATACTGAATTTGAATACGCAAGGGGGTTGGATAAACTTTTCCATAATATAAGAAATGAAGATTTTAAGAAAAAAGCTCTTGGTTTGAAAATTAAATTTCCTGATTGGGCGCAGATATATAAACAACGTCTTTCAGAAGAAGCGTTTGTTTTTCTCGACTCTCCTTTCTGTGAATCACCTAAAAATACTGCAGTTTCATTGTGGCTTGATATTTCGGGAAGTTATTTTTTTGATAAAAAGGATGAGAAAATAGCGTATCAACGCTTATATAAATACTTGCCGGAATATTATAGAAATCATTATCAAAGAATTGAATTTCAAAATTATTTCTTAAACCTAAATTTGGAGGCAAATTATAATAACTTTACCGCGCCTGATAAATTATATTTGGTCGATGGTACTATTTCAAGCCGTGATTTATTGAAAAATTATAGTATCCAAAGATGTACAAACGAATACAGTGTAGTTGTTGAGCGAGGAGCTCAGAATGGAGTGCGCAAAAAGAAAGTTCCACGTTTTCTTCCTTTTTTACCACCTAAAACAGTAGAAGAACCCGTTTATGAATATATCCTCAAAGGAGTTAAAAAAGGCAGAGATAATATTGAAACACAAGAACATTTAATTCTTTACTCAAAAAGAATTGAAAACTATATACGTGGACTTGTTAATGAAATAGAAGCCAAGGACAAAGAAAGATTTATCGAAATCATTTCAAATAAAAATATAGGAACATTAGGTGCAAAAGAAATTTTGGAGCTTTTAGAAAGTGATGAAATAAAAGGTAACTATACAACAAAAGAAGCATTAACAAATCGCATTAATAATAAATCCACTACAACTCTTTTGTCCGCATTCTTTAAACTAAAAGAGAGTGAAGAAAATGAGGCTGATTACGATAAGCTGATTTCTATCATTAGTTCCACTCCGGATCTTTATCTTAAAAAAGCAGGATATTATACATTTTTATTATTAGAACAAACTATGACTTTGGAAAATCCAAAAGCTCTCGGTTTACTTATGGACACGGAGTTTGAATATTCTGAAAAAATAGACAAGCTGTTTAATAATATTAAAGATGAAAATTTTAAAAAATTGGCAAAAAAATTAAAAATAAAATTTCCTGATGCTGTGTCGATACTGAAAAATCAGAAATATAACCATTCTGAGTTTCGAAATGTTTTTTCATATCTTGAGTCGCCATTCTGTGATTCAAGAGCTGAGTCAATCAGAATTTGGACTGAGTTAAAAACTAAGTTTAATTTGAATGAAAGTATAAAAATTAACGAACTGTTGTACAAATATTTGCCGGATAATTTGAAGATGGATTTATAATTCTAGCTAAAATTAAAATTAGAATAAATCACGCTCGACCAGCCTTCAAAATAGCTTATCTGGGTCAAAGAGCCCGTTTTTATTAATAATTTATGCTGATTTTCCGGAGTTAATTCAAGAGTTTTAGCTAATGCTGCCTGAATAACTTCCGGAGTGGTTACTACAATTATTCGGTTTCCTTTATTTTCTTTAATTAGCTTATCAATAACTTTTGATACTCTTTTATTAAAGTCTTTTAAGGATTCTCCGTTTTCAGGAGTATCTATTAAAGCTTTTGAACCGTATTCTTTAAATAATTCCAAATATGATTTGCCTTGCCAAACACCATGATTTCTTGAAATCAGGTCAATTGTAGTATAATTTTGCTTGAATAATTTCGCAATAATTTGTGCAGTTTGAGTACAGCAGCTGTTAGGGCTTGAATAAATTTTGTCATAAGCTACTTCCCGCTTTTTAAGATACTCACAAACTTTATGAGTTTCTTCTTCCCCAAATTCATTGATTTTCGGGTAATTTAACTTGTCGTTTACAATACCTTCCTGGCTGTAGACGGTTGCACCATGAGATATAAAGGTTATTTTACATATACGTTTGAACATATTTTTATTATAACATATTGACTATTGAAAAAACACTATTAAAAAAATAATATGTTAGACAAATTAAAACAATTATTTGGTTTAAAAAAAGAAACAGGTAGTTTTGCAGCTTCAATTGAAGATAAAATTGAAGAAGCGTTTAATACACTGGATGAAGATATTATAAAGCTTGAAATTGGCGGAGATATTGCTGAATGTGCCGAGGCGGTTTGTGAGAAAATTAATGAATTGAGGGATAATATAAAATCAGCTACGGGATTTATATTTCCTCCTGTACATGTACTTCATAAAGAAGAATTACAGGAAAATGAGCTGGTTCTGTTTGTGTGTGGTAAAGAAGTGTTAAGAGACTTTCTTGTTCCTAACAAAGAGATTATAGTTAAAAATATCTATGAGATTTTAAACCATGTTTTTGATGATTATTTAGATGAAATTTTTACAATGGAATATGTTGAAAAATATATAAATAAAGTTCAAATGACTAATAGTTGGATGGTTTGGGATATTTCAAAACAGCTTGGTGGTTATGAGATTAAAAAAATTCTTGTAAATGTTATAAAAGAGAAAAAATCAATAGCAAATATTAATCGGGTTTTTGAAAAGATTGATGAATGTTTATCTGAAAACAGAGATTTTTATTATGTTTGGGATGCCGATATTGTCTCCCGCTACATATGCAAAGAAATATAAATTATTTTATTTCTTTTTTTATTGTGGTAAAATAATTGCATAGTTTAGGTAGTTTAGGAGAGAATAATGAAAAAATTATTAGGTTTTTTGCTAACATTATTATTTGCTGCTAATATTCAGGTTTTTGCAGCGGGAATTGAAGTTTTGCCAACAATGCAATCAAGAAGCAATGCTCAAGACAGAGTTTGGGTTGGTACGTTCCAACTTGTATGGAACGATTTTATGGATAAGTTTGTACACAATCCGGTAAGATTTAGAGAAGGAACTCCGGTATATGTACAAGAATTAAATAAACAAGCTTTTACTGTTGACGACCTTTCTGATAAAAGTTATTACAAAATAACAACCAAAGTTACAAAAAATACCAAAAAACAAATAACAAGAGCTATTCGCAAAAAGTTCAAAGAAACAAGTGATATTTTAGATAAACTTGATTTAACACCACGTAATGATAAGTTCTTAATTTATGCAATGCTTAAAAAAGATTTTGAATTCAAAAATGAATTTAATAAATTTGGCAAATCTGCATTTGGAGAAGATCAGTCTGCGGAATATTTTGGTGTTACAAAAGGCTCAAAAGATGAGTTTGGAAGTTCTGTAAAAGTTCTTTTCTATAACGATCCAAACGATTTTGCTGTAGTATTAACTACAAAATCTGATGATGAAGTATTTTTATATAAAAATTCTGCAAATAAAGAGTTTAATTATTTGTATGCAGATATGTTGAAAAAACAAACAGCATTTACAGGTTCAAAAGAATTTGGAAATGATGATGAGTTAAAAGTTCCAAATATTAAACTTTTTGAAGAAAAAACTTTTGATGACCTTTCAGGCAAACGTGTAATGGGAACAAATATTATTATTGATCAGGCTATTGAAACTATTAAGTTTGATATGGATAATAAGGGTGTAAAACTTAAAAGTGAAGCAGCTATGACTATTATGAAAATGTCGTTAATGCCTGATATGGAACAAAGATTGTTCTATCTAAATGATACATTTGTTATCTTCTTAAAAGAAAAAGATAAGAAAAATCCTTATTTTGCCCTAAGGGTACACGATATAACGAAATATCAAAATTAGTTTTTTTTGCAAGCGGGTAGTCTTCTAATACCCGCTTTTTTGACGAATATATGTAATTTTTTATTACAGGATTTTCTTTTTGCATAATTGTATATTAAAATAATAGTTGGGGATGTAATTTACCCTCAAGGGTAGTTTAAAAGTATGGAATAAGTTTAAATGAGAAGACGTAGAAAAAAATATGATTTATATTTTGTAATAGCCTTAGCAATTTTTACAACATGTTATTTTATATACAATCATGTTTCATCTGAAGATAGAGGAATAAGCGTATATTCAGAAGCCCTTGAAAGTTATAAAAATGCTGATTTTGAAAAGGCATATCTTGAATTTGCAAAGGTTCCATCCGGTTCTAATCTTAAAGCATCTGCTCTTTTTAGACAGGCAAGATGTGCGACCAATATGGATAGAAAAGAGCTTGCTGTTAAAAAATACAATAAAATTACACATATGAGAGCAAAATCAAGTATTGTTCCCATAAGTGAATACAACATGGCTAACTTAATGCTTGAATTAAAGGATAAAAGGGCAAAAAAACATTTTAAAAATATAATTAGAAAATATCCAACAAGTGATTATGCAATTGCTTCAGAATACTATTTGGGAATAATTGCAGTAAATAATTTGCCTGAAAATCCTAAACAGTCAGATAAAGCAAAGCAAGCTGCTTTGGTTAACTTTAAAACTTATATAGAAAAAGCCCCTGATGGAAGATTTGCTCTGCGTTCAGTTGATGAAATACTTAAATTGAATCTTCCTCTTAAAAATTATGATAATCTTTTAATTGCAAAAACATATTATTCAAATGGAGAATTTGAAAAAGCAGCAGAATTTTTAAACAAGACAACTTTGGCTGAAAGCTGGACCGATTTTGCCAAAAATGAATATAAACGTAAAAACAATGATAAAGTTAAATATTATGTTGAATACGGTTTGAAAGATCATGCAGCGGCGGCTAAGAATGAAGATGTTTATGAAATAATAGACAACTATATAGCATTGTTTCCTACGAGAAAAGAAGGTATTTCAGCTTTAGCCTCCAAAGATTATTCTTCAACAGGAGCGGATTATATTTCATATTTGAATTGTAATGAAGTTGTTGAGAATAATTTAAAAGAAGCTTGTTTTAACACAATGTATAAAAAATATCCTGATGGACAATTTTCTGCAGATGCTCTGTATAATATTTTTATAACTAAATATTTGCAGAAAAAATATCTTGATGCACAAAGATTGGGAAGATTACATATAGAAAAATTCCCAAATGTTAAATCGGCTCCGGCTGTAGTATATTACATGGGTAAGATTTCTCATAAGCTAAAACATTATGAAAGGGCAAACTGGTACTATAAACAAACTGTTAATAAGTATCCTGATACATATTATGCTTACAGAGCAAATTACAATTTGTATAAAGATGACGGTACATTGCCATTTTTGGATATTACTCCAAAACCTGTAGTATTTCCATATAAAAAATCATTAGACAATAATCTTGTAATAAGATTAGCACTTTTAAAAGACTATGATTTAGTGGAAGAACTTTGCAAAAGAGATAAGTTTATTCAAAGCTGGATTGCTTATCAAAAAGGAAACCACACTATTTCTGCAATCTTAGCTCGTAATGCAATGGATGAACTTACTAATAAGCCATCCTTTGATGATTTAAGGTGGAGATTAATTTATCCGCTTCATTACTTTGATTTAGTAGAGAAATATAAAGGTCGTAATAATCCTATTATTATGGAAGCTATTATTAAGGAAGAAAGTCACTTTAATCCTTTTGCCGGTAGTTCTGTCGGAGCGGCCGGGTTAATGCAGTTAATGCCGGCAACTTATAATGAAATCAATAGTAACAGAGGGTTCTCCGGTGATATATATAATCCTGAAAGCAATGTGAGAGCTGGAAGTGCTTATTATGAAGGTTTAAAGAAGGTTTTAGGCAACAAAGATTTGTATGCAATCTCTGCGTATAATGGCGGCATAGGTTCTGTTTCAGGCTGGATGTCAAAACTTATTTATAACGATGCAGATGAGTTTGTTGAACAAATTCCTTATCCTGAAACTAAGAATTATGTAAAAAAAGTATTGCGTTCATATTGGGTTTATGGAAATATTTATTAATGAGCTAAGTATATTGTAACTATATAGAAAGGAAGATTTATGAGTTTAACAATCGTATATGCCATAATAGGTTTGGTTGTAGTTTTTGGTGCATACAATATTTATTCATCTCTTATTCAAAAGAAAAACAAGGTGCAGGAAGCTTTTGCAAGTATAGATGTGCAATTAAAAAAAAGATATGATTTACTTCCAAATATTTTGACTATCGCTCAAAAATATATGGAACACGAAAGAGGTCTTTTAGAGGAAGTTACTAAATTAAGAACTCAGGTTATGGGTTTATCTTCAAATTTTAATAATATTGACAAAAAGATTGCTCTTGATGGCGAATTGGCTAAAAAAATGGGACAAATTATGGTTGCAGTTGAGAATTATCCTCAGTTGAAAGCTGATCAAACAATGATTACAGCAATGCAGACATATAATGAAGTAGAAGAACATATCTCTGCTGCAAGAAGATTTTATAACTCAGCAGTATTGGAGCTTAAAAATGCAGTGGAAATATTTCCTTCATCAATGTTTGCTGCTATGTTGAACATAAAATCAACAGATTTCTTCAAGGCAGAAGAAAAAGAACGCAAAGCTGTTAATGCAGCAGATTTCTTAAAATAATTTTTTTGAGGTAAAAATGTCTGAAGAAAAAACTTACTCACAAATGCGAAAAGAATTTTATAACTCTTTTGAAACAAAGATTGTTCCAATGCTCCAGCCTTATGAAGCAGAAAGAAAGAGAACAAGAATAGTTGCTTCAATTGTTTCAGCAATATTTGGCGTTCTTGGAATAATGATATTTATTCTTTTGTTTTTAGAAGATTATAAATTAATTAATGATGGTTTCAGTATAGTATTAATGTTTGGAATTTTAGCTTGGATAAGTTGGTATTGTTTTAAGAAACATTTTGAAAACAAAATTAAGAAAAAAATTATGCCGATTGTATGTGCATGTTTTGGTAATATGAAATGGTCCGTAGGCTCTTATACATCTGGTCATATATTTAAAGATTCTTGTGTCATTTCAGTATATGACTCTGCAAAATACGATGATATCTTTTTGGGGCTATATAAAGATGTAAATTTTGAAATTATAGAAGGAAAATTTACAATAAAGAAGGAAAAGAGCAGAAAAACTATTTTTAGCGGTGTTATTGTCAAACTTGATATGAATAAGAATTTTAATAGTCATACGGTTATTAAACCTGATTCTGTTTTACATGTTTCTCCTTCAAAAAATTTAAAACATACGACATTAGAAGATGTTCAATTTGAAAAGAAATATGATGTTTTTACTAACGATCCTGTAGATGCAAGATATCTTATTACACCATCGTTTATGGTTAGGTTAAATAATATGAAAACAGCCTTTGAAGCAAATAAAATTAGTTGTGCATTTTATCATGATAAATTGATTATCGCGTTGCCAACAAACAAAGACCTGTTTTCTATATGTTCATTAGTAAAGCCTATTGATGATGCAAAACAATATTATATTATGTATGAAGAGATAGTTTCTATAATAAAGCTGATTGATTATTTTAAACTTAATCAAAAAATTGGCATGTAGGCTTTGTTTTTGTGCTAAAATCGTTCTATGACTAAAGGCTTATTTATAACATTTGAAGGTGCAGATGGTTGTGGTAAAACCACTCAAATTAAACTTCTTGATGAGTATTTGAGGGGTGAAGGTTATAAAACATTACTTACCAGAGAGCCGGGTTCTAAAGGTTTGGGTGAAAAACTCCGTGAGATTTTGCTCAATTATGATGGAGAAGTTTCGTCAAAATGCGAATCTTTTTTGTTTTTAGCAGATAGAGCGCAGCATGTTGATTGTATTATTAAACCGGCTCTTGAAGAAGGTGTGATTGTTCTTTGCGATAGACATACAGATTCCACGGTTGCTTATCAGGGTTATGGACGCGGGTTGGATATAGAACAAATTAAATCTTTAAATGAGCTTGCAACAAGCGGATTGAAACCGGATTTGACTCTTGTCTTTGATGTTGATGTAGAAACTTCTCAAAGCCGTGTAGGCACTGAAAAAGATAGAATGGAATCGGCAGGGATAGAGTTTTTTGAGCGTGTGAGAAAAGGCTTTCTGGAAATTGCAAAATTTGAGCCTGAAAGAGTTAAGGTTATTGAGGCAACAAATACAATAGAAAATATACATAAGCAGGTTGTAAATGAATATAAACGAATTGCAAGATAGAGTAAATAAAAATAAGGAGTGTCTTTGACCGCGCTGCTTTAGAGACAGAATTCAAGGAGCTTGAATTGAAGCTTCAAAGTCCCGAAGTTTGGTCTAATCAGAACTTAGCTTCTGAATTGGGACAAAAAACACGTGAGATAAAAGAAACAATAACTCTATTTGATAATTGGGATTCCATTTTACAGGATGCCCAAACCGCTGAAGAACTTGATGATGAAGAGCTTATAAAAGAGAGTGAATGCGCATTATTTGAGCTTGAGAAACAATTGGACAAATACGATGTCCAAAAGATGTTATCAGGTGAATATGATGAAGCAGATGCGTTTTTGTCAATTAATGCTGGTGCTGGTGGAACAGATGCACAAGATTGGGCAAGTATGCTTTTAAGAATGTATACGCGCTGGGCTGAAACAAAAGGATGGAAGGCTGAACTTGTTGACAAATCTGATGGTGAAGAAGCGGGGATAAAATCTGCAACAATAAAGATTACCGGCAAATTTGCCTATGGTTATGCTAAGGCTGAAAAGGGCGTACACAGACTTGTTAGAATTTCACCGTTTAATGCTAATGGAAAAAGGCAAACCAGCTTTGCTTCTTGTGAAGTTTCGCCGATTATAGAAGATTATGAGAAAACAATTATTATTCCTCCGGAGGATATAGAGGTTGATACAATGCGTTCGGGCGGTGCAGGCGGACAAAATGTTAATAAAGTAGAAACAGCCGTAAGAATATTACATAAACCAACAGGTATTGTGGTTAAATGCCAGCAAGAGCGTTCGCAGCTGCAAAACAAAGAAAATGCTATGCAAATGCTAGCATCTAAACTTTTAGAAATACGTCAAAGAGAGCATGAAAAAAAACTTGCAGAATTAAAAGGTGAGAATTTTGATATAAATTTTGGTTCACAAATACGTTCATATGTTTTTCATCCATATAAATTAGTAAAAGACCATCGTACGGGTTTTGAGATGGGTAATGTAGACTCGGTCATGGATGGAGAATTGGATGGATTTATAGAGTCATTTTTAAAAGCTTGATTTTTTTATTTGTAGTTGATACTATAGATATTGTTATCGTGGGACTATGGCGCAGCGGTAGCGCAGGGGACTCATAATCCCTTGGTCGTGGGTTCGAATCCCTCTGGTCCCAAATAAAAAGAACTCTTAGAAAGAGTTCTTTTTATTTGTATAGTTTATCAGGACATTTGGGACGGTTGGTTTTAGGCAGAAGTGCCGAGTTATTGGGAGTTTGAGGCTGATTTAGAGAGTTGAGATTTGGCGGTCTTTTCTTGCACTTTTGTCCTTAATTTTGCACTAAATTGCACTGATATTCTTTTATTTTGAACTTATTGTGGCATCTAATCTGCTTGGTGTTTGAGTTTTAGCCTTGCGACTTTTAGTGCAAAAAATGTCCGTTTTGAATTATCTTTTAGTTTGATATGTGTCGAAATGTCTCTGAGATTGAGATTCAGGACTTGATTTATTCCAAAAGGTGAGCGATGAATGTGTATACAAAGGAAATACGCATGGCAGAATTCACACCAGAAAAATCGAAACAAATAGCATTAGCAAGATTAGACTTAATTCACAAATGGCTTGAGTACAGAAAGAAAGCAACAAATAAACTTCAAGCTGATTATGATTTTGTAAATTTGCACAACACCTCAAATTCTCATCTGTTTGATATTTTAGGTAAAATATCTCGCGGCAGCTTGCACCGTTGGTATGCCATGTTGAATGGAACAGAAGATTATACAAGACTCTTACCTCAGTACAAATATTCTAAAATAGATGAATATAGAACTGTTTTGACTGGTGAAGAAATTAGAATCTTTATGAGCTTACTTTTACACCCAAATCGTATTTCAATCGGCAAGGCAACTGCTTTAACCAAGTACAAATTAAAAGAACAAGGACAAAATTTTGTACCCGCCGATATTACTTTCAGAAGATATGCAAAATGGTTTAAAGACAATAATTACGACAAATGGGTTTTAGCTCGAGATGGAGAAAAAGCACTTTCAGATAAAGTCGAACCTTATATCAAACGTGATGCTTCAATTTTAGAAGTCGGAGATATTCTTGTTGCTGATGGGCATAAATTAGCGTTTCAGGTGATAAACCCATTTACAGGCAAACCTTGTCGA
>CAJTWU010000002.1 GCA_910579975.1 uncultured Vampirovibrio sp.
AACCAAACCTCACAGGCATTTCATTTGGCACAACCCCCTTAAGGTATTCTTCCACCTCAACAAGATTAACCAGATAAAACCCTTTGTAATCAGCTCTTTGAACAACTTCAAAAGCACCATGGTAAATTGCTGGAATACCTTTTCTTTTTAATCCGCGAACACCCAGAAGTCCTGATGGACAAACTACAACAAAATCACGAAGTGTAGCACCGCTATTACCAACTACAACCTCAAGCCCGGTTACTCCGTTTTTAATATTGATATCAGTATCAGCATTGACACGAAGCAATGTTCGATGAGTTTGTTTGTCACAAATATCGCATTCAGATGTTCCATACAAAACAACATTTTGTCTTAATACATTTTGAAAATTGTTATCAGTTATCCCTACTCTTACAAGCCCTTGTTCCTGTGCAAAAAGAGGTAAACAGAGAAAAACAAAACACAATATTAATTTTATTACTTTGTTTCCCAAGTTGTACCTTCTTTAGAATCTTTTAACACAATTCCTACATTATCAAGAGCTATTCTGATTTTATCTGCAACGTCCCAGTTCTTTTCAGCACGGGCTTGTTTTCTTTTTTCAATAATTTCTTCCATTGAAGCGAAAGTTTCACCAAGTTCAGCACTGATTTCAAGAAGTTTACCGACAAGCTCATCTTCACTTAGTGTTGCTTTTTCAAAAGTAAAACCTAAAGTTGATGCAAGCTTGTGCAATAAAGTAAACGCATAAGGAACATCTTTATTCGCTTTATTTGTTAAATCAAAAAGAACGGCAAGAGCTTTAGAAGTATTTAAATCTTCATCCATAGCGTTAACAAACTCTTTGTATTCATCAAATTGAGCCAAATCAAGTGTTTCATCAATTTTAGTACGTTTCGCATTAAGCATTCTCTTAACACCATTAGCAGCAGCAACCAATGCTTCATCAGAAAACTCAACAGGCATTCTGTAATGGTTTGTCAAAATAAAGAAACGGATTGTATTTGAGTCATATGTCTTAAGCAAATCATCAATTGTAAGAAAATTACCCAGAGATTTTGACATTTTTTCTTTATTAATAGTTACAAAACCGTTATGCAGCCAATAGTTAACAAACTTGCATCCGTTTGCACATTCAGATTGTGCAATTTCGTTCTCATGATGCGGGAAAATCAAATCTGCTCCGCCCGCATGGATATCAATTGTTTTACCCAGATGTTTTTTGCTCATTGCAGAACATTCAATATGCCACCCCGGACGACCTACACCCCAAGGTGATTTATAACCGAACTTTTCGTCTTTTTTCCATAAAGCAAAATCAAGCGGGTCTTCTTTTTGGTCACCTACTTCAATTCTTGCACCGCTTTCAAGCTGGTCAATAGGCTGTTTTGAAAGATATCCGTATTTAGGAAATTGCTTCACTCTGAAATATACATCTCCATTAGCTTCATAAGCAAAACCTTTGTTAATCAAATCTTTATTAATAGCAATCATCTCACCTAGAGTCTTGGTTGCAAAAGGTTCAATATCAGGTTTTAAGTTATTAAGAGCCTTCATGCTTTCAGAAAACTTGTTGTACCAGTATGTTGAGACTTCTTCGGGAGTCTTGCCTTCTGTTGCGGCTTTTTTAAGAATTTTATCATCAACATCGGTTACATTACGGCAATATGTAACGTCATATCCTTTAAATTTTAAATAACGATATAAAACATCCCAGGTAATATAGCATCTTGCATGACCTAAATGTGCATTATCGTAAACTGTAGGCCCGCAAACATACATTTTAACTTTATTAGGTTCAATTGTTTCAAACTGTTCAATTTGATTTGTGTAAGAATTATGTAATCTCATAAAAAATAACTCCCTATTTGGTTACGATTTTATAACAAAGGAAAGTTATTGTCTATGCGCAAAAGAACAACCAAACTATTTTTCAATAATATTATCTATGAACCTAATCGTTTTTAAATATTTAGTGTTCATTTCTTCTGTTGAATTAAGAACCAACTTTATTAATTCTTCTTGGACTTCATTAACCTTAGTGCAATGCTTCACACCAAATTCATCAAGGGAAATATTCAATACTTCAATCAAACGCAAAAAATTATCAACTTGAGGAAATTGTTTTCCATTCTCAATATTACCAATATTTTTTTCACACATTTCAATTTTTTCTGCAAGTGCACCTTGAGTTAATCCAGCTCTCTTTCTTGCATTTTTGATAATATTTCCTATGAATTTTTTATCACTATATAACATAAATTTTGCCTTTTAATTAAAAGTAGCTTATTTTTAGAGACTTTATAACCAGACATGTTTCTATATTTAGCAAAAAGTAAAGCATTTATGGTGCAATATTATATCTGCTTAGCAATTTTCAACAATTTAGCATAATTAGCCACTTCATCAGATGTTGCTAATAAAATTTGTTTTAATAAATATTCTTTGTTTGTATCTTCTTTGTCACAAGTTTGTTTTAAACCAAATTCATCTATAGAGATTTCTAACAAATCAATTATTCGCAAAAAATTATTAACTTTTGGGAACTGTTTTCCAGTTTCAATATTAACAAGATTTTTTTCAGACATATTTATCTTTTCAGCCAAATCTGCCTGAGTCATCTTAACTCTTTTCCTAGCATTCTTAATAACTTTACCAATAAATTTTTTATCATCGTAGAGCATAAATATTTTACCTTTTTTGACGATACCAAACATGTTGCGTAATTTTAACCTGTTATGTTATACTTCTATTTAAAACAGGAAGTATGTAATACCTTTAGGAAAGGAGAAATTTATGAAAAGAGATTTAGAAACCATGTCTATAGATTGCGTAGGAGATATAAGAGAAATACGAAGCTCATTAATAATATTACAAAACGCAATACAAAATGAATTTGCAGATACAGAAAATATCGATATAGACCGACATTTACGTATACTTCTTGAAAAAATTGATAAAACATTAGATAAATCTGAAAATTTACATGAAGCTATCTGTTTTAGTCCAGAAGAGTAAAATCAAAAAATTTATATAGAGGAACATCCAAAATATTAGAAACCTGAATTAATTTTTTCAAACTAATATATCTTTCAACACGTTCGACATGACCAATGAACTTTAAATTTGCATTTAAAAGTTCTGAAAGTTTTTCTTGAGAAATATTTTTTTCAAGACGTTATTTTCTTATATTTTTACCTAATTTTATGTAAATATCTTTATCAAAATCCATACCGATATGATATTTTATATATCAGGCAAGCACCACTAGCGTATAAGCACCATTTATCACTTGACAAAAAATGCACAATCGTAAATAATGTAAGCATAGGGGGAAGCCCTAAAGAAATTCCACTTCCTTAGAGCTTCGCTTAGTACCCCCTAAATTCCTAAGAATTTAAAAAAAGTTCCAGTATCTCTAGTACTGGGATTTTTTCTTTGTAACATCTTGCGATGTAATACATCAAAGAAATCACGGTTTGCACCCTCCTCTCTAGCTTATTCTATAGTCCTCTCGTCTTAGGAGGGGGTTTTAGGTACTACCCATAGAAAATATATTACAATATTTCAATATATTTGTCTATTTTTTGTTGTATAATCATTTTATGAACTACGAAGAAACAATACAAGATTTAACTTCCAAAGGTAAGTTTTATATAGATTTAGGTCTGGATAGAATTAAGGCAGCACTTGAAGAACTCGGTAACCCGCAAGATGATTTAAAATTTATCCATGTGGCGGGAACAAACGGCAAGGGTTCGGTTTGTGCAATGCTTGACTCAATTCTCAGAGAAGCCGGATATAAAACAGGTTTGTACACAAGTCCTCACATCTTTGAATACACAGAAAGAATTAAAATTAACGGAGTCGAAATCCCAAAAGAAGATTTTGCAAGATTGTATCCAAAAACCGAAATCCATTTAACAGAATTTGAAATTCTTACAATTATTGCATTTAGATATTTTAAAGAACAAAATGTTGAACTTGTAATCCTTGAAACAGGTATGGGTGGACGATTAGATGCAACAAATATTATTAAGGAAAACCTGTGTTCAATAATCACGCAAATAGATTTAGACCACACAGACCGTCTTGGTAAAACAAAAGACGAAATAGCTTTTGAAAAAGCGGGAATAATTAAACCAAATTGTCCTGTAATAACTTCCATGGGCTATGAAGCAATCCGTGACCGTGCTGATGAAATAGGCTCAATGCTTATTTTCACATCACCATTTGTACCGCAAGGCTTTGTAGAAGCACTTTCACTCAAAGGATTACACCAGATTGAAAACCTTGCGCTTGTTTTAAGTGCAATTAATTATCTTTTCAAAGATATTGATGAAAATATAATTAAACGCGGTTTAATTAAAGTCAAAAATCCATTCAGATTTGAGTATTTTGAAGATAAAAACCTTATTATTGATGCTTCACACAATCCTAATGGCATAAAAGCTTTGAGAGAAAATCTCGATTATTATTATCCAAATCAAAAACGCAGATTTGTTTTCGGGTGTCTTAGAACAAAAGACTACGCAAAAATGATGCAGATACTTTTTCAGGAAGATGACGAAGTATATTTAAACAACTTTGATTATAAAGATGCTTGCACCTACGAAGAACTTAAAGAACAATGTCCGATTGAAGCAAAACCTTACAACAGAGAAAATTTAACAACAGACAAACTCAATATTATTTGCGGTTCGTTTTATATGATATCATCTATTAAGTTATATTAACTCTCATGTTGTTTAAAAACAGCCTTTTTGTTACGATAAAACTAAAAGGGGTATTATTATGAGAATTAATCCAATCAACACAAATCAAGTTTCTTATAGAGGTAATTTAGGTAAGACAGGAGCTTTAGCTATGAAGAAAGAATTGATATTTTTAGGACCGCCGGCATGCGGTAAAGGAACCCAAACAAACAGATTATCAGAATTTCTGGGACTTCCTCACATTGATACAGGCTCGTTATTGAGAGCTGAAATCGCAAAAGAAAGCGAAGAAGGCAAAACTGCTAAATCTTTTATTGATAAAGGTTTGTTAGTGCCTGTAGCTTTGGTTGCAAGAATTATTAAAAACAAACTTGCAAGCAAAGAATGTGAAAACGGCTATGTGTTAGACGGTTTTCCAAGAAGTCTTGAACAAGCAGAACAACTTGAAGAAATTAACAAAGAAGTAGATGGAGATAAGAAAGCTTCTTTCAAAGCTATCTATTTTGATATTGATCCGCAAATTCTTCTTGAAAGAATTATCTATCGTCAATCTTGTCCTCAATGCGGTGAAATTTATAACAAGAAATTTAAACCATCAAAAGTTGAAGATGAATGTGACAATTGCCACGTGCCATTGAAAACAAGAGCAGATGATAATGCCGAAACTGCAAAATCGCGTTTTGATACATATTTTGAACAAACAGCACCATTAGTTAACTTCTATGAAAACAAAGGCGTTTTAACAAAACTTGATGCAATGGGTTCAATCGAAGAAGTTTGGCAAAGACTTCTAAAAATTATTAATGGTTAGGAGTAAATAAAAATAGCTTGACTTTTAACCGTCCATTCTTAAAAAAATATCATCTAAACGGATGATATTTTTTTTTAACAGTAAAGAACCACCCGAAAATACCGATAATACTTAAGGAAGGACGGTAAAATTGTTTAACACAATGAACACAGTACGCCCAAGACCCTATCCTCAAAGGGGAACAGGCAACTATAATGCAGGCAATACGGGTACTGATGCTGATGGACATAATAAAAATGGTCAGGAACAACAGCAACAGCACCGAGAAACTGTTGCCCGCGGTCGTGCTGAAGATGTTCAACAACCACAAGTTCAGCCAAGACAAGCAATTTATTCACCGGCTGTAAATGCTTATGCACAAAAATCCGCTTTCCCAAACCAAACTTCTCCTATGCAAGGAGCGGCTTATCCTGTTCAAGGCGGACAAATTAATCCTCAACAGTATCAGGCAATTCAAACACAAGCCGGTTATCAGCCTATTTCTTCAGCAGAACCGGCTGCAACTAAGCCTCAACAAAGAAGTAACAGAATTAATATTGCACAAATATTAAAAGATTTCAGAAACACTATTAAAGCAATAGCAACTCCGCCTGAAATCGAAGAAGATGTTAACCATTATTTAAAAATTGTTGAACAACAGGTTCGCGAAGACAAACCTCAAGTTAATCTTATCCAGAGTAACTTGAAAATCGCAGCCTCTTTATTAGACAAATATATTTCTGAAACACTTAAAAAAGACTCAAAAGTTGTTCAGAATTGGCTTGATGCACTTTTCTTACAAAGAATTGATTATAAATACGATGCAGAAGATATTAATCCAAACTTCCTCGTAAAATTCCCTGAAGACAACAAAAAACAGGAACAAGAAACTGAAATCAAAGAAGAACAGCAGCAAGAACAGAGTGCTGAAATCGAAGAATATGAACCTGGAACACTTGAAACTGAATTTGCTCAAGCAAAAGAAAAAATCGCTACCAAGCCTAATATAACAATTATTCCACAAGATACAAGACTAAAATCTTTGTTTATGGAAGCTAAAAAACACGCTTTTTCTAACAATCCGCAAAAAGCAATGGCAATGTTTAAAGAAGCTTTCAACAGAGCAGATGAAATTAAAGATAGTGAAACTCAATCAAGAATTTGTCTTGAAATAGGTAAAATCTATGATGACAATGATTTTGTTGTACAGGCACTAAACAGCTACAACAAATCACTTCAGTACACAACAGATACAAATGTTAAGTCAAAAGCACACTATTCAATGGCTCAAATTTATGACGATGTAAATCAAGTCGGACCAGCACTTGAACACTATATCACATCAATCTCTTATGCCGGCAAAACCGATGACTTAATCGGTCAATCTGATTCTTTAACAAGAGTAGCTAATATTTTTACAGATAAATACGATGAAACCAATGCATTTGACTATTACGAAGTTGCACGCAAACTAGTAGAACAAACAGCAGATAATAATATGAAAGGTTATGTACTTTCAAATACTGCTGATGCTTGTGTTCAGTTTAGAAAAAATGACAAGGCTTTGAAATACTACGCAGAAGCTGTTAAGAATTATGAAACAACAAATGCATTAGAAGAAATTGCAGAAAACTACAAATCAGCAGCAGAGTTAATGATTGAATTCAAAAGCCCTAATAAAGCAAAATCTTTATTAAAAAAAGCTTTGGTTAACGCTGTTAAAACAAAAAATGAAGATTTGATTTCCGAAATAAACTTACTTTTAGCAAGTGTTGCTTAATTAACAATCTTCATCATCAAAACCAATATGATTTACTCCAAATGTTAAAAGCTTTCTGAATAGTATTTCATTTTGATTGATTATATGTTCATAATCCTCTTTAGATAAATTATTTCTCCACTTTAATGCATCCAAAGAAACCTTACACATATCAGTGATATTATAAAATTCTCTAATAGCTTCTTTATTCATATCCCCTCCTTGTCTTAGACATGATATTAACATAGTTTTATATCATTGTAAAGTCTTTTATCAAAATTAAGACAAAATTAGAAACAATGTTATGATAAAGATATGAATTTTAAACTTGATAAAAAATTTGTTAAACTTGGAAGAAGCTGGGGGATGATTATACCGCCCTGGTTTTTTAAAATGTTGGAAATAGACCCGCAAAAAGATGAAGTAACACTTCATGTAGAAAAAAACCGTATTATAATTGAGAAAAAATGAACGATATTATTATTTCACCATCAATTCTATCCGCTGATTTTATGAACCTTGAGACAGAAATCAAGGCTGTAGAAGAAGCTGGAGCAAAATGGGTTCATATTGATGTAATGGACGGACATTTTGTCCCAAATATTTCTATCGGAGTTCCCGTAGTCAAATCCATACGCAAAAAAACGACTATGTTTTTAGACACCCATTTGATGATTGAAAACCCTGAAAAATATGTTGAAGCATTTGCCTCTGCTGGTTCTGATTTAATAACTTTTCATCTTGAAGCAGTAGCAAACCCTAAAAAAGTTATTGATTTAATTAAATCCTTTGGCAAAAAAGCTGGTATTTCAATCAAGCCAAAAACAGAAGCAAAAGAAATTTTTCCTTACCTTAACGATATTGATTTAGTTCTTATAATGACCGTAGAACCAGGTTTTGGCGGACAAGAATTTATGCATGATTGTGCAATGAAAATTCCCGTAATTAAAGAAAATGCGCCTGAGAACTTAATTATTCAGGTTGATGGCGGTATTAATAATTTAACAGCAAAAATCTGCACCTCATTAGGTGCAAATTCTCTTGTGGCAGGAAGCTATATTTACGGCAGTAAAGATTATAAAAACGCGATTATTAGCCTCTCCTAACAACGTGTGTAATTTGTTCACCGTAGCTATTCATGCTTCCATTGGTTTCTTCAATTGTATAAGTAACTTCGCTATCAGAAGCTTTTTCTTTTTCAGCAAACTCAATTGCTTTATCTAAATCCTTGAATTCTCCGGCTAACTCCGGATCAAAATAATGTGGTTTATCGATATAAACTTGATACATAATCTTCTCCTTATTTATCAATAATTCTAAACACACTACCTAATTTTTGCAAGTATGCCATTTCATGAATTTGTTTATTGGTTAAACGTAAGCTATCTGTATTAAGCTCTATAGCAGTATTTGTTTCCTCTGATACAACCTTTTTAATTTTTTCAGGATAATAACCCCTTCCTGAAAAAGGACTTTTTTTATCATGAATTTCTTTTATTACTTCATTCATATAATTTTGAAGATTTGCTGCAAAATCAATTTGCGGATTGAGCATTATATATTCCCAGAGCGGCATTGAACTTCTTGAATTATTAAATTGAGCAGAAACAAGCACCAGATTAGACAAACTACTGCCGCCGCCACGTGAATGAGGTTTAACATGTTCCACTGATGCAACTGCTGAACTTATCAATCTCTTTGCAATCTGTAGATGAGGTCTTTTTGAATATGAAACAATAAAAGCATCCAAATCATTTGAAGAAGCTGGCAGCCCATACCATTTACGATAAATTTTAATAATTTGAACTAAATCTCTACCCTTTGCTTTGATAGCTTTTATTTTTTCAAGAGGTTCTTTACGCCCGAAAGTTCCATTTTCCATTTTTGTTAGAGCTTCATTTCTCACTGCGATTACCTGTTCACGTACAGGTTCAGAAAGAGTTGGAAGCAATTTATTTGTACTATTCAAGACATCAAACTGTCTTAATTTTAATCTTTCTAAAGATTTTGGAGCTAACTCCAATAAAATATCCTGAAAATCACGTTTATTCTTATGTGAAGAAGCTTTAAAAATATCAAAAACAATACTCTCAATCTCATGCATATACCCTTGAAGGTGCTGTAAAAGATTTATTGCTGATTGAGCGTTAGGACGTTTTTCAAGTTTTTCATATATTGTTTTTGCCTTTGATTTGCTAATCATTGGAAGTCCGGTATATGCACATTTGAACCTGTCGGCAAAACCTAACAGAAATTCCATATCAGGTTTAGCGCCAAATGATACATTACAAAAACTAGCATAATAAGCACTCGGCACTGCCGAGCACTCGGCATAATTTGTTCGGATTGTCGGTTCTTCTTTCTGCAAATTATTAACAACCGGCCTGTAATTATTAATTTGTGAAGTCTGGTTAAACGATACTTTCATATTTTCTTGTTTTTATCTATGATAATAAATCAAACACATATGAGTCAAATTTTTGAACAGATAAAAAATAAATTGTTACATTTCTTATAAGATTATTGTATAATATACAATAATAAGAGGTATTTATGAGAGAAACATCAGTAAAGTATCCATTTCTAACAAGAGATGTAAAGATTTATGAACAAGATAACGGTCATAAGATTGTGCTAGCCTATAAAGAAGGCGGTATGGTTAACATATCCAGCTGGGTTAAAACAGGTTCAATTAATGAGAATGCCAAAAATAACGGTATTTCACATTTCCTTGAACATTTAATGTTCAAAGGTACACATAAACATAAAGCCGGTGAATTTGACCATATTCTTGAGGCAAGGGGAGCAATTGTTAATGCTGCAACCTGGAAAGATTATACTTTTTATTATGTAACACTACCAAAAGGCGAAAATAATGAAAACTTTAATCTTGCAATAGAATTACATGCTGATATGATGACTGACCCTGTAATTCCTGATTACGAAATGGGTGCACCTTTTGATGTAAACGACAAAAATGTTACCGACAAACGCGAAAGACATGTTGTTATAGAAGAAATTCGCATGCGTAAAGACCAACCTTGGACAAAGGTTTATAACAGTACAAATCACGCAATGTACACCTCTCATCCATACAAAAGAGATGTAATTGGTACACCTGAAATAATTTCTCAAGTTTCACAAGAAGAAATTATGGATTATTACAGAACGTTCTACTCTCCAAAAAATGTTACAACAATTGTTGTGGGTGAATTTGACTTTAATGAAGTTTTAGAAAAAGTTAAAAAAGAATTTAACTGGGGCGAAAGACCTGAACCTCCAAAAAGAAATATTCAGCCTGATAAACCTGTTCAAGAAACTGTTTATATTGAAAATAAGGCTAATATTAATTCTTCATTTATGATGTTTGGTTACCTTGGTGTTCCAGCATGTGATTTAAAAAACCTCATTGCATTAGAAATGCTATCAATAATCTTGGGTGAAGGAACGAGTTCAAGATTATACGTAAATCTTGTAGAAAATATGGATGAGAATATTTTCAATATGATTAATGCTGAAAATTACGCATTTCGTGATGGAAGTAATTTCTTTGTACAAGCTAACTTTAATCCTCAATATAAAGAAAAAGCTATTGAACTTGTTAAACAGGAAATTGAAAAACTTAAAGAAAATATTACTGAAAGAGAATTAAATAAAGCTAAAAAGAAACTTAAATCAAATTTTGCTTGTGAAGTTGAAACGGTTTCTGAAATTGGTGATACTATTGGTTATTATATGACTGTGTGTGATGATTTAGCACTAGCAGAAAAATATATTCCAATATGTAATGCTATTACTGCAGAAGATTTGAAAGAAACGGCAAAAAAATACTTAAATATTAACAATGCGGTTATTTCAGTTTTAGCACCGGAGGTTGAATAACCTTATAAAAACTGTTATAATAAATAGGTAATCCTAATCATCTGTGAGGCTTTAATTATGGAAAAATATTGTCTCTTTATTGTGTGTTTATTGGTTTCTTGTTTATTATTTTCCGGATGCGATGCAAAACAAGCTAAATCTCCAATTAATTATCAACGCCGGCTGGAAAAATACTTACCGTCCGAACCTGTTAAACCTATGGGAAGTATTGATTTAAGCGATGGACCTAAAACAAGATATGATGCAAAATTCGGTCCTAAAGATTTGAATTTTGATATAAAATTAAATACAAAGTACTAATATGGATGATTTAAACAATAAAAAATTTGTAGGAAGATTAATTTATGCCGTTCTAACAGAAAGAAAAAATGTTAGAGAGGCAATAAAACTTTTTCCCGAAACAAAAGATAAAAACATAGAATGCGCATACCATGCCCTTGTTCATTATGCTGCTGATGAAGAAATGCGTTATATGGATATTGAATACAAAGAAGCTCAAGATGATTACTTAGAATTTATTGCTCAGACACTAAGTGCCGGACAAAATTTACCTAAAAATATTATTGAAGAGTATAAGCCTTACTACAAAGGTATCGCGCGCCCATGGCAAGGATTTTGGAAAGAGTTTTTGAGATTTATTAACATATAATTTTCATGTTATAATCATCTTATCCAACTATTTAAGGAGCAAAGAGAGATGAAAATATTATTTGCCGCATCAGAAGTTGCACCATTTTCTAAAGCAGGCGGGTTATCCGATGTTGTAGGAAGTTTGCCTAAAGCACTTGAAAAAGGAGTAAATGAAAAAGCTGAAATAGCTATTTTCACACCATTACATGGTTGTATTGATCTAAAAAAATGGAACATTAAAGAACTTGAAAACTCCGAAATATGGATAACTTTTGGTTCATCCCCGCAAAAATTCAAACTCTTTATGACAAAACTTCCAGACACTAATATTAACGTATTTTTTGTTCAAAATGACTGGTATTTTTCTTGTTTTCAGGAAGTTTATCCAAAATGGCTTGATACAAGATATGAGCACGAAAGATATGTTGCTTTTTCTCTTGCAACTTTAGAATACGCTAAACAACTGAACTTCAAAGCTGATATTATCCACTCAAACGATTGGCATACAGCAATGATACCTTTATACATCAAAGCAAATTATAAATTTGATGAATTCTGGGCAAATACTAAAAATGTTTTTGAAATCCATAATCTTGCTTATCAGGGAATTTGGTTTGAAGACATCTTAGACTTTGCCAACATGAGAAAAGATATTGTGTTTAATGAATGGGGCTGTGAACATTACGGACACGTAAACTGGATGAAAGGTGCAATAAATTACGCAGATAAAGTTGTGGTTGTTTCACCAAAATACGCAGAGGAAATTTTAGGTTCAGAATTTGGCGAAGGAATGGATTACACTCTTCGCGGTCATAAGGATAAAATAACAGGGATTTTGAATGGTATTGATTATGATGTATTCAACCCAAAAACAGATAAATCATTAGTTAAAAACTTTGATATAAAAACTCTTAAAAACAAAGAAGAAAACAAACGCGCTATCTTAAAAGAATTTGGGCTTGAATATAATCCTGAAAGACCTTTAATCGCACTTATTTCAAGACTTGTTGACCAAAAAGGTTTGGATTTAATCCGCGAAGTAGAAAACGATTTAAAACACCTTAATGCTGATTTTATTTTCTTGGGTTCAGGCGATAAAAACTATGAAAATCTCTTCATTTGGTTATCAAATAACACACCAAATATCAGAACTTATATCGGTTACAGAGGCGACCTTGCTAATTTGATTTATGCCGGTTCTGATTTCTTCCTAATGCCGTCCAAATTTGAACCTTGCGGACTTTCACAATTAATCGCAATGCGCTATGGTTCATTACCTATTGTTCGAGCAACAGGAGGATTAGAAAATACTGTTGTCGGCTATCCTTTAAATGACTCAACAGGGTTCAAGTTCTGGGGTTATGACGGCTGGGCGATGAAAGATGCAATCTGCTGCGCATTAGAAGTTTATAAAGACAAATATACATTTAATGCAATGCGTGAAAGTGCCATGAAAGCTGACTTTAGCTGGAAAGAAAGTGCTAAAAAATATTTAGATATGTACAGGTCATTATTATGAAAGATTTAAAAATACATTATTCACTGCTTCCCGCATTTCAAACAGACGACCCTGTAAGAGATGCAATTTTAACAGGAGTAAAAGTTACCGGCATAACAATTACACTTGAAGATAAGATTGTTGCCCAGTATCCGATTTTTATTACAAATGATATGCATTACGATAATCTCAAACTTTATCTTGAAGAAATCGCAAATAAACTTTTGCCGCTAGTTAAAGAAAAACTCGACAATAATGAGCAGTTTGAAGTAAAAGACTTAATGGGGGTAAAAGAGAGTAAATGCAATGGAGGTTGCAACAATTGCGGAGGATGTCACCCCACCCCAACCCTCCCCATCCAGGGAGGGAGTGAAGCTTGAATCTGTTAGTAATCGGTAAACCTCAAGAAAATCTTTTTTGTGACTCAAAGCTTTTAAATAAACTCTATACTGCAGCTTTTGAACCGCTTGAGGATATTCCTAATATTGAATTTGAGAGTTTTGAAGAACTAGCCCAAAAAGCAAAAGCGCTTAAAATTGACATTACAATTACTGCAGATAAAGACTTAATTCAAGCTGGAATTACAGATATTTTAAAGAAAAATCTTGTAAATATTATAGCAGTTAATAAAAAGTGGTCTAATCTTGAAACTTCACGACTTGTTGCCAAACAACTTGCAAGCTATTATTCAATCAATATTCCTGAAACTCTAAAAGCACCGCTTTCATTTCCCGTAATTATTAAAACAGATAAGCCAAAGGGTAATTATATTGTTAATTCTATGCAAGATTTAGTAAATAAAATGGAAACATTAAAAGGCGAAAAAACCTTTCTGGAAGAATACCTTGAAGGTGAAATTTACAGTTTAACTTCTCTATGGGATGGAAAAAACCTTCTTTCGTTTCCAATTGAAAACCTTACCGAAGTACAGCACGACCGGTTAGAACTTTATAAAACAAAATTAAATTTTATGCTATCAGATGAAAAAGCAGATTTTGTAGGATTTTTTACCTCAAAACTTCTCTGGACAAAAAACGATTGGTATCTTTTAGAATACAAAATGCGATTGGATAAAAATGCACAAATTAAAGGTGATTTGCTTTATATTCTTAACTCTGCTCTGTATCAAAAATTGAATGAAATTCAGGTATAGTATAGCTGCCGGTAGTTTCAAATCCCTCTTTCAAACCTTCTCCATTCAACTCAACAAGAGGAAAACCAAGGGTTTTAGCCAGAGTTTCGACTTTTACATCATAATTTATCCCAAGAACATTAACTCCCGCTTTTGCAGCAATTAAACAGGCATGAAAACGCATAGCAACCAGATATTTGAGAGACGAAATTTCATCAATTACCTCATCTACAGTCAGATTTTTAAGGATTTTTCCCTCTATTTTTTCTAATACAGGTAAATCCATACTATCTTGTAAAGATAATAATTTAATCTCCTCATCAGGAAAACGGGTTTTAATTTCATTAACCAAATTTTCAACAAACTCATTTGTTAAAGTAGGAAAACTTCTTAATTGCAGCCCGATACCTCTTTTTTCTTTTTGAGGAACTTCAATACCAAAAACAGGGTCAGACACTAAAATCGAGTCAATTCCCATGCCGGATAACAGCTCTTTGGATTTTTCATCGCGAACAGTTATTTTATGACATTTTCTTAGAACAAATTTTGTTAAAAATTTACCGATTTTTGTTCTAAACGGAGTAAATCCCTGAGCAAAAATAACAACTTTTTTTCTGAAAAACAAAGCGGTCATTATTATTCCAAGATAATAAACAAGACTTTTTAAACTCGTAACATCTTGTAAAAGGCTCCCGCCGCCTGAAATCAAAACATCAGACTTCATAATCGGTTTAATAAAACCAAACATGCCTACAGCTTCCACATCATATAATTTCGCCGTTTTTTCGGGATTAGAAGATATCAAAGTAATTTTTTCTGCACCGTTTTTTTTAAGATTTTGGGTCAAAACACGTGCAATAGCCTCGTCGCCAAAGTTATTAAAACCGATATAACCTGAAACGACATACTTTGTCATTAAACATTCTCCATTACAGACTCAAAATATGGAATAGATTGAATTGCGCCATAGTTCTGGGTTTGAAGCCCCGAAACAACAGAGGCAAATTTTGCCGCATCACGAGGAGCATATCCGTTCGTTAAAGCATATAAGAACCCGCCGTTAAACACATCACCTGAAGCAGTTACATCAATTGCTTTCTGTGTATTATAAAATTCTGTAAAACTGATATCACCTTTGTAGCCTGTATAATAGCCGTTATCGATATGTGATTTTATAACAACTATTTTTACTCCTTTATCCCAGAAATAATTCATAACCTTATCAATTGATGTAAATTCATATAATTGAGCAGCATCATTTTTTAAGGATAAGAAAATAATATCCGTAAAATCAATAATTTCTTCAAAATACTCTTTTGTATCATCCGAGTTCATAAAACAAGATGTGTAATTCGGGTCATAAGAAGTCATTACATCATTTTCTTTTGCAATTCTGAATGTTTCTCTAACAAGTTCTCTTGAGCTTGCAGAAAGCGACTGAACAACACCCGTAGAATAAACCAGTTTAAGTTTTTTAATTGATTCTTCATCAATATCATTAATTGAAAGCTTTGTAGCAGCTGTTTTTCTCTTGTAATAAAGAACTTCTTTTTTATCTAAAGTATGTGAAACAATATACATACCGTTTTGCTCATCATTAGTTTTAATTAAAGAAGTATCAATTTTTTCTTTTTTAAGTGAAGATAGAATAAATTCACTAAACCCGTCATTACCGACTTTAGTCAAATAAGTAACATTACCGCCCAAACGTGCAACAGCCACAGCCGTTGTCACTGTATCTCCGCCAAAGTATTTATTCAAAGTGGAAGTATCAGCCAAAGACCCGTTTGCAGAAAGTTCAATAAGGCATTCACCTATAATTGCGATATCTATTTTTTGTTCCATTTTGTAAAGTCCTTAACTTCTGTTAAGATTTCTCTTGTTCTATCAGTAATCTCGTTTGCTGTAAACCCTTGATAAAAATCACGTCCAACACCTACAGCAACCGCTCCTGCATTTATATATGTAACAATTTCACTTAATTTTATATTACCTGTCGGCATAAGATTTAAGAAAGGCATTTGTCTCAAAATGTTTTCAATATATTGAACCCCGCCCATAGCATCAGCCGGGAAAAGTTTAATCAAAGGTATTCTTGATTTCCAGGCATTATAAGCTTCATTAGCAGTTGAAGTCCCGGCAATAAAAGGAATTCTTAAATTCTTAGAAATCTTAACCAAACTCATTTGAAAAATTGGTGAAGCAAAAAGTTTTGCTCCGTTTTGAATAGCATAATCAGCCTGAGTTGATGTAATAATACCACCTGCACATACGGTCGCATATTTAGAAACTTCATTAATTGCTTCATATATTGAAGGGTTTTCAACATTAATTTCTAAAACTCTTATACCACCTTGCACAAGCGCTTTAGCAACTTCAACTGCTCTATCAGCTTCCTTGCATCTGATTATTGGATAAACTTTGTCTTCAGCTATTGTATTTATATAATTTTCACTCATTTGTATGGGTTCCTTTGTCTGAAAATATTATATCATAAATAATTATGAATAAGATTAAACTATACCTTTCTGCTTTTATTATCGTACTTGTGTTTGTATTTGTCTATTTTGCAACATATAGACTTGCAGAACCAAGAGCTTATGATTTTATGACTAAAAATGTTTTGATAAAAAAGCTTCCGTTTGATAATCTTAAAAAAACTCATGGAAGTGATGATATAGTTCTTGTAATAGTTGATGATAAAACTGCTCAAAAATACAGATGGCCTTGGAGAAGAGATAGTTTTTGCAAAATTTTTAACTATTTTAGAGAATATTCAAAACCAAAACTTCTTGTTTTTGATTTTCTGATTGCTGCACCTGATAAACATAATCCTGACTCTGATAAAAAGTTTTTTGATACTTTAAAAAAATTTGATAACTTAATTGTGGGATTTCTTCCAAGAATACAAAAATGGGAAAACTCCGATTTTGGTGAAATTTACGATAAAGAACTTTCTCAAAAATTTAGTTTAAATGTTACAGATAAAAGATCAAACCCTCAAGACCTATATAGAAGTGTATATCCTTATCCGAAGGCATATTTTGATTCAATTAAGCATATCGGTTCCGGCTCAATGATAACAGGATTTATAAATGGTGATATTTTTAATAGGGATGAAGTTTACCGCAATCATGAATATATTTTTAGATACAAAGATTATTTTTATCCCTCTTTTGCACTCCAAGCATATCTAATGCTTAATAATAACCCGCAAGTAGTTTTAACAAATAAAGCATTAATATTTCCCGAACAAAAAAAATCTGTTTCACTTGTGAGAAATGACTATCAATCAATAACTCCTGTAAAATTTTACGGGCTTTATGAACAGCAATACACACATAAAAAATATTCAGCTGTTGATATAATGGACTCTTATGAAGCAATTAAAAACGGACAAAAGCCGATTTTAAATCCAGAAATCTTTAACAATAAAATTATCGTTATCGGTGCAAATGTAACAACAGGTACCGGAGCTTATGACATAAAAAATACTCCTGTACAAGAAAACCATCCCGGTGCTGATTATCAGGCAACTGCTATAGACAATATTTTACACAATGATTTTTTGGTTGTTTTACCGGCTTGGTTTAATATTTTTGCAACACTTTTAGGCATGCTTTTAATTTATACTTTTATAAGAATATCTTCATTGTACAAATCAATAGCAAATATGTTTGCAATTATATTCGGTTATTTATTAATTTGCACAATCTGTTTCTATTTTGGAGTAGTCATAAATGTTATTACTCCGATTGTAATGTTTGTTTTAGCAACAATTCTAGCTTACACGCATAAGTTTGTTCTTGAAAACAAAAGCAAAGAAAAAGTCAAAAATGCAATGGGTAAATATATATCCGAAGATGTTATGAAACGTGTTATCCAAAACATTGATAACCTCGGACTTGGCGGGAAAAAAGCTGTTGTAACTGTTTTATTCTCTGATATCCGCGGTTTTACCACAATGAGTGAACAAATGTCAGCAGAACAGGTTTCCGAAATTTTGAACGAATATTTTACGGAAATGGAGCCAATAATCACCAAATACAACGGTGTAATTAACAAGTTTATCGGCGATGCCGTTATGGCAATTTTCGGTGAACCAATTCAAGACAAAAACCACCCTCAAAATGCCGTAAAATGCGCATTTGCAATGCTTGAAAAAGTCAAAGAGCTTCAAAAAAAATGGGCGCAGGAAGGCAAACCAAAAATTGAAATCGGAATTGGAATAAATACAGGCGAAGTTTTTGTCGGAAATATAGGTTCCGTTAATCGTATGGAATACACTGTAATCGGTGATACAGTAAACCTTGCAAGCCGTTTGGAAAGCTATAACAAGACATATAAAACAAAAATGCTGATTAGTTCCTCAACTTATGAAGAAGTCAAAGGGATTGTAAACGTTATCCGCATTTCTGATGTTCAAATCAGAGGAAAAGCTCATAAGATGGATATTTATGAAGTGTTAAGAGTTAGTGAGTTTTAATCTTTTTTAAAAACAAAATCTTGATTTAAGAATACCTGTCTTGTTTGAACCGGCGATATTTCAGCTTGTCCGCCTTTAACAAAACCAAACAACATTAAAGGTGCAAGAATAATAAATATTCCACAGCCTAAGCAAACTTTAGGCCATGTTTTTTCTTCACCTGTAATAACCTGATTTATAGTAACCATGTGCCCTTGATTGTTTGTATCAAAAACTTCACCGCCTGCAACAGTTATTTCACCCGGGATACCGGCAAATTTGGCTTTTTTGGAATTTACAACATTCAAAGTTGCACGGCCGCCTTTTTTGAAAACGGTTTGATTATTTACAATAACATCTTCCAGAATAATGCATTCGATTTTTTCGCCCGTAGAAAGGGTTTTGCTGCTATGAGCTTCTTTTGAAGCAACAGTTATGCTTGTATTGTTTTTAACAGTAGTACTTTTTGCATAACAGCTCAATCCTGTAAATTGAAATGCAAAAAGTGTTGCTACAAACATTGTTAAAATCTTTTTCATAATTATTCCCTTCTTGTGTAATTACCTAATTAATTTAATATTTTATAAGCAATTATATAATTTACTTCGGTATATGTCAATATTATTATATTTATAGACTTGTAGACATTAAATTTTATTGTAAATAAAAATACAATATAAAAATGAAGAATAAGGATAGAAAGACTTTAATTGGTTTAAAAGTCAGAAAATACCGAAAAAAACGTGGTTACACTCAGGAAAAACTTTGTGAATTACTTAACATTGATGTTTCCAGTTTTAGTGATTTGGAAAACGGAAAAGTTTCTCCATCTGTTGATAAACTATGCGATATAATGGCAATTTTAAAAATTAATCCTTATGACTTGTTTGATTTTATTGAGTATGAAGACATTCAAGAAATCCAAGATAATATATTAATTGAAAAAATTAAAAGCTTGTCTCAAAAGGATAAGAAAAAGGTTTTAGGATTAATTGAGTTGATTAAAAAATAATTTATTGAGTATTATCTCATAAATTGTGCCTAAAAGTATATAGTTTCATATTAAATTAATAACTCAAAAATTTTATTATAAATTATATGATTCCTCAATTTGATAAAAAGAAATTAGGCAAAAGAATAAAACAGATTAGACTTAGTAAAGGCATGACACAAGATGACGTCTGCGACAAATTGTTAATTGATCCCTCAATGCTAAGTACGTATGAATCAGGTAAAACCGCACCCTCACTTGCTACACTTATCAAGATTATAAATGCACTTGAAGTAACTCCTGATATACTTTTCGACTGTGAACATTTGATGAGTGAAAAAGAATTAGATAAAACTATCCAACAGGAATATAAAACATTGCCTTTAAAGAAAAAACAAACTTTATATCGTTATATTCAGATATTAAAAGAATATAATTAAATATTCCTCTATCTTGACAAAACCTGCTAAATAATAAATAATATATACATAGGGGGAAGCCCTAAGAAAACGTGACTTCCTTAGAGCTTCGCTTAGTACCCTATGAATTGAATAAAAGTTTTAATGCTATTGCGAGCATACCTAATGCTAGTGATAGCATTATTATTTTATCAAACATAGTTTTCACCTCCTTTCCTGACTTATTCCTCTTAGTATTCGTGTGTCAGAGATTAGGTGGCACTACCCATAAACCAATTATATCATATATTTTCCAAAAGTCTATTTTGCTCAAATAATTAAGAAATTGTTTATTTTTTAAGGAATTAAGAAAAAAGGTGGTTTAATGATAAAGTAAAGAAAATAAAAAGAAAGGTATAAAAACCTTTACAATAATTTAGTATTTTGCCTTGTAATAACACTAAAATCCAGTAATTAAAACAAGCAAAATACGGTGGAAGAACAATATAAGTTAGAAAGGAATATAAAAAATGGCAAAGACAATTGGTATTGACTTAGGTACAACAAACTCGGTTGTAGCAGTTATGGAAGGTGGTAAACCAACCGTTATCGCTAACGCAGAAGGTATGAGAACAACACCTTCAATCGTTGGTTTTTCTAAAACAGGTGAAAGATTAGTTGGTCAGCTTGCAAAACGTCAAGCTATCCTTAACCCTGATAAAACAATCGCTTCAATTAAAAGACATATGGGCGAAGATTACAAAAAAAATATTGATGGCAAAGATTATACTCCGCAAGAAATTTCAGCAATGATTTTAAGAAAGTTAGCTGATGATGCTTCTTCATACTTAGGTGAAAAGGTAACTTCTGCTGTAATCACAGTTCCAGCTTACTTTAACGATGCTCAAAGACAAGCAACAAAAGATGCCGGTAAAATTGCCGGATTAGAAGTTCTTCGTATTGTTAACGAACCTACAGCAGCAGCTCTTGCTTACGGTCTTGAAAAAGATAAACCTGAAAAAGTTCTTGTATTTGACTTAGGCGGTGGTACATTCGACGTATCTATTCTTGAAATCGGCGACGGTGTTCACGAAGTTCTTTCAACATCAGGTGATACAAGACTTGGTGGTGATGACTTTGATAAAAAAATCATCGACTGGATTTGTGAAGAATTCAAAAAACAAGAAGGTATGGACTTAACTAACGATAAGCAAGCTATGCAGCGTATTAAAGAAGCAGCAGAAAAAGCTAAATGTGAACTTTCTTCTGTTGTAGAAACTTCTATCAGCTTACCTTACATTACAGCTGATGCTAACGGTCCAAAACACTTAGAACTTTCTTTAACAAGAGCTAAGTTTGAAGACCTTTCTCATGATTTATTGGAAAGATGTAAAAAACCTGTTGAACAAGCTTTATCAGATGCCGGTTTAAGCAAAAACGAAATTAATGAAGTAGTTCTTGTTGGTGGTTCAACACGTATTCCTGCTGTTCAACAACTTGTAAAAGATTACACAGGAAAAGAACCAAACCAATCAGTTAACCCGGATGAAGTTGTAGCAGTTGGTGCTGCTGTTCAAGCTGGTGTATTAGCCGGTGAAGTTAAAGATATCGTACTGTTAGACGTAACTCCTCTAACACTTGGTATCGAAACTTTAGGCGGCGTTATGACTGCTTTGGTTCCACGTAATACTACAATCCCTGTTGAAAAATCACAAGTATTCTCAACAGCAGAAAACAATCAAACCGCTGTAGATATTAATATTTTACAAGGTGAAAGACCTATGGCCGGTGACAATAAGTCTCTTGGTATGTTCAGACTTGAAGGTATCGCACCGGCAATGCGCGGTGTTCCTCAAATCGAAGTTACATTTAATATTGATGCTAACGGTATCGTAAATGTTTCTGCTAAAGATAAAGCAACAGGCAAAGAACAGAAAATCACAATTACAAACTCTTCTAACCTGTCTGAACAAGATATCGACAAAATGGTTAAAGAAGCAGAAGCTAATGCAGCAGATGATAAGAAGAAAAAAGAAGAAGCAGAAGTTAAAAACAATGCTAACTCTTTAATCGCTTCATCTGAAAGAATTGTTAAAGATTTCGAAGGTAAAATTTCTGAAGAAGACCTTAAGAAATTAAACGAACAAAAAGAAACTCTTCAAAAAGCATTAGATGAAAATAAATCTGCTGATGAATTGAAGAAATTATCAGAAGAATTGCAGCAAACAATGTTTGCTATCTCACAAAAAGCTTACGAAGCTGTTCAAAAAGACGGCGAAGCTGTAAACTCTGATAATGCTCAAGGAGCTGAAACATCAGAAACTAAAGATGATGATGTAATTGATGCAGAATATACAAAAGAATAATAATTCATTTGAAAAAGGCGGGCTGTTAAACAGCCCGCCTTTTTAATACTAGTCATATTTTCTGGTTAAAAGCGCTTTTACTAAATTATTCAAATCCAATATCTTATAATACAAACCAAACAAAATAGCACTGCTTATTTCATGAACACCAAATTTTTTAAAAATTGCTTCTACATGTTTGTCCACAGTAGTTTTTTCAATATTTAATAATTTTGCTGCTGCTTTTCTGTTACCTACAATACTAATACCGACTAAAACTTCTTTTTCCCTTTCTGTTAAATCTTTTTTCTCATTCATAATTTATTCTCCATATTGTCTAATTTAGTTTTACTAAATAATAGGAAAAAAGTCTATTGATTAAAATAACCATTTTACAATTTGTTAAAAAATGACAAAATTAATTTGTGTATTTAGTTAATAATAATTTCTTAAGCGCTCGGGCATGAACCGCTTCAGGCTCAAGCTTCAGGAGTCTTTCCAAATACATCAATGCTTCGGTATAATTTTCGAGTTTTTTCTGAGCTGCTGCCATAGCATAAAGAGCTTCAACAAAGTTTGGGTCAAACTCTAATGCTTTTTCTAAATCCGAAACAGCACGATTTATATCAGGATTTTTAATATCTTTTCTTGATAACAAAATTTTTGCGCGATTATAATATGCATCCGTCATTTTCTCATTCAATTGCAGAGCTTTTGTATAATCTAAAATTGCTTCATCATAATTTTCTAAAGCCTGATAAGCTACAGCTCTGTAGAAAAAGGGGATTTCCCAATCATTTTTAAGTTCTAACGATTTATTAATATTATCTATTCCATTCTGAAATCGTCCGTTCTGAATATCAAAAATTCCATTATCTAAGTAATATTTATAATTAGTCATTTTTTATCATTTCCCTAAGTTTCTTTAACTGGTCTCTTATTTCAGCTGCCCGCTCAAAATCAAGGATTTTAGCAGCTTTGTGCATATCTTTTTCAAGTTTCGTGATAAGTTTAGGTAAATCTTTTTTCTCAATACCTAAATCTACCATTTCTTCTGCAACAATATCTTCAAAACTTCTATAACTTTCAACAAGAGAAAGCAAATTATTTTCAATCGGTTTTTTAATAGTTTGAGGAATTATGCCGTATTTCTGGTTATGTTCAAGCTGGATTTCCCTACGACGATTAGTTTCATCAATTGCTCTTTGCATTGAATCGGTTATCTTATCAGCATACATTATTACTTCACCGCAAGAGTTTCTTGCCGCACGGCCGATTGTTTGAATTAAGCTTGTATCAGACCTCAAAAACCCTTCCTTATCAGCATCCATAATCGCTACAAGTGAAACTTCAGGAATATCTAAACCTTCTCTTAAGAGATTTACACCAATAAGAACATCAAATTCACCCAGTCTTAAATCACGCAGTATTTCAACACGTTCAATTGACTTAACTCCGCTATGCAGATATCTCACTCTTATTCCATCTTGCAAGAAATAATCGGTCAAATCTTCAGCCATACGCTTGGTAAGAGTAGTAATCAAAACACGTTCATTTTTTTCAGCACGTTTTTCAATTTCTTTTTTCAAATCAGCAATTTGAGTTTCAATCGGTCTGATATGTATTTTCGGATCAACCAAACCGGTTGGACGAATAATTTGTTCAACTAAACGAGAAGATGTTTCAAGTTCAAATTCAGCAGGGGTTGCTGTAATATAAATTTTTTGTCCAACTTTATCAAAAAATTCTTTACTTTTCAGAGGTCTGTTATCCTTAGCACAAGGAAGTCTAAAACCATAATCAATCAAAGTTTTTTTACGTGAAGCATCGCCATGATACATTCCTTTTAATTGTGGAATAGTTACATGCGATTCATCAATAACAGTTAAAAAATCACCCTGAAAATAATCTAAAAGCGTAGCCGGCGGCGTACCCGGAGCACGCCGTTCAATTATTCTGGAGTAATTTTCAATACCTGAACAATATCCCATTTCTTTTATCATCTCAATATCATATTTTACCCTCTGCTGAAGTCTTTGAGATTCAAGGATTTTATTTTCACCTTCCAGCTCGGCAACACGGCTTTTGAGTTCTTGGCGTATCATTGCCAATGTTTCATCTTCATTCTCATCATAAGCTATATAGTGAACCGCAGGGTAAATAACGGTCGAGTCCGGAGCCTCAAGAATTTCTCCTGTTAAATGGTCAATTTTAACAATTTTTTCAATTTCATCACCAAAGAAATAAATACGTGTAATGATTTTCTCATAAGCTGGCATTATTTCTAAAATATCACCTCGGGCACGAAATGTTGAACGCTCAAGCTCAACATCATTTCTGGTATATTGAGTAGATACAAGATGTTTAATCAAATCATTGCGTTCAAGTTCCATTCCTACTTTTAATGTTATTGCACCTTTGAAGTAGTTTTCAGGTAAACCCAAACCATAGATACAACTAACAGAGGCAATAATAATTACATCATTTCGTTCATAGAGACTTCTTGTTGTGTTATGTCTAAGCCGGTCAATCTCTTCATTAATACTCGCCGATTTCTCAATATAAGTATCAGTACGAGGTATGTAAGCTTCAGGTTGATAATAATCATAGTAAGAAATAAAATACTCAACCGCATTATTTGGGAACAATTCTTTAAACTCATTATAAAGCTGCGCAGCAAGGGTTTTGTTATGCGCAATAATAAGAGTTGGTTTTTGAACCTGTTCAATTACATTTGCAATCGTAAAAGTTTTACCCGAACCTGTAATCCCGAGTAAAGTTTGAGTATCCTCTCCGGCATTTACTCCTTCAACAAGCTGTTGAATAGCTTTTGGCTGGTCACCGGCGGGTTTGTATTTAGATGAAATTTCAAACCTTTTTTGCATAACAATATTATATGCAACCTGAAATATAATTACTAGTCCTCAAATTGCGCAATTATTTCATTAATATAGTTCATATCATTCAGTTGTGTAACAACACGCCCATTTTCTACTTCGTTCACAAACTTATTTTCAATCGGGATTTTTTTACTTGCTTGCTTTAAAAACCACTCGTATTCAATATCAATATGACCCAAATCTAATGCTCGATATCCTAATCTGGCTAAATCATAGGCTAAAACGGTTGCCATTGGTCCTAATGCTAAAATAAATAATTTATCTTTAGGCAAAGTTCGACAAAATTCAAAGATTTTTCCATAATTTTTATAAGCATTTTTAGCGGGGCAAAGAATACGATTAATAGAATTACAATTACTGAACAAATCATTATTATAACCTAATCTGCTTGCAACACCTTCAACGATGACTATATCTTTTTTATCCCAGAGTTTTCGAAAATCCTGAAAATATTTTTGGCAATATGTTCTATCTTTCGCATCCATATAAGGTCTTGAAATCATTGAATCATAGTATTGTTTATCTAAATCTAATTTTTTATAAATTTTCACCCAATTACGAAAAATATATTTTTTCCAAAATTTTGCGGCACGTCTATTGAAATGATTTAACGAAGCAAAAACATCAGGAATACCAATAAGAATTTTTGAATCATTTGATACCAAAATTTCTTCTAAACGAGCACTCAAATCAGAATCCCAATCCTGAAATTTGAGATTATGTCCATTTATAATTGCAAATTCACCATCACCATAACGTACAATTGATTTATCCGTTTTTAATAATAAATCTAAAGTTTTAAATTTATTTTCTATTTTTAGTAGTTTACCTTGCTTTTTTGCAGAAAATTTATTTAAACGTATAGAAATCTTAATTCCTAAAATGTTTAGTTTAATTGTTTTGTCATCTAAATATATTTTTTTCAAACTTTATTCCTCATGGATATATTATAAAATAAATATTTATTAAATATTACTGGAGTTTTATAATGTTAAAAATTCGTAACAAAGTGTGGAAATTAATTTTTTTATTGACTACAATATTTATTGCACTGGGTGTAGAAAGAGGAGAATCCATGAACGCTAATTCAGATAAAATACTTTTACCTAATGACGTTAGAAAACTTTTAAATGTTGATAATAAAGAAATAGTTGAACTTTGTAAAAAAACATCTGTAAATCCTAAGAAAGATAGCAAAGGTCAAATTTATTTTTCAGTAGATGAAGTAAGAAAACTCAAAAATGCTAAATCTTCAGTTGTAGCTGAAATGAGCGAAAAGAAATCAGCTCTATCTCTTGTTTCTAAACCAAATTCACAAGCAGTAGTGAATAATCTTCTTGATACTTTAAACAAAATGGAAAACAGCATTACAACCTCTATGTCAAAAATTCTTGATGAAAAACTTGAAGGCATGGATGATGTAGTTCTTGAACTTGTAAGATGCAAAACTGAAAACGAAAATCTTAAAAATAAAGTAAATGAACTAAATAAAGAAAACTTTAAACTAAAAAATATTCTTAATAGCTTTAAACCATTAATGTGCGGATTCTATATTAAGAAAGAAGAAGAAAATAATATTATAATTTAGGAGTTAAAGAATGGCAAAGGATGAAGCTGTTAACGTATCTGAAGAAAGAAGTAAAGCTCTAAAGCTTGCTATCGAGAAGATTGAAAAGGATTTTGGCAAAGGCGCTATTATGAAGCTTGGTGATAAGCCGGCAGTTAGCGTAGAAACTATTCCAACAGGTGCATTAGCACTGGATGTAGCACTTGGAGTCGGCGGTATTCCAAGAGGACGTATTATTGAAGTTTATGGGCCTGAATCATCAGGTAAAACAACATTGGCACAACATATTGTTGCTGAATGTCAAAAAAAAGGCGGTATTGCAGCATTTGTTGATGCAGAACACGCTCTTGATCCGGAATATGCAAGAAACCTTGGTGTAAATGTTGATGAATTATTAATTTCACAACCGGATACAGGTGAACAAGCTCTTGATATTACAGAAGAACTTGTTCGTTCAGGCGCAGTTGATATTATCGTTGTAGACTCTGTTGCAGCACTTGTTCCAAAAGCTGAAATTGAAGGCTCTATGGAAGATCAGCAAATGGGTTTACAAGCAAGATTAATGTCTAAAGCTTTGAGAAAATTAACAGGTATTATTGGTAAAACTAACACAACTGTTATTTTTATTAACCAGTTAAGACAAAAAATTGGTGTTATGTATGGAAACCCTGAAACAACTACCGGTGGTAACGCATTAAAATATTATGCCTCAGTTCGTTTAGAAATCAAACGCGTTGAAGGCTTAAAAGGAGATGGAGAAGATATAGGAAACCATGTTCGTGTAAGAATTTTGAAAAACAAGGTAGCTCCTCCATTCAGAACTGCTGAATTTGACATAATTTTTGGAAAAGGTATTTGCAAAATTGGAAATATCTTAGATGTAGCTGTTGATTTGGATATTGTTAAAAAGGCTGGTTCATGGTTCAGTTTTAATGATGAAAAGTTGGGTCAAGGACGTGACAAAGCAAAAGAATTTTTAGGAGCAAATCCTGAAATCTTAGCAACGGTTGAAACTCTTGTAAGAGAAAAACTTGCTGCTAATAACTAAATGTTGAATTAAGAATATTGATTGGGAAATTTTCTAAGCCGGTTAATCCGGCTTTTTTATTATAATTGTTGCAAAAAGTGTTTTTGTACTATAATTTTCTTAAGTAAAAGAAAGGAAGAGTTATCATGACAATTTTAGACAAAATCATGAAACCGAAATCAGTTGCTGTTATTGGTGCATCTACCAAAGAACACACTATCGGTTCCGATATTATGAAACGTTTACAAGAATACAAATTCAACGGTAATATCTACCCTGTTAACCCTAAAGGCGGAGTTATCGAAGGTTTGCAAGCATATACTTCTATTTTGGAAGTTCCAGGCGAAGTTGATTTAGCAATTATCGTTGTTAACGCAAAATTCGTTCTTGATACAATCGACCAATGCCACCAAAAAGGGATTAAAGGTCTTTGTATTATTACAGCCGGTTTCAAAGAAACCGGTAAAGAAGGTGCAGAAGCTGAAAAACAACTTCTTGCAAAAGTTCGTGAATATGGTATGAGATGTGTTGGTCCTAACTGCTTAGGCGTTGTTAACACTCACCCTGAAATCAGACTTGACGGATGTTTTGCTGAAAGTTTACCTGAACGTGGAAACATCGGTTTTGTTTCTCAATCAGGTGCTTTAGGCGGCGGTATTTTGAACATACTTAAAGACCTTAACCTTGGTTTTGCTCAATTCATTTCAATTGGTAACCAGGCTGATGTTAACGCTGAAACAGCTCTTGAATACTGGGAAAACGAAGAAGACGTTGAACAAATTCTTCTTTATATGGAATCAATCCAAAACCCATCAAACTTTAGAAAACTTGCTTCAAGAATTTCTAAAAAGAAACCTGTTCTTGCTCTTAAAGCAGGTCGTTCAGCAGCAGGGGCTAGCGCAGCCTCTTCTCACACAGGTTCTTTAGCCGGTGCTGATAAAGCTGCTAACGCTTTATTAAACCAATCAGGCGTTATAAGAGAATACTCTTTGAAAGACCTATTTGCAACAGCAAAAGTTTTTGCTAACTGCCCTATTCCAAAAGGCGATAGAGTTGCAATTATTACTAACTCAGGCGGTCCTGGTATTATGGCAACTGATGCAATCTGCGAACACGGTATGCAAATCGCTCAAATCAGCGAAGAAACTAAAGAAAAACTTAGAAGTTTCTTACCTTCAGCTGCTTCTGTTAAAAACCCTATCGATATGATTGCTTCAGCTCCAATCGAGCACTACAAGCAAACTTTAGAAACAGTTATTGCTGATGAAAATGTTGATATGATTATTACAATCTATCTTCCATTCTTAGGTTTGAAAGATATTGATGTAGCAAAAGCATTGATGGAAATCAAAGCTAAAAATCCGCAAAAACCTGTTATCGGTGTGTTTATGACTAAATCAGAATTCTTCTCTACACTTTCTGAAATGGATGTTAATATGCCATTCTTTATGTACGCAGAAGAAGCTGCTGATGGTTTGAACAGACTTAACCAACAAAGAAAATGGATGGAAAGACCTGAAGGTAAAATTCCTACATTTAATGTTGATTATAAAAAAGCTCAAGAAATCATTGCTAAATCAGTTAATGAAGGTCGTGACCAGCTTACAACCCGTGAATCAATCGATGTGTTAGAAGCTTACGGCATAAGAGTTTGTAAATCAGGTTTTGCTACAACAGAAGAAGAAGCAGTTACAATTGCTAACTCAATTGATTACCCTGTTGTAATGAAAATGACTTCAAAAACAACTTCTCACAAAACTGATGTTGGCGGTGTAAGAGTTAACATTCAATCTGAAGCACAATTAAGAGCTGAATACAAAGACCTTATTGCTAAGCTTGAAGAACGCGGACTTTTAGATGGTCTTGAAGGTGTAATAATTCAAGAAATGGTTAAAGGCAACCGTGAAATGGTTTGCGGTATCGCAACAGACCCTCAATACGGTCCAATGATGATGTTCGGTTTAGGCGGTGTATTCATCGAAGTTATGAAAGACGTAACTTTCAGAATTGCTCCATTAACTGATATCGATGCTAAAGAAATGATTAAATCAGTTAAAGCATACAAACTTCTTGAAGGTGCTCGCGGTACAAAACCAGCTCAAATGGAACAAATCGAAGAAACATTATTGAGACTTTCTCAACTTGTTAACGATTTCAAATTTATCGATGAATTAGACATCAACCCATTGTTGATTTCTGAAAAAACCGGTGAAGGTATTGCAGTTGACGGACGTATCAAAGTGAGAATGTCTGAAGCTCAAGAAGCTTTAGGATATTGCTGCAAAGACGGCGTTTGCGCTTGTCAAGTGTAATTAAAACCATATCTTATAAAAGAGGATTAACAAACAGTTAATCCTTTTTTTTATTTAGTTAATGGTCTTCATTAGTTGATATTATCATATATTTTTTATCATGTTTAACAAAGTATCAGAACCTTTAGCTAATATTACCCCCAACATAGCTAATCCGCTTAAGATTATCGCTGCTAAATTAATACGGTCTTCAATTTTTTTAGGATTATTTTGTTTATTTGTTTTTATAAATTCATCAGGAAATGTTTGAATATTTTCAGCGTTAAAACTTCCTATCTCAAAAACATCACGTCTTCCAAATTTATCTCCATTCAAATCAATATACTGCGTAAATGCTAATGACACATTTACACTTTTTCCATCAGATAACGGCTGATATGGTTGATTAATAAAAATATCAGCTTTCATCCCGGCTTGTTCTTCAAGAGTTTTACCTTCTGCATTCCTGAACTCATCTGCAGTAAGCATATAATCTATTCTATCTGCAACCTCAATTTGAGTCGGCTGCATGTAATCTTGTGCATAATGTATTGCTCTGAAACTTGGTTCAGCAGAGCTTATCGGCTTTATCATACTATTTATATCCCTTCAGCATTAATAAATATAGCACTTAATATTTTTTTATGCAAACAAGATTTCTTTCGTAAACTTCATCAAGCGGTAATGTATACTCTATAATATCAATAACTTCTGCATGATATTTTTTTAAAACAGATTTTGCACTTTCTAATTCTTCTAACGCTTTTTTAGATTTATATGCAACAAAATACCCGTCTTTTTTAGTATGTGTAAGCGCATATTCTGAAATTTTCGCCAAATCTGCAACTGCACGGCTTATTACAATATCAAATTTTCTTTCAATATTCTCAACTCGGTCACAAATTAAATTCAAATTGTTCAAATTAAGTTGTTCTTTTATCACACCAACAGAATTAATTTTCTTCCTGATACTATCAATACCTGTAATTTTCATTTTAGGAAACTCTATGGCTACAGGCACACAAGGAAAACCGCCGCCGCATCCGATGTCAAGAATTTCAGCCTCTTTAATCCCGTATTTTTCAAAAAACAAACTAATAGACAATGAGTCAAAAATATGCTTTTCGTACAAAAACTTTTCATCATTTTTTGAAATCAAATTGTGTTTAGAATTTTCTTCTAAAAAAACTTTTTTATATTTTTCAAATTTATCGGTCATATTTATTCTCAATTTCTGCAAAATTTTCAGATGACATTCTAAGCTTCATATCTTGTATTCTTTGTATAATCTTAGTTTTATCAACAGTTTTGCCTAATCTGTCTGCTAATTTTTTTGCTTTAAAATACTCTCTTAAACTTTCTTTGTATTTATCAGAAAAATTATAATAATAATCACCCAAAGCAATTGAGGTCTCTAACATATAGAATTCTTCATTAATAAACTCTGCACTGCTTTTAGCTTCAAGTAAGTATTTTAAAGCATTATCAGAATTTTCTTTCAAATAAATTTTTGCTAAATGAAATGCTGTATAATAAATTCCCTCATAATTATTTTTACTTTTCTCAATTTCATAAGCTTTAATAAAACAATTCTTTGCCTCATCAAAACTTTCGTTATCAAAATAACAAGAAGCAAGATTTGAGTAAGCTAAAGCCTGATACGAAGAATTTATTCCAATACATTTGTTATAATATTCAAACGCTATATCTAAGTCTTCACGGTCATCATTTGTTAAAGCATACTTAAAGTAAAGCTCTGCTAATGTTTCATTATTAACATTTTCATCTAAAGACTCCAAAGCTTTTTTGTAATATGAATATGCTCCGTCAGGATTATTTATATCAGAATAAATATTTCCCAGAAGAATACATGCACTAACCATCAATGACTGAGGTGTATCAACAGAATAAATAACCTTTTTAATAGTTTCAACTGCACGTTCATTTTTATACATTTTATAAAATAAATCCGTCATATCATAATAAAGATATGTTAGATTTATAAGCTCATTATGCTGTTTATAGTATGTTTCAACTAATTCATAATAATGGCTTGAAGAAGAATAATTTCCAATTTCTTTATAAAGTTTAGCCAAATTTAGACGAACTTCAACAAGGGTCGGTAAATCAATTCCATCTATATCAATAATTTTCTGGAAAGCCTCAATTGCTTCGGTAAATTTTTTATCTTGTACCAAAGCCAATGCAGTTTCAATTTGTTTAGAAATACTTATTTCTGTTTCTGTTTTAGGAGTTTCTAAATGGGCAGGTTTTTCTTCATGAACAGGTTCAATAACCTCTTTTACACCGTTTTGTATATTATGAATACAAGTTGTATGATACTCAATCTCTGCACGCATAGCTTGACGGGAAATCAATAATGCACGATTTTTAAGCTGCTCTTTCAATTGTCCTTCATAAATCCCTATTATATATTTATGCAATTTTATTTCGGTTTTTTCAGGTATTGAAATATCTATATCCTGTAAGAAATAATCCTGAACATAAATTGTTTCATGCACTTGAAAAATCATCAAATTAGTTTTTAAATATTCGATAGAAAATTCATCATATAATTCAAATACTGCAAGAGCATTTAATGATAATCCGTGTCTGATGGTTCTTAAAAACCAGAAAAAGTTTCTTATTGTTGTAGGAATAAGATTAATATAAGTAACTCCTAAATATGAATCAAAACTCATATCCGACTGGGCAAATTTTTGTAAAAATTCACTCAAATCAATTTTCATTGCCTGAATTATTTTTACAGTTAAAGCTGTATAATAGTAATATCCTCGAGTATATTTATAAAAATCTTCTAAAGTTCTTTCTGCTGCTGTTATTTGATTTGAAGCAAGAAAATCTTTAAAAATTTCTTTAGTAAATGCTTTTAAAAATATTTTTCTATCTTCACTTGCACCGGCTAAAATTTCAGGACTCAATGCACGTGCTGAAACAATTATTTTTATATTATCCTCTTTCAAAAGTTTTGAAAAACATTCAGAAACAAGAGCTTTATTTTCAGGCAAAATATCATCTAAAGAATGCAAGATAATCAAAAACGGTTTTTTGATAGAAGATATTTGCTGTTGAAATTTAACATTCAAAGTAGTAATTTTTGCATTAAGATTAATAGCTTTTGAGATAGACAAATTATCAATTATATCACTGAATGCAAGCAGAATATCATCACAAACAGTTGCATTTTTACAATAATATTCAAGTTTAATAACATCTTTGTTCAAAAACTCGGTAACATAGTTAATAAATTGACGTTTGCCTGTTCCCATAAATCCATGCACATAAAGAAACTTTTCTTCTGCAGCTATAAAATCAATGGCTTTAATAATATCAGCATAATTATTTTTAAGCAAAAACGGATTAATCTTATCGGAAGTCGGTAAAATTATATTATCTTTCTCAATTGAACTGTTTAGAAATTCATATTCCATATAATGATTTTAATTGATTTTACAGTAATTTGCAAATAAAGATAAATATATTTATGTTAAAATATACATATGCTAATTTCAGAATTTGATTATGAATTGCCGGAAGAACTAATTGCACAAAAGCCGACAGAAAAACGTGAACAATCTAAAATGATGGTTTTAAATCGACAAAACCATATTATTGAGCATAAAAATTTCTTTAATATAGTTGACTATTTGGATGAAAACTGTATCCTTATTTTGAACAATACAAAAGTTATGCCGGCTCGTCTTTATGGCTATAAAGATACAGGTGCTAAAATTGAAATCTTTTTATTAAAAGAAAAAGAAAATCACCAATGGGAAGTTTTAATAAGACCTTCAAAACGTGTAAAAATAGGAACAATAGTTAAAATCAGTGATGAATTATCGGCTGAAATCCTTAAACCGTTGGAAGATGCCGGTAAGTGGCTTGTAAAAATGATTTATGATGGTGATATTTTTGAAATTCTGCATAAAGTTGGAAATATACCACTTCCACCATATATTGAACGAAAAATGGCTGATGATGAAATAAAAAAATTGGATTTTGAGCGTTATCAAACAGTTTATGCGCATGATGAAGGTTCTGTTGCAGCACCTACAGCTGGTTTGCATTTTACCCAAGAGATTTTAGAACAACTTAAAAATAAAGGTGTCGAAATTGGCTATGTTACATTAAATGTAGGAATAGGAACTTTTAGACCTGTTAAATGCGACAATATTCTGGACCACAAGATGGATTCTGAAAGTTTTGAAATAAGTGAAAAAACAGCTGAATTGATTAACCGCGCAAAACGTGAAGGCAAAAAGCTTGTAGCAGTAGGAACAACTACTGTTAGAACTTTAGAAACAGCCTTCAAGCAATTTGGTGAAATAAAAGCTTGCAAATCAGCTTCCGAACTCTTTATTTACCCGCCTTATGAGTTTAAAGTAGTTGATAAACTGATAACAAATTTCCATTTACCAAAATCGACACTATTACTGCTTGTAAGTGCTTTAGCAACAAAAGAATTTATTTTTGAAGCTTACGCAGAAGCAATAAAAAATAAATACCGCTTTTACAGTTACGGCGATTGCATGTTTATAAATTAACAAGGCGCAAATTCCCTCCCTGGATGGGGAGGGAATTTGCGTTCTCTTACAACCCTTTTACAAGAATATGAGGCATTATATTCAAAGCTTCAGCTATTAAAAATAAATGTTTTGTGCTAACTCTGAAAGCTTCACCATTTTCTATTTTTTTAAGATATGGAAGTCTGATACTCGTCTTTTGTGAAACTTCTTCTAAAGTAATCCCCTTTTTTTCTCTATTTTCTTTGATATTTTGACCAATAATTTTAAATGCTTCAATGTGTTCTTGCTTCATAACTTAACCTTTCCATTGTCTTTCCAATAGAAAGTATACATTAAAGTATAGACATTGTAAAGTATATGTAAAGGTAAAGGAATTTTATTATGAAAAAGAAATTATACAAAAGTGGTAATGCATGGGCTTTATTAATACAGAAAGCATTTCTTCAACTTCTTGATATTAATCCCGAAACTGATGAAGTTGAAATTGATATAAAAGATAAAGTTCTTCATGTTAAAAAAGCAGAAACATCAGGTGATGTATAAATTTTTCTGTGTTAAACTGTACACATAGACGAGGTAATATAAATGTTAGACATTAAATTAATTAGAGAAAATCCTGAAAAGATTAACGAACTTTTAAAACGAAGAAATCCTGAATTATCAATTGATAAAGTTTTAGAAATTGATACTGAAAGAAGAAAAATACAAGCTCAAGCAGATGAACTTAGATCAAAAAGAAAATCTGAATCACAAAAAATCGGTATGATGAAAAAGAATGGTGAAAATACTGATGCTATTCAGGAAGAAGTTCGCGCTTTGGGTGATGAAATCAAAGCATTAGAAGAAAAACAAGTTGAGTTAGATACCGCTCAAAAAGATTTTCTACTAAGAACTCCTAACATTCCTGATGAAACAACTCCTATCGGAGTTTCAGAAGATGATAATCCTACAGTTAAAACCTGGGGCGAACCTACAAAATTTGATTTTACCCCAAAAGCTCATTGGGATTTATGCGAAGAAAAAGGAATTGTTGATTTTGAACGCGGCGTAAAAATCTCTCAATCAAGATTTACATTATACAGAGGAAAAGGTGCTCGTTTGGAACGTGCTATTATCCAATTCTTCCTTGATTTGCATACAGAAGAACACGGATACGAAGAAATTCTTCCTCCATTTATGGCTAACGCAAGAACTATGACAGGTACAGGTCAGTTGCCTAAATTTGCAGAAGATATGTACAAATGCGTGGATGAAGATTTGTACTTAATCCCAACTGCAGAAGTTCCTGTTACTAATATTTATCAAGAAGAAATCTTAAGTGAAGAAGATTTACCAAAATATATGACTGCTTATACTCCATGTTTCAGACGTGAAGCTGGTTCAGCCGGTAAAGATACAAGAGGTTTAATCCGTGTTCACCAATTCAATAAAGTAGAAATGGTTAAGCTTACAACACCTGAAACAAGTCCTGAAGAACACGAAAAATTAACAAGAAATGCTGAAAGATGTCTTGAATTACTTGGACTTCCATACAGACGTGTTGCACTTTGTACTGCTGATATCGGATTCAGTGCAAACAAATGCTTTGACTTAGAAGTTTGGTTGCCTTCCTATAACACATACAAAGAAATCTCAAGCTGTTCAAACTTCGGTGATTATCAGGCAAGAAGAGCTAACATAAGATATAGAAACAAAGAAGGAAAAGTTCAATTTGTTCATACTCTAAATGGTTCAGGTCTTGCCGTTGGAAGAACTTTCGCAGCAATTATTGAAAACTTCCAGCAAGAAGATGGAACTATTATAATACCTGAAGTATTAAGAAAATACACAGGATTTGACAGAATATAAACTAAAAAACCTCTCTTTAATAGAGAGGTTTTTTTACAATCTTAACATTTCTATTGCTTATGAAAACAACTTGCATTATACTTACAAAAAACTAAAATGCAAAAGGGATATATTATAGGAGGTATTTATGATTCAACCAATCAATAGTATTAATTTTAACAATTATTCACAAAAAACAACTTTTAAAGCAAAAGTTCCTTTTACAGGACATTATGACCCTCACTGTGTTTCACGTGTAGGAGATGCAAAAGTTCTTACATTAGGTGAAGAACTAAAACATGAATTTAAACCATTAATTGATTCAGTTAAGAAAATTTTTAAAACTGAAGATACTAATAATATTGTCAGCCAAAATGGAGAAACATTATTTCACACAATGCCTGATGGTAGTATGATACCTGTTTCATTAAAAGAAAGTGCTGAAAAAATAACAGAAAATCCGGCTGTTAAAGCTTCTGTTAATGCATTCAAAGAAAAATTTATGCCGGAACTTACCGACACAACTGCAACAGCAATTTCAGAAACTCAACAAAACGGCTCTGTGTTAACTCATTTATTATATGACGGTTCTGGTGCAATTAATATGCCTGTAAGTGAAACTGTTAATCATACAACTATTCTTGATGCTGCAAATATTTTAACACCAAAATCAGACACAGGAATATTAAATGATTTATTAGAACAAAGCGATTCTATATCAGATTTAACTAATGCAAGCGATGCTTTATCTGCTTTAAGCTCATCAAGTGATATTGCAAGTGAAGCTGCAGGAACTTTACTTGGCAAGTTAGCAGAACATGCTGACGATATTCAAGATGTAATTGACACTTTAAGTTAGTTTCGGAGAAATTTTATGAAAATATCATTATCACAAAGGCTTAATCAACCCTATGTTGATTCAAATAATAATCAAATAAATAAATTGGGAATAACAAAAAATGACAATATAGCTTTTAAAAGTTTATCAGGCTACTTGGGCGGCAAAATCGTTGTTAGTTCAACTATATCAGGAATTAAATCTTCACAAGTAAATAAATTTAAAAAAGGATTCATAGATATTTTAAATAATTCACAAAATTATGAAAACTATGATATTGCAACCAGAATAATTCAATTAAGTAAAACAGAAAACAATATTGATAGAAAAATTAATCCTGTTAGTTTTTTGGTTAACGTATTTTCTGGAACAACTTTTCATCTTGAGGATTTGAAAATAGAAACTTTAAATCGCTTAAATCAATTTGATGACAATGACAATTCTATAAGAATTGCTAAAAAATATTTTATAAATTCTTTATTTGAATCAGGTGATTATACAAAAGATTATTTTGCAGATAACTTAAAAAAAATGTCTAATTTGTATTATGGCAATTTAAAAGAAGAACTTGCTGATAGAGTTTTATATACACCTTTACAACATCGTTTAAAAGATTGCCCTGAACAACATTTTTATAATTTTAAATTAATACAGGCATTGGATGATGGTAGTGGTGCTCATGACAACTATTTTGTTAAAAATATTAATGCAATAAAACAATTATTGCAGTTATCTAATTCCACTGCTCTTAAACAACTAACACAAGAAAGAAATAAAGCATTTGCATATTATAGCCACATGTTTGTTTTTGATGGATATGATGACAGAATAGAATACAATAAAGATATGTGGAGAAAAGCTCTTGAAGAACAATTCAATATTAATCTTAAAAAATCAGAAAACAATTCAAAAAAACTTTCTGAATTATTAAATATAAATGAAGGACTTGCAATAGAAATATTAAAAGATGATAAAGCTTTATCAGATATTGAAAAAAGCAATAATCCAGAAGAGAAACAAAAAATATTAATTAAAAGAATAGATGAAAAATTCAATACAAAAACAACTGTATTTACTGATTCATGGGATCAAAATGCTGACTATAGAAATTTGAGAATAAAATTATATAGTATAATTTGTTTAGTAAAACGTTCTAAGTTAAATGACGAAGAAAATGTAAAGAAAATATTTGACCACTTTAAAAAACAATTTGATAAACTTGACAGCGATTTAGAATATGCTGCAATGACAAGAGGCCCAGGTGCAAGTTTACTAACAGATCCGTATTCAGAAAGTTTTCTTGATGAAAGGCTTACTACATTATAATTTAATATGCTTTTATTAAAAAGATTTGAATACCGTTTTCAAGTCGCTCAATTCTTTTAACATATTTATAATCTGTTGGTGAGTTTAAAATCAAAACTACAGCTGGTTTTTTGCCTGTAAGTTTCGAGTAATATAAAGATTGACCGATACTTTCAGCCCATTTTTTAGCAAAATCAAACTCGATTGCATAATCCTTAGTTAAGCAATCTACTCTTGTCATATCCCAAAGAATAGCTTCTTTGCGGCCAAAATCAGGAGTGCACCACTGGTTCTGGTAATAACTTTCCACTTGATTGGGCATCATAGTTTGCTCTTCATACCATTTTTGAGGAACATAATTAAGTCCGAAGTAGTATACACCTGTTGCCATAAGAATAAAAGTTATCAGAAAATGAATAGTTTTGTTACTACTCTTTTTCTTTCTAGCCATTCTTAACAACCTCTAAAGTCTTATAGTCATTCAGATACGGCAAATGTTCTTCTGTAATCAACTCACCTGGAAGAAGAATTGAAATCCCTGGAGGACATTCAGCAACAACTTCTGCTGAAATTCTACCGATTGCTTCTTCTTTTGGAATAACTTCCTTATCTGCATAATATGCTTCTCGAAGGCTCATCATTATTTTTGGCTCTAACATAGGCATATGTTTTCTGTTTTCCAGATAACAAATATCCATATAGTTATCACGTGCAATTTTTTCCAAACAATCAGCAAGATATTTAAAATCAGAACGTTTATTGCCCAAATTACAAAGGATTAAAACTCCAATATCAGAAGCGGATTCTACTTCAATATTAAAATCAATTTCTAAGATTGATTCTAATCTTTTTCCTGAAAGTCCGTCAATTTTGATAAAAACTTTTGTTACATCAGTCATATAGCCAAAATCTGTTTTTAGCTGATGAAGATTAGGAATATTATCAAGACGGGTTCTTAGATATTTTGCGTTTTTAACTGTTCTATCCAGAAGGGCTTGACCTGATTTAGATTGAAGTGTTGCACGAGCTGCATCTAAACTTGCTAAAAGTAATAAAGAAGGGCTTGTTGTATGTAAAAGTTTAAGTGCTTTTTCAACAGAGTCCGGATTAATTAAAGACTCTTTTGCAATATGAAGCATAGAACTTTGTGACATACTTCCACCTGTTTTATGAAGTGAGTGAACAACAGCATCTGCGCCAAGTTTCAAAGCTGTTATAGGAAGATGTTTATTAAAATTCCACAAACATCCGTGAGCTTCATCAACAACCAGAGGTACATTGTATTTTTTACAAACAGCACTGATTGATTTTATATCAGAAACAACACCTTCATAAGTAGGATTTGTAATCCAAACAAGACCTACATCATCATTGTTTTTAAGAATTTCTTCAATAGTACTTGCCTGAATACTTCCCCAAATAGACCAATCATCAATTCTTGAAGGACATATCCAAATAGGTTCAGCGCCTGAAATCATAAGTCCGGTTAAAGCTGAACGATGACAATTACGATTAATAATAACTTTTTTACCTTTTTTAGTAAGAGACATACCTATAGCTAGATTACCAGCTGTTGAACCATTTAATAAAAAGAATGTTTTTGCTGCACCGAAAGCCTCTGCAGCAAGGTTTTGAGCCTCTGCAATCGGACCTGTTGCAGGGTGAAGCGTTCCAAGATTATCAAATTCATCTGTTGTATCAATTGATAAAACTTTATCACCAACAAGTTTTTTGAAATCTTTAAAAACAGCTTTGCCTTTGGTATGCCCAGGTATATGAAACTGGTAAGTCGGATGTTCGTAAGCTGTTTTCAATGCTTCCACGATAGGAGCTTTTATTTTTTCTTGAGTTTCTCGATTTGTTTTAGTAAATTTTGCCATAGTAACATGTATAATACTCTAAAAAAATTTTTTTTGCTATTTTTCAACAAAGGTCGGACGACAATCGCGTTACTACTAATTTAGCGTAAAATTACAAGTCGTCCTCAATGGTTAAACTACAAGCGGGTTCAAGCTTGTTGAAATCAAACTAAACTTTTAACAAAATCATCAGCTGACAATTTTTTACCTGTAAATTTTTCAATCAGTTCATTTTCTTCCATACTTGTACCGTATTTAAAAAGATTTTCTTCTAAAATTAATGAAGTATTAGGATTTTCAGTTAAGTTTCCAAGATGGTTATATATTTGAGCTTTAATTAATGTTGCTCTAAAATAATTCTGATAATATGAAGGATGTGAAAGATAATGAGGAATTGAAGCCCAGCCGTTATCAGGTTCTTCATTTTCGCTGCGAAGCTGAAATTTAACTTTAAGGTCATGCCATAATTTTTTTAAATCCTGATCTGGATTTTTGTACATTTCTTTCTCAAAATTTATTATTACTTGAGAATGAGCAATAAAATTAGCTTCATCTTTTTTGAATGTTTGTTTAAACTCTTGTAAAATATTACCCGGAACAATTCCTTGAAGAATATTTTCTCTTTTTTGAATATCGCCCATCATCATTGCAATTGCTTCGGTCATAGCCGGATAAGTTTGACGGTCAATAAACGGTAAGTCACGTGAAATACCGAGAGCGTAAACACAATGACCCATTTCATGATTAAGGGTATCAAGGCTGTGAGTGTTATTAGTCAGGTTAGCAAGAATTCTTGCATCAAGTCCGGCATCAATATCAAAACAAAAACCGTGAGTATTTTTGCCTTTACGCGGGAATAAATCAAGAGTTAGTTTTCCTTCTTTTAAAAGTTTGTCTACATCATAACCCATTTTTTTGTAGGCATTTTTAGAAATTTCTACGATTTGTTCTTTATCTTTAAAACATTCATTAACTTTTTTTGCCGGGTCATTATCTAATAAAAGTCCATAATGATAGGAGTTTAATTCATTTATACCGAAGAAAGTTTTTAATTCATTTTGCTTTTCCAGAAGAATATTTTTTATTGTGTATTTGGATTTAGAATAAACTTCATCTAAGAGGTTTGTAAGCTCATTTAAGTCGACTTCATAATCTTCAACAAGTTTGTATTCAAAATAGTTAGAAAAACCTTTTTTAAGGGCAAATGCGTTGCGCATTTTAACAAATTCTTTTAAATCATTTGCAATTAAATCAGCAGCTTTAATATTTGCCTCATATGCTTTTTTTCTAATTTCGACATCCGGTTCTGTTTGAAGAATTTTCTGGATTTCTACTCTTGAAACTTCTTTGTCGTCAATTTTGAGAATGTATGAGTTATATTTTTGAGCAATTTCGTTTTCTTTATTACGAAGATTTTTTAAATCTTCACCTGTATTTAATTCCTCTTCAAAATCTTTCAGAATATTTTTAAGTTGTTTTTGTTCATGATGATTAAGAAGATTTTTATCTATTTTTTTAAATTGTTTATAGAAATTTTCATCTTTAAAAATATTAGAATGTTCATCCTGTGCTTTAGTCATTTTTTCAAGGTTTTCAGAACTTGAGTTAATATAAAAATCCCAATCAGCATTACACATATTTAAGTATTTTTCATACCAAATTTCAGAAAACTTATCTCTAACATTTTTGAACATTTATTTTTTCCTTTTTTATTATTAATAATATATTTATATAATATTATATTAATTCTTAATCTTCATCATCTGGATTAATTATTTGTAGAAAATTGGTTGAATGCATTGATATCAGCGGGTTTTTCATGTTCAAAAGATTGTAGAAAAAATGTTCAAAACTCTCCGATTTTGAACATTTTTCTACAAAGATTATAATGAAGAATGAACCAATGTTCATAACTATAAAGTTTTGAACATACTTTTCTACATTATTTAACAGTACTTTCTACATAGATATTATTAAAGTATTTATTAGCGACTCTGATAATATCGGAGGCTGTTACTTCATCAATCATTTTAGTATAAGTATCTAAAAAGTCGTATCCAAATCCCATAGCTTCAAATAAACCGGTATTTGTAGCTTTTTCTGAATTTGTTTCCATTGCAATAATGAAGGCACCTTTTAGTCTATCTTTTGCATCATTTAATTCACTATCAGAGACAAATTCCATTTTTATTTTTTCGATTTCTTTTTTGATTTTATCTCTTGAATAATTCAGAGTTTCAGGATTTGTACCTACATAAGTTATAAAATTACCGCCCAATGCTTTAGGTGAGTAATTTGAACCTAACTGATAAGCAAGTCCGTCTTGTTCTCTCAAGCTTTTGAAAATTCTTGAACTCATACCGCTTCCCAGAATTGTATTAATAACTTTTAAAGTAACAAAATCTTTTTTGTTTGTAATACCGGCAGTTTGCCAGCCCAAGAAAAGCCATGCTGTTTGCAAATCTTTGATATCTTTGGAAACAATTTTTGGCGAAGTTAGTTTTGTAACTTTATAGTCAGAATATTTGAAAGCTGGTTTTTTTGCTTCTTTGAGCATTGAACCAAACGAATTAATCATTTTTTCTTCATTTACATTTCCATTTATTGAGATAACAATATTTTTTGAGTCAAGAATATTGTTATAATATCTTAAAATATCTTCTCTTGTCAGGGATGGAAGAGCTTTTTCTAAAATTTTGTTTGAATGTGAATAAACACTGTTTTCGAAAATTAATGTTTTATAATTTTCTAATGCAATATTCATAGGAACGTCTCTTTTTTGTTTAATTATATTCAAAATTTCAGAGCGTTTCTTTTCTATTTCGTAATCATCAAAAATAGCATTATTTAGGATTTCATCTAATATTTCCAAAGTCAAATCTATTTGAGCTGTGGTTGTTTGGACGTTAATAGCGAAATAATCTTCGCTGCATTCAGGACTAATATGAATACCGTTTTCTTCCATTAGTTGAGCAAGTTCTTGTGAAGAATATTTTTTTGTTCCTTTTAATAAAGTTCCTGCTGCAAGAGTTCCTTCACCTATTTTATCTTCAATAAATTCTCCGCCTCTTATAATAATATCGATTGCAATAATATCGTTATTATCATGTTTATTAATAAGAAGTGTTGATTTATTATCTGCAATATATTTTGTTGTACCTTTATTTTCGCTTATTTTTTGAGCAGTATGATTTTTTATTGTACAAGAAACTTTCTTTTCCATTTCATTAGGCAATACCAGAGAAACAGCACTTCTGTTTATTCCTAAATATTTTTGAGCAGCATCCTGAACTTGTTTTGCAGTAACTTTTTTAATATTTGAAATATAGTTATTATAAAATTCAGGATTTCCTGTAAGTGTCATAACATAGCCCAATTCTGAAGCTATATTAGAAGTTGATTCTCTTGAATAATAAGTATCCTGTTCAATCATTTTTTTAGCAGTATTCAGCTCTTCTTCTGTAACACCGTATTTTTGAATATTACAAATTTCTTCAAAAATAGATTTTTCTAATTTTTCAGCATTAGTCGGATTAAAGTTAGAAGTAATATATAGAATACCGTCATCTCTAAAACTTCCATTTGAAGCAGAAATAGCATAAGCCAAACCTTTTTGTTCTTTTATATTTTTATAAAATCTGGAAGTTTTTCCTCCGCCTAAAATTTGTGATAAAACATCAAGAGCGTAAGTGTCACAACTATTAATATCAGCACCTCTAAATCCAATCATCATATAACCGGATTGAGTGTCAGTATATTCTGTTTTCTTTTTTTGAGAAGTTAATTGATGTTCTTTTCTAAAATTATATCTAATTGGTTTTTTATATTCTTGACCAAAATATTGTGCAACTTTTTCTTGAACTTCTGCAGTATCAACATCTCCAATAACAAGAGTTACCATATTTGAAGGTGCATAATGTTTGTTAAAATAATCCAGGATTTCTTCTCTTGTAATTGTTGAAACAATTTCTGAAGTACCAATAACTTTTCTTTTATATGGATGAGTTGAGTACATCATAGTGTTAAGGTTTTCGAAAACTTTTTTAGAAGGTGTGTTGCCGTCTTTCGAAATCTCTTCTAAAACAACTTTTCTTTCTTTTTCAAGTTCTTTACGTGGAATTTGCGGATTTATTAGCATGTCTGAATGAAGTTCAAGTGCTGTATTGAAGTATTCAGATGGAATTGTAATATAGTAATGTGTAAAATCTTTACTTGTAGCCGCATTTATAACAGCACCTTTTGATTCTAATATACGATCAAATTCTCCTACAGGATGTTTTTTTGTGCCTTTGAAAAATAAATGTTCAAGGAAATGAGATACTCCGTTATTTGTATCATTTTCATTTATTGAACCGGTTTTTACCCATGTATCAATTGTTACAATCGGGTTATTACGTACTTCCTGAACAATTAATGTTTGTCCGTTAGGAAGTTTTTGTACAGTAAAATCCGAAGCAAAAACTGTTAAAGAAAATAAGAATACAAAAGTTGTTATTAAAAGTTTTTTAAACATTACACAATCCCCTCTAATTATATTTTTAATAATAATATATAGAAGACATTTTTTCCAGTTGCTAAACTTGGCAGTTTTATATAAAATTAGTTTACTAAGAAAGGATGTGTGCGTTATGAGAATTTCTCCAATTAACAATGTTTATCAGAATTATAACAATTCATTTAAATCAAAACAAAATGCTGTATCAAGAATAGCAAACAAAGCACTTTTGCCAACAGCTGTTTGTGCTTATATTATGTCTCCTATGCTGGGTTTGGCTAATCAATCTAAAGAGTCTGATGATGTTCAATATAAAAAAGAATTTGTTATGGATAATAAAAGATTTACTATGACTTATGTTAATTCTGATACAATTTTTGGAGAAAACGCTGTAACAGATATTTATTTTACACCTAAAGGACAAGATAAACCTTTGAGATTAGAAGGAATGACAAAATATGTTTCTGATGAAGATTATAATGTAAGCGTTACAGTTTCTGAATCTGATTCTGTGTCTTATGAAATGAGACTTCCAAAAAAAATAGGTGATGAACTTTTAAAATTGTATGACGGTAAAACTGATTTTTTTGTTATTCCGGGATTTAATACATATAGTGAAATAAATTGTAAAGGACTTGATTAATTTTGATATATATATTAGAATTACCGGTATACTAGAATAGAGGATATTGGAATTCTATGAAAAAAGCGCTATTGATTGCATCAGTCTTGTTTATTGCTGTTATTTCTACAGCTTGTATAAACAATATTGCAGTTCAAGAACTTAATAATAAAGCAGCTGAATATATGGAAAAGGGTAATTATGAAGCTGCTGTTAACAGATTGCAAGCAAGTATTGATTTAGATTCTACTATGTATGAAACCTATTACAATCTTGGTATTGCAGCAACCAATGCAAAAAAATATGATATTGCTATTGAAGCTATTGAAAATGGTTTAAAATTAAAATCAGATTATGCAGATTTTTATTATTCACTTGGTGCAGCTCAATATGAGTATGCAAACAGTTTATTAGAAGAAAATGAAGAAGAAGAAGATAACAAAGTTCCAACTGATGAGGATAAACAAAAATCAGAAGAACTTAAACAATCAGCTTTAGTAAATCTTCAAAAATATCTTGAAATGAAACCTCAAGCAGAAGATAAAGAAACAGTTGAAACTTTGATTAATGATATCAATAAAGTTGAAGAAGAAACAGAAACAAATAAAACAATAGTGGTAGAATAATGTTTGCCTCACATTCTCAAATTATATGCACCATTTTTGGTGTGAATATATATTTTTATGGTGTAATTCTAGCACTTGCAATTGTTGCCGGAACCTTTGTATCTGATTATTTTGGGCAAAAATTCTTTAATCTAAAAAAAGAAACTATTATTGATCTTGCTCCTTATCTTGTAATATTTGGTATAATCGGTGCAAGATTGTACTATTGTATTCTTAATTATAGTTTTTATCTGCGTTTTCCAACAGAAATTTTTGCAATCCGCCATGGAGGAATATCAATTCACGGTGCTATTTTAGGCGGCTTAATAGGATTAATTGTTTTTGCAAAACGCAGAAACCTTCCTATTGCTAAACTTTGTGATGTTTCAGCAATCGGTTTAGCTTTAGCCCAATCAATAGGCAGATGGGGAAATTTCTTTAACTCAGAAGCTTTTGGAACACCGACAAACTTACCTTGGAAACTCTATATTGCACCTCAATACAGACCAATACCTTATACTGATGTGAATTATTTCCATCCGACATTTTTGTACGAAAGTATTTTGGATTTAGTAATTTTCGGCATTTTAGTTCTAATTCTTAAGAAAAATTGGAACAGAAAAGAAGGTAATCTTGTGTTAATTTATTTAATACTTTATTCAGTTGTAAGAATTTTTGTTGAAATACTTAGAATTGATAGTGTACGTGATATTTTCGGGGTTCCTGTTGCGATATTTGTTTCAATATGTATAATTGTTGTATCTTCATTAATACTATTAGTAAGGAAACCATGAAAGCAGTTTTATTTTACGGGCCGCAAGATATAAGATACGAAAATACTATGATTAAACCTTTAGCTAAAGGTGAAATTTTAGTTAAAATTGAAGCAGCTTTAACCTGTGGAACTGATGTAAAAACATTTAGACGCGGTCATCCTGTATTAATTAAAAGTGTTCCTTCAGGATTTGGTCATGAGTTTTCAGGTATTGTTTCAAAAGTTGCCGATGATGTAACTAATGTTAAAGTTGGTGATAGAGTTGTTTGTGCTAATTCTGCTCCTTGTGGTGAATGTTTTTATTGCCGAAGAGAAGAATATAATTTATGTGAAAACCTGAACTTGTTAAATGGTGCTTATGCTGAATATATTGTTGTGCCTGAACGTATTGTTAAGAAGAATACTCTTATTCTTCCAGATAATTTGCCGTTTGAAAAAGCTGCTTTTTGTGAACCTTTAGCAAATGTTGTTCATGGTGTTGAAAGAACGGATATTAAAGCCGGTCAAACAGTTGGTGTAATTGGTATTGGTCCAATTGGTTTGATGTTTGCACGACTTGCGAAACTGAAAGGTGCCAGAGTTATTGTTGCTGGTAGAAATCCTGTTAAACTTAAGCTTGCTGAAGAATTTGCTTATGCTGATGAAGTCGTGGATTTAAAAAAATACCAGAATCCTGAAAAAATTTTCAGAGAGTTTTCTGATGAAAAAAAAGGATTGGATGTAGCAATTGAATGTGTCGGTATGCCTGAAATTTGGGAACTTATTTTCTCATGTGTACGTCCGGGCGGTACAGTACATTTCTTTGGCGGCTGCAAATCAGGTTCAACCGTAAGTTTTGATACAACAAAAATGCATTATGGTGATATTAAATTAATGAGTGTTTTCCACCATACGCCAAAATATTTTAGACAAGCGCTTGATTTGATTGCATTAGGTCATGTAGAAGTAGAAAAACTTATTACAGATACGCTTCCTTTAGCAAAAGTTGAATATGCTATGGAACAACATATTGCCGGTAATGCAATAAAATTTTTGATTAAACCTTAGCGTACTTTATTTTCATTTCCCGCGATTAAACGCTTAATATTTTCTCTGTGAAGATAAATAATATAAACTGCGCCAAGTGCACAGTAACCAACATAAGCAACAGGCGCACCTAAAAAGTACATCAAAAACGGTGAAATAAATAATGCTATCATTGAACCAACTGAAACATATTTTGTTGCGTAAGTAATAATGCCCCAAACAACAGCAATTATTAATCCGACCAGCCAGTTTAGTGCAAGAATTGTTCCTACGCCGGAGGCAACAGATTTACCGCCTTTGAACCCGAGAAAACATGATTTACTATGACCAATAATAACGGCAATAGCAGCAATTACAGGAGCAAGTCCTAATGAAACACCAACAGTTACAAATAGTTTAGCAAGAACTACAGGTAAAGCACCTTTTATTGCATCAAGTGCCATTACGATAAAGAACCATTTTTTACCAAGAACACGTTTTACGTTTGTAGCTCCTGTTGAACCTGAACCAACTGTTCTGATATCTTGACCTGTTTTGGCTTTAACGATTATGTATCCTGTAGGAATTGAACCGATAATATATGCTAAAATAAGTGTTAATAATAATTGAACCATATCCTCTGTTTACCTCTCTTATTACCATTTCTTAAAGATAAAAAATACTGCTAAAATAATCAATGCAAATCCTACAAGATAATTCCATTGAAAATCTTCTTTTAAGTATAACACTGAAAATATACTAAATACAACAAGTGTTATAACTTCTTGCATTGTTTTTAACTGTGCTGCTGAATAATATTCATGTCCGATACGATTTGCCGGTACCTGAAAACAATATTCAAAAAGAGCAATTCCCCAGCTTATAAGGATTACAATCCATAATGCCGAACCTTTAAACTTTAAATGTCCGTACCAGGCAAATGTCATAAAAACATTTGATATCGTTAACAACAATACGGGAAGAAGTTGTTTTAACATTAGAACCTTTGCTCCATTTTAGTGTTGGCTAAAACTACAGCTGAAATCATTAAAACACAACCCAAAATTTCACGTGTTGTCATAACTTCACCTAAGATTAGAGCTCCGCCTACAACAGCAAAAACAGACTCTAAACAAAGAATAAGAGTTGCTAATATTGGAAGTGTATATTTTTGTCCGTATATTTGCAGAGTATATGCTATACCACAGGTAATTATACCAGAATAAATAAGCGGGATTTTACATTCCATTATGCTTTGAGCGGTTGGTGTTTCCAAGAAAAACATTGGAATTAGTGATAAAAGTCCTACAACTAAAAACTGCATGCAAGACATTTTAACAGGATGAACTCTGTGTGAATAATGGTCTACAACGAGAATGTGTACACCATAGAAGAATGCACCTATAAGAGATAGAATATCATAAATGTTTATTCCTCCTCCTGCTTGGTAACATAATAAATAAAGTCCAACTACTGCCATTATTACACTAAAAATTACACGTTTTGCAATTTTTGCTCCTAAAAATAACGAAATCAAAGGAACAAAAATTATATATAAAGCGGTTATAAATCCTGATTTTCCCGCAGTTACATATTGGATACTGTATTGTTGAATAGACATTGCAGTAAACATTGCAAGTCCGCAAAGAGAACCGGCTTTTAAAAGATTAATTCTTTGATAGAATTTTTTTGCATTGCTTCGTTTATCAGGCTTAGCACATTTAACCCATAAAATAACAGGGATTAAACTCATACATCCCAAAAAACTTCTCGCTGCATTAAAAGTGAAAGGTCCGATATGTTCCATACCTGCTCTTTGGGAAACGAAACCAAGCCCCCAAATCAGAGCGGTCATAAATAATGCAATATTAGCGGAGATTTTATTTTTCATAGTTGATATTATAACATAAAAAAATGGGGCATTGCGCCCCATCTTTTTAAATTCTGCTATGCCATACACCGCCTTGTCTATCTACAAGAGCATCATAGCAAGACCAAAATCTAAAGATACCTGTTAGTCCAAGAACAGCGTGAGTTACATTTTTGTCTACAGGCTGGTCATTAATTAATTGACCAAGACCCGGCCATACGATTAATGATACTGCAGCAGCACCAACTGAACGTCCGGAAATTTTGCCCGGAGTTCCTTCGGTTCCTCCGGCAAAAGCCGGTGTCATTGAAGCTAAAACAGCTACCAGAGCCATTGATGTTAAAATCTTTTTCATAAATCCTTCTCCTTTTACTATGTTTAATTCTAGTATCTATTTGTTATCCAAAGCAAATGATAACCGAATTGTGTTTTTATCGGGTCTGAAACTTCTCCGATTTTTCCATTGAATGCAGCATCTTCAAAAGGTTTTACCATTTGACCTCGCTGAAAACATCCCAGGTCGCCTCCACGTTGACCAGACGGACATTTTGAATACATTTTAGCATAAGTTTTAAAATCATCAAAAGACTTGATTTGACTTTTTAATTTAATCGCATCCATTTCAGTTGGTACAAGAATGTGGCAGGCACAAGCTGTTGATACTTCTTTTGCATGAACTGCTGCACAAATACATAACATAAATAATAAACTCAATAATTTTTTCATAATTAGTTCTCCTCAACTAATAATTTAGCTTGTTTCCATAGATTGTTAAATTCCTCAAAAGAATAATCTTCTAATGGTTTTACGGCTATTTCTTCCATTTTTTTAAATCGTTTTGTGAATTTCTTATTTGCTCTTAAAAGTGCTTGTTCAGCATCAATTTTATGCCATCGGGCGAGATTTACGGTTGCAAAAAATATATCACCCATCTCGTCTTCCATTTTATCTTTGTCTTTCTGTAAAACAGCTTCTTCAAATTCAGAATATTCAGATTGAATACATTTTTTGAGACTTTCGACAGAATCCCATTCAAATCCTACTTTAACAACTTTTTTACTGATTTTTTGAGCAGACATTAATGCGGATTGGGACTTTGATACTCCGTCAAGGATAGATTTACGATAAGTTTTTTCTTCTTTTTTAAGTTTATCCCAGTTATCGATAATATCTTTTGTTGATTGAACTTTTGTATCACCGAATACATGCGGATGACGATGAATAAGCTTGTCTGAAAGCTCTTTTGCTACATCTTCAATATTAAACTCGTTATTATCTTTTGCTATTTGTGAATGCAAAACAACCTGAAGAAGTACATCACCGAGTTCTTCGCGCAAATTTGCAATATCACCATCGTCAATCGCATCAACTGCTTCATAGGCTTCTTCAAGCATATTTGGACGTAACGACTTGTGGGTTTGCTCTCTATCCCATTGACAACCATTCTCACTTCTTAATGTTGCAACTATATCAACTAATCTTTCTAATTCAGGATATTTCATATCCTAATTATACATTAAACATTATTTTTATTTGCAAAAAGTTTATGCGCAACAATAGCAACAGCTCCTGTAACAAGACCTGAAATTGCTGCATATTTGGCTATAATTTTTCCTTTTAGTCCTTTTGTGGAGTTTTTAATAGCATCAAACATTTCTTGCTTTACACTATCAGCTTTTTCAAAAGTTTTGCTTTCTTTATTCCAACATGCCTGAATTTGGTTTTTGGTGTCTTGTAAAACAGTACTAATTTCGGTGCTGAATTTATTTCTTAATGTTTTTTTATTAGCAGCAAGATTTTCTTCTGTTACGTTTTGCATAAAATCATTTGCATTGCCAAGAACTTTATCTGCTGCTTCTTTATTTGTTGTTAATACTGCTTGTAATTCTTCCGGAGTACTTGCTTTGTTAATGGCTTTTAATATAGCATCACACTGGTTATAAACTTTTTTGTCTGCTTCTGGAAGCTTTGACAAAACTTTACTGCTGAATGTATCTGTTGCAATGCCGGTTTTTGATACATAAGGATTAACTTTGCTGCCCGCAATCCCTCCGGCTGCTGCACCGAGAACGAGTCCTCCTATTCCAAAAGGAATTGAAGAAGGTTCTTTTTTTGCCATTCCATCATATATTGTCGGCTGTTGTTGACCATATGTTAGCGGACCGGTATAAGAATAAGTCATAACCACACTCCTTAAGTACTACACATGTATATTAAACCTCACACAAATAGAAAATTGCCCTAATTGTAAAGTTTTATTTAGATTATAATAAAATCAGGAGGGATAATTAATGAAGAAAAAATTATTAATAATTTTAGGCAGTTCAGTTTTAGGAATTTATGCATTATTTTTACTTGCACCACTAGTGCTTAATCCTATTGTTAATAGTTATGTTCCAACTATAAAAGAGGAAATAAAGAAAGCTTCAGGTCTAGAAGCTGATATTGAAAATATTAAATTTGTTACCACTCCTAAACTTACAGCCGGAATTAAGGTTCAAAAATTTGAGTTGAAAAACCTTATGAGTGCTGATAATTTTCAGGCAAAAATGTCATTACTTCCACTTCTTGCAAGAAAAATTGAAGTTGATGTTGTAAGCCTTGATAATATTAATATTAAACTTGAAGTAAATAAAGACGGTTCATTTGCAGGAATTGAAGTACCTGAAAATGAAGCGGCAACTTGTGAACCAATTTCCCTTCCTTTTGGTTTAAGGTTATCAAATCATCTTCCTGATATAAGAGTGGACGGATATAATGTTGAATTAAAAGACCTTCCTACAGGTAAAAAATATATTATTAAAGGTGAGAAAACATCTTTAACCGATTTTATTCTTGATAAAGGCGTCAAGGTTTTGGCAAATGGAAGCATGATTTTGGCTGATAGAGAACAATTTACCTATAATCTAAAAATAAATAATAAAATCATGCCTGATTTGAATCTTCATGATTTAGTATTCAGTTCTAATGTTAATGAAGAAGTAGAAGCAGAGCCTGTTCAATTTAATATTATAGATATTTTCCAAGGACTTTATGATTATAAAATTACAGCAAATGCTGATGTTGACTTGACTCTTATAAAAGACCATTCAACAGGTTATATAAAAGTCGATAATATTTCAATAATTGATTTACCTCCAAGTGATATTGTATTAAAACTCAAAAACAAAAAAGTTGATATCAGCTCAAATATTTATACTGCAAAAGCAGAAAAATCAACACTTAACGGCGTTTTAGCAAAAAACAAAATTGATATGAGCTTTAAGTCAAATGTTGAAATAAATAACATTATCAAAATTGTTAATGCTCTTGCAAAAACATTTAATATTAATGATTTAGAAACACTAACAGCGGATGGTAAATTGAATGCAGATTTTAACATCAAATCAAATATGAAAAAAATAAATTCAAATGGTTATTTGAATATTCCTTCTGCAAAATTACGTTATGGTTTGTACGATGTTAATATTGATAATATTAATGCTGATGTTGCTTTAGATAATAACAATATTAATATCAAAAATATCGGATTTTCTATTCTTAACCAACCATTAAAATTCTATGGAACAATATCTGAAGAGGCAAAAGCCGATTTACACTTAATTGCACAAAATCTCAACTTAAGAGAACTTGTTGTAGCAGCCGGTCAAGCAGCTTTATTAAAAGATAATTCAATCAATGGTCAGGTTAATTTGAAAGCTGATATTGTGGGAAAATTAGACAAAATTAATCCGACAGCAACAGCCGGAGTGAATAATTTAGTTATTAAAAATATTCCTTCAAATATTACGGTTTCTGTACCAAAAGCGGCTGCTAATATTAATCAGGATGTAATTGAGATTACTCAAACTCCTGTAAAAATAGAAAAAATTAATTTCAATGTTAATGGTACTATCAAAAACTATTTGACTGAAAAAATTGTACTTAATTTTGTAACATCGGGAGATATTAAATCAAAACTTACAGGTGATATGAATGCTGTTAAACAAACATTAAATCTTGTGTTTAATGCTCAAAACTCAACAATTACTGTTCCAATGTTTGACAAATCAAAAATGACATTTAACAGTAATATTAGTATTACGGGAAATATGATAAATCCGATTTTATCAGGCGAAGTAAATGTTTCCAATCTAAATATACCGGAAATCCCTGTAACAATGGAGAATTTGAGTGTAAAACTTAACGGTGCAATTCTGCATGGCAATGCAATGGTAAGTAAATTCACATCAGGCGGTATTGCTGCAGAGAATATTACTTCTGATTTTTCTTTGAAAGGTGAAAATTTCTATTTATCAAATCTAAAAGGAACAGCATTTGATGGAAAAATACGAGGAAATATTATTTATAATCTAACTAATGCTAAAACTATGATTGATTTTGCGGGTGATAGTATGAATGCAGAAAAAGCAATTCATGGTGCAGCGGGGATTAAAAATGCATTATCCGGGACACTTGGTTTTAATACAAAATTAACACTAACTGTTGCTGATTATAATGACATGATGCGTTCTATGAAAGGAAATTTAAGTTTTAAAGTGTCAAATGGTGCATTTGGTACAATCGGACGTATAGAAAACTTTTTTGGAGCGGCAAATATTAAAGGAAATACTTTATTAAAATCTACAACATCTGCTTTATCAAATCTTGTTGGAATAAAAAATACAGCCAAATTTGATTATATAGAAGGTGATATGTGCTTTGCAAACGGCTGGGCTGATATTAAGTCAATAAAAAGTACAGGTGCAACTCTTGCTTACTTTGTTACGGGAAAATATAATTTAATAAACGGTACAACAAATGTGACAATTTTAGGTCGTTTAGACTCTACTGTTGTTGCTCTTCTCGGACCAATTGGTGATTTGTCTGCGGATAGACTTCTTTCAGCTATTCCAAAATTTGGAGCGCTTACAGCTTCTATAGTTAACACAATGACAACAGACCCTAAAGGTGAAAATATTGCTGCAATACCGGCACTTTCAGGGGAAAGCAAAGGTCATAAGGATTTCAAGGTAATGTTTAATGGAGGACTTGAAAGCACCAGCTCAATTAAATCATTTAAGTGGCTTACAAAGGTTGATACTTCTGCTCTTCAAACTCAAAGTGCAGTAGAAACTTTGAAAACTTTAAAAGATACAGTTAATGAAGATTTTTCAAATACGGTAAAAGGAGTTAGTGAAGTAATTACAAACAATAAAGAGGCTCTAAAAACTACAATAACTGATTTCAAAAAGTTGTTACAAAAATAAATATCTTTGAATAAAATTCTTATTAATTGTAGAATAAAAAAAAGAGGTAGAAATGAATTATCACAATATAACAAAAGAAGATATGCTAAACGGCGACGGGCTTAGAGTAGTTTTATGGGTTTCAGGATGCACGCATCACTGCAAGAATTGCCAAAATCCGATTACATGGGATGTTGCCGGCGGACTTTTGTTTGATGAAGAAGCTGAAAAAGAGCTTTTTGAAGCTCTTAAAAAACCATATATTTCAGGAATTACATTCTCGGGCGGCGATCCTTTACATCCGTTTAACAGAGACGAAGTTTTTCGTTTAATTAAAAAAATTAAAACTGAACTTCCAAATAAAACAATTTGGCTTTATACAGGATTTTTGTGGGAAGAAATAAAAGATATTCCTGAACTTGTCGATATTGATGTGCTTTGTGAAGGAAAATTTGTTGAAGAACTTTTGGATAACAGACTACATTGGGTTGGCAGTTCTAACCAACGCGTTATGAACGTGAAAAAATCACTTGAGACCGGTGAAGTCGTGTTACATCTCTAAAAGATTTGTAAAAACACACTGCTTCTGATATAATATTACCAAGATTATTTTATTTAGGAGGAGTGTATGAGGGACAGACAGAGTAATGTTCTTTCGTTGTTGGAAGACAAAACGAATGATTACGCGCGTAAAATCGCACTGGGTATTAAAACAAGTTTTGGTTGGAAAGAGCTTACTTTTGATGGTTTAGGATTGTTATCAAGAAGGCTTGCTTCTTATCTAATTAATGATTTAGGTATTCAAAAAGGTGAAAAACTCGCAATTTTATCAGAGTCAAAGCCGGAATTTGGGGTTTGTGTTTTTGCTTCAGTTTTAGCAGGTACTATTACAGTTCCTCTTGATATTAAATTAACAAAATATGAGCTTACATCTATTCTTTCAGATTGTTTGCCATCTGTAATGCTTGTTTCTCAACACTACATTGAAAAAGCAAAAGAATTACAGCAAGCTGTTCCTTCTATCAAACATATTATCGTAATGGATGAGCGTCCTGAATCAGAAGATGGTTTGCAAAGTATATATACAACTCCGATGAATTATAGTTGCAAATGGAGACATCGTGCAAGAAAATCAAGAATGTTTATTATTTATACATCCGGTACAACGGGTGCACCTAAAGGTGTTGAAACAACTTTTGGAAATATTCTTGCACAGCTTAAAGATTTAAAAACAATATTAAGTCCCGTTTTGCCTACAAAAAAAGATTTTAGAGTATTATCCATATTGCCTATGAACCATCTTTTTGAGATGACTGTAGGGTTCTCAACATTCTTGAATATGGGTGTTTCGGTTTATTATACCCGAAGTCTTAAACCAAAAGATATTTTAAATATTATTAGAGATAAAAAGGTTAATGCAATGGTTCTTGTGCCGGCATTTCTAAAACTGTTAAAAACAACTTTAGAAGCAGAAATTAAGAATGCGCCACCATTCTATCAAAAAACTTTTCCTCTAAGATATCATATTGCAAAATTTCTTCCATACAGATGGATTAAAAAACTTATGTTTAAAAGACTGCATGACTGTTTTGGCGGTAGTTTTAAATGGTGTTTATCAGGCGGTGCGCCTTTAGATATGGAAGTAGCAAAATTCTTTAGAAGAATAGGTATTGAAGTTTATCAGGGTTATGGTTTGACCGAAACAAGTCCTATTGCAACAATTTCTTTTGATAAAAACCGTGATATTTGTTCAGTAGGAAAACTTCTTCCATCTTATGAAGCTAAGATTGATACTGAAACAGGTGAACTATTATTAAAAGGTCCTTCTATTATGAGAGGTTATCATCATCAACCGGAACTAACATCAGCTGTTATAGATGAAGACGGTTGGTTCCATACAGGTGATATTGCGAAGATTGATGAAAAAGGTCAGGTTTTTATTACCGGACGTATCAAGAATATGATTGTACTATCAGGTGGTAAAAAAGTATTCCCTGAAGAAGTTGAAGCTGTTCTTGAAACAAGTGAAATGTTCTCTGAGCTTTGTGTATTTGGTACTTCACGTGAAGGTGGTGCAAAAGACGGGACTGAAGATATTGCAGTAGTTGTAGTGCCTAAAGATGAATTAAAAGAAAAATATTCAGATGAAGAGTTAAATAAAATTTTACGTGATGAGGTTAAAAAACGCTCACAAAGGCTAGCACCTTATAAACGTCCGATTAATATTACTGTTTTGAAGGAAGCACTTCCAAGAACTGCTACAAGAAAAATTCAACGTAAAAAAGTAAAAGAATTAATTGAGGCATAATGTACGAAGAACTTCATGAAATTAGAGAAAAAGTTTTAACATGTGAAAAATGTTCTTTATGTAAAACTCGTACTAATATTGTGTTTTCTGATGGAACACCAAATCCAAAACTTATGTTGATTGGTGAAGCACCGGGATTTTATGAAGATCAGCAAGGAAAACCTTTTGTAGGAAAAGCCGGACAGCTTTTGGATAGAATTTTTGCCGCTGTTGGGTTTTCAAGGAAGGATATTTATATCTGTAATACTTTAAAATGTCGTCCACCTGATAACAGAAATCCTTTGCCCGATGAGAAAGAAGCTTGCTGGGAATATTTAAAAGCCCAGATTGATATCATTAAGCCAAAAATTATTTTGTTATGCGGCAATGTTGCAGTGCAGTCCATTTTGCCTAATATTGGAGGGATTACAAAAATCCGCGGTAAATGGTATCAAGGTGGAGATATTGTGCACGGTGCAAAACTTATGCCGATTTTCCATCCTTCTTATCTTTTGAGAAACGACTCACGTGAGAAAGGAAGCCCAAAATGGCTCATGTGGCAAGATATACAAGAGATTAAAAGAGAATACGATAAGTTATAAAACTGATTTTTATGATTTTGCAAGTGCATTTTGGTCAAATATATCAACAAAATCAAATTTATTTGTATCAAAAATTCCTTTATCTGTAATCTTTAACTCAGGAATTACAGGAAGTGACAAAAATCCCATTGTCATAAATGGGTCTTCTAATGTGCATCCGATTGAATGCGCTGCTTTATTTAACTCATCACATTTATTTAGAACATAATCAAACTCTTTATCAGACATCAATCCGGCAATTGGAAGTGGGAGTTTGGAAATCACTTCACCATTGCGTACAACAACCTTCCCGCCTTGTGATTTAACCAGTTCTACTGCTGCTACATACATATCATAGTCGTTTGTGCCAACAATAATCATATTATGTGAATCGTGTGCTACTGTTGAAGCAATTGCGCCTTGCTTGAGATTAAAACCCTTTACAAACCCCTTGCCGATATTTCCTGTTGCTCTGTGACGTTCGATTACGCAAATTTTTAAAGTATCTGTATCAATATTACTTATAGCGTTTCCATTTTCAATTTTTATTTTTGAAATAACAGATTTTGTTACAAGTTGATGAGGAATTACTTCAATTGTTTTAACTTCGTCAGACAATGCTTCTATTATAAAATCATTTTCTTCAATCCATTTTACGTTGACTGAACCACGCACAGACGGGGTTTCACTATCATCAATATGTGCTGTAAGTTTACCGTTTTCAACAATTACTTCCCCGTTTTTAAGTACAAAATCAGGTTTAAATGTTTTTAAATCAGGCAAAATTAATAAATCTGCTTTATATCCCGGTGCAACAGCACCTAAGTCTTTAAGTCCAAAGTATTCAGCAGTGTTTAAACTTGCGCATTGAACTGCTTTTACAGGATTTACACCGGCTTCTACTGCTCTTCGAACCATTCCATTAATATGTTCACCTAAATCAGATGGATGTCGGTCATCAGTTACAAACAAACATTTTCTTGTATTGCATTCTTTTAAAACAGGTATAAGGGCGTTCAAATCTTTAGCTGCAGTTCCTTCTCTAATCATCAAATACATACCGAGTCGTAATTTTTCGATTGCTTCTTTCGGGTTTGTACATTCATGGTCTGATTTTACTCCGCTGGAAATATATGCGCATAAGTCTTTACTTGATAAAAATGGCGCATGTCCGTCTATTCTTTTATCTTTTGATTTGGCAAGTTCAAGTTTTGCCATAACATTTTTATCTAAATTTAAAACTCCAGGGAAATTCATCATTTCTGCTATTCCAAGTACCCATGGTTTATCGATAACCAGAGATAAGTCATAGCTGTTTAAGTCAAATCCTGAAGTTTCAAACGGTGTTGCCGGAACGCAAGAAGGAAGCATTGTATAAACATCCATTGGAAGATTTTTTACTGCTTCGTGCATAAAACTTATCCCGTGAAGCCCAAAAACATTAGAAATTTCATGCGGGTCAATGATAACAGTTGTTGTTCCAGCCGGAAGCACTGCTTTAGCAAATTCACTTGGAAGCATCATTGAGCTTTCTAAATGAACGTGACCATCAATAAATGAAGGGGTTACATAAGCTCCATTTACATCAATTTCTTTTTCTCCAGAATAATTATCGCTTATTCCAGCTATAGTCCCGTCAGCTATTGCTATATCAGCTTTATGAATTTCTTCTGATAAGACATTTACAATATTAGCATTTTTTATAACTAAATCAGCTTTTTCCAAGCCTCTTGCGACGTTTATTATTCTTTTTTGTGTCATGTTTAAGCCTCAATATAATTTACAAGTTCTTCTAAATTCCCTGTTTCCAGTACTTTTTCGATAGTTTCTTTATAATCTTTCGGTTCTATATTTTTAGGTAATAAAATATCAGAGTTAGTTTTTGACTCTGTAAAACCTTTATTAATGGTTAAAAACTCTTCATAAAGTTTGATTAAATTAATTGTTTTTTCATCAAATACGAAATCTTCTCCAAGATAGTATTTCATATCTTTTGAAAACTGATTTGCAAACCATAACATAAATTGTGTTTCAGCAATGTTTTCTTCTGCATTATAAGGTTGACCTAAACAATGGTTCCCTAATAGCTTTTGTTCATTTTGAGTTTTAATATAAGCTGCCCACATAAGACAACCGGCATAAAAACCCATGTTATTATTAAATCCAAGTAAAATCTTTTTATAATATTGTCTAAATTTTAATTTTTTTTGAGATAAGTTTTTAAAACGATTAATATCAGTATACAAATATTCAACCATGCCCCTGAAAGCTAATATATATGGAGCAAATCCAGGGTCAAATTGTAATCCTTCAACAGTATCCATCATACAATATCCTTTCTATTTTATAATATTGTAACAAAAAGGTTATAAACTATCAATTTTTAAGTTTCAGTATATTTTATTAAGGTATGGTTAGTGGAATTCGTTTGGTTGGAAACGTCCGAGATTTTGCAAATAATGGTTTACAGGCATCATGGTATCTTGCATGCTGTTCATTTCCTGAATAGCAGAAGACTGTTGTTGTGCTTCAATTCTTGCATTATAATCGGTATTTTCTTTAAATTGTTTAACTTTTAGGTTTTCATAACAGGTAAAACGTTCATCGTTATTAAGAAACTCTTTGCATTCTTCTAATCCGGCTTCAAAATCAACCCGGCGTTGATACCAATAAGCAGCGGTTACATTTAGTTTTCCAATACCTTTCGGTTCTTTTACATCCACAAATGCGGATGGTGCAAAATCTTTCCATTCAGGAACACTAGCACCAAAATCATTAGCAAAAACTGAAATTGGTAAAACAAGCAATAATGCTGCTAAGAATTTCTTCATTTAAACTCCTTGCCTTGGCGTTTATAGTAATCTTCGATAAATCCGGTATTAAATTTACCACTCTTAAATACTTCATCTTCAACAATTTGCTGGTGGAAAGGTATTGTTGTTTTAATACCGCTTACAACATACTCTTTTAATGCTTGATACATTCTGCGTCTTGCCTGTTTTCTGTTTTCCCCCCAACATATCAATTTACCAATCATTGAATCGTAATATGGAGGAATTGAATAACCGGCATAAACATGAGAATCGACTCTTATGCCAAAACCGCCAGGGGCTAAATAACCATCAATTTTGCCGGGACAAGGCATAAATCCGTTTTCAGAATCTTCTGCATTTATACGACATTCTATTGCATGACCGCGCAAGCAGATATCATCTTGTGTATAACCTAATTTTTCACCAGCTGCAACAAGAATTTGTTCTCTAACTATATCAACTTGAGAAATCATTTCTGTAACACAATGTTCTACTTGAACACGTGTATTCATTTCCATAAAGTACCATTTACCGTCATGGTCAAGTAAAAATTCACAAGTTCCAGCACCTTCGTAATTGATAGCTTTAGCAGCTCTTACTGCTGCTGCACCCATTTCTTGACGTGTTTTTTCGTCAATTGCCGGAGAAGGAGCTTCTTCCAAAAGTTTTTGGTGACGTCTTTGGATTGAACAATCTCTTTCACCAAGGTGAATAACATTGCCAAAAGAGTCGCCTAAAATTTGAACTTCAATATGACGAGGGTTTTCAAGGAATTTTTCTGCATAAACTCCAGGGTTTCCAAAGAATTTTTGAGCTTCTTGCTGGCATAAAGTCATATTGCTTTCAAGCTCATCATCAGAACGGACAATTCTCATTCCTTTTCCACCGCCGCCCGCAGTAGCCTTAAGAATAATCGGGTAACCAGCTTTATGAGCAAACTCTCTTGCCTGTTCAACTGTTTCCAAAAGACCTGTACCCGGAGTTACAGGAACATTGTTTTCAATCATAGTTTTACGAGCTGTAGCTTTATCGCCCATTTTGCGCATAGACTCTGCTGTCGGGCCTATGAATTTAATACCGTGTTCAGTACATATATCAACAAAATCGGCTCTTTCGGACATAAATCCGTAGCCCGGGTGAATAGCATCACAACCAGCCATTAAAGCTGTTGAAATAATAGCAGGGATACTCAAGTAGCTTTCACTGCTTGGAGCTGGTCCGATACAGTAAGCATCAGTTGCTAATCTTACGTGCAAAGAATTTGCATCTGCTTGTGAATAAACTGCTACAGTTGGAATACCCAACTCACGACATGCTCTTATAACTCTTACTGCTATTTCGCCTCTATTTGCTATTAAAACCTTTTTAAACATATTCCCTTAACCTTTAAAACCGCCTAATACGACACGTATTAGGCGGTTTAATACTATTCTACATACATCAATACTTGTCCAAACTCAATTGGGTCACCGTTTTTAACACAAATTTGTGTAACCTTACCTGAATGTTCAGACTTGATTTCGTTCATTAATTTCATTGCTTCAATAATGCAAACAACATCACCTTCAGAAATTGTCTTGCCAACTTCTACAAACGGTTCAGCTTCTGGTGATGGTGCTGAATAGAAAGTACCTACCATAGGTGAAGTAATTGCTTTACCTTTAACTTCAGCTTTTGGAGCTTCACTTACAACAGCCGGAGCTGATGTTTGAACCGGAGCAGCCGGAGCCGCTATAGCAGCCGGAGCTGCTGCAATAACTTCAGGCAAATCTTTTCTAATAGTGATTGCTTGTTCTCCGTCTTCCAGAGAAATTTCTGTTAAGCTATTATCAGCAATAATTTTAGCTAATTTTTCTATATAATCTGTATCAAATTTCATTTTATACTCCTTATACACGGTCTAAGTATTCATTAGAACGGGTATCAACTCTGATTACGTCGCCGTTTGATACAAAGAAAGGAACTTGTACAACAGCGCCTGTTTCTAATGTAGCTGGTTTTGTACCGCCTTGAGCAGTATTTCCTTTTTCAGCCGGAGGTGTGTCAACAACTTCTAACTCAACGTGAGCTGGAATATCAACACCGATAATTCTTGTATCATGCATTAATACTTGAACAATCATATTTTCTTTAAGGTATTTAACACCATCACCTACTTGAACTTCGGTTAGCTGTAATTGTTCATATGATTCGGTATCCATCATAACGAACTCTTTACCTTCTTTGTATAAATATTGCATTTCTTTACGGTTAAGCATAGCTTTAGCAACTTTTTCACCTGCTCTGAATGTTTTTTCAATAACATTACCTGATTCAACATTTTTAAGTTTTGTTCTTACAAACGCTGCGCCTTTGCCGGGTTTAACGTGTAAGAATTCAACAACAGACCAAAGACCGTTGTCTAATTCAAGTGTCAAGCCATTCTTTAAATCGTTTACTGAAATCATATATACTCCTTTTTTAGTGTATAACTATCTATTTTCCTTGATAGTAACATAAACTGTTTTTTAGGGCAAGTTTGTGATTTTTGATTTGAATGTCCTTTAAAATATTAATAAATGTAACATATTAACTAAAATATATTGAAAAATATTTAATTTTATGTATAATAAAATTGGGAAATATATGAAAGGAAATGTATGAAAAAGTTTTTAACTCTTTTACTCTTAGCGGCATTTTGTCAGATATCTGTTATTCCTGTAAATGCTGCTGTTCACGTTAATTCCGGACGAAAAATACCTGTAGTTTACAATGGGGAAAAAGTTACAGGTAGAATAGTAAGCTCGGGAGATAAAATTCAGGCTGAAATTCAAACAGATGTCAAAGTTAACAATGTTGTTGTGTTTAAACAAGGCGGACTCGTAAATCTTAACGTTGCTGATGCGCATAAAGCACGATGCTGGGGGAATCCGGGGGAAATTTTATTAATCAACGGTACAGCAGAAGATGTTAAAGGTATTGCACATCCTATAGAATTTAATTATAAAATTACAGGTGAAGAAAAAACTTGGCCAAAAGTTATGGGTGCTGTAAGTATATTCTTTTTGTTTCCGCTTGCCTTATTTGGATTTGTCCATGGCGGACAAGCCGATTTACTTCCAGGAAAAACTATAAATGCTACCCTTTTAAGTGACTTTAATTTTTAAGTTTCTTATTCTTACCGCTCTTGACCAAGTTAAGAGCGGTTTTACTTTAGCCCTACTATACAATTTCTTTTTTTAATCTCCTATCTCAAAATACAGTATGCCTAAACATGTGTATAAAAAGAGGGATATTTACGATTTAATTTCACTTGCAAAAAGTGGTGAAACAAAAGCGCTTGAAGAGCTTATTCGCCGTGTACAGAAACAAGTCTTTGCTATGTTTTCGCACCTTACAGATAAAAGAAATGATATTGCTGATTTGACTCAGGAAACTTTGTTGAAGATGGCAAAATCACTTCATCAATTAAAAGAGCCAAAAACTTTTAAAACCTGGCTCAATCGTATTGTCACAAATGTTTTTTATGACTATGCAAGAAAAAATTCGGACAAACTTGTTGATTTTGATATGGAAAAACTGAACGAAATAAAGGATAAAATCGGCTGTGAACCCGGAGAAAAATGTTTGTTTTCAGAAATTGAAAAACTAATAAAAGCAGCACTTATGACCTTGCCGCAAAACTTAAGAATAACATTGGTTTTGCGTGAATATGAAGGTCTAAGCTACGAAGATATTTCAAAAATAACAAATACTACACTTGGTACCGTGAAATCGAGAATTTCGCGCGCGAGGCTAAAGTTACAAGAAGAATTAAAAGAATTTATATAGGAGAGAGGTAAATATGAAACTTACTTGCACACAAATGGATGTACTAATATCTTTTTACATAGATGGTGATTTGAGTAAAGCTTTAAAAAATCAGGTTGAAGATCACTTGCGAGAATGCCCTAATTGTCGTGCTAAATACGATATTATCAAATCCATGCTTGCTGATTTGAAAAACAGTTTTGATGTACAGGAAGAATATGCGCCAAGTGAAGTTTCGTCCTCTTGTACTTCACAACAATACAGATTATTCAAAAATAACCTTTCTGCTTATATTGATAATGAACTTGATACTGAAGACAATATTAAAATCAAAAAATTTACTATCAATAATAAAAATGCAAGAAAAGCTCTTGAAGATAGCTATAATATCAAAAAACTTATGAATGATTCTTTCCACAAGACAAAATCCGATGCCAAGCAAGACTTTTCAAGAAGCGTATTAAAACAACTTGAACTCGAAGAAGAAGCGACATCAGGATTTCATCCTGCTATAAAATTGTTGATAGCATTTACTATTTCTGTTCTGGTTTTGACAACAATTATTCTGTTTTCTCTGAGTGTTTAAACTCTAACTCGTCATCTTTAACATCAATTATCAGATTGTCACCATCTGTGAATTTTTGAGCAAGAATAAGTTTAGATAACGGATTTTCAACCAATTGTCTAATAACACGTTTTAGCGGTCTTGCACCATAAATTGGATTAAACCCGCGTGTTGCAAGAAATTCTTTTGCCTCATCTGTTATTTCAAATGTAATATTGTGTTCACTTAAAAGCTTACGCAAATGTTCCATTTGTATATCTACAATCTTAGATAGTTGCTGTAATGTAAGAGCTTTAAAGAAAATAGTTTCATCAACCCTGTTTAAAAATTCAGGTTTGAACCGTTCTCTCATAATTGCGTTAACTTTTTCTTTTGTTTCGTCAAAGTTACTCATATTCAGCGAGTCTTCCAATATAATGTCACTTCCAATATTAGAAGTCATAATGATAACAGTGTTTTTAAAATCAACAGTTCTTCCTTTTGAGTCTGTAAGTCTGCCGTCATCAAAAATTTGAAGCATAATATTGAATACATCAGGGTGAGCTTTTTCGATTTCATCAAAAAGTACAACTGAATAAGGTTTACGTCTAACAGCTTCTGTTAATTGACCGCCTTCTTCGTAACCGACATATCCCGGAGGAGCACCAACGAGTCGTGAAACATTGTGTTTTTCCATATATTCAGACATATCAATACGAACAATAGCATCTTCGTCATTGAACAGGAATTCTGCTAATGTTTTAGCTAGTTCTGTTTTACCAACCCCTGTAGGTCCTAAGAAAATAAAGGTACCAATCGGACGTTTAGGGTCTTTCAAACCTGAACGGGCACGGCGGATTGCATCTGAAACAGTATCAACAGCTTCATCTTGACCGATTAAGCGTGCATGAAGTACATCTTCCATTTTAAGAAGTTTTTGCATTTCGCTTTCAACAAGTTTTGTTACTGGAACACCTGTCCATTTGCTTACAACAGCTGCAATATCGTCGCCGTCAATTTCTTCTTTAAGAAGCTGGTTTTCACTTTTTTCTTTACCCTGAACAGATTGAAGTTTCTTTTCAAGCTCCATCAATTTTCCATATTTAAGCTCTGCTGCAAGCTGTAAGTCCATATTACGTTCGGCTTCGGCAATTTTGTTTTTAACCTTGTCAATTTCGTCTTTAATACCGGCTTCGCCTGAAATGGTATTTTTTTCCAATTCCCATTGAGTTTTCAGTTCGTTAATTTTTGTTTCCAAATCGTTAATTTCAGAAGTTAATTTCTCAATTTTTGCAATGCATTCAGGTGAAGTTTCTTTTTTCAAAGCTTCACGTTCGATTTCTAATTGGATTTTTTGACGATACATTGTATCAATAACTTCCGGCATAGAATCAATTTCAATACGCAAAGCAGAAGCAGCTTCATCTATTAAGTCAATTGCTTTATCAGGTAAAAATCTGTCCGTAATATATCTATCAGATAATTGTGCAGCTTGAATTAGAGCACTATCAAGAATTCTAATACCGTGATGAACTTCGTATTTTTCTTTCAAACCTCTAAGAATTGAGATAGTATCTTCAACTGATGGTTCATCAACTAATACAGGCTGAAAACGTCTTTCAAGAGCGGGGTCTTTCTCAATGTACTTACGATATTCATTAATTGTTGTAGCACCGATAGTTCTTAGCTCTCCACGTGCTAACATCGGTTTCAAAAGGTTACCGGCATCCATAGAGCCTTCTGTTGAACCGGCACCAACCACTGTATGAAGTTCATCAATGAACATAACTATTTCGCCGTTTGATTCTTGAACCTCTTTTAATACAGCTTTTAAACGTTCTTCAAATTCTCCTCTGAATTTTGCACCCGCAACTAATGCACCTAAATCCAGCGAAATTAATTTAACTTCTTTCAAGCTTTCAGGAACATCACCACGGATAATTCTTTGTGCTAAACCTTCCACGATAGCAGTTTTACCAACTCCGGGTTCACCGATTAAAACCGGGTTATTTTTGGTTCTTCTGTTTAGAACCTGAATTATACGACGAACCTCTTCATCTCGTCCTATTACAGGGTCTAATTTGCCCTTGCGAGCCATTTCTGTAAGGTCTGTAGAGTATTTTTCAAGAGCTTTTAAGTTTTCTTCTGCGTTTTTATTATCCACTTTTTTGTTACCTCTTATTTTTTTCATTGCGTTTAAAACCGAGTTTGTATTCACTCCTTGTTTTTTTAATAGTTCCTGAATAAACGAACCTTCAACTTTTGTCATTGCAATTAATATACATTCAATTCCTACAAATTCATCTTTTAGGCTCTCAGCTTCCTGAAAAGCAATTTCTAAAAGTGAATTAGTTTCACGTGATAAAAATACTTGCTGTGAGCTTGTCGGGCTTGAGATTGTAGGATAAGACTTAATTTTTGCTATGATTTCATTGATAAAATGCTGATTAAGAAGCTTAAGTTCTTCTAGATAATCTTTGGCAATACCTTTATCTTCAATCATAGCTATAACAATATGTTCAGGCTGAACTTCGGTATTTTTATAAAAGTCTTTTTTCGCATTGGCTGCAAAAATTATTTCTTGTGAATAATTAGTAAATTTTTCAAAATTAATCATAGTTTTAACTCCGTCTATATATATTTTAATGATTTTTTTGAAAAATCAAGGAAAATTAATCTTTATTTAATTATTTGATAAGGCTTGAAAAATTCTTAAAATAGGTTAAAATAAAAGTACAGGCATGGGTGACGTTAACACCCACACCTACAGTCACATTAAAATATGACTTTGAGTGTAAGAACTAATACAAGCAATAGTATTAGTTCTTTTTCGTTGATTTCGACTATCATACGTCCTCCTTTCTTGGTCGAAATTTAGCGAATGTAGTTAAAATCTTTTGCCTGTACTTTTTGAGATATTATATAGCAAAAATGCAAATATATCAATATATTTTATAAATCTACTTTTGATACATCGGTAAGGCTGGCAAAATCCATGCCAAGCGCAGCGGCAATTTTTTCCAGAGTATCAATTGTTGGTGAAACATTTCCGCTCTCAATTTTCCAAATAGCACTTCTGCTTAGTCCAGATTCAAGTGCTAGTTCTTCTTGCGAAAAACCTCTTTTTTGTCTTTCAAATTTTATTTTTAAGCTAATTCTTTCATTAATCATTTGATTACCATAGTAAGCTATTGACTTATTACAATCAACTTCTTATAATAACATTATGATGACTATAGGAAACAAAGGAGAACATTATGGATACAATGGAAGAAGCGAAGAAGTTTTATATAAGCTAAATTGTGAAGCTAAAAGTATGCTTAAAACAAAAATTACTTTATTTAAATCAATTCGTAAGAAACTGTGTAAGATTTTGAAAATGCTATAATAAAAATCCTTTAAATGTATGATGTAAGATTTTTCCAATATTGTATGATATTGTTGGGGAGATTGTATATTATGCTTAACACTACATTACAGGAACAACCTACAACAATTTCTGAATCCATTACAAGAAACTGGACTGAACAGGCGCTTGAATGTTATCACCTTAACGGCAATTGTGCAGAATGTTCAATCCGAAAAGCACATTACTCTTTTGATTGTCAAATGCCTAAAGTAGTGGAAATTCTAAAAATGGTAAACGGTGCGCCTAAGGGGTAAATATTTAAGGTAAAAAATTTAATCTTTAATTACAACCACGTCATCAAAGTTTTTACGGGTTTTTGCAGTTTCTTTGTTCTCAGCATCATAGCCTAACGTAATAATTGTTGAAATAATTTGTTTTTCATTCAAGTTCAGTTCTTGTTTAACTTTTGTGTAAACTTCAGGTAAAACTTTTGTTATTTCGCTTCCAAAAGCACCGATTATACAAGAAGAAATTCCAAGTGAATGAGCTTCCAACATCATGTAAGATACAGGATAAATAACCTGTTCAAGTGAGCGGATTAAAATCCCGTTTTCACATTGAAGTGCTGGATTTAATGCCGGATTTTTAATATGAGTTATCTTTGCTTCTTCCCAGGCTTGAGTATCAGCTACACAAACAATAACTGCATCAGCATTTTTAACTTGAGGTTGTCCGATTGAAAGTTCTGATAACAAGTCTTTAGTTTCCTGATTTTTCACAAGAATAAATTTCCAACATTGAACATTCATCCATGATGGAGCGAGACGGCCTGCTTCAAGGATTTTTTTTAAATCCTCATCAGGAATATGCTTATCTAAATATTTTCTTACACTTTTTCTTGATGAAATCAAATCTAAAATATCGGTCATATCCTATTCCTCCGCAAGTACCATAGTAAAATCACTTCCAACCGAGAATGTTTCAGTCGGGTCGTATACAAATTGTGAGTTCTGAATTTCAGGAATTTTCTTTTCCAACCAGTTGAAGAAATCCAGAGTTACCACATTTTTATTAGCAACAAATTTTGAATGAGAAAGATGTGTAATTTTAAGCATATTAACTTCAAAACCTAAATCATTAAACTTATCTTTTAAAGCTTCAGCATCGGCTTCACGTTTAGGTGAATACATAATACCGCCTTTAAATTTCACACCATCAAGCGATGGTTTATCTCGATAAATCATTCTATTAATAACTTCTTGAGTTTTAACAGGGTCCAAAATCCAGTAGCTGATATAACCTTTTTGGTTTGGCGCTCCCGGTAGGGTGGCTATTTCAATTTTATTCTTATCAATACTTCTTGCTAATGCTGCATATTGAGATAGTTCATAGAAACTCATATCAGTTTTAATATGAGAATTTAATACATTAATAACTTCAGGAATTTTAGTGATAACTTGAGGTGAGTGAAGTCTTTCAAATAAACTCTTCATAAACCATTGTTGACGCTGGGTTCTGCCGATATCACCGAGTCCGTCTTTTCTGTAACGCAAGTAACCGACGGCTTGTTTTCCATTAAGAACAGTATTTCCTTTGTGCAAATCAATATGTAATTTACCTGCATAATCGTGGTAATACATACGTTTTTCAACATAAATAGGAATACCGCCTAAGGCATCAACAGTTTTTTCTACTGCATCATCATGAACAATGATATATTTATCTATTTTTATACCGAAAGTTTCTTTTAAAGTCTTTTTAACAAGACTAACACCGCCTAAAGCATGAGCAGAATTAATTTTTTGTACACCTTTATTTTCAGGCAAATAAACTTTGCTGTCACGCGGTATAGAAATAGCTTTGATTGAATGTGTTTTAGGGTCAATATTTACAACGATAATAGTATCAGAACGTGTACCTTGCCACATATCAGCGCCATCACCGTTCGAGTCTACACCAAGCAGAAGAATATTTTGTCTTCGTGGTGTAAATGGAACATTAAATCCTTCTTTTTGGCTGCGTGAGAATTTAAAAAGTCCGCTTGTATCTTCTTCTGATATTATTGAACCACCTAAGAAAAAATTATTTTCTACAAGAATTACACAAACTATTACTGCACATAAAACTGCGATTACAAAAGTAAAAATCAATTTTACAAGGTTTGATGATTCTTCTTTTTCTTTACGGATATTTTTTAAAAATGCTCTATATTCTTCTTGCTGACTGTTTAAAGTTTTCATGACTAGCCTCTAAAAAAATTATATTATAAATAAAATAATTTCGACAAGGTCGAATGGCTTTTTTACAAAAATATATAATTTATTATATAATGTTTTTATGTTGGAAAAGATTAATGAAATATTAAAAAATGATGGTGTAATTGCATTTGTTACAGATACGGTTTGGGGTTTAGGATGTCTTCCAAGCAGTGAAAAAGCTGTAAAAAGAATTTATGAGATTAAACATCGTGAAGCAAAAAAACCGCTTATTCTTATGAGTGATGAAGTTTATAATTTGTTTGATTATGTTAAACAACCAATTGAAAAAGAAGCCCAACGCTTGATAAAAAAATATTTCCCTGGAGCTTTAACCCTTGTTGTTGAAAAATCAAAAAACACACCTGATTATATTACATCTGATATGCCGACTGTTGGTGTTCGTATTCCTGATAACGAAACATTTGCTGAAATTTGCCGTTCAATAGATGGTAGAGTGCTTGCTACAACAAGTGCAAATCTTTCAGGTGATCCGGCTGCTTTGACTTATGAAGAAGCGGTTGCTTATATTGGAGATAAGGTTGATTTAGTAATTCCATCATATGGATGTGAAGCACAAGGACGCGCCTCAACAGTTGCCGGGTTTAAGGACGGAGAAGTTGTTATTTATCGTCAGGGAGAAATAGAAATTATTTAAGCTTCTTTTTCTACTTTTGATTCAGTCTCTTCTGCTTCGGTTTGAGCGTATTTGTTTATTGCTTTGCCTTCATTTTTGACGATTACTTTTTCTTCATTGGTTGTAAGTTCTGCTTTTTCAGGCTGTACTTGAGTTTTTTCCTGTTCTTCACAGTATTTCATATACTCATCATAGGTTATTTTACCATCACCGTTATAATCAAGTTCTTCTTTGTATTTATCATCGCCTTCTTTTGCATAGACAGCTTGAGCTTCGGATTCAATTTTGCTTATTTGTTCACTGCTTTCAGCTCTTTCGGTTTGGAGTTGATAATTCAATCGGTCACGAAGCATTTGTTGCTGCTGCTTAACACTGATGTCGTGTTCTTTGCAGTAATCGCGAAATTCTTCAAGAGTAATAACACCATCTTCATCGGCATCCATTTCTTTCTGATACATTGGATCACCTTTTTTAGCATAAACAACTTGGTCATTTTTGTTATTTATGCTTGTGTTATTAAAACTTGTAAGTCCTTGAATAAGTTTTAAATCTAAACTATTAACCATATTCTTATTATAAACCCTTTTTGAAAAATCTCAATCTTATGCTAGAATAAATTATTATCGAGGAGAGAATATGAAAATACTTATATCCAATGATGACGGGATTTTGTCTAACGGTATCCGAGCTTTAATTGAAGCATTATCACCTTGTCATGAGGTCTATGTTATAGCACCAGATAGAGAAAGAAGCGCTGCTGGGCATTCCTTAACTTTGCATACACCGCTAAGGGTTGAAGAAGTTGAACCAAAATATGGCGCAAAACGCTGCTGGATGACAACAGGAACTCCGGGTGATTGTGTTAAACTTGCAATTAATGCGATTTTATCAGAAGAAGAAAAACCTGATTTGGTTATCTCAGGAATTAACCACGGTCCGAATTTAGGGGCGGATATCTTGTATTCAGGTACAGTAAGCTGTGCTATGGAAGGCGCTATGATGGGTTATCCGAGTATTGCAACTTCTTTAGCAAGTATGAAAACAGAGTACGAAGATTTTAAATTCACGGCTAACTTTGTTGCTGAATTAATTAACAGACTTGATGCTTACAAAATTCCTCCTAAAACAATTTTAAATATCAATGTGCCGGGGCTTGAAAAAGAAGATATCGGCGGGATTGCGGTAACAGAACTTGGAAGCAGAATGTTCACTGACGAATACGAAAAACGTGTTGACCCGAGAGGAAAAGTTTATTACTGGATGGCAGGAGAATTGATTACAGAGCCTGAAACTGCTTCAACAGATATTGCAGCAGTTAGAAACAATATGATTTCTATTACTCCTATAACTTATGAAATGACCAGAGTTAATTTGATGCAGGAACTTTCTGACAGTTTGTGCCATGAAGATGTTTGTTCTTGGTTTAACTAGCTATATTAAGACACCCAACTCTTCTTCTAATTTATTAAACTCTTCTTTTGTTGTATTAAAGTAGTGTTTAATAATTAAACCTAAACAAACAATGCTTAGAGAGGCGTCTGCTTCATCTTCAATATAGTTTATAAACATTTCTAAGCAATACTTAAGATTATAAAGTTTTGAATCAATTTGTTGAAATTTTTCTAAAATTTCTTGGCTAAAAGAATTGTTATGTTGCATGTAACCTCCATAATTTATTTATTTTTTAATTTTAAATTCTAAACAAGTAAAATGCAATTGCAAAGGGTTTATAAACCGTTTACAAACCGTTGAGAATTTGGACAAAGCATTAAATTAATATTGTTTGTTGATAGCGTAGAGATATTTGTTAAACCAAGAACAAACACTTGATATTTAACACAAATCGTTTATAATGTATATATAGGGGGAAGCCCCCGACGAACTTAGTGGACTGTCGAGGACTTCACTTAGTACCCTATAACATTAGACTTTAGATGCTACTATGAATAGCGTTGCTACGATTAGTAGCATTATTATTTTGTCTAGAATCATAGTTTTAACCCTCCTTTCTAGCCAATTCTTAGTAAATCGTGTGTGCTAGAGGCGGGGTTGTACTACCCTATAAGCTATTACTTACAAATATATTGTACCATAAATATAATTTTACCTTTTTCTTTTTGTGCTAAAATTTTCCTATGAAAAACATCAGACAATCAAACATAAATATACACAAAGATGCTTGGGTTGAGATTAATCTCGAAAACTTAGCCAATAATATTCTGGAAATAAAAAAAGGTATTCCTAAAAACAAAAAATTGATGGCTATTGTTAAGGCAGATGCTTACGGGCATGGCGCGCAAATGCTTGCTCAAACAATGCTTGCTTCTGGTGTTGATGCGTTTGGTGTATCTTCTGTTGATGAAGGTCTTGATTTAAGACAGGCTAAAATAAAAGCTCCTATTCTTGTTGTCGGAGCTGTTCCTGTTTGGGCAGTAGAAGCGGCAGCACAAAATGATATTGCAATTTCTATTTTTAATGAAACTCATTTGAAAGCTTGTAAAGAGGTTTATGAACGCACAGGAATTCGTCCCAAAGTTCACGTTAAAATAGATACCGGCATGAACCGTATTGGTGTTCGTTCAGAAGATGGTGTAAAATATATTAAAGAAGTCCAAAGTGCTGATTATTTAAAGCTTGAAGGAATTTTCACCCACTTGGCGGCTGCTGAAGAAGAAAAAGAAACAGCTGAACAATTCAGACGCTGGAACGAAGCGATTGAAGGAATTGATACAAAAGGTTTGTTATTGCATATTCAGAATACGGCGGGAACTTTTGCTTATAATTTCCCTTCTGATATGGTTCGTGTTGGAATTTCACTTTATGGACTTTATCCTGATTTACCGCCAAACTATAATTACAAACCAAAATTAAAACAAGTTATGAGCCTTAAGGGAAGAATAACAAATATACATAAAATTAAAGCAGGTGAGGGTGTAAGCTATGCGCATACCTTTATTGCTTACGAACCGGCTTGTGCTGCTACTATTCCAATTGGTTATGCTGATGGAGTTTCAAGAAATCTTTCAAATAGGATTTGTGGTAAATTAAACGGTCAAAAAATCCGTCAAATTGGAAATATTACTATGGATCAAATGATTTTTGATATTTCTGATGTTGAAGCTCAAATAGGTGATGTCGTAACTTTGTTGGACGAAGAAGACTTGAGTCTTGATAATTGGGCTGAAATTTTAGGAACAATAAATTATGAATTAACCTGTAGGCTAAAAGTACGTTTGCCGCGCATATATACCCGTTAGGATAATGTTTTTGTTCTCATTTTAAAATACTCTCCTTATAAAAGGAGTTTATTATGATATTTGAAATTGAAAACATTGAAGCACGCCAAATTCTTGACTCACGCGGTAATCCGACTATTGAAGTTGAAGTTGAATTACTTGATGGGGTGAAAGCACACGCCTCTGTTCCATCAGGAGCCTCTACGGGAACTTTTGAAGCGCTTGAACTAAGGGATAAAGAACCAAATAATTATTTTGGTAAAAGTGTAACTAAGGCGGTTGATAATGTTGATAACATAATAGCTCAAAACCTTATGGGTGAAGATCCTTCAGACCAGCGCATGATAGATAATATGATGCTTGAGCTGGATGGGACTTTTAATAAATCCACATTAGGTGCCAATGCAATTTTAGGAACTTCTCTTGCTTGTGCCCGTGTCAGTGCAAAAGCTTATGATATGCCGCTTTACAGATATTTAGGAGGAGTAAATGCTGTTGTTTTGCCTACACCTATGATGAATATTCTTAATGGCGGAGTACATGCAAATAATAGCCTTGATTTCCAAGAATTTATGATATCACCTGTTGGTGTTTCGTCTTTTTCTGAAGCTGTTAAAGCCGGAGCGGAGATTTTTCAGGCACTTAAACAAATTCTAAACGAAAAAGGCTTGCCTACAACTGTTGGTGATGAAGGCGGATTTGCTCCAAATCTTAATTGCACGGAACAGGCGTTAGAATTTATAATCAGAGCAATTGAAAAAGCGGGTTATAATACAAAAATTATTAAAATTTGTCTTGATGTTGCAGCTTCTGAATTATATGAAGAAGGCGAGTGTTCGGGTGGAGTCTGCTCATTATCTAAATATAAATTAACAGGAGAAAATCATAATTTCACTTCAGAAGAAATGATTGAGTATTTAGCTAAGCTTGTACAAGATTATCCGATTATTTCAATTGAAGATGGACTTGCAGAAGATGATGAACTAGGTTGGCAGGCACTTACAGAAAAATTAGGGTCTAAATGCCAGCTTGTAGGTGATGATTTGTTTGTTACAAATGTTGAAAGATTGGCGGGCGGTATAAAGAAAAAACTTGCCAATTCAATTTTGATTAAGCCTAATCAAATTGGAACTTTATCAGAAACTTTAGATACAATTTTAATGGCTCAGAAGAATAATTATTCTACAATTATTTCTCATCGTTCAGGAGAAACAGAAGATACATTTATTGCGGATTTGGCTGTTGCAGTAAATGCGGGTTTAATTAAAACAGGGTCACTTTCACGTACTGATAGAATTTGCAAGTATAACAGACTTCTTAAGATTGAAGAAGAATTGGGATTAAATGCAAAATATATGGGTATAAAAACATTTAAAGGTGCATTTGTAGAAGAAGACTGTTGCATAGGATAAGACTTGTTTATGCTAGAATATAGTTGAAGGAGAAAACTATGTTATTAGGCGTAAATATAGACCATGTTGCAACACTTAGAAACGCAAGGGGTGGTTTTGAACCTGATGTTTTAACTGCTGCAAGAATTTGCAAAGACTGTGGCGTTGCTTCAATTACTACTCATTTAAGAGAAGACAGAAGACATATTAAGGACGCGGATGTTGAGTCAATCAGAATGCTTCCTCGTACTCGTCTGAATTTAGAAATGGCAATGACTGATGAAATGTTAGAAATCGCTTTGCGTTTAAGACCGCATGCCGTTTGTATTGTGCCTGAAAAAAGACAGGAATTAACCACAGAAGGCGGTCTTGATGTTGAAGGACAGCTTGATAGAGCAATTAAGTTTACGAAACCGCTTCTAGAAAAAAATATTGAAGTCAGCTTTTTTATCGACCCTGATGTGCACCAAATTTCAGCTGTATCCAAAACGGGTGCTCCATTTATTGAATTACACACAGGAAGATATTCAGAAGTTTTTGGTACGGATGAAGAGGAAAAAGCATTCCAAGACCTGAAGGGTGCGGCTATTTTTGCTCAAAATTTCGGGTTGAAAGTTAATGCCGGACATGGTTTGAATTATCAAAATGTAGGAAGAATGCATGAAATTCCTAACCTTGTCGAGCTTAATATTGGACACTCAATTATTGCACGTTCAATTTTTGTCGGGTTAGAGCAAGCTGTTAAAGAGATGAAAGGATTAGTTCAATGAAATCAAAAGAAGAAGTAGTTCAGGAAATGCAGCTTGTTGTTGAGCAAATGCGGCTTGATGATATAGAAGAAAATCCTGATTGCGAGTTTGAATATTTTACTTGTAATGCTTGTGGTGATACAAAATCATTGGCGGGTTCTGTTCAATATGGACCATATAGACTTTGTAATGATTGCGTTTTATATGCAGAAGTCGGTTTTGAGCTTGGTCAAATCAAAACAATTGATGATTTGGTAGATGCAATGGAAGATAAAAGGCTTGAAGCTGATTGCGAGTTTATAAAAAACGAGGAAAAAAAGCTACAGAATTAGGGTAATGTAATTTCACTATGTTTGTACTAAAATGGACTTAACAATCCAGCTAGTCGCGAGGTGAAATTAATGTGGGATTATTCAGAAAAAGTTTTGGATCACTATAGAAATCCAAGAAATGTCGGTAAACTGGAAAATGCTGATATGATAGGAGAAGCAGGTTCTTTAGCTTGCGGTGATTCTTTAAAATTATATATAAAATTAGATGGTGATAAGGTTGCAGAGGCTAAGTTCCAAACATTCGGATGCGGCTCTGCTGTTGCTGCTTCAAGTATTTTAACAGAAATGATTATTGGAAAAACTCTTGATGAGGTTAAAAAGATTACCAATAAAGATATAGCAAGAGAGCTTGACGGGCTTCCTCAACAGAAAATGCATTGTTCTGTTATGGGAAGAGAAGCTTTGGAAGATGCTTTGAAAAAATATTACGGTGAAGAGTCTGAGGAATGGCAAGAAATTGAAATTGCCGAACATGCAAATGCCGGAGAAAAGATTATCTGTACTTGTTTTAATGTAACTGAAAACCAGATTTGGGAAGCAGTGAAAGTCAACGGGCTTAAAACAGTTGAAGAAGTAACAAATTATACTAAAGCCGGCGGTGCTTGCGGCCGCTGTAAAGGTTTAATCAAGGATATTATTGAAACTTATCTGAAAAAAGAAGGTAAACAGCCTGAATTAACTGCAACACAAAAAATCTTAAAAATAAGCAAGGTTATTGAACAGCAAATTTCTCCCGAACTTCAAAAAGATGGCGGAGATATTGAGCTTGTTGATATTGAAGGTAATATTGTAAAAGTTAAGCTTACAGGCATGTGCAGCGGATGTAAAAATGCTGCTATGACTTTGAAAAACTTTGTAGAAAGTATTTTAAAAGAAAAGGTAGACTCAAGTATAGAGGTTGAACAAGTATGATATACCTTGATAACAATGCAACTACAAAAGTTGACGATAAAGTTTTAGAAGAAATGCTTCCTTATTTAAGTAATGACTATGCAAATCCTTCAAGCATGTATGATTTTGCTAAAAAACCGGCTGAAGCTGTTAAAAAAGCACGAGTTCAGGTTCGTGATTTTTTAGGTGCTGCAAATGAAAAAGAAATTTATTTTACTTCTTGCGGTTCAGAATCTGCTAATATGGCAATTAAAGGGGTTTTAAACTGCAATAAAGAAAAAAAACATATTATTACAACAAAAGTTGAACATCCTTGTGTTTTAAATACATATAAAGAACTTGAAAAACGCGGTTATGAAGTTGATTATATCGGGGTCAATTCAACAGGTGAACTTGATATAAATGAATTAAAAGAAAAATTGAGAAAAGATACGGCACTTGTTTCAATTATGTGGGCAAATAATGAAACAGGTGTAATTTATCCTGTTGAAGAAATCGCAGAAATTATTAAAACTCGTTCCAATGAAACAATGTTTTTTGTAGATGCTGTTCAAGCGGCGGGTAAAATACCTATCAATGTTAAGGATACCCAAATAGATTTATTAGGGGTTTCGGGACACAAATTCCATGCACCAAAAGGCGTGGGTGTCTTGTATGTGAAACCGTCTACAAGAATTACTCCGTTAATTAACGGTGGTCATCAAGAACGCGGTATGAGAGCCGGAACAGAGAATGTGCCTTACATAGCCGGACTTGGTTTGGCTGCTGAAATTGCTCAAAATGCACTGGATTATGAATTAAAAGAAGTTAAAAGACTTCGTGATAAGTTAGAAGAAGGTATTTTGAAAAATGTGTTTAATGCAAGACTAAATACTTCTTTACATAATCGCGTTCCTAATACTACAAATATTGGTTTTGAATATGTTGAAGGTGAATTAATTTTACTTCATTTAAGCGATTTAGGTATATGTGCAAGTTCAGGTAGTGCATGTACATCAGGTTCTCTTGAACCAAGCCATGTTCTACGAGCAATGGGAATACCATTTACAGCATTACATGGTTCAATAAGATTTTCACTTTCCAGATTTACTACAGAAAAAGAAATAGACTATGTAATAGAAAATATGCCGTCTATAATGGAAAAATTAACTAAAATTTCACCATTCCAAGATGAGTTAGAAATTTTAAGAAGGAGATAATTATGGAAGCAATGTTTGCAGAGCTTGGAAAATTCTTTATGACTCACTCAAGATTTATAATCGGAGTGATAGTTAATATAATTATTATCAGTGTATTTTTAAGAGTAACCGATGCTTTTACCTCTAAGTTTGAAGCACGTTTAAGAACAAAAAATCCGGATTCTCCTTTGTTAAACCTTATGCCTGTTTTAACAAGAATTTTTAAAGCTATTGTAATTTTTATGCTTCTTGCCGGTTTTTTACAAAGCTTTGGGTATAATGTAACATCTCTAATAGCCGGTTTCGGTATTACAGGTTTGGCTGTAGGTTTTGCTGCTAAAGAAGCTATTGGTAATGTTTTTGGCTCTATTGGTCTTTTAGCGGACAAAGTTTACAAAGTTGGTGAATATATTTCATTTAATGGATATGAAGGAACCGTTGAGGCTATAAATTTACGTTCTACTACAATTAGAACTCTTGACGGCTTCAGGGTAAATGTTCCAAATAATCTTCTTGCTAATGAAGAAATTACAAATGTAACTCAGGCTAATCAAAGAAGAATTGATATTTCGGTTGATATTGAATACGGAACTTCCAATGAAAAGATTGATATAGCATGTAATATTTTAAAAAATATCGCTTTAGACCATCCGGATATCAAAGACGGTGCAATTTCATTTATTGAGAATATGGCACCAAGTTCAATTGTGATAAGACTTGTTGCTTATACACATCATAAAACCTGGGCGGATGTTACTATGGTCAAAAGCCAGGTTTTAAGAGAAATCATCCATAAATACAGAGAAGAAGGAATTGAATTTGCGTTCCCTTCTACAAGTGTTTATATGGCACAATAAAAAAGGAAAGTATGAAAAAGATATTAATACTAATGCTAGCATTCTGCGCAACTGCAGTATATGCGATTATGCCGGCTAACAAACTTTATGAAGACAAAGTTAAATCTGTACTTTTTATTGAAACCCAGAGTGGTACAGGAAGCGGTATTGTGCTAAAAGATGACGGTACTTTTGTTACTTGTTTTCATGTTATAAGTAATGCTGATTATATTAATGTCAAAACAAAAGACGGCAGAACATATAAAGTTACGGGATATAAGTACCTTAATCCTCAAACAGATATTGCTATTTTAACAATTAATTCCAGAACAAAATTTACACCAATGACTTTAAACAATAATACAAAAATTGGTGATATTGTTTATACAATAGCAAATCCTAAACGATTGCAATTTGTTTTTTCTGATGGAATGATAAATCAGCTTTCAAAAGAAAAAATCCAGTTTTCTGCTCCGACTTCACCGGGTTCAAGCGGTGGAGCTTTATTGAATGAAGCCGGTGAGCTAATTGGAATGATTACTTCCCAGTATAATCCGTCATTGGCTCAAAATATTAACTTTGCTGTGCCTAATTCATATTTTGCACCATATATGGATAAAAGGAAAAAAACTAATTCCAAAGGTTTGAATTGGTCAGAGTTTGTAGCTTCAACTTTAAATCAAAAAGACTTATCAGCATTTATTGATTATGCAAGTGCGATGAAAGACCGTTCTATGTTTTATAAATATGTTAAAGGAGCAGCAGACGAAATAGACTCTGAGTCTTATGCATTATATGGAGCCTTTGCTATTATGGCTTTTATGGATAATAATGCATCGGGTGAGCACTTATTGAAGGATGCTTCTAAGTGGTTTGCGCTTTCTATTTTGAGTAATAAAAATATTGAAACTTCTGCATACGGATTGATGTATAGTTTGTTATTAAATGGGAAATTTGAAGATATGTCTGTTTATTCTGTATATCTCAATAAATATGCAAAAACCAGAAAATTTTTCTATAAGAAAATCATTGATATATCGAATTGTCCTGATAAAGATTTGGCATGTGCAGAAGAACATCTTTATAATATGAATGTATACTTAAATCACCTTACAAGGAAAATTTATGATTAGACTATTTACAACAATATTTCTTTTAATAGCAGTTTTAACACCGGCATATGCGAAGACCAACAAAGGTATAAAGTTTTTGCAAGCAGAAGAGTACACAAAAGCTATTCAGGAATTTTCAAAGACACTTGATGATGAAGAATCAAAAGAAGGTATAATTAGTGCTTATGTAAAACGCGGTGACAAAAATTTCCAGAATAAGGAATATGGAAAAGCAGCAAACGACTACAGAAGCGCGCTTTTTTATGCACCTGATAATATAAAAATTCAAAATTCTTTAAGAAGTTGTGAAAAGAAACTTAAATTCAAAAATACGCCTAAAAATCATTATTACACTGCAAAATTATTAAAAGTAGCGGGAGAAGAAGCTGCTGCAAATTACGAATTTACTCAATCGGCAAAATATATGAAGACATTGGAGAAAAATGAAAATAAAAATAATCGCTCTGGGAAAAATTAAAGAAAAGTTTCTAAAAGACGGTATTGATGAATTTTTGAAACGCCTTACTCCTTATTCTGCTATTGAGATAGTAGAACTTAATCCTGTGGAAATTAAAGATAACCAGACGGACAAAGCTTTATTAGAAGAAGGAGAAAAGATTTTAGCCAATATAAAATCAGAGTCTTATGTTATTACTTTAGAGATTTTAGGTAAGCAGTTATCTTCAGAAGAATTTGCTTCAAAAATAAACGAAATTACAATTAGCGGAATAAGTGAACTTGTTTTTGTAATCGGTTCTTCATGTGGTATTGCTCCAACAGTAAGTCAAAGGGCTAATTTTAAACTAAGTATTTCTAAAATGACGTTTTTGCATCAGTTTGCACGTTTACTTCTTGTTGAGCAAATTTATCGCGCGTTTAAAATTCTAAAGAATGAAACTTACCATAAGTAATTTACAATTCTTTACATGAACGCAAAAAGTTCAAAGGAATTGTTTTTATATATATATGGTTAGTGTAAATTTTCAAAATAATGTAAAGGTTTATCAAACGGGCGGTATACAGAAAACACAGACCGCCCCTTTCTCTAATGTTGAACCAGAAGCACCGAAAGCTCCGGCATTTAAAGCTGCTTATTCTTCTGCTGTGAATGTTCGTACGAGTTTAACAACTCATGATGAAAAACAAAAATATAAAGAATTAACAGAAGAATTGGATTATAAATACAGAAAAAAACTCAACTATGCCCTAAAAACAGGAATTCTTCTCAAAAATAACTCTGATGATAAGAGTTCTGTATTAGATAATTTGCACAAAATATTAAAAGAAGAACGTGACCCCGGTCTTGATGGTAGAACTATTTTAAAAGAATGTCTTGATATAATTTCTAATCCTTATGTTATAACCCAGACAGCAGAAGATATTCCAAAAGAATATAAAACACAAGTAATTGGATTAATGACAAATATGAGTGAAGATATTGAAGAAATTAAAAAAGCAAATTATCATCTTGATAATCTTCATACAGGAACTTGTCCAACAGCAAGTATTGAGTTTGATTTAGCAACAAAAAATCCGGCAGAATTTTTCAGAATTGTAGAAGGTTTAACTTCGCCTAAAAATGAAGCATATAAAGTAATAGATATGAATGCACTATCTGAAAAAACTCTTGATGCTGTATGGCTCTTGAATAAATTTAAAACTCCTCATAAAATAGGAAATTTTGATAAAGCAGTTGTTTTATTGAAGCCTGATGAAAATGCAATTATACGTGCTCGTATCCAAAATCATCACCGAGATAAAGGAGAGCGTTCAATAATTGATGTATTAATGCAATCCACTATGATGCAGTTAGGTTCACAGCAAACATATAATTCTTTAACAGATAAGCGCGCTCCAAATGCGTGGACAGAAGAAGACGGCGGTTTAATTGACTTTGAGAAAACTTACGTTGAGTCTATTATGGAAAATAAAAATACTACTTCTGTAATCTATCAAAAAGTAGACCAACAAGGGCGTTTAGAAGGTTATGAAAAAGATTTTGCAACAATAAAAAAAGAATTACTTGATACTCTTGCAATGGGTCATAACATAATTATCGGTTATACATGGCCTGATCCTGATAACGATAACAGACTTGCCGGTCATGAAATAACAATAGTTGATGCTAAAACCGGTAAAAATGGAGAAACAATTTTTATTTGTCAGGACTCCGATGACGATGTTGCTGCACCTATAGAAATGCCTGAATCGTTTTTATTACCAAGTATTCATCATGCAGGACTTCCAGAAGAAATTGCAGCACGTGATTTTGAATACGAAGATAGCTGGAAAATCGGTGTAGACGAGTTTTCCAAAGTACAGCAGAGTCAATAGTCATGTTGTAGTATTTTCGTAAATATTGTATAATAATTATATATATAATAAAGAGAGGCTCATGGATGACAAATATTAATATAATAATTATTATTGCAGCATTTTTGTTTGCTTGTGTTGCAATCTATGCGCTTTACGCTATTATTATGTTTCAAGGTAATAAAAGCAGTAAAGAGAATGAGCTTCAACTAACTACAAAGAATATCCTTGAGCAAGTAGAAGTTTTGTACGAAAAAGGTGAATATGCACTTATTCAACTTTTGGCTACAAAATATCTTGAAAGAGTGCCAAATCATCCAAAAGTAAGATATTACTTAGCTCAGGCTTATTTTAATGATAAAAAATATAATAATGCAATTAAACAATGTTTAACTATTCTTAAAAAGGATAGTAATAATATTGATACTAAAAAGCTTCTTGGAGATTGTTTTATAAAAAAAGAAATGTTTAATAAAGCAATTAAAGAGTATGAAGAAATTTTTGACCATAGAAGCACTGATAAAGATGTTGTAAGAACATTAGCAGAACTTTATAAAGATACAGAACAATTTTTTTCTGCAATTTCTGTTTATAATATTCTTTCAAACTTACTTGAACAAAATGAAGAAATTGCAGAGGTTCAATTAATTCTTGCAGATTTAAATGAAAAAACCCGTGATTATCCGGCTGCTTTTGAAGCATATAAAACAAGATTAGGAATTTATCCGACCGACGTTCTTACAAATCAAAAACTTGCAGAACTTTATATCAGGATTAAAAACTATCCTAAATCGGTTGAAACTTTGCTTTATATGTTATCTTTTGTGACCGAACCTAAAATGCTTTTGTGGGTTTATGAAAACTTAATTGAGCTTTATGTAGAAACAGAAGAGTATGAAAAAGCGATTGAATACTCTAACCGACTTTTGGAGGTTCAGGGTTCTGATAAATTTAAAATCAGAAATGATATTGCTGCATTCAATTTGAAATTAAATAATTTTGATACAGGTATTGCAATTTTAGAAGAGCTTGTAATGATGTCACAAAATGGATATGATGTGACTGTAGAGTTAGCAAAAGCTTATATTGAACGAAAAGAATACCAAAAAGCGTTAGATAAATACCTTGCTCTGTTGGATAAATCAACTCAAAAAGAGGCAAAAAGTGTTCGTTTACTGATATGCGAGCTTTATATTGAATGGGCAATTGAAGAAGCTAAATCAGAAAATTTTGAAAATTCTTACAGATATTTAGACAATGCTTCAGAATACAACCCGCTTAATCCTGAAATATATTACAACAAAGCGTTAAATCAGATAGCTCAGCGTAATACAAATGTATCTATCGAACTTTTACATAAATCGATTGAATATGATAAACAAAAAACAAGTCATCCTAAATATTTGTTAAAATTATCCGAAGCACATCATTTATTAGGTAACTTTTTTGAAGAAAAAAAAGCTCTATCTGATTTATTGAAGCTCGATGAAAAACATCCGATGGGGTTATATCGCAGCGGTTTATTATATGCCTCACAGCATGATACTAAAAATGCAGAAGAATGTTTTAAAAAAGCTCTTCAATATGACCCGGATTTGATTAAAGCTAAGTATAATCTTGCCCTTATTTATGAGAGTAATAATAGGGATAAAGCAAAAGAACTTTATATAGAAGTTCTTGAACAAGATCCAAGTTTTGAGGAAGCAAAAAATGCTCTTGCAGACTTAGCTACCTCTGATTACTACTAGATTATTATGTATGCAGTGCTTCTTCAGGAATATAAATTATTGTGTCTGCAAGAAAATTTCTTGCTTCCTCATAAGATGAAAATCTGGGAACTATTCTTTGATAGTCTTTTACTACAGATAAAATATCATCTGTACTCATTCTTATTAGTCTTCTTGAACCTGTTTCATTTTCAATTATTCTTGCCATTTTTAATACCTTTTATTATTCTAAGTGTCCCTTTTGGAACAGACCACCGGTGTGTTTGTATTATATTTAACGGCAAAATAAACTTGAACTTTAGATAAATCAAGTATTTTAATTAGAAAACTCTTTTCAAATCTGAATTAAAAAACAACAGCGCCCTGTTCTTCAACTTTAAGTGTTCTAACATCAGATTTGATATTTTGTCCTTCCCAAATTTCTTTTACTGTTGATTTAATTTTATCAACATCATATTTATAAGAAATAACTAATAATGATGGACCAGCACCGGAAAGTACACAACCCAAAACACCATCTTCGTGTTTAAATGCTTCCATAATTTCTTTCATGCCAGGAACAAGTTTTTCTCTGTATGGCTGATGTAATCTATCTTTTAATGCTGAACGCATAAGTTTTGGGTCACATGTGTTAACGGCATTAATCAACATTGCAAGATGTTTTGCATTAAAAATAGCATCTTGCATAGGTACTTCTGTTGGAAGAACAGAACGTGCAATATTTGTTGATAGCTCAAAATCAGGGATACAAACTGTTAAATCCCATTCTTCCGGCCATTTCAATTTTGAATAAGTTATAGTTCCATCATCTTCCTGATTTGCTAAAACAAAACCGCCCAAAATTGCCGGAGCAACATTATCAGGATGACCTTCTACTTCTGTAGCAATTGCAAGAAGTGCTGTTTCATCAGCCGGATTACCCAGTAGTTTGTTTGCAGCAAGTAAACCGCCTACAACAATCGATGACGAACTTCCTAAACCTCTTGTAATAGGTATTTGTGCCTGAATATTGATTTTTAATTCAGAAGGTTCTTGACCGATGGAATTATAAAGCATTTCAACAGCTTTATAAACTATATTATTTTCATCACGAGGAATACTATCAAAAATCATTTCATCAATAGTTTCTTCTTCAGACATTAAATTAATTTCAATTCCTGTTCCAGGAAGAACAGTTTCTTCAATAGTAATTGTATTATATATAGGAAGTGCCAAACCTAGACAATCAAATCCGGGTCCAATATTTGCAGAACTTGCAGGCACTTTTACACTAACTTTCATTTAACTCTCCAAGTCCTAATTCATTCTGAAATCTTGTGCATATTCAGGGCGCTGGTTTGTATAGTTACCTGAAATTTCGTTTTCAGATTCTGCTCTGCGGCGTTCAAGATGCAGTTGACCATTTTTAACAATTTCTTGTAACTGATTAAGATTTTGTTCAATGCTTACAAGCACCTGTTCAGCGTATACAGAAGCGCTGTCTTTTGTTCTCATAGCTTCATTAACGGCTTGGTTTCTTACGGATTCAGCTTCTTCATAAGACTTGCGTTTAATATCTTCACAATCAGCAATAACCTGTTCTTTAATTTTTTCAGCTTCTCTTTGAACAGCTCTTAACAAATCAGACTCGCTTAATAATCTGTTAGCTTCTGCTTGAGCATCAGCAACGATTTTTTCAGCTCTTTGCTGTGCTTCATATTGAACTTGATCTTTTGTTCTTAATAGTGCACGCGCTTCTTTGATTTCATCAGGAAGAGCAGCATATAGTCTGTCTAAAATGTCTGTGACTACATTTTTTTTCACAACACTGAAAGCACAGCCCAGAAGAGGAATACCTTTGTCTAAGGCTTCTTCCAATTCGCTCATTAAACCGTAAATAACTTCTTGTTGTGAATTCATATTATGCTCCATAATTTGTATGATAGTTACTAGGATTTTACAACAAACAAATGACAAAAGTCAATTAAAGATTATTGTATAAGAATTTTATATCTTGTTCCAGAATTACAGAAAATTCGGCGATAAATGATTGAGCATCTTTATATCTTATTAAATAAGCTTCTGATGAAAAGATAAATTTTCTTTGAATACTTGCTCTTAGAGAATGATATAAAGATATACTTTTGTATTTTCCTGTTTGTTTTTGTTTAAGAAGTTTTTTATATTCATCAGGAAATGTTGCTTCTATACAGCATAAAATATCATCTATTCTGTTTTTATCTACAACTTTTACCTTAAAAAAAGTAAAACTTGCGTTATTCTCAATAACATTTGATAATTTTTTTAAATATTTTCTAAGTTCAATTATTGATTCATCAACAGTTAACATTATAAATTCTCCTTTAGCAAGATTATAGCAAAAAACCCTATTAATGTAAATTTTCAAGGATTTTTAACAATATAGCTCCCTTTTGCCTGTGTTCCTTAAGTTCAGATGTGTTTAAATTAATCATGCCATCTGATTGAATTTGTACAGTTTTGCAAAAATCATCAATATATCTTGTTTGTACGTGATTTCTTCTAAAAATTCCTCTTTTAACAAAATTAATTAAGCTGTCAACATATTTTTGAGAATTCTGTTCTGTTTCAGGCATGCGTTTAATCTGTTCAACAAAATCTATATTGCCTCTATCTGCATTTACCCGTGTGCCGGCTCCGCCAAAATTGTACATTTCATCTGCACCTCCTTTAGATTGAGGGAGAATATGCTCGACAGAAGCCATGTTTGGCCATAATAATCTATAGGCAATTTTGTGAGATGGTTCGCGTGAAAATTTCATGATATAAGCCGATACGCTGTTTCTGGAACCTGGAAGACTAATTGCTAAATTGCGTAGTTTATTTTTTAATTCTTCATCAGGTATGGGGTCAATCAGGTTGTTTAAGTCATATATAAAAGATTTTCTACTAAATGGTACTAAATTTTTTTCATGGTTTAATCTCTTTTTTCCTTCTCCTATAAGGTTTCTTAATTGTTCGTTTTTCTTTAATGTAGAAGATTTTAAAATGATTTTTAGGAACTTCATGATTTGTTGCTGTGTTTCTAAAGTCTTATCATTAGTTTCATCAGTTAGTCTTGAAGCTTCTAACACCAGTTTGTCAAGAACGCGGTTTTCTTTATCAGAACAGTTTGGTGAAAGGTCTTCTTTGATTTTATCTAATCTATATTTAAATTCATATGAACTGAATGGTAAATATATTGGTCGCTCATTGAGTTTATCATCCGTTTCAGACATAAAATGTTGAAAATGGTATTGATATTCATCAGGCAATTCACTGGAAATGTACGCAATCTTTTGTAATATAGGTAATTGTTCCATTTTTAATTTTTCTTTATATTTTGGAGCAATAATTTTTAAAATTTGTTGAAGATTAATGTCGGGGTGGATTTTCGCAACACTTTTAATAATCCTGTAAACCTTAGCTTCTACATCGGTAATACTTTTTTCAAAAGGTTTTAACTTTTCAAGAACTTGAGAGGCTGGACCTTCAAAAGCATTATGATTTAAAAGTTTTTGTACTTTTTTGGGGTCAATCATTTCAATACCGGTATACATACAAGGTAAGCCATAAGTAAAAAGTGTTTTTAATTTCCCTGAATTTGCAATGCCAAATACAGGAGATTTTGGCTGGTATGATTTATTTGAGAAACTTGTTTGTATACATGTGATTTTCATAAATTGAGCTAATTCTAACATATTTTTAGAATAGTGGCAAATAAGTTAACAGCACCCGAAAATCGGATGCTGTTAAATGGTATGTATATTTTTGAGTCTTTTAAGCCTCTATGAATAATCGTCTGCCAACGATATTCGGCTGATTGTTGTAATATCCGGCGAAATACCCTCCTGCTACCGGACGGTTTTGACCATAGGTTGCAAATGGATTTTCATGATTGGAATTTACAAAAGGGTTATTTGATGCAAAGGGGTTTGAAGCTGTACCTTTTGAATTTGTACGCTTAATTTCACCCGCCTGAAATGTAGGCTGAGCGGTTAAAACTCTTGATAATAAATTTACGATTTCTGCCATTTTTAAACCTTTCTAAAATGGTTTTAAGGATTTATTTTCTAAAGTCAATTATTTTATCGACAGAAATTTTAAAAACTTTAATCAGAAATATAAAACATCAACTGCATGGATGATATTATAGACAAATATCCTATTTTTTTGCACGAACTACTATATTATAGTATAATTAGCAAGGGAGTATATTATGCCATTTGAATTTATTAGACAAGAGATTGAAGATGTTGTTTTAATAAAACCAAAAGTTTTTGGTGACAATAGAGGTTTTTTCTTGGAAAGTTACAAAAAATCTGATTTTATACAAAACGGCATTGATGTTGAATTTAATCAGGATAACCACTCAAAATCTACAGCACATGTTTTAAGAGGGCTTCATTATCAAGAAGCGCCATATGGGCAGGCAAAACTTGTCCGCTGTTCAAAAGGAAGGATTTATGATGTGGCAATGGATATCCGTCCTGAGTCCCAAACCTTTGGTCAATACGTGAAGGTAGAATTATCAGAAGAAAATAAGTGTATGTTATTTATACCTGAAGGTTTTGCACATGGATTTGTTGTTCTATCTGATGAAGCTGAATTGCTTTATAAAGCAAGCGGAGAGTATGCACCACAAGCAGACCGCGGTATTTTATGGTCTGAAATTGATTGGGGCATTGATTTTGAGCCTATTTTATCTGAAAAAGATATGAAACAGCCAAGATTGAAGGAGGTTTTTGCATGCGTATCTTAGTTACAGGCGGAGCAGGTTTTATTGGAAGTTGTTTTGTAAGACATATTTTAAAAAAACACAAAGTTATTAATCTTGATGCTTTGACATATTGCGGGAACTTAGAAAATCTTAAAGATGTTGAAAGAAATCCTGATTATGAGTTTGTACATGGTAATATTTGTGACAAAAAACTTATAAGAGAATTAGTTCGTGAGGTTGATTGTGTTGTGAATTTTGCAGCAGAATCGCATGTTGATAACTCGATAAAACATCCTGAAATATTTATTGAAACCAATGTTCAGGGTACTTTAAACCTTTTACAGGCATGCCGTGAAATCGGTATCGAAAGATTTTTACAGGTTTCTACAGACGAAGTTTATGGAACCTTAGGTAAAACAGGTTATTTTTATGAAACTACGCCTCTTGCACCAAACAGTCCTTACTCTGCTTCTAAAGCAAGTGCAGACATGTTGGTTAGAGCTTATCATGAAACTTATAACATGCCTGTATTAAATACCCGCTGTTCAAATAATTACGGACCTTATCAATATCCGGAAAAACTTATTCCATTCTTTATTTCGCAATTGTTAAAGGATGAAAAAGTTCCTGTATACGGAGATGGACTAAATGTAAGAGACTGGTTATATGTTTATGACCATTGTGAGGCAATTGATGTGGTTTTACATAAAGGTAAAATCGGAGAGGTCTATAATATTGGCGGTCACAATGAAAAAACAAATATGGAGATTACCAGACTTATTCTTGAGGCTATGGGTAAAGATGAGTCTTCAATCAAGTTTGTTGAAGACCGCTTAGGACATGACAGGCGTTATGCAATATCTAATGACAAAATAACCTCGGAGCTTGGCTGGAAACCGTCTTTAACATTTGAGGAAGGTATAAAGCTAACGATTGATTGGTATTTGAAAAATCAGGATTGGATGAAAAACATTGAATCTAAGAAAGTGGGGGTATAAATGCCAAAAGCTTTGGTAACAGGTGCAAAAGGAATGCTGGGGCAAGATTTGTGTCCGATTTTAGAAGATAATGGTTACGAAGTTATTGAAACAGATGTCGATACTCTTGATATTACTAAAGATTGTGATGAATATATTTTAAAAGTAAAACCGGATTTAGTAATTCATTGCGCAGCTTATACAAATGTTGATAAAGCAGAAGAAGACCTTGAAACTGCAAGACTGATAAATGTTATAGGAACTGAAAACATTGCAAAAGCCTGTGCAAAAGCAGAGTCAGCTATGGTTTATATTTCAACAGATTATGTTTTTGATGGAACTAAATCAGAACCTTATAATGTTGACGATACTCCAAATCCGTTGAATAACTATGGTTTAACTAAGTTTCAAGGAGAGGAAGCTGTAAAAAAATATTGTAAAAAATATTATATTGCACGTACAAGTTGGCTTTATGGACATCACGGCAAAAACTTTGTTGAAACAATGCTTGGATTAGCAGAAAAACAGGAATTAAAAGTTGTTGATGACCAAATCGGTTGTCCTACCTGGACGGTAGAACTTGCTAACGGGATTGTTAAGCTTTTAGACAAACCATTTGGAACATACCATGTGTGTGGAAGCGGTTATACGAGCTGGTATGGCTTTGCAAAAGAAATTTTTGAGCAAGAAGGTTTAAATGTTAATCTTAAACCTTGTACAACAGAAGAATTTCCACGTCCGGCAAAACGTCCTAAATTCAGCATAATGAACAATGACAATTTAACAAGAAATTGGAAATCAGCATTAAGAGATTATTTGGCACTAAGAGAGGTGACTGTATGAAAGGCATAGTATTAGCAGGCGGTTCTGGTACAAGACTGTATCCAACGACAATGGCAACATCAAAACAACTTTTGCCTGTTTATGATAAACCTATGATTTATTACCCGATTTCTGTATTAATGCTTGCAGGAATACGTGAAATACTAATTATTTCTACGCCTCAGGATTTACCGAATTTCAAAAAACTTTTAGGTACAGGAGAACAGTTTGGAGTAAAATTCTCTTATAAAGAGCAGCCTAGCCCCGACGGTTTGGCTCAAGCGTTTATTCTAGGAGAGGAATTTATTGGAAACGACTCTGCTGCATTGGTATTAGGTGATAATATTTTTTACGGTGCCGGTTTCTCCGGTATACTTAAAAACGCTGTTAAGAGAGCTGATGAGGGTTTTGCAACCATTTTCGGCTATTATGTAAAAGACCCTGAAAGATTTGGTGTTGTTGAGTTTGATAAAGACGGTAAAGCTCTTTCTATAGAAGAAAAACCATCTAAACCTAAATCTAACTATGCTGTAACAGGTTTATATTTTTATGATAACAAGGTTGTGGAACATGCTAAATCAATTAAGCCTTCAAAACGCGGCGAACTTGAAATTACCGACTTGAATAAAATTTATCTCCGAGATAATAAACTTCATACAGAAGTTTTCGGACGCGGTTTTGCATGGCTTGATACGGGAACACATAAGTCCTTAATGCAAGCCGGGCAATATGTTCAGACAATTGAAGAAAATCAGGGTATAAAAATTGCATGTCTTGAAGAAGTTGCTTACAGAATGGGATTTTTGTCTAAAGAAACCGTAATTAATAACGCAAAACAATATAATCAAAACGAATATTATAATTACATTACAAATTTGCACTAAAATATGCTATAATATAATAGTCACACGACAATGTTAGGAGTTTTTATGGCTGTTTTATCAAAATCTGTTTATGTATTAGCGGTTATTGAGGCTTTGATTACTGCTTTTATAGCATTAATTAGTTTTAGTTTAATAGCACCGACTCCCGCAAGACTTTTCGTCACAGCATTTATATTTATTGTGTGTGTTACAACTGCTCTTGTATTAAAAGGGTTTTACAATATTCATCAATACAAAATCAAAGATATTTATAAATTGTTTGAAGGTATTTTTATTGCGGTTTTTGCAGCAACAGCATTATCGGTTCCTATTTTAGGCGGTTTTGCATACGGATTGGCTTTGTATGATATTGGTTTAATTTTTGCAAGTATTTTATTTGTAAGAGTTGTATTTTTACTTTACAAAAAATTCTTTAAACCTGTTAAAAATATTTTAATCGTTGGTGCGGGACAGGATGGAAAACTAATTGCTGAAGAAATCCAATCCAGACCGGAGCTTGGAATGAAAGTAGTTGGTTTTCTGGATGATAATATGAATAATATTGAAGAAGAAGACTCTTCTATTCCTATATTAGGCTTAACTTATGACTCTGAAGCAGTTATTAAAGATAACAAAGTCGATACGGTTATTATAGCTGTTAAATCAAGAATGGACTCAAATATTCTTACTGATTTAGCAAAAGGTATTCCACTTGGTGTAAAAGTTTGGAGAATGCCTACTTTTTATGCTCATATTACTAAAAAACTTTTTACAAATAAAATGGCTGTAAACTGGTTATTTTATGATTATGTAAGACCAAAATACATAATTTATTCTCGTGTAAAACAAGTGTTGGATATAATTTCAGCAATCGCAATCTTGGTTTTAACTTTACCATTATCAATTATTGCTATGATTGGTATCAAACTATCTGATTTTGGTCCTGTATTTTTCACTCAGACCAGAATTGGCAAATTTGGAAGACCATTCAAAATGATTAAATTCAGAACCATGTATCAAGATAAAGTAGATGAAGGTTTTGATGACGATTTAGAAGAAATCGAAAACGACGATAAGCGCATTATGCCATTTTGCAAACTAATAAGAAAATTCCATATTGATGAAATCCCTCAAATGCTTAATATTTTAAGAGGGGATATGAGTCTTATAGGACCTCGCCCTGTTCGAGAAGAGGTTTATGAAGAAAACAGAGAAAATATTCCTTTTTGGGAATGCCGTAACTGGGTTCGACCTGGCTGGACCGGATGGCAGCAGATTAATGATATTGACTGTATTCCTGAAGAGCGCTTAGGCTATGATTTGTATTATGTAAAACATAGAACTCTTCTGTGGGAAATCGCTATATTTATGCAATATCTTGCTAAAGTTATCAGTGGACGACTATAATTTTTTAAAGACATTTAGCATAACTTTTTGAAAATTATTCTTACGTAAAATATCTTCAAGATAGGGTTCATCGAGTTCCAGCAAGCCTACTACAAATAAGCTGTCTTTTTTAAGTACTTGAGAGGCTGTTTGGATGAATTGTTCTATTTTTTCAGGGAAATATCCTAAACAATTTCTGCACATTACAATTGTATTGGAGTTATCGTTAATCCTGGGCAACAGTTCAAACATGTTTCCTTGATTAAAATTTACTCTGTTTTTCAGTTTGTTTCTTACTTTATAAAGAGTGGTATTTATATACTGATATGGTTCAACTTCAGGTCTGTCAAAGTATTTTCTCCATCTAATATTGTTATTATTCATTCGAGTTTCATCATCTGCAAAAATATTTATGTAACCATTGTTTGCAATTTTTACCATTGTATCTTTTATATCATAAGCTTTTATTGGGAAAAACTTTTCAGTTTCTTCTGGGGATGTTGACTCAAGTAATGACATTATATAAGTATAAGCTTCGCTTCCATCAGAAGCTCCAAATTGAATTATATTTACATTTTCCTTATCTTTAAAATGCTCAATTTGATATTTTATAAACGCTTGCCAATCCAAATCTTTTCGAAAAAACCACGTAAAAGTTCCAATTTCTTTTCCTTTTTCAGTTTTATAAAAAGATGAGGAAGATTTAAACTGAGGTTGATATGAATTTAAAAATATTTTCATATTAATATTAAATCAACTAAAAATATTTTTTGCGCATTCTAAAGCAATATCAGTGACAAAATCCATGTCCGGCTCTTCAATAATCAAAGGCGGATTAAAATATATTACATCGCCTAAAGGTCTTAGAATTACACCTTTTTCAAGTGCTCTTTTATATATTTGATAGCCTGTTCTTTTTGTATAATCAAGCGGCTCTTTTGTTTCTATGTTTTTAACCAGCTCAATTGCGTTAATTAAACCTATTGAGCGTACTTCACCCACATTTTCAAGCGGTAAGAATTTTTCTTTGATAATTTTATTAAAGTATTTAGCTTTCTTTTGTGCCTTTTCAATGATTTGTTCATCTTTTAAAATTTTAAGTACTTCCACAGCAGCAGAACAGGCAAGCGGGTTTCCTGCATATGTGTGAGAATGCATAAAGGCTTTGCCTTTTAAATAATCATCATAAAAAGCATCGTAAATTTTTTGGGTAGTAATTGCTATAGCCATTGGCATATAACCGCCTGTTAAACCTTTTGAAAGACACATAATATCAGGACTTACTCCGGCATGGTCAAAAGCAAACATTTTACCTGTTCTACCATAACCGGTTGCAATTTCATCAGCTATTAAATGCACATTATATTGGTCACAAAGTTCTCTTAATTTTTTCAAATATAATGGCGGATAAACTTTCATGCCGGCAGAACCTTGTAAAAGCGGTTCTACAATAATAGCAGCAGTTTCATCTGCATATTGTCGGAATGCTTCTTCTGCTTTGCAGAAACATTCACAATTACAGTTGTCACGACATTTTCCATAAGGACAACGAAAACAATCAGGTCCGTCAATTCTAATTACGTCCAGCAGTAAAGGTTTATAGAGTTCTGAATATAAATCTACTCCGCCTACGGCTAAAGCTCCGAGTGTCTCACCATGATATGCTTCAGATAGTGCCATAAAACGCTTTTTTTGAGGATTGCCCGTCTGATAGTGATATTGAAAACTCATTTTTAAAGACATTTCAATAGCGGATGAACCATTATCTGCGAAATTAAATTTGCAAAGTCCTTTTGGCAAAACTTCCATTAACTCTTGGCAAAGTGTAATAACTGTTTTATGAGAAAAATTTGCAAATATAACATGTTCAAGAGTATCAATTTGTTTTTTTACTGCTGAATTAATGCGCGGGTTGCAGTGTCCCAAAAGATTACACCACCATGAACTAATTACATCTTTATAACATTTACCGTTAATATCATAAAGATTAATGCCTTCTCCGCGTTCAATGACGATAGGAGGAAGTGTTTCATAGTCCTTCATTTGAGAACACGGGTGCCAAATATATTTTACATCTTCTTTTTGCCAATCCATAATTATTCCTTAAATAATCCTTCCAAAAGCATAATGTCATTGCTGTTTTTACCCACGGTTGCAACAACATTAACACCGGTTAAATTTTCTACTTGTTCTAAGTTATCCCAATGCATAAAGTTGTTAGAGTCATAATTATTTAGAATAATGCCTTCAATTTCAATACCGTTTGTACGGGCATATTCTACAGTTAAAAGAGTTGAGTTAATTGTGCCTAATCCGGCATCAGCAATGATTATAGTACTCAAGCCCAATTCCCAAATTAAATCTTTTAAAAGATATTTTTCATCTTTTTCTACTTTTAAAGGACATGTAATTCCTCCGGCTCCTTCGATTAAGAGATATTCATATTTTTTATTCATTTGAGAAAAATCGTATTTGATTTTGTCTATATCAATTTTTTGGTTAGCTCGTTTTGCAGCAAGGTGAGGAGAAACAGCCTCTTTCCACCAGTATGATACACATTCATCTGCTGTTGTTGGAATTTGTGCCATATCAACTACATAATTTGCATCGCTATCAACAAGTTTGCCACCCAGTTCAAAAACTCCGCTCATAACCGGTTTATAATATCCGCAATTATATTTGGCTTCTCGCATTTTTTTTACGATAAGTGCCGAAATATATGTTTTTCCAATATCTGTTCCTGTTGCTGTTATGAAAATCTTTTTAGCCATATTTAAAGGTTAGCACTTCAAGATTTAATGACAAATTCTTCCTTTAAAAATTGGTAAAATTTATAACAAAATCTTTTGCTTCATCTATTGTATTAATTTCACCATTCAACTGTGCTTCATTCAGGGCTTTAATGATTATTCCTAATTCAGGGCATTGTTTAATTCCTTTTAATTCCATAATTTCAAATCCTGAAAGAAGTTTTGGAAGCGGTTTTATTGTCTCACGTTTATCAAGATAAAAATTAAGTAATTTATTTAATCCATTAATATTATCATTTAAAATTTCTTCTGTAATTGCTTCTCCGAGTGCTGAAAGCCGGTCTGCTTTGGCTAAGATAATATTATCAATAATATTATTTTCCATTTTTCTTACATAGCGCATCATGACTTTTTCATTTAAATCCGGTGCAGCAACGACATTTGAAGGGTAAATATGGTTTTTAATCATACAGGAAATATAATCAATTTGTTTTTTAGAAAATTTTAAATTTTTCAGAAAAGGTACGCACATTTTTGAGCCAACATCATCATGTCTAATAAATCTATGACGTCCGCTTTCTTCAATTGTCCAAGTTGAAAACTTCCCGATATCATGTAAAAATCCTACAAGTTTAAGATGATTTATACGTGCAAATCCTCCAAAATCGATTTGATTAAGATGTTTTTTTTCAGTCTCGGATGAATTTTCATATAATTCTTCAATCTTTCGGACGGTTTCAACAGCATGATGAAACAAATCAAGATGGTGATGGGTATTTGGAGGAACTTTTTTCATTTCTACAACAGACGGGAAGAATTTTTCCAATAAACCAAACTCATCCATTTTAAGTAATGTTTTAGATGTGTATTTACCGCCAAAAAGCTTCATTAATTCATACATTATTCTCTCTTTGGACGGTTCTAAAGCTAAATGTTTGTATTTTTCGATTGCAGCCTGTAACTCTTCAGACATTTCAAAACCTGTTACAGCAGCAAATCTGAATGCGCGTAAAATTCTAAGCGGGTCATCTTCGAAATTCTCGTCCTTAATATGGCGTAAAATCCCGTTTTTTATATCATCTAAACCGCCTGTAATATCAACAAATTCTTTGTTTTTCAAATCATAAGCAATTGCATTAATTGTAAAATCACGACGTTTTAAATCTTCTTCAATAGATCCGCCCTGAAGTTCAGAAATATCAATGTAGTTGGTTTTATCTTCTAAAACTACACGATAAATTTTATTTACTTCGTCTAAAACAATAAAAGTACCATCAATTTTATGAGCAAATTCTTCTGCTCCAACAATAGCAATATCTCTGTCAACAGTGCTTTTTCCCAATAAAAAATCTCTGACTGCACCGCCCACCAGATATCCTTCATTGATATGTTTGAGTATAAAATCATCTTTAATATTCATAAACAATGTTTCCTAGAGTAACTATTACTGCAGTTTCTGCTTTTAAAATCAAATCACCGAGAGAAATTAACGGCAAATTTTTTTCTTTAAAGAAATCAAATTCTTTTTGAGAAAAACCGCCTTCAGGACCTATGATTACAAGTATTTTCTCATCTTTTTTGATAGGATTTTGTCTTAAAAATTCTTTTAAAGATATTTCTGTTGAGCGTTCGGCGAGAACTAAAATTTTATCAAAATTCTTTTTTAAAACTTCTTCAAGTGTTGTTGGTTCATAACAGGTTGGAACTTTTGCTCTTTCGCATTGTTTTGAGGCTTCAAACATAACTTTTTGCCATTTTTCGTGTTTCTTAGCCAAAACAGATTGCGCTAAAGCACAGTTATCGGTTATAACAGGAAAGACTCCTCTTGCACCAAGCTCAGTTGCCTTTTCCATTATTGTAAGTTGGGCATCACTGCGCAAAGGGCTTTGAGCAAGATATAAATCAAAGCTCAAATCGCGGCTTGAAGGGTAAGATTTTTGGATTTCGCAAACAATTTCCAAATTAGTTATTTCTTTTATAACGGTCTCATATTGTATTTGTTTTTCATCAATTAAAAGAAGATTTTCTCCTGCTCTTGAACGTAATGAGCGCGCAATATGACGATAGTTGTCGCTATCAGTGATTTTAATAATTTTGTCATTTTTGTCATTAGAATTAACAAAAAAATGCGGCATTTTTATCCTTCCATAAGTTTGAATTTTTTTCTTAAATCCAGTGCCATTATCGCACAAAGAATTATAGCAGCAATAATGAGTGCAGACCAGAAACCAATTAAATACATTTTAAAATATAAGCCCAGCAAACATCCGAGAGGAAGAGCTATAATCCAGTAAGCAATAAGGTTTGAAATCATAACGATTTTTGTTTGTTTTAATCCTCTGAAAATTCCTGCAAGTGAGGCTTGTACTCCGTCAAAGATTTGCATAAAGCATAATAAATAAATAACAGGCACGCAAACTTCGATAAGTACAGGGTCTGTGGTAAACAAACCCGCAATTATTCCCGGAGCAGAAGCTACCACAATAGCTGAACAAGCCATAAATCCGGCTGATAATTGAATAGCTGTAAATGCATATTCTTTCAGGGATTTATAGTCTTTAGCTCCGTTTGTAAATCCAACTTTTACAGCGCCGGCATTTCCCAATGCAAGCGGTATCATAAATGAAACAGAGGTTATTGTGCAGACAATGTTCATTGCAGCTGCATAAACACCTGAAATTCTTCCCAAAATAACGGTCATACCATTAAAAGCGACAAATTCTATCATTACAGCTAAAGAAGACGGAGTTCCTACTTTGAGTAAATCAAGGTAGTAATTTTTATCTTTATGATGTTTAATTTTGACTTTTTTGAAACAGTAAAGAAATAAAATAATACCCATAAAATAACGGGTAATTAAGCTTGCAATAGCAAGTCCGGCTGCTCCCATTTCAGGAATTATTCCATAACCAAATACAAATAGAATATTTAAAACTACGTTCAAAAATATACAAAAAACAGTTAAAAGGTTTGGAAATAAAACAATCTCAAACGCTTGTAAAAACTCTTTTGACATACAATGCAAATATGCACCAAAGACCGAAAACGCTGTTATAAAGAAGTATTCTTTAATCATCGGGTTTAAATGTTCTTCAAACCCTAATAAATCTATAAATGGTATACAAGCTAAAATTATAAGAGAAATTACAACAGATGCGATTGCAGTAAATTTCAAAGAAGGATAAAAATATTTTTCAGGCTCTTTATTGGCGCCTCTATAATTAGAAAGTATTGGAGAGATACTGATTAAAATACCAATACCGAACATTGTAATACAGTTAATAATTGCTGTTGCAAGGCTAATTGCCGCGAGTGTATCGGTTGAATGTCTTCCCGCAACAATAACGTCTCCAACACCGATTAGAATAAAACCAAGATTGCCTAATATAATTGGCAATGCAATATGTAATAAATCTTTTATATAAAATAGTTTTTGTTTAAGCATAATATTTATTTTAGCTTAAACATATAGTTTTTTTTGAGTATTTTTAAAAATTCACCCAGATAGACAGTTAAAATAATTCCAAAAACAAAATAAAAATAAGTAGTTTTTAAAGGGCAATAAAACCAGTAAATATCGGCATTATTTTTGATTTCAAAAGGAATATTTTTATATAATAGCAGACAATAAGTTATTATATTAAAGACTAATAAGTGATTTGCCATAATGTGATAGGTATTTTGTCCTATTTTATGTAAAAAATTACAATCTTTAATTTTGTTGTATAAAATGTTTACAATATATAAGCTTATCCAAATTCCGCTAAAACTTGTTATAATCGGCACAATCCAATTGTCGAAATCTCCCCATACCAGAATATAACTCAAACCTATGCCATCAGCCGGAGTAAAGTCTTTGTTAGTCAACCACAATAATGATTGTAAAATTAAAACAAATCCTAAAATCTGAAATGAAAAAATATTAATTTTGTTTTCTATCTTTGTTTTATACAAATATCCGGCTTCAATAAACATAAGTGAAAACATTGTTCTAAGAAGATACAAAATCCAGAGATTATCTGCAAATTTACCAAGTTGAATTGCAATGAGCGCGAAAATAAAATACCAGAAAATATTCAAATGCTTGTGAATAATTTTGTAAATGATTAAACTTGTAAAAAGCTGCGGTACAAACCATAATGGTGAAATTAAGTCTAATTGATGTCCGGTTAAAAACGGCATGATAAGCTCATTTTTCAAAGATACAGGCATACCCCAAAACTTACCGGCAAAAGGTGTAATTAATTGAGTTATACCTAAATAGATTATGGAATAAACAACATATGGAATCATTAAACTTTTAATTCTTTTTCTAACGTATTCCAAAAATCCGTAATCAGGTTTGAACAACATGCCGGCAATAAAAAAGAACAGCACAACCTGAAAAGAGTATGGCGGGAACATAGGAATTAAAGAAAATTCAAGATGTCCGCTTACAACAAGTAAAATTGCCAAAGCTTTTAAAATATTTATTTTATTATTCATAACTGTTTTAAAATTTTGCAAGGATTACCAACAGCAACGACATTTGATGGAATGTCTTTTGTGACTACACTTCCTGCACCTATTACAACATTATCTCCTATTGTAACTCCTGCCAAAACTGTAACATTACCGCCAAACCAAACATTATTGCCTACTTTGATTGGTTTAGCATATTCAACGCCTGAATTTCTTACTGCAAAATCAAGCGGATGCTCTGCTGTATAAAATCCGCAATTTGGTCCGATAAATACATTATCACCGAAAGTAACACTTGCCGGGTCTAAAATTACTAAATTGTGGTTAGAATAAAAATTTTCGCCAATTTCGATATTATAGCCGTAATCGCAAAAGAAATTTGGCTCAATCTGGAAGTTTTTACCCGTTTTACCAAACAAAGATTTGATATAATTATTGTTTAATTCTGAATTATATTTATAGCAGAGTTCTTTTGCCTTAACCCTTTCTTCAAAAAGTCCATCAAGATTAGGATTGTATAAAAGACCTGATAACATTTTTTCTTTTTCGTTCATAAAAATATTTTACATAAAAAAAGGGCTTTTGAAAGCCCCTTTTTTTAATATGAAATAGCTCTGATTACATTAAATGATTTATCCCAGCCATTAGAATCTTTTGCATTTTTGTATTTTTCCATTTTAGCGGCACGTTTTGCTTTTAATTTTTCTTGGCTCTTGTTAAATTTTGCCAATTTTTTTGCATCTGCATTTCTTTCTTTTACAATTGGTGCTGCATAAATCATAAATTTCTTATATGAGTCGGTTGTATAACCCAATTTAGTTTTTGCCGGATAAGTATAAGTAATGTAATCATAAAGATACATAGTTCTCTTGTCGCTTGATGGGTGAGTTGATGTAAAATCTTTATAGCAGCCGCCTATTTTGAATAATACAGAAACCATTGCAAGCGGGTTGTAACCGGCTTTTGTCATTAAATCAACACCTGTAATATCAGCTTCATATTCTTCTACTCTGGACATTTTTAACATTGTTAAATTGTTAGCAGAATTTGCTGCAAGTCTCATACCTGCGCTCATATTTGTGTTAGCAATTGCTGTTGCGGTAACGGTTCCTATAACATTTTGTTTTGCAACGTGATTGTTTACAATATGTCCGATTTCGTGAGCAATAACACCGGCAAGTTCAGCATCATTATCAACAAACTTTAATAAACCTGTATAAACACAAATTTGTTTATCAGCGTTAGCAAAAGCGTTGACTTCATCTGTTTCAATTACTTTGAATTCAATTTTTGTAGGCAAATTGTTTTTTGCAAGAAGTGATTTACCAATTCTGTTAACCCGGTCAACATTTGCCTTTGTTGTCCAATTAGTTGTTGCTGCATTTGCTGCGATGTGCATACTAAATACAAACGCAATAAATAAGCCTAAAATCTTTTTCATAAATTTCTCCCAATAGACTATTACCAAAAATATTATAGTCAAAAAAATTTTTTGCTTCATGTTATTATTTCAATATGTTAAAACAAATTTATTATTTTTTAAGAGGGTTTGCAATTCTTGTGATGTTTTATATCATAAGTCTTTTTATTATAAAAAGCTTGCATATCATGTTGCCGCCCGCAATTCTCGGATTAATTCTTTTTGCTGTTAGTTTAGTTTTAGGAATTGTGAAAGAAGCATGGATTGAAACAACAGCAAATGTCTTAATAAAAAACATGGCAATGTTTATTGTTCCATTTATGGGCGGACTTGTTGTATATAAGTCACTTTTAGTAAAAAATATTTTTGTAATTTTATTTGTGACTTTTACAACAACTACACTTCTAATTATTATTACAGGTTTGTTTGTTGAATTTGGATTGAAATTTATGAGAAAGTTAAAACATGAGTAATTTTTTCGGTTTTTTTATAACAATTATTTTTTATAAAATTGCTGAACGCTTGAAATGGCCAAAGCTGCCGCCAATAATTATTGCAGGCGGAGCAATTATATTAATGCTGGAAGTTTTTAAAATAGATTTCGAAATATACAATAAAAGCGCTTCATATCTCACTTTGCTTTTAATGCCCGCAACCATTGCTCTCGGCTACCCTATTTATAAGAATATAGAACTTTTAAAACAGAATAAAAGAATAATTTATACTGCATTTTTTGTTGTAACTGTTTTTGCAATAATATCTACTTACTTGACTGCAAAAATTTGTCATGCGGATTTATGTGTAATTGAATCAATGCTTCCAAAATCAGTAACAGCTCCAATTGCAGTAGAAATTTCCAAAAACATTGGCGGTATTCCCGAACTTACAGCTTGTGTTGTCGTTTTAACCGGAGTTTTTGGAGGAATGTTCGGACATAAAATTTTGGAAATAATCAGGGTTAAAAATGACATTGCAATAGGACTTTCACTGGGAGCTGCAAGCCATGTTATCGGGACATCCAGATGTGTGGAAAAAGGAAATGAAAAACAAATTGTTATGGCATCAACCGCTTTGGTTATTGTAGGAATTTTGACAGCAATTATTGCTCCAATAGCAAAAAAGATTTTTATGGGTTTTTAGATAGGTAATATAACTATCAAGAAATCAAAAATGAGAATACAACCAATATACAGCTATTATGAATTGCATGATAAAACAAATGTTATGTCTTGCCCGCAAATGCCGGAAGATACATTTGTTAAATCTTCTTCTTTTAAGGGTTATAGAATGATACATTTTTTGGAGGGGGAAATACCTTATACGGAGAAAAATTTAAAACAATTTAATCAAAATATTTATGAAGAAAAAGGAATTCTGGATATAGATGATTTTGAGTATATTTTAGATTGCAAAGAATCAGATAAAATTATAAATATGAAATTCAATATAGCAGGAGAAACTATCGGACATCTTCTTGTTGATTATTACCCGAATTCAAACAATCCTCAAGAAATCAACAGATTAGAAAAAATAGTTAGAACTATTAATTCTAAAGGATTTGATTTCCAAGCAAAAGATGAGTTTGGCAAAACTCCGCTTGATAAAGCAAAAGAAGCTGAAAATTACTTGTTTTTAAGATATTTTAGGTAGTTTATCCCTACCTTCAAAATACAGAGTAAAGAAACATTCACTGCTTGTTCTGAAGCGGCTTTTTTCGGTGAGAGTTTTAATCTCTTCTTCAGTATCAACATCGACTTGGGCTATATCAAAGAATAAATCATTTTCACGTTTTCTTATATCATTTTCCAGTACTCTCATACTTTTAGTAATCTTTAATTCTTCAAGACGATCAGTTATTTTCCCGTTGAGTTTTTTCTTTAACTCGTCGACCTCTGTTTTTAAATCCTTTAAACTAAATTCAAGTGCAGATTTTTTTCTCCCGGCAATTAGCTTAATCCTTTCAACTTCATACGCAAAAGAACCCTGTTTGCTTAATAAATAATCTTCAATAATCTGATTTTTATCAATGTTAAATTCTAATCCGGAAGCGTATTTTTTGTCTTCTTCTATTTTTTCGACAGGTAAATTTAAAATCTCTTTACAGCGTTCTTCGGATAAAATTTCTCCTGATAAAGTTTGCCCAATCAAAATATGTTTTGTCTGCAAAAATCCTTCATTTGAAGAAATATTTACTTCAAAAAACCCTATGGTTAATGGTTCAATGTCCGTGTTAACATATATTTTAGCTTCTTTAAAAAAAGTCCAGTTCCATTTGTTGAACAACCCCTTTGCAATAGGAGAAGTGTAAGTTATTCTATTGTAATGCGGTTTAAAATCTTTCGAAAGCCCGTATTTTTCTCTCCCTTCATAAGGTCTTGTGGCTGAACCTGTATTGTAGTAAAACAAGAAATTATTGCCGTCATTTTCTTTTCTTGTCAAAGTTTTTTCTTTGTCATCAACTAAATAATAGCTTCTCTGGTTAGAAAAATAATATTTCACAACCTCCCATAAGTCTTGATTTATTTCATCAATCTGCTCTTCGATGTACTTAGGATTAATAGATACTTTATCAGCAATAGATTTTGTAAATGTTGTGAATAACATATCTTCTGATTTTTTTGCAAGCTCTTCGTTAGATACTCTGTTTACACCGAGATTTTCTTCGAAAGCTTGCTGCACTGCATTTTTATGTCTAAAATTTGTTAGAACTTCTTTTATTTTTGTATCAAAATTACCAACTATGTCATCAGACATGCCAAAAATTCGGTTGAATTGAAAAGTTCTTTTGTTTATGAGTTCCAAATTCCTAACATCATAAAAATTTTCACTGCTTAACATGTTTATTACGAGTACATCAGATTCTTGACCTTGCCTGTGACAACGACAAATCCTCTGTTCTACTTTTATAGAGTCATAAGGGAAATCATAATTTACGATAACAGGACAAAACTCAAGGTCAATACCTTTTGCAGCATTGTCATTGGCAATTAATATTTCAATTTCATCATCAAACCTGAATTCTTCAATTGTGTCATTATCCTTGTATTTGATTACATTAAATCTTTGACCTAAAAAGATTTTATACAAATAGTCAAAAGTTAGACTGTTTTCAACGAAAATTACTGCTTTTTGAGGAACTTTCATTGATTTAAGATGATTGAATGTTGTTTTAAGAATTTTTAAAAGTTCGGATGTTTTTGAATTAATAAAAATCTCATTAGTTAATCGTTTAATCTCTTCCAGAACAGCTTTTTCTTGTCCGTAAGTTCTTTTCGCCGCACCTTCTAAAATATGCTCAAAAGCGCGGGGAGAGGAAGAAAGCGCTTTGAAGAATAATAAATTAAGATTATAATTGTCTATTTCAGGATAAGCAATTTTGTCTTCGGATAATAAATACGCCGAAACAAGCTTATAGAGTAATTTTTCTTCTTTTGAAAGCCTGTAATTTACGGTTATTGGAATTCTCCGGCTGAAATTTACATAGTCGGTTGTTTGACATTTGAGGGTTCTGAAACAAAATTGAGAAACCCACTCTGTTAATTCAGGATAGTTTTCAGGCTTTCTGAAATATCTTTTGTAGAACCAATCTTCATTAGGCAGAACACTTTCATCAATAAAATGGATAAGCCAATAAATATCCATAATACTCATTGTTATCGGCGTTGGTGTTAATAATAATTTAAAAGCTTGTCCCGCAATTTCTTTTAAAATTTGTACCGATTTGTTTTCAGGCTTGGATAAAATATCAGCCTCATCAAAGATAACTAAGTCCCATAACTTTGTTTTAGCAGTATCAGCATATTTTGTGGCAAAATCATAAGAGGTGATTGTAATCCCGTCAACTTCAGGCAAGGTTTTTGGAGTATTCCAAAATTCAAAAGGAACAGTTGGAAAATCTTTTTTGAGTTTCCTGAACCATTGTTGCAAAAGGTTTACAGGCAATATAATCAGGATGTTTTCTTTTCCTTCATACCACTTTTGACAGGCAACGAGGAGCGCTTCATAAGTTTTACCAAGACTTGCTTCATCACATAGGATACAGCCTTTTAAGTAGTCTGAACGTAATGCAAAACGAGCCGCCGTAACTTGATAAGGGTAGATTTTTGCAGTAGATGAAGCATAAACAGGAAGCAATGTTTTATCGTCAACAAAAGTCTCAAGTCGTTTTGACTCAATAAATGCAGCATAAACTGATTGAAACTTTGTTTTTACTTCCAACATTGTATATAAATTTTAACATAAAATCGCTTTTTATGTTATGATATTTTTATTAAATAATGCAAGAATAGGAAGCTGTATGATAGACAAGATTGATGGCAAAAGTTTGGATGTTGAGGGGCTGGAAAAAGAAAAATTAAAATCAGTATTTCCTCAATGTTTTTCAGAAGGCAAACTGGATATAGATAAATTATTAAATCTTTGCGGTGAGTATATTGATAAAGATTTTGAGAAATACAAATTTGAATGGCAAG
>CAJTWU010000003.1:0-4027 GCA_910579975.1 uncultured Vampirovibrio sp.
GAAGCAAAAGGGTCTCGTGTCGGCGGTTTTATTGGACAAACTGAATCCACTATTACCACAGTAGAAAACTGTTATGCAACAGGTAATGTCAAAGGAAATAGTTATATAGGTGGATTTATAGGTAGTACATATAGAAAAATAGAAATACAAAACTGCTATTCAACCGGAAATATTACAAACTCCGGTTCCTATAGCGGTGCTTTGTGTGGATATGTAACAAGCTCATCCATAATAGAAAATAGTTACTCTACAGGTAATATTAAAGGAAAAAACTACTCTGGAGGACTTGTTGGTTATGCTTCATCTGCTCAAATTACAAACTGTTATTCATCCGGTAATATAGAAGGAACTGGTAACTATGTCGGCGGATTAGTAGGATATTCTACTTCAACCATCACCGACTGCTATGTGCTAGGAAAATCCGATAGCGTAAAAGGTGCCATTGCCGGATACGCTAGTGGAACCATTACTAATTGCAAATATAATTCCCTATATGAAGAGACACCTCTAAAAGGCAGCGGTTCAGCTACATTAACTGATTGCGAAGCATACGAAGGCAGTGAACCTTTCAAATATAATGATGCATTAATAACTATGCAAGTTGGAATAAATGGGAACAGCAATAGCAGAATTAATACCGACCTTGCTTTTGATTTAGGTAATCTCAAAGATATTCTTGCGATTGGATTACAAAATAGCAGAACAATAGATATAATTGATAGTGCCATAAATTCAATAAGTGCAAAACAAACAGTTCTTGGAGCCTCTCAAAACAGACTTGAGTCTGCATTAAGTGAAATTTCAACTCATTATGAAAATTTAATTTCTTCACGTTCAACACTGAAAGATGCTGATATTGCAGATGTTTCGTCTGAATATATTAAGCAGCAAATATTACAACAAGCAAGCGCAACCTTACTAGCAACAGCTAACCAAGCACCGGCCCTAGCATTACAACTGTTATAAACTCCTATTTTTTAATAATCATAAATGATTTTAATGCTCTTCCAGTATCACCGGACTCTTGAGTTGATACAACATGTATCTTTTTATAATCCAAAGAGGTTGAGCTGCCCCCATCAAATGCCATTGCACTATCTAATCCGTGTTTTGCACACAAATCACGAGCCTCGTATATTGTCATAGGATGTTCGTTTGTCACTATAAAGATATGAGCTTCCTGTTCTCCTTTAGGCAAGGTTTTAATACCAATTAGCGTTCTTGGAACTTTATGTAATACAGAAGCAGACTCACGTATTATATTTCCTTCCTCATCTTTCATAATGAAAAGTTCTTCTTCTAATCTTAGTTTTGGAAGTAGTTGAGGTCCGCCTTGGGCAGAAGTTATAACCGAACACATAAAATCAGTTTTTGCATTATGCGGCGCAATTTCATATTTTAACTTGCTATCACAATCTAAAACCCTAAATTCAGTTCTTCTCAAAATCTTTTGCAAATTTTGTCTTAAAATAGGATTAAGGTTGATATTTTCATTAAACAATGGATCTTCAACTGTTTGAGAATCATTTACTATATAGGAAATAGTTTTTTCATTGTTAGGGTCAAAAAAACCAGCATTAATTGTTAATAAAGACTCACCTCTATTATGAGCTTCTCTATTGGTAATCAAATTAGGAGACGAGACAAACTGTATTTTTTTCTTAATTTTATCTCCGCTTAATATAATATGGTAAATACCGTCATCGTAACTAACATCAATAGGAGCAGCAAAAACCGCACTAATTGAAATAAACATTGTCAAAACTAATAAAATTTTCTTCATATTATAAATCCCTCGATTTGTAAAAAGCTATAATTGCCGCCAAAAATGCTAATGGCGGGAATGATGCTGTAATAAACGGATGTAATACACCTTTCTCTGCAAGCAAATCAAAGAAAGGAAGAGTTATATAATAAACAAAAATACATCCAATCGCTATTGTAAATCCTATCAAACGCTGTTCTCTTGGTTTAGAGAAACCTAATAGACATCCCATAATTGCTAATAACACACATACAAACGGATGGAAAAATCTTTGTAAGTACTTATTTAGCATTAATCTGTAATCCTCATCCAATCGTTCTTGTTTTAACAATTTAATATAGCGATGCAAGTCCTTATTATTAATATCTCTATCACGCTTAGTGGAATTAATCATTATAGTATATGCATTTTCAGCTGCTTCACCTTCAAGAATATCCATTTCGTCAATTTCATTTACAGACTTAAAAATACCCTCTTCATCAATAATATAAGATTTTATATCAGTAAGTTTCCAACAAGGAAGTCCTTCTTTTGTTTTTCCTATTCTTCCGTGTTCAGCAACCATAATATTTTCTAAACCGTGCAAATCATCAAAAACCTGTTGAGAAAAATCCATTACTATAACATCAGACATTTCACCGTTTAAAAACCTTGATACAATAACCGCTGTAGATGGATGGTCATTTTTATCTTTTTGTGTGTAGATATATTGTGTGAGCATTCTGCTGCCTTTAATTTCTTGAAGCTTCTGACATGAATATGGTATCCATTTGTCATATGTTACAAAGCATAAATATGTCACAATAAAACTCAAAACAAGCAATGGACGCAAAATTCTTGAAAAAGACATACCAACCGCTCTAAAGATTGTAAGCTCCGAATCTTTACTTAATTTATCAAAAGTAAACAAAGAACCCAACAAAAGTCCAACAGGGAAAGCCTTACCCATAATTTTAGGAAGCTCATAAAATAAAACAAGAGCACCCGTTTGAGCAGTCATATCTCCTGAAAGAACTTTTTTAATGGTATTCAAAAGCATTTCAGGCGCAATCCAAACAATAGTAAACAAAAGTATAGCTACAATTGTTGTTTGCAATACTTGCGTGAAAATATATCGGTCATAAACGGTAATAAACTTTTTCATAACTAGAGTTGGAAATCCTTTCCTAAGTAAAACTCTTTTGCAACAGGATCATTAGCAACATCTTCGCTTTTACCCTGAATTTTAATTTTACCGTCAAATATTACATATGCTCTATCTGTAATAGATAAAGTAGCCTTAGGATTATGGTCTGTAATTAAAACTCCCAATCCCTTATCTTCAGAAATCTTTCTAATATTTTCTTTAATCTCACCAATAGCAATTGGGTCAATACCGGCAAAAGGTTCGTCAAGAAGCATGAAATCAGGACTTGCTGCAAGTGCTCTTGCAATTTCAACACGACGTCTTTCTCCGCCTGAAAGAGCAATCGCCGGATATTTTCTTAATCTTTCTACCCCAAATTCATTAAGAAGCTCTTCCAGTTTCACCTTTTTCTCATTAACAGTTAATTTATCATTCATTTCCAAAACCAGCTGAAGATTTTCTTCAACTGTTAGCTTTCGAAAAATAGAATTTTCTTGAGGAAGATATCCTATTCCAGCCTTTGCACGAAGGTTCATCGGCCACGCTGTAATTTCTTGCCCGTCAATAAATACATGTCCTGAATTTGGCTTTACTAAACCAACAATCATATAGAAAGTAGTAGTTTTACCGGCACCGTTTGGGCCCAGTAAACAAACAACTTCACCTTTATCCATATAAAATGAATTATCATTTACAACATATCTATCGCCATATATTTTAACGAGATTTTTAGCTTCTATTCTCATTCAACTCCCCTTTTTTAATATGATACAACAAATACAAATTTAACAATTGTAAACTTTTGTTAAACAAATCTTTAAAAAAAGCAATTTCAAAGAACCGGAACACTTTATATATGTGTAAGGTTAAAAAGGTTTATTTAATTTAAAGGTTGGAGGTCGCTATGGCTTTAGGTCTTGGCATAACAGGAATAGGTTATCCATCAATGGGACTAGGAACTTTCGGACTCGGTGCAGGCGGAAGTTACGGCTCATACGATAATTATATGCCGTCAATGATGGGCATGAACAATCCTATGCTTGGAATAGGAGCAATGAACAACGGCTTAACCGGCATGAACCCAATGATGGGTATGGGCGGTATGATGGGTATGTACAATCCGCTTTATTATACAC
>CAJTWU010000003.1:4037-105686 GCA_910579975.1 uncultured Vampirovibrio sp.
AAATGCAAGGAGCAGCAGAACAAATTCAGGCTCAGCATGCAGGAAATATGCATAGTATTTTAGTGAATAATGAAGTCCGTGCAAACAGAGAAACAGACTCCGCTCTTATTCAAAAGATTTTAACTAACGGTGATGTACATCAAGGTATTCAAAACTTGTATGATAAAGTACGAGAAGGTGATCAGGACGGTATATGTACTGAATTTGATAAATTAAAAACATATATTTATAATACATATCAGGATGAACTCAAGGCAAGAGGCTCAAAAACAAATCCGGCAACAGCAGCAACTGAAATTGTAGAAAAAATCTATGGCAATATAATTTCAGCTCAAACAGGTGAAGTTTCAGATCTTAGAAGTGATATTCAAAGATATGGTGACGGTTCAGCAATGAACGGATTTATGAAAGGTTTTAGACAAGGCAACCACACCAGATATGTTGACCAGACATTGAGTCACTGTTTCGGATTAGAAATCGACCAGAAAAAATCAAAAGATAACAGAAAAGAAGTAGCAAGTTATGTTGGTAGAGGTGCTAGTGTACTTGAAAAAGGTGTTTACGGCGCAGTTGGAGCAACAGCAGCAGGCGGTATTGCCTACGGATTAACAAAAGCAGTAGCTCCTATTTTCGGCAAAAAAGCAGCACAAAAAATTACATTGAATGGAAAAGCTGCAAGAACAATCATAACAATAGGCGCTTTATTAGGCATGGCGGCTGATATCTGGTGGCAGTGTTCAGGCTCAAGAGACTCTTCTACAAACGCTGCATAAAAAGTAACCTTAATCCTTTTAACAATAATAAAAAGACGGATTTAATAAATCCGTCTTTTTAACTTTACAAAAAAGTGACTTGACAAACCAGATTGATATCATATTATAGAAAAGTACCCGTTGGGACGTCGCCAAGTGGTAAGGCAGCTGGTTTTGGTCCAGCCATCTCGGAGGTTCGAATCCTTCCGTCCCAGATTTTAAAAGACTCCTTCGGGAGTCTTTTTTTGTTGCTCTTGACTCAAAACCTTGTTATTTGTACACTTATATTAATATGTGTGAGGAGGAATTTTAATGGAAGAGAATGCTTTGAAAAAGTTTAATACAGCAAAATTAATCAGCTTTGCTATAGGTTTCTTTGGACTACAATTTGCATGGCAAATGAGAATTATTTTATCAGGCCCTGTAACTGAGAGTTTAGGAGCTTCTCCATTTTTATTCGGTTTAATCTGGTTGGCCGGTCCATTCACAGGCATGGTTGTTCAGCCTATTATTGGAGCTTTGAGTGACAAAACAACTTCTCCATTTGGGAGAAGACGTCCTTATCTTCTGGGCGGAGCGCTGCTTTCTGCTTTAGCATTATGGGCATTGCCAAATTCTGAAACAATTACAAACTTTATTTCATCTTCACTTCATATTAAATTCCCAGCTCTTGCTGCTTTAGCATTTGCAGCAATTATGATTTGGATACTTGATGCTTGTGTTAACATAGCTCAAGGACCATATAGAGCACTTGTTCCTGATGTTGTACCTCCTCAGCAGCATTCAATAGCAAATTCTTATATAAGTCTTGCAATCGGTTTAGGTTCTGTTGTTGCAGCTGCTACTGCTCCATTTTTAAAATGGGCTTTCAATTATCAGATGTCAATAAATGCACAGTTTATTATGGCTGCTCTTGCCTTTACACTTGGGATGATTTGGACTTGTTTAGCTATAAAAGAAAACAAATATGAACCTAAAGAAAATGAAAAAGCTGAAAAATTTGATTTTATAAAATCTCTAAAAGAATTTTTTGCACTTTCTCCAGAAGTTGGAAAAATTTGCTGGATGCAATTCTTCACTTGGATTGGAAATATGTGCATGATGATTTACTTCACACAATATGCAATCCATACTGTATATGGTGTTCCTGATTTATCAAATGTTTCTGATGCAGTTAAAGCTTCTTTTGAAGGCGCTGTTGCTGCCGGCACAAATTTCTCTTCAATTTGTTTTGCAATATTCAACTTAATTTGTTTCTTAGTTGCAATCCCAATTGGAATTTTATCTGTTAAATTTGGAAACAAAAAAATACATATTATATCCATGATTTCAATGGCACTAGCATTTTTAGGAATGGCATTTACGAAAAACCATACTGCTGTTGCTACATTAATGGGCTTATCCGGTATTGGCTGGGCAAGTATTTGTGCATTACCATTTGCAATGCTTTCTCAATACATCAAACCGGGTACTGAAGGTTCTGTTATGGGTATTTTTAATATCTTTATTGCTGGGCCACAAGTATTTGTATGCACATTAGTTTCCTGGATTATAAATAAATGTGTATTTACTGTAGACTCCGGTGTAAATTATCATTGGGAATATACTTTCTTAATAGGCGCATTCTGTTTAATTGCGGCTTCTATTATTGCTTCAAGAGTTAAGGAGCTTAGAGCATAGATGAGTAAAAAAATATTGCTGATCTATCCGCCTTCTCCTGTTTTAAACAGAGAAGATCGTTGTCAGCAGCCTACAAAAGAGTTGTTAGTAATACCGCCTTTACCACCTACAGATTTAATGTATTTAGGAGCTATAGCAGAAAACAGCGGATTTGAAGCAAAAATACGCGATTATAGCCTGGGCGGAGATTTTCTGAATGATGTACAAGAGTTTGCACCTGATTATATAGTTGCAAATATTGCAACTCCAACCTTTAAAACTGATATGGAAGCTTTAGCTAATGCTAAAAACATTCTTCCTTCGACACAAATTATTGTAAAAGGTGCAACTTTTTTAACTTATAATACAAATGTCATTTATGAAAATCCGTTTATTGATTATGTAATAATAGGAGAACCAGAACTAACCTTAAAAGAAATTCTTGAAGAGGTTCCAAACAAAGATATTTTGGGAATTTGCTATAGTGAAAACCATCAGGGTATTAAAAATGAACTAAGACCATTTAATGAAGATTTGGATAACTTACCTTTCCCGGCGAGACATCTAGTTGATAATTCTATCTACAGAAGACCGGACAACGGGCAAGTACAAGGAGTAATAAAAGTTTCCAGAGGCTGCCCTTATCATTGTTTCTTTTGTCTTGCCACACCAGTTTCCGGTGCAAAAGTAAGAATGAGAAGTGCTGAAAATATTATTGCAGAAATTAAAGAATGTGTCGAAAAATACAATATTAAAAATTTTTTATTCTGGTCTGATATTTTCAATATTAACCGTGATTGGACAATTGATTTATGTAAAAAGATTATTGAAAGCGGTTTAAAAATTACCTGGTCTGCAAACACCAGAGCGAACACCATGGACGATGAAATGGCTTCATATATGTACAAATCAGGCTGTCGTCTTGTTAGTATTGGTGTCGAAAGCGGCTCTCAAGAAATATTAGATAATATCGGTAAAAAAATAACACTTGATGAAATAAGAAATACAGTAAAAGTGCTCAAAAAAAATAAGATAAAAATTTATAATTATTTTGTTATAGGATTACCCTGGGAAACAGAAAAAACTGTTGAAGAAACAATACGTTTTGCAATTGAGCTTGATAGTAACTTTATCAGCTTTTATACAGCAGCTCCGCTTCCTGGAACAAGATTTTTTGCTTATGCAATGATGAACAAACTTGTAACTGAAAACTTGGATTTTAATAACGCATACTACATACCAACTGTGCGTTCACATGAATTATCAAAAGAAAGAATTTTTGAATTACATAAACAAGCTGTAAGAAGGTTTTATTTAAGACCAAAATTTATTTTAAAAACATTATTAAGCTTAAGAAGTCTTACAGAATTTAAAAATTATTTTATTGCCGGATTAGGATTATTACTAAACAAATAAAAAAGGGCGGATTGTAAACAATCCGCCCTTTTTTATTTCTTAAAAAAACTATTTTGCTAGTTTTTTAATAGCTAAAACAAGTCTTGATTTCTTTCTTGCAGCTGTATTCTTGTGTAAAATACCTTTTGAAACAGCTTTATCACAAAGTTGGTAAACTTTTGAAATAGATGCGTTCAAAGCTTCTTTGTCTTCACCTTCAGCCAAAGCTAATGCTTTTTTTACAGCTGTTTTAATAGAAGTTTTGAAAGCTACGTTTCTTTGTCTGTTAGCTTCTGCAATTAGAACTCTTTTTTTTGCTGACTTAATATTTGCCATTTTTCTTTTCCTTTCGACTTAGGTTTGCAATAAAGCCAATGACCTCTTTATTACACACCATTCACTCTGAGGATAGTGAGTACAATTATTTTAAATAGAACATGCCTGTTTGTAAAGAGGGAATGATATTTGTGTTACAATATTTGTAAAGGAGTCTGGAATGTATACATTAGTCTATTCGATAAATAATGAGAAATCACCTGAAACAGTTTATGTAAACCTGACAAACGCTTGTACAAACTCTTGTGTATTTTGTTTACGTTCACAAAAAGATGATGTTTGCGGAGCTGAAATGTGGCACGACGATAAGTTTACTCTTGATGATGTTATTGAACAGTTTAAAAAATATTCACCAACTCCAAAGCAAGTAGTATTTTGCGGTTACGGCGAACCCTTCCTTAAAAAAGATATGATGAAAGAATTTGCCCAATATTTAAGAAAAAACCACCCTGAAATTAAAATCAGGGTTAATACTAACGGACACGCTAATGCCATTTACAAAACAAACGTAGCAGAAGAATTTAAAGATTTATTAGATGAAGCTTCTATTAGCTTAAATTCAGATAATTCAGAACAGTATAATGAAATTTGTCAACCAATAATCGAAAACGCATTTGAAGAAGTAAAAAAATTTATAGCAGCTTGCAACGAAGTAGGAATTAAAACTGTTGCAAGCATTGTAACTGGATTTGACAAACGTGAAATCAACATCGAAAACTGTGAAAAAATTGCAAAATCACTTGGTGCAGAATTTAGAAACAGGGAATTTATAACTAATGGATACTAAGATTATTCTTGCCTCAAATTCACCGCGCCGCAAGCAAATTATGTCGGCTTTAGGTATTGATTTTGAAGTAATACCATCAAATTATGATGAAAAACTTGAAACCGATACTTTTACTTACGATTTGATAGAAGACCTTGCAACACAAAAATGTCTTGATGTTGTTAGACGTGTGAATAAAAATAAAATTGTAATTGGTGCTGATACCGTAGTAGTGTTACACAATAAAATTCTAGGAAAACCACACTCCAAAGAAGAAGCATTTAAAATGCTTCGAGAGCTTTCAGGACAAACACATAGTGTAGTAACCTCAATTTGTGGAATTAATACTAAGACAAATCGGGCTGCATTACTCTCAACTACAAGTTATGTACGTTTTCAAAAATTATCAGACGAACAAATTAATTACTATATAGATACTTTTAACCCTCTGGACAAAGCGGGAAGTTATGGAATACAAGAATTACCTCAAGGCTTTTTAGACAAGTATGAAGGAAGTTTTGAAAACATTGTAGGACTTTCTCCTGAAGCCGTAACTGCTGTATTAGAGCAGCTAAGCGCTAACATCAACTGATTTTGATTTATTGTGTTTATTATAACAATGCCACCCGATAGCACCTAAAATCAATATACATATACCTATTAAAACTTTTACCCTTTTATTACCTTCTGGCGATGTTATTTTTGTACCTCCTCCATCTCCGCTACCATCAGATTTTTTTGTTAAAAACAAGTTCTTAGCATTTGAATAAAATATTTTATCAATAATAGACTCTGCTTCTGTAGAAAACTCATGTCGTATCATCGCTTTTATATCATTAATAGTTTTTTCATACTCTTGCTTTGAGCTAAATCTCCCAAGAGGTGCATCTGTTCCAAACAATATTCTATCCAAACCATTTTCGGATTTTAACTGTTCAATAAGTCTTTTTATATTTGGTTTTTGAGGATTATCACAATCTACCCAGGAAATATCAGCATAAAGCATTGCATCTTTCTTTTTAATAGAATCAATAATGCATTTTGTCGTAATATCAATATTAGCTTCGCCATCACCGCCCCAGTGCGCCAATACAACCCGAACATCTTTGTTTTTCTTAGCTAGCTCATATATTTGCTCCGGATTTGATAGAACAGAAGCTTTTCCAACTCCTCCATCCGGGTAAGTAACATCAACGCTTCTTGCAGAATGAAAAAGACAAGGCAAATTCATTTCTTTTGCAAATTCAATATAAGCTTGATAACGAGGGTCTGAAACAGGAATATTTAATTGTTCAGGATGAAACTTAAAGCCGACAAACTTATTAGGATTTTCTCTTAAAAGTTTTCTGATATTTTCAACATCTCCATAGCCGGGTTGACAAGTAGCAAGCGGTGCAATTTTAGGATTTTTATCGGCTAACTCAAGCAATTTTTTATTACCTGCTATTTCATCAGAGTAAAAACCTCCATCTTTTTGCATCATACAATCCAGATTCGATACAATAACTTTTTCCACGGTATCGCCATTATCTAGCGCCGATTTTATAAAAACATCAAAAATTTTTGTATAATCTTGAGAAGTACCATTTTCAGACCAATTACCAACATGCATATGAGAGTCAATAATTTTCCCGTAAAAATTAATACTGTTAATGCTGTTTAATTTCATCATACAAATCTCCAATATATTGAATACCATCAGCACGTCTTCGAATTATAGCATCACCTCTTAGAGAGCAGCAGATAATATCTTTTGAAGCTGCTTCACACACTGCTGCAGGATAACTTTCTCCTTTGTATCGACACAATTCTGCAATTCTTTTATAAATCAAAGACATTTTTAACACATATAATTTAAATTTATCAGCCGGTCTTGTTGAACCACCGGGAATTGAATCGTTCCAGTGTCCTACAGATATAACATCCTTATAATTTCTATAAGCAGTATCATATGAATAGGAATTATAGCTATAAACATTATCAACAGTCAAATTTTTTAAACTTTTAATACTTGTATTACGACAAAAACTTTTTGAAATAATATCCAATGCTTCGTTAAAGCAGCCTAATGCTCCGTCAATATTACCTTTATCTTCATAAATAGCACCAAGCATTTCAAAAGGAATTGCAGTTTGCGGAGAAAAACTATTATGCAATACTAACTGCTTTGCTGTATCACAAAGTCTTGATAAATATATTTCTCCATAATGCATAGCAAATACTTTATTTGAGCCTTCCAATACCTGTTTTGCCGACTCCAAATCTCTAGCAAAATCACGGTCTAAAGTAGAAATTTGTTCACTAAATCCAATATCCCTTGCAATTGCATTTAATGTAGCATAACAACTTCCCCATACTGATAAAACGCTTGGGCGCCCGCTTCCTTCGCAATCACATTTCTTGAAAATAATTTTATCTTCGTCATTTTCATCAAAGAATAATGTAAGAGTTTTATCTACATATTCACCTTGTAAATCAATTCTTTCGCTCTTAATTTTTCCCAAAGGAAAAACATCTCTAATTGGATACAACTTATCGGGAACAGAAGTAATTGGAATTTCGCCTTTCAAATGGCTTCTCAAGAGTTCTGTTTCATCAACTGTTGCTAGAACATCTTTTCTATTTTTTCCTACAAACTCAACAAGATTTTCAACTTGTTTATTCATAGGAAATTCCTCATATGGATAATCGTTCATGTAGTTTTCAGTAAAACTATAACCTAAAAGATTTCCATCAACCCTTAATGGGGATAAGTTATACACTCCTCTTGCAACATCAGTTATACAAGAATCATAAGCAGAAAATATAAAATCATGCTGCCAGTCCGGAGATTTTAAACCAACAATCCTTGCCTCTGATAAAGATAATAGATTAAATGTATACCAATTCTTATCTATAATCTCTTGCCTCATTCCAGCAACAGAATTATTCATATCTTTACCTGTAGCAATATAATGATACAATTCTGGTTTTAAACCTTTTTGAGCAGCCATCCATTTTAAAGTTAAATCATTAGGGTGCCCAGAAGGAACATAAACAGAATTTCCTTTTTTAATAATTGCATTTATTGCCTGAATTACTCCATAAGTATGCTCAATCCCCTGCGAAAGCGGATCCATATAGGAAATATACTCTGAATACTGATTTGGATTGTCATATATTTTTTTTAAGAAATACAATATATCAGCTTTGTTTGCCTTAATATTTTCAGGAGTAAATACCCTATTTTCACCCATAATCTTATTGTACTGATCTTGAATATTTAACAAAGGAACAGAAGCAAGAATAGGAACAGCTGTATATTCTCCGCTATAATTACGTATTTTTGCACACAGATTTCTTAATTGTTCTTCAGCGCTTTTTAATTGTTTAACACTTCTATCTTTTGTGTTCAGAGCAACATCATGCATTTGAATATTAGCATCATTTCTAACTGCTTTTAAAAAATGCTGCATATTATTGGCGTGAATACCGCCGTCAACAATATGAACCAATTTACCTAAAAATGAAATTGTTCTGGGAGAATTTTTAGTCTCCATAATCGGTAAATAATATATACCATTAACTGAAGTTTCTGTTTGAGTATCTGAAGCAATTTCTTGAGATTTATATTTATAATTTGGATGTTGGAATTGGTTGACTCTATGAGCCAAGTTGATTGGAGCTATTTTCATTTGTACTTACCACATATACTACCTATAAGAACATCCTAGTACAAAATTAAATAAATGCAACAAAAAACTTCCCCGATATAATCAGGGAAGTTTTAAATAAAAAATTTAACCTTCAGTAGGTAAACCCAAAGAAATACGTTTGTCTTTAGGATTAAATTTAATAATTGAAGTATTAATTTTATCTCCGGCTTTAAGAATAACACCGGTTTTGTTCTGGTATTCAGCAAGCTCTGATTGAGGAAGCAAAGCTTCAACACCGGGAAGAACTTCAACAAAAGCTCCAAAACCTTTTATTCTTGTAATAATACCTTCTTTAATATCGCCTTCTTTTAACTCTTCTTCTGCTTTAATCCACGGATCAGGCTCTGTATTTTTTAAGCTCAAACTAATTCTTTGTTTATCGTGATCAACATCAATAATCTCAACATTGATTTCCTGACCAACTTTAAGCAAGTCTGTCGGATGTTCAACCCATTTCCATGAAATTTGAGAAAGAGGCAATAAACAATCAACACCGCCAATATTAACAAAAGCACCGAAGTCTGTAATTCTTACAACTTCACCTTTAACAATTTGACCGACTTCAATTTGAGCAAACACGCTCTTACGAGTTTCAGCCATATTTGTTTCATAAACTTTTCTGTTAGATAAAATCAAGTTATTTTGACCTTTATCCAAAGTCAAAATCTTAACATCAATTTTATCACCGACATTGCAAATAGTTTCTCTTGCACAAAGCTGACCTTGAGGAATGAAACCTTGAACTCCTGAAACATCAACAATTAAACCGCCTTTAACTATTTGTGAAATAACTACAGAAATTGTTTCATCAGCCTCTTTAACCTTCTGTAATTCAGCCCACGTATGAGCAAGATGAACTTTTTTATAAGAAAGATTAAACTTTCCGTTTTCATCACAATCCTGAGTAATCAAAAATTCATATTCAGTACCTTTTTCTAACACATCTTCAGCCTTAACTTTTCTATCTGAAGAAACTTCATAAGAAGGAACAAACGCAGTACATTTTGAACCAATGTCTACGATTGCGCCATCAGATTCATAAGCGCACACAACGCCTTTAACGATATCGCCTCTTTTAAAGTTGTAATCGTACTTCCCTAAAAGAGCCTCAAAATCGTTATCTGGATACTTTTCAACCATTGAGCATTCTCCTTTTCCAAATAAACACGGGTTTATTATATCATATTTAGGGTAAATGAGCAACATTTAAGCTGATTTAGAGAAAAACTTTTCTCATAACTGCCCTGTTATCAATAATTTCAGCAATTGCAGCAAGGGTTTCGCCATATGTCAAAAGTGTTAAGCCATCTTCACATTTCACGGATAAACAATTTCCATTAGCAACTTTTGCTTTTTCCAATTCAGATAATTCATATTTTGGATAATCCAAATATTCAAGAGGATAAATGAGATTTGTAAGAACCTGTTCTTTACTTTCCAATTCTTCCAATTTAACAGAATTTTCTACAAGAAAATTGCCCGCTTTTACTCTTACTAATTTAATTAAATGACCATATACACCTAAAACATTCCCCAAATCATTAGCAATGGAACGAATATAAGTTCCTTTTGAGCAATCAACATAAAGCTCTAATTTTTGAGAGTTTTCATCAAAACTCACAATATTTAACTCTTTGATTGTTACTTTTCTTGGTTTAATTTCGACTTCTTCACCTTTTCTTGCATATTCATAAAGCTTTTTGCCATTAACTTTTATAGCAGAGTAAATTGGCGGCAACTGTTCAATTTCGCCATAAAATTGTTCCAATGCTTTTTCTATTTCCAATAAACCAACTTTCTTATCAGAACAACTAACTATTTCACCTTCTAAATCATACGTAGTAGTTGATTTACCCAGCTGAACTGTTGCCACATAAGCTTTATCATCATTTAGATACTCTATCAAACGTGTAGCTTTACCTATACAAACAGGCAAAACGCCTTCTGCAAAAGGGTCTAAAGTTCCTGTATGACCAATCTGCTTGATTTTAGTAACATGTCTTAAAACAGCAACAACATCATGAGATGTTTTGCCTCCTGGTTTATAGACGTTAAGGAACCCAAACATTATTTAATTTCGCCTCTGGAAATCTTCTCAATTAAATCAAGTACACGCGACCCTTGTTCTAAACCATCGCTATAAACAAATTTGATTTCAGGAGTTACACGCAAACGAATACGTTTACCGACTTCATAACGAACTCTGCCTGTATTTTTCTCAATAACTTCTTTAGTCTTTTCAACTTGTTCAGGAGAACCTAAAACACTATAAATAACTTTAGCATATGAATTATCGTGTGAAACTTCTACATCAACAACAGAAACAACACCTTCCAATCCACGGATTTCACGGTGTAAAATTTCTGAAATATCACGCATAAGTTCTTTTCTAACTCTTTCGTTTCGTAAAGTCATTGTATTCTCCTTTATTGACTATAACTTCATTATAACACAAAAACAAAACGTCTGCACAAAATCATTGCCCAGACATAAAATGATAATAATTAATAATCACTAATTTTTATTTTTAGCGTCTTTAACTAAAGAATCAATGCTTATGCCAAGTGCATCAGCAATATCAATTACTCTGATAATTGTAGGATTAATTTTTCCTGTTTCAATTAAACTAACAGAATTTCTTGAAATATCACATTTTTCTGCTAATTCTCCTTGAGAAATACCACGTCTTAATCTTTCGCTTTTAATGCTAATGCCAATATTTTTAAGTCTATCTTTCATGTTCATAGTTATATTGTCGTGTATTAGAAAATATTTTTCTATATAAGATATTATCTATAAATATAATATATTAGTTGATGAGAAAAATTAACTAGTCAAAAGTATATAAAAAAGGGTGGCTAAACCACCCTTTTACCATCTGTGACTCAAGAGATACATCAACAACTAAATATCTCCCTATAGTAATAAGCTGTAAGTCACAACGGCTACTTCTCTTTTATTGTTAATTTCTTCGGCTTAGCTTCTTCTGCATGCTGTTTTGGAAGAGTAATTGATAAGATACCGTTTTTGTAATCAGCAGTAGCTTCCTCTGTTCGAATAGGCTGGTCAAAAGAAATCGTGCGTTTATATTTACCATATCTAAATTCACATGTATGGTATTTCAAGTTCTTTTCTTTTTCTTCCTTTTCTTCTTTCTCTTCTTCAATCTCTGCTGTAATTGTCATGAAATCATTATCCAATTCAACATCAATATCATCGAGCTTGACACCGGGAAGCTGAACTTTTACTTTATAATCAGTTTCTGTTTGCTTAATCTCAACAGCCGGACGCCATGTTGAAACTTTTTTCATAGATAACTGATGAGAAAATGCCGGATGTAAAACGGTATCTCTTAAAAAATTATTAAGTTCATTATGTATGCTGTCAAAATATAATTCAGGTTCTCTAAGAATTAAATCTGTCTTCATTAAAAAGCTCCTTTCGGTTACATCTTAAATATAAGAGATTTGCAAAAGAGTTTCATTAGACAAAGTAGTGAGTCGTAATCAGCAATTATAACTAATTAAAAAGTGCATTCAATAACAGTTCCTTCCTCAAGTTTTGCAGAATGACCTTTAATAAAGACAAAAGGGATGGCAAGTGGAGAAAACAAAATAGTTGCACCTAGAAGAGATATTGTAACAATAACCCAGTCTTTGTCACTTCCTTTAACTTTTTGTTTGAGTGTGAGCAAATATTCTTTACCTTCTAAATCAGAAATTATACCTTTTCTTATTTCAAAATAGCCTCCTCGTCCGCAGAAACCGCGTTTTTTGATTTCGGACGGGAAAAGTATTACAGGCATGCCTTTTTTAAATTGGTTGAAATCAGAGACAAGCACCCCTGAAATAGTATCAGAAGGTGCCATATTTTCACTTATCGCCGTTTTTGTTATGCGAACAAGAATTTCTTGTTCGGCGTAACAATATGGTAGTGAAATGAAAGATAGAACTAGAAATAAGGCGATAATTTTCTTCATTATTCGCCATAAACTCTTAGAGTTGCTTTATGGAACAATAAGATATTTTTGCTATGTTTGTCAATTGAATTAACGCGAGTAATTTTACCGTTTTCCATAGCATCGTTAATACCACAAGCACCAAGAGTGATAATGCGGAAATAGCTTGTACAAGTAGCTTCGCCCATCTTAGCGGGCTTAACGGACGGATTAAAGTATTCAGAGAAAGGAGAAGTATTGTCGCCATAAATAACTCCATTAACTTTAAATAAATCAGTTCATGCGCGCTGCAAATGCCGGTAATCGCTGCTGCTAATAATAAAACATAAATCTTTTTCATAACTTCTCCTTTAATCTTATTAATCTCAAAATTAATTATAATTCATAAAATAATAATTTTCAATACTTAGTCTTTAAGAGATGTTATATTATTAATTCATTAACTAAAATTTGAGATATGGATATCTCACAAATTAAAAGAGAAATAGGTCTAAGAATAAGAGCATTTCGTACACAAAATAAGTGGACACAGGAAAAGTTCAGCGAAATTATAGAATTGCAACCTGCAAATCTATCTGATATTGAAAAGGGCAAAAAACATCCAGGCTTTGGAACTCTATGCTCAATGATAAGCAACGGTGGTATTGAGCCTAATTATCTATTTGATTTCTTAAGAAAAAATAAAAATACATTTTCATCTAAAGACTTAGATATTATGAACTTAATTATTAACTTGTCAGATAAACAAAAAGATACTTTGGTCGCTTTATTATCAAACTTCAAATAGTTTTATTATCTACATTAAAAACATAACCCATATCTTATTAATGTAAGTAAATAAAAATCTTATTATAATTTAATGAAGGAATTAAAAAAAATCTTAGGTCTTCAAATAAGAAGAATTCGAAAAACACATAATTTCACACAAGAGCAATTCGCGGAAATAGTAGATATTGAAATTCCAACATTGAGCAATATTGAAACAGGTAAAAATACTGCATCATTACAGACTATAATAAATGTAATAGAAAAATTTCAAATTGAGCCAAATGATTTCTTCTCATTTGTTAGATATAAAAAGCAACAAAAAGACCCACTTGATATAGAAATCAACCAACGCGTAAAACTTTTACCTAATGAGTTGAAGTCTAGTCTTCTTAATATTCTTGAATATTTGAAATAGTTTTCCAACCATTGACAAAATTTAATAAATAGTAAATAATATAATCAAGGGAAATGACCTAAAGAGGTCCGAACTCTTCAGGTCATTCATAACTTCCCTATTTTTGGATTTTAAGCGTTATGATTATCATCAAGATAAGCCATAGCGCTTTTTCAGTAATACTGAATTCCAATTTCATCACCACCTTTCCGCTATAATCCTCATAACAGTATGTGTCGGAGGTGGCAAAGCAAGAGGGAGTTTACCCTTATTTTTATTATATCACAAATATTCCAAAAAACTACACAAAAAAACAGGGGCTCGGCTTAGAAAACCTCGCCCCTGTTAAGTTTGAAACTTATTCTACTACACCAGCTGTTTTACCATATCTTCTGATTGTTGAGTTCAAAAGATTTTCGTGGTGTCTATCTCTGTAGATTTGACATAAAAGCTTATAAGCATGTTTGTTATAAGGATTTTGTTTCAAAATATCTTCAAGCTGTTCAACCGCTGTATTTGTACGTTTAGTATAATAATTAATCAACGGTGGAAGAATAATTGTCTGGTCATTCTCATCAGTTTGCCAAGCAATTTCTGCACAGCTTCTTGCATTATCAAACTCTTCTGCATCCAAATACATTACCGCTATTTCATAATAAACTTCTGATTTGCTTCTTCTATCAGTTTTGGATTGTGCAACTATTTGATATTCTTGAGCAGCTTTTGTATACTCTGCTCTTTTTCTGTATTGTTCAGCTAGTGCTAAGTGAGACTCAATATCAGACGGCGTAAATTCATCCAACTTAGTATTGTCATCAACTGGAACATTCAATGTTGAAAGAACTTCTGCCGGTGTAAATAACATTGACTTTTCTTCTGTTGTCAAAGGTGTATTTGTTACATCAGGAATTACTGAATATAACAATGCTAATGTTTTCAAATCACGTGGAGTAATTTCTGTATTAAATTTTGTACCGATTGGGTACATTACATCATATATACTTTGGCTGTTTCCAGTCAAACCTAAAGAATGCCCGATTTCTTGCAAAGCAGAAGAGAACAATTGTTTAGAGTCATGGCTATGACCTTTATTATCTACTTTATTGAAAATAATAACAGAGTCTTTAATTACATTGCCGTTAACAGCAAATGCATGAACGCCAATTGAATCCTTGTTATCATTTACTTTGAAATAACATTTCATATCAGCTTCAGCCGGAGTTTCAACAAAATTAAATCTCACAAGACCTTCACTTGCTCTTTGCCATGCCTGATATGCATTAATAACAACTTCTCTATAATATTCTGGAACATCTTTTGAATCTTCGATATATACATTCAAAGGCATTGATGTTTTATTCCATCTAACGATTTTGCCATTTTTACAAACTTGTCTAAAATAACTGTCAATAACAGCTGCTTTGATTGTTTTACTACTCATTGACTTATCATAACCAAGTCTTACTACTGCTGTATTTTGCGGACCTGAATATTGTTCAGCCTGTACAGTAGCAGTATTCAAAAGAGCAAAAGCACCAGCTGCAATTAGGAATGTACTGATAACTGTCTTTTTCATTTTGTTTAAAAACCTCTTTTTATAATACTAATATTCTTAATAAAACACGTAAATTTTATTTTTTGCGCTTTAATTATACTAAATTTTTGCGTATATTGCAATTGCAATATACGCAAAAAAAAAAAGCCTTCTTTTAAAGAAGGACTTTGGAATCTTTTTCGTTAATTCCTCATGTGTAGAAGGTTAGTGTGTAGGTTGTATGAAAGGTTGTGTGTTATGTGTTTATTTAATGCTTACATATATATAAAGTATTACCGCGATATAGAATTGCTATATCGCGGTAAATCGTTACAAATGTTTACAAAAATACTCTAAAAATGACGTACAGTCGGATTGATGAGCATATCAGCAAGTTTTTCCGAGCCTCTAAAGTTTCTTTTTCTTAAAACTTCTGCTGCTTTTTCTTTATCATATTCTACAAATCGGTGTTCAAATAAACATTCACCGTTTTCTACCGTAATTTTCAGATAACATGATTTAGGTTCTGAAGTAAAAGGACGTCCTACACTACCGACATTAACAACAGTCTTCTTATTTGGGGTTTGAAACCCGCAAGGCAAATGCGTATGTCCACACAAAACAACATTTGCTTCAACATTAATAAGCATTTTTTCCAGTTCTTTCATAGGAGTATCTGGTAGGATATCTTCATTATTCTTACGTGGAGAACCATGCACCAAAAGAAATTTCACACCCTCTTCTTCTACTTGCAGCTGAATTGGAAGATTTTTCAAAAAGTCTTTTTGTATAATATTAAGCGTTTTAGCATCGTCCTTCAATGCCTCTGCCATAATAGGAGCTTTGGATTTTAAATTATCATAAAGTTCATCTGAATAATCTGCAATCATCAAGTCTGTATTGCCCTGTATCATTTTAAAACTGGTTTCCCCGAGTTTTTTCATAAACCAGTTAACAGTTTCAGACGGACGGGGACCGGCCATTGCATAATCACCTAATACAAAAACTTTTTCACACCCCTGTGTTTGTATGTCATCCAAAACAGCATCCAATGCTGTTAAATTCCCGTGTATATCCGAAATTACTGCAATTTTCATGATTTATACTCCACAAATTTGTTTGCTATATAATATATCTTATGATAAACAGAAGAAAATCAAAACAAATATCAATAGGTAATATTAAAATAGGCGGTGAAGCGCCTGTTAGTGTTCAGTCAATGTGTAACACAGACACAAGAGATGTTGAAAAAACTTTGGATCAAATTGGTAAACTTGCTGCAGCCGGATGTGAGATTGTAAGATTGGCGGTTTTAAATAAAGAGGCTGCTGCTGCAATAAAAGATATTGTAAAAAAATCTCCGGTACCTCTTGTTGCAGATATTCATTTTGACTATCGTTTAGCAATTCAGTGTATTGAAAACGGTATCCATGCATTAAGAATTAATCCGGGCAATATTGGAAAACGCGAGCACACTATCAAGGTTGTAGAAGCAGCTAAGAGTCATAATATACCAATTAGAATAGGTATTAACGCCGGCTCTCTTGAAAAAGAATTTGCAGCTCTTGATTTACCGCTTGAAGACAAAATGATTAAAAGTGCAATGCGTCATATAGAAATTTTAGAAGATTTAAACTTTTATGATATTAAGCTTTCACTTAAATCATCTGATGTTATGACAACTATAAGAGCGTATCAAAAAGTTTCTGAGATGATTGATTATCCGCTGCACTTGGGAGTAACGGAAGCCGGGACTCTCAAAATGGGCTTAATTAAGTCCTCTATTGGGCTTGGAACATTACTAAGTCAAGGCATTGGAGATACCATAAGAGTTTCTCTTACCGAAAACCCTGTTGAAGAAGTAGAAGCGGGGTTTGGAATTTTAAAATCTTTGGGATTACGTCAACGCGGCATTAATTTTATTTCATGTCCAACTTGTGGTAGAACACAAATTGATTTAATCGGTTTAGCTAAACAAGTTGAAGAAAGATTTAAAAACCTTGATTTACCAATAACAATTGCAGTTATGGGATGTCCCGTAAATGGCCCTGGAGAAGCTAAGCATGCTGATTTTGGCATTGCCGGAGCAATCAAAGAAGGTTATATTTTCAAAAAAGGAGAAATTATTGCAAGAGTTCCTGAATCGGACTTGATTAATTCTTTAGAAAATATTATAATGGAGTCATATAGTTCAGTTAAATAAGAATGGGTGTTATGAGAAGAAATTTATTATTTTTATTAGTAGCAGCAGCTTTTATATCTGCTCCTGTAATGGCTGAAGTAACAGTCGAACAAACAACAGATGCTGAGTATATTATTAATGCAGGATACTCACAATCAATGGCAGAAGATATGTTTATGCTTAAAAACAGAGCAAGCGGTAAACCAATAGAACCTTTGTATGAAAAATCTCAAAATAAATTTGTTAGAGGATGGAAGAAATTCTATTCTTACATTGATCCGGCTCAAGAAGCTGACGATAGAATACATCATGATATTCATTTATCACCTTCGTTCTCGGATTTATAATTTTTTAAAAAGAAAAGGCGCAGCCAATGGCTGCGCCTTTTCTTTTTGTTTGTGCTAATATATTAATATGGTAATGGCGAATTCTTTTGAAGAAGCAGTTTCTCTTATTAAAGACCGGCTGGATATAGTAGATGTCGTTTCACAGTATGTCGTTTTAAAAAAAAGCGGCGCTAATTACTGGGGTATTTGTCCGTTTCATAATGACAAAAAGCCTTCTATGTCTGTAAGTCCTTCAAAAGGGATTTATAAGTGTTTTTCTTGTGGAGCCGGGGGAGATGCTTTAAATTTTCTTGTAAAAATCCAAAACAGAGCTTATAAAGAAGTTATTCTTGAACTTGCAGAAAAGTTTGGCATTGAATTACCTAAAAAATTTACTCCGTCAAACGAAACAAAAGAACAAAAAACGTTAATGCTTAAAGCATGCCAAAAAGCAGCTAAGTTTTATAATAAATCTTTATACTCTGCTGAAGATGCCAACAAAGCCATGACTTATCTTCGAGGACGTAACATTACCGATGAAGTTATTGAAAAGTTTACCTTAGGCTGGGCTCCTAATAAATATGATACTTTATATAAAGAGCTTAAAAACGATTTTAAGGATGAAATCTTAGAAAAAGCCGGGCTTATTCTAAAATCAAACCAAGGTGGTTGGATTGACCGTTTTAGAAACAGAATTATTATTCCTATTCAGAACGAAAACGGAGATTATGTAGCATTTGGAGCTCGTGCTGTTGATGAAGGACAGAATCCCAAGTATCTAAATTCATCCGACTCCATGATTTATAACAAAAGTAAAATTTTGTTCGGTTTAAATTCAGCTAAAGATGCAATTAAAAACGAAGATGCAGTTATTATAATGGAAGGGTATTTTGACGTAATCTCTGCTCAATCACATGGTGTTGAAAATGCCGTTGCTTCCTGTGGAACAGCTATGACAGCTGACCATGTTAAATTATTATCGCGTTATACAAAAACAAGAAGAATTTTCTTATCTTTTGACACAGACTCTGCAGGAATTAATGCAACAAAACGTGGAAGTGATGTAATTAAAACAACTCTTGCAACATTAGGTGATGTAAAACAGTTCGATGAAAGCCATATTTCTGCAACAGCTGATAATAAATACGCTTGTGAAATCCGTGTAGTATCACCGCCTCAAGGCAAGGATCCGGATGAATTTATCCGTACTATGGGTGGAGAAGCATTTAAAATGTTTATTAATGAAGCGCCGCTGCTGATTGATTTTCTTTTAAACAATGCTTTGAAAGAAAAATCTTCTGCAAAAACTCCACAGCAAAAATCAGAATTAGTTGCCAAAGTCATGGATATTTTAAAAGATGTTGATAACAAAATCATCCAATCCGAGTATGTAAAAATGGTTTCTACAATCTTAGAGATTGACGAAAATTCCATGCTAAAAGAATTAAACAGGTTAGGAAATATAGACAACTACACAGTTTCGGCTCCTATAAAAAAACCAGTTGTAACAAATTCTTCACAATTTGAAATTAGAGCGCAAAAAAATTTATTGAGCGTTTTTCTATCAGACAGCAGTTCAAATAATTATCAAAAATTGAACGAATTGTTACCTCAAGATATTATTCAAGATGAAACATTAATAATTGTAAAAAATACAATTGACAAATTGGCTTGTACAATAAATAATGTTAGGGAATTGACAAAAAATCTATTCACAGAATTCATTGAGGATGATAACTTAACAAAAATACTAACTGATTTGGTCGATATGTCTGAAGCTTTCAACGGACTTGATCAAGATGAACTCGAAAGAGCAGTTAGAGAAAATATAACAAGACTTTTAAGATGCTACTCAGAACGCGAAGTTGAAAGAATTCGCAAACAATATAAAGAAGTTAATGACGACGACTTAGAAGCCTTAAAAATACAAATGCAGCTTAGAGATAAGATAAAGTTAAGGACTGGAGATAAATAATGACCCAAAAAAGAAACTCAAGATCATCAGTAGTAAGCGTTATTGAAGACGAAAACATTGATTTATTAGATTTTGATTCTACCAAAGAAGCTGATGATACCGTTGATTATATCGGTACAGATTTAGGAACAGACCATATTGAAGATATCATTGACTCATCAAAAATCGGAGTAAAAAGCGAAGATTTCTTCATGATGGATGATTCATCTGACTCATCTGATGAAAGTATTGATACAGAAATCCCAAAAGGTGTTGCTGTTGAAGACCCTGTAAGATTGTATTTAAGAGAAATCGGACGTATTAAACTTCTTTCTACAAGCGAAGAAATTGAGCTTGCAAGAAAAATTATCCAAGGAGGAACTCCCGGTGCTATTGCAAAACGCAAACTTGTTCAAGCAAACTTGAGACTTGTTGTAAGTATCGCTAAAAAATATGTTGGAAGAGGTATGCTTTTCTTAGACTTAATTCAGGAAGGCAACTTAGGTTTAATCCGTGCTGCTGAAAAATTTGACCACGAAAGAGGTTTCAAGTTCTCAACTTATGCAACATGGTGGATTAGACAAGCTATTACAAGAGCTATTGCGGACCAGGCTAGAACAATCCGTATCCCTGTTCACATGGTTGAAACAATTAACAAACTTAAAAAAGTTACAAGAAGATTAGCTCAAGAACTTTCTCGTAAACCAACCGAAGAAGAACTTGCAGTTGAAATGGGCGTTTCAATCTCTAAATTAAGAGAAATTGTTAAAATCGCTCAAGAACCGCTTTCTTTGGAAACACCAATCGGTAAAGAAGAAGATTCAAGATTAGGTGATTTTATTGAAGATAAAGAAGCAGATGCTCCGATTAAAACAGTTGCTTCTGAACTTTTAAGAGAAGACTTAGCAGAAGTTCTATGCACACTTTCTCCTCGTGAAAGAGATGTGTTGAGATTACGTTTCGGCATGGACGACGGTCGTCAAAGAACATTAGAAGAAGTTGGTCAATTGTTCGGCGTAACACGTGAACGTATCAGACAAATCGAAGCGAAGGCTTTAAGAAAACTAAGACATCCAAACAGAAGCAAACGCTTAAGAGAATATGTAGAAAACTAATAAAACGGCGGATTAAAAATCCGCCGTTATTCTTTCTAAAACTCTAATAACACCATCAATGAGCCATATTAAGACCTCTTTGCGTGTATTTTCCTCTTTTTCCAAAATCAATTTTATATATATAAGCATATTCCTTGCGGTAAAAATATTTCTTAACATAACTACAATAGGTTCTTTCATAATACATCTCCTTTCATGTAACTAATATTTTATAGGATTTAAAAAACTAAGTCATTGAGAAAACTCAATAAACAAAAATCCCCTTTACATTTACCCCTGTTTATTGTTAAATAAAGTTACTGAGGCAAATGTCTCTAGTCCAATTAGAAAGTGATTACTTAAAGCCGATTGTTTAATATAAAATTAGCGAAATTTGCAGGATTCTGTTACGGGGTAAAACGCGCCGTTGATACAGCAAAAAAATTAAAATCAGAAAACCCTGATAAAAATATTTATATTTTAGGCGAACTCATCCACAACATGGATGTTATTCGTGAGCTTGATGAATTGGGAATTAAAACAATCTACGAAATTCCTGAAAATGGCGATGGTATCTGCATCGTTAGAAGTCATGGCGAAGCTCCGGAAGTTTTTGAAAAACTAAGACAAGTCGGTTTTGAAGTCGTTGACCTTACTTGCCCTGACGTAAAAAAGGTTCAGCAAAGAGCAATAGAACTTGCTAAAAATGATTACTTTGTTGTAATTGTAGGAAAACCTAATCATCCCGAAGTTATGGCAATCAAGGCTAATGCTGACTTATATTCGGACAAAGTTGTTGTAGCAACTACAATTGAAGAACTTGCTCCTTACGAAGCTCAAATTAAATCACACAGAAAAGTCGGTGTTGTTGTTCAAACAACCCAAATGGTTTCATCTTTAAACCTTATCGTTAATCACTTAAACACATTGGCTAAAGAAGTTTTAATCTACAACACAATTTGTCAGTCAACAGCAATGCGCCAAAAAGAAGCGCGAGAACTTGCAAAAGAAAGCGATTTGATGATTGTTGTAGGTTCAAGAAAAAGTGCAAACACAACTCATCTTGCAGAAATTTTAAAAGACTGCACAAAAACAATTCATATCGAAAATGATACAGAATTAGACAAAGATATATTAAAAGGAGTTAAGAACATTGGCATTACAGCCGGTGCTTCAACCCCGCAGAATGTTATTAATAAAGTAAAGGAGACAATAAAATGACACAAGTATTAGACGAATTTGAACAACTTCTTGAAGAAAGTTTCGCTAAAACAAACAGCGTTGCTGACATCGTAGAAGGTACTGTAATCAAAAAAGAATCAGAAGGCTACTTAGTAAGCGTTAAAGGCGCTAAAATGGAAGCTTTCTTATCAAACAAAGAACTTTCAAGCGACATCGAAGAACTTGAAATCGGTGACACAAGAGAATTCTATGTTTTAAGAGAAGAAAACAACGACGATTCAATGCTTCTTTCTCTTAAGAGAATCGCATTTGCTCAAGCTTGGGCACAGCTTAACGACGCTAAAATCCAAGGCGATACAATCCTTGCGAAAGTTGTTTCAACTGTTAAAGGCGGCGTTCTTGTTGATATCGCTGATTTGAAAGGTTTCATCCCATCTTCTCAACTTAGAACAGGAACTCCATTCGAAGGTCTTGTTGATACAAAAATCGAAGTTAAGGTTCTTGAAGCTGATCCTAAGAAAAACAAACTTATCCTTTCTCAAAGACAAGCTGTTGCTGAACAAAGAGATCAAGTTGTTGATAACGTTCTTTCTTCATTGGAAGAAGATCAGGTTGTTTCAGGTAACGTAGTAAGAATCACTGATTTCGGCGCTTTCGTTGACATCAACGGTATCGACGGTCTTCTTCCTATCTCTGAAATTTCTTGGCAGAGAATTAAACACCCATCTGATGTTCTTACTTTGGGTGACACTATCGAAGTTAAAATTATCAAAATCGATAACGAACTTAAAAGAATTTCTCTTTCACTTAAGAGAATGGGCGAAAACCCTTGGCAGCAAATCGAAGGACAGTTTGAGGAAGGTCAAATTGTTAAAGGTACTGTTAACAAAGTTACCACTTTCGGTGCTTTCATTAACATCTTCCCTGGCGTAGAAGCATTACTTCCAGTTTCAGAAATGTCAGACGAAAACGTTAACCCATTCAACTTGTTCAAAGTTGGTGCTGAAGTTGATGTATTAATCAAGAAATTCACTCCAAAAGAACACAGAATCGCATTATCTGTTAAAGATATTAACGCGTAAGCAATATAAAAAAGGCGGCTCTTCGAGCCGCCTTTTTTTATTGTTCTATAACTTCCATTCCATCATCTGATACAAACTGTATCCCAAATTTTGCACGGAAAATGTATTTTACAGTGTTACTTTGGATTTCAAACATCATTTTGTTGAACAAGTCATACGCTTCTTTTTTGTACTCAATAAGCGGGTCTTTTTGACCGTAAGCACGAAGCCCGATACCCTCTTTAAGCATATCAATATTATGAAGGTGGTCAATCCACTGATTATCAACAACTCTTAGAAGAACATCCCTTTCAAGGCTTCTCATAATGTTATCATCCACAAATAGTTCCTGCTGTTTAGCATCTGGATCGTATTGCGCCATAATTGAATTATAGAACCCAATAATTTCTTCTTCGTGTTCTTTATAAGCCTTTTGGGCTGCATCACGCAAAGACTCATAAATTCTATTGTATCTGTATGCTTTGATATCATCTACAGAAATATAAGAAAGCTGAGGAATATTTGAATGCAATTCCTTGATAAGAGTTTCTATATCCTCCAGAATATATTCTTCAGGGTTCATTTCTGGAGTAATATAACTTTTTAGAAGTCTATCAATTTCCTTATCAATCATAAACTTGATATCATTTGATAAATTCTTGCCTTCAAGAACCTTACGTCTTTGAGCATAGAATTTTTCCCTCTGAATATTCATAACATCGTCATATTGTAATACATTTTTACGAATATCAAAATGGTAAGTTTCAACTTTCTTCTGTGCTGACTGAATTTGTCTTGAAATCAAGTGTGACTCAATCGGCATGTCTTCTTCTGCGTTAAGCATTGTCATCAAAGAAGCAATCTTATCTCCGCCGAAAATTCTCATCAGGTTGTCTTCCAAAGATAAGAAAAATCTTGTAGAACCAGGATCACCCTGTCTTGCAGCACGACCTCTAAGCTGGTTATCAATACGGCGTGATTCGTGTCTTTCTGTACCGATTACGTGAAGTCCGCCTAACTCAACAACCTTAGCGTGTTCAGCTTCTGTTATTTTACGGGCATTAGCTAATGCTTCTTCTTTTAAAGCTTCATAATTTTCACGTTCAGGTGTTATACCTTTGTTTTCAAGTTCTTCTTTTGCAAGGTATTCAGCATTACCGCCTAAAAGAATATCAGTACCTCTACCAGCCATATTAGTTGCAATCGTAACCGCACCAACACGACCTGCTTGAGCAATAATATAAGCTTCTCGCTCGTGTTGCTTTGCGTTCAATACATTGTGTCTTACACCTTTTTTAGCTAACAGAGCTGAAATATATTCTGATTTTTCAATACTTACAGTACCAACAAGCACTGGTCTTCCCAATTTGTTTTGTTCAATAATATCATTAACTACAGCATCGTATTTTGCACGTTCTGTTTTATAAATAACATCCGCATTGTTAACTCTTATATCAGGTCTGTTAGTAGGAATAACAGTAACTTCAAGGTTATAAATTTTACCAAACTCTGCTTCCTCAGTCATTGCTGTACCGGTCATGCCGGAAAGCTTAGGATACAATCTGAATAAGTTTTGGAAAGTAATACTTGCCAATGTTTGGGTTTCATCCTGAATAGTAACACCTTCTTTTGCTTCAATTGCTTGATGCAAACCATCAGACCAGCGTCTTCCAGGCATTAAACGTCCTGTGAACTCATCAACAATCATAATTTCGCCATCTTTTACAACATAATCAGTATCTTTTATAAACAACTCTTTTGCTTTAAGAGCATTCAACAAATCATGAGCATACTGATTATTGATATCAAACAAGTCTTTGCAACCGATAATTTCTTGTGCTTTATCAATACCGTCTTCTGTAAAGATTACGTTTTTATTTTTTTCGTCAACTTCATAATCTTTATCTTTTTCCAATTGAGGCGCAACTTTTGCCATTAATGTATAAGTATCAGCAGACTTTTCAACACGACCGCTTATAATAAGAGGAGTTCTCGCTTCATCAATTAAAATACTATCGACTTCATCGATAATCGCATAGTTATAAGGTCTTTGAACAAGCATTTCATTTGATGATGCCATATTGTCTCTAAGATAATCAAAACCAAACTCATTATTTGTACCATATGTAATATCACAAGCATAAGCAGCCTTTTTACGATTAAACTCATCAGCATCATGCTGATTGGAAAGGATTACACCAACCGTCAAACCCAAGAATTTATAAATCTTACCCATCCACTCGCTGTCACGCTTTGCAAGGTAATCGTTAACAGTAACAACATGGACACCTTTTCCTGTAAGTGCATTCAAGTAAGCTGCAAGAGTTGCAACCAGAGTTTTACCTTCACCTGTTCTCATTTCTGCAATATGTCCGTTATGTAAGAAATACGCACCAATCAACTGCACATCAAAATGTCGCATATTCAATACACGTTTACCAGCTTCACGAACAGTCGCAAAAGCCTCCGGTAGAATTTTATCAAGAGTTTCTTTTTCTAAAATTCTATCCGCTTTTTCATTATCAGATGTGGGACGTTTTGCAAGAATTTCCTTGAACTCATCTGTTTTTGCACGTAACTGTTCATCAGTAAGTTTTTCGAACTCAGGTTCAAGCGCATTTATATGGTCAATAATACCTAAAATATTTTTAACCTTTTTCTCGTTTGGGTCGCCCAAAAGTTTTAATAATAAATTAATCATTACATATCCTCTCCAATTAAGGATATAATATCACGAACATCCCCTAACGTAAATATTAGCCTGGTGAATAAAGTTGTTTTGCATTATTAGCCAACAGATTACTCAACAGCGTTTCGTCATTGAAATATTCCATCACTCTTTTTTTGAAAATATTCAAATTTTGCAAATACAGTTCTCTTTTTTGGTTCATATCCCCTACAGGAGCATCTGAAGCCCACATAATTCTGTTTGTGTAATCACCTTTAGAAGTATTTTTCAGTCTTTCAATAAAATATAAAGTGTCATCTAATGTTTCACTCAATTGTGTAAACGACGAATCAATCCATGAAACATCAGCATACAATGTCGCTGTTTCCTTTTCAATAGACTCTATTATTATATCAATTGCTCTTATATGAGATTCACGAGGTCCTGTTGAAAGATGTCCTAAAATAATCGGTACATCAGGAAATTCTTGAGCTTTTTTATAAATTAATTCAGGGGAAGAAAATCTTGATTTAATGTGCCCTGAATGATACAAACAAGGTTTTTTAAATTCTTGAGCAAGTCTTAAATATTTATTATATTTTTCACTATCAGCTGCTAGTTTCATACATTCAGGATGGAGTTTTAGCCCGATAAATTCAGGATAATTTTCCAAAAAGAAACGTATTACACTTTCATCCTCAGCAAGATGCGGTTCACAAACTGCAAGAGCCTTGAGTTTTGGATACTTTCTCGTAACTTCAAGCATATCCATATTGCAATCATATTCATTTTTAGAATACAAGCCCTCTAAATTTGAACAAATTGCTATATTAACATCCTCCCCCATTATATCTAACAAATATTCAGGAGAAAAATCACCCCACGGAGAATTTTTACCATAATGTACATGTGAGTCAATTATCATTTACTTACAGACCTTGTAATAGCTTCAATAATGCGTTTTACACGAATAACTTCTATTCCCTCAATTTTATCCTGAACCTCATTAGCCTCAGGAATAATAATTCTCTTAAATCCTAGCTTTTGAGCTTCATTGATACGTTTTTCAATATGATTAACAGCTCTTATCTCACCGGATAAGCCAATTTCACCAACAATTGCAGTATGAGAATCAAATACAACATCACGAACACAAGTAATAATAGCCAATGCAATCCCTAAATCAGCTGCAGGCTCTGAAACATCAATACCCCCTATAACATTTACATAAACATCTTGTTTAGAAAGATTTAAACCAATTCTTTTTTCCAATACAGCTAAAATTTGAAGCACTCTGCTTGTATCCACGCCATTAGCAATTCTTCTTGGAGCCGGATACGGTGTAGTTCCTACAAGAGCCTGTATTTCGACAAGTAACGGACGTGTACCTTCACTTGTGACAATAATCGTACTTCCCGGAGTTTGTGTTTGATTGTATTCTTTTAAAAATAATTCTGAAGGATTAACAACCTCTTTTAATCCTTTGCCGCTCATCTCAAAAATCCCAACTTCAGAAGTATTCCCAAAACGGTTTTTAATTGAGCGTAAAATTCTATAGGTTTTATACTTGTCTCCTTCAAATTGAATAACTGTATCAACCATGTGTTCAAGAACTTTAGGTCCGGCAATATTCCCCTCTTTTGTAACATGCCCTATTACAACTATAGAAATATTATTTGTTTTAGCAATTCCCATTAGAGCATTACAGCATTCTCTGATTTGTGAAACACTACCGGCAGAACTTTGAATAGTAGAAGTATAAATAGCCTGAATACTATCAACAATAACTAAATCAGGCTGCATTTCTTCTATATGTTTTTTGATTAACTCAAAATTAGTTTGGGGATAAATATAAAGGTTATTTGATTTAATCCCAAGTCTTTCAGCACGTAATTTTATTTGACTTGCAGACTCCTCTGCAGAAATATACAAAACATTTTTATCATTTTTACAAAGTTCACCGCTTGTTTGCAGAAGAATTGTCGATTTACCAATTCCAGGATCACCTGCTATCAAAATTAAAGAACCTTTTACAATCCCGCCGCCAAGAACTCGGTCAAATTCAGAAATTCCCGTTGTTGTACGGATTTCCTTATTCATTTCTATTTCTGATAATCTGATTGGCGGATTAGTATCAGGTAATAACACCGATGTTTCTAACTTGTTTCCACTCAGTACTTCTTCAACAAAAGAAGCCCAAGAGCCACATTCAGGACATTTTCCTAAATAACCGGCTGTTTCATACCCGCAACTTTGACATACATATTTTGATTTTACTTTTGCCATACTAATTCATCGGTATAATTAATTTTTGACCAATTGATAAAGCATTAGGATTAGCCATTTTATTAGCTTCAGCAATCGCATTTACTTTTGTCATATCAAAAGTGCCGTAAAACCTTATAATAACACTTTCCAGAGTATCACCTTCTTTAACAACATACTCTTCATCAGAAAGAGCTGTTGAAACAGGCTTAGTAGCAGCACTATCAGCAGGTACAAAAGAGAACTTTCCTGATGAAACAGCAGATTTTTTAACCGGAGCTGGCATTATATCATCTTTTGGAGTAGAAAGACTTATCAAAAGACTAACAAGAGTAGTTACTGCTAATGTGATTATTACTCCAACAACAACTCCGGCAACAAAATAAACTTGCGGAGTTTTTTCATTTTTTTGAGGTTTTAAGCCAAAAGACTGCCAAAGAACATCAAGTTCTTTAGTTTTACTCTGGTTTCTATAAAAATCTTCATCTTGATGTTGTCTGTTATAACGAGATAACGCCTCCATCATAGCAACTTTTTCTCTTGTGATATTTGATCTTCTAAGTGTTGTGCTTTTCATATAACCTCTTAAATTGACGGTAAAATTAACCCTATACATGAAAACTTAACACAAAAAGTATATATGCGCAAATTTGTTACATATAATGTTACATAATATTAAGCACAAAGTTTGCAATACAAATTTCACAAATAAAAAGCCTTGCTTTTCAACAAGGCGCTAAGATAAGTAAGTTTGGGGAAATAAATTATAAGTAAGATAAGATGGTTAAACTTTACTTCTGGATATAAATGTAACTCTTGATTTCATATCCATTGCGAATAATCGCATTTCGTCAACTAAAATATATGACTTATCCTCTACAGGATTTTCGTTTATATAAAATTCTCTTGAAATCTGTGTTGCCATAGCATTGATGTTATAACTTTCCAATAAAGCCATCTTATACCTCTCTTATTTAACTTAAAGACAATATTAACTAAGCCCTTGCGAAGTTTTGCAAGTTCTTTCAACTCAATTAAGCATGCTCTTTTTGTAACATTTTGATTTACTGCTTATTTTGTTTTGAACTATCTTATTTAATTTCGTCTTACTCTTATATAAAGTTTATATAAAACCTCAAATTTCAGAGAACACTTTCTTTGTTACAAAACTTAACACAGTATTTGAGCAGTACATTCTTTTATATCACCCTGAAATACTGTTATATCAACACCATTCAGAACAATTGTAACAAATTGTAAATCTTAATCCAAATTCATTAAAGTTTTTAGAAAATGTGCCGATATACATTATATATCATATAAGAGGTGTGTCATGTCGAATTTCACGGTCAATGGTGTTTATAGTTATACCAGTGCAAATATCTATTCTTATCTTGGCAGAGTTCCATCAAGTTCTACCAAGCTTGAACAGGCATTTGACGAGTTTAATATTACACCTACAGGTAAAACTGATGATTTGAAAAAGCTTGACAGAGCTATGTATGCCGAATATTCAGAACAGGTTCAAAATCAAATCGCTAATCAAAACAGCGAAAAGGTTATACCTTGGGCCGGATTATGTGCTCAAATCGGTGTACAGGCAACGGGTGATTATGAAAAAGACTATGCGGCTTTTAACAATGCAATCAAGTTATTGTCACAAAGTGCTCTTGATGGTCAAGCAATGACATATTTTGCAGGACTTAGAAGTGAAGCATCGAGAGTATTTGGACAAGCCAATACGCCCGGAGACGCACAAGCTCCTATCTCATTTGAAGTCTATCAGGCTCAATTCTTGAGATAAAAATTTTTACGCCGGACAAATTGTCCGGCGTTTTCGTGTTAAACTATAGGTATGAATATCTTAGTTACAGGAGCAACGAAAGGGATTGGAAAAGCTATCGCAAAATCTTTAGATGGCACTGTTTTTGCTGCTTCAAGAAATGTAGAACTTCTAAAAGAATATAAAAACTACTGTATTTGTGACCTGGCAACAATTGAAGGAATGCTAAAACTTGGGAATTATATTCAGGATAACAAAATTGATATCCTCATTAATAATGCCGGAGAATATATTTATTCACCAATTGAGAATGTTGAGTTAAATGATATCGAGCATATAAACAGATTAAACCTAGAAGCTCCTTTATATTTAATTTCGAAAGCTGTTCCATATATGAAATCAAACGGTTTTGGAAGAATTATTAATATCGGCTCGATTAGCGGAGTTATGGGAGAAGCTAATGCAAGCTTATATTCTGCTGCAAAATCCGGTTTAATCGGAGCAACTAAAGCTTTAGCACTTGAACTTGCTGAATGTGGAATAACAGTAAACACAATAAATCCTGGATGGGTAAATACAGATTTAGGCAACTCTTCAGCTGATGATGGAGAGTTTACAAAAGAAGAAATAATTGAATGTATACCTCAAAGACGTTTTGTTGAACCAATTGAGATTGCAAACATGGTAAAATATTTAATTTCAAATGAAGCAAAAGGCGTTACGGGACAATCAATAAATTTATGCGCAGGACTTACTTGCGGCTGCTAAGAAAGGAAAAACATGTACACAAAAACTGAATTATTAAATTTATATAATATGAATTTAGACTCACTTCTAAATGAGTCAAAAAAATATTTAAAAGATGAAGTTGAATTCTGTTCAATCATAAATGCACGTAACGGGAAATGCTCGCAAAATTGCCGCTATTGTGCACAGAGTTCACACTACAACACCGAAATTGAATCATACCCTTTAATGGAAGTAAATGAGGTTATGGCAGCTGCTCATGATAGTGTAAAGAATGGTGCTGATAGAGTTGCAATTGTAACCTCAGGCAAAACTCCTGATGAAAGCGATTTTGACAGAATGCTTGATATGATTAAGGCTTTAAATACTGATGGGATTAAAAGTTGTGCAAGCATTGGTATTTTAAATGAAGAACAGGCTAAAAAACTTGCAGAAGCCGGTTTAGTAAGATTTCACCATAATATTAACACTTGTAAATCATATCATCCTCAAATTTGTACAACTCATACATATGAAGATAGAATTAATACAACAAAGCTCGTTCAAAAATATGGTATTGAGCTTTGCTGCGGCGTAATTATCGGCATGGGAGAAACCGTTGAACAAAGGATAGAAATGGCTCTTGAGCTAGCAGAGATTAATCCGGAGAGTATTCCTGTAAACATACTTACACCAATACCAAATACGCCTTTTGAAAGTTATATAGACAAAATAAATGAAGAACATATTTTAAGAACATTAGCAATTTTTAAAATTGCTTGTCCGAATGCTTCTATAAGATTAGCCGGCGGTAAGAAAGCAAGAATGTCATCTGAAACTATAGAAAAAGCATTTACATATTGCGTTGACTCAACTATTGTAGGCAATTATCTTACAACTACCGGATTTACACCTGATGAAGATGAAAAATTAATCAATCAGATTGGAAGGAAATTGAAGTGTCACTCTTTAAGCTGTTCTTAATTTTCGTCAAAATCGGCGCAATCTTGCTTGGAGGAGGATATGTAATACTTCCTATTATGACAAGTGAGTTTGTTGAAAAGAAAAATCTCATTACACATGACGATATGATTGATTATTTTGCATTATCACAATCTTTACCGGGAATAATTGCAGCCAATATTTCAATGTTTATAGGTTACAAGCTCCGTGGTAAATGGGGTGCAATTACAGCCATGATTGGAATAACATTTGTTCCATTCTGGTGCATAGTTCTTTTAGCTTCTGTTTTAGGCTCTTTAGTTAATAATTCTTACGTTCAAGGTGCTTTATGGGGAGTTGGCGTTGCTGTTATTGCACTTATTATGCTTACTGTTCGTGAAATGTGGCAGAAATCTAATAAAAACATGTATTTTTATACAATTTTTGTTTTGACTTTAGGAACTTTATTGATTTTCAAACTCTCGCCAATTCAGACAATTTTATTGTTTACTTTACTTGGAGTCGGATATAAAAGACTAGACGAGGGGGTAAATGGAGGAAGAAGATGATTTACCTTCAACTTGTGTTAGAATTCTTTAAAATCGGTCTTTTCTCATTTGGCGGCGGTTACGCCACAATCCCGTTTTTATACCATATATCAGAAGTTTATAAATGGTATTCATTAGATGAATTGACCCAGATGGTTGCAGTAGCATCGATTACACCAGGACCTGTAGGTATAAATGTTGCAACTTATGCAGGGCTAAAAAGTGCTGGTATATTGGGTTCGCTACTAGCAACAACGTCAGAAATGTTACCGTCTTTATTCTTGGTAATTATTGTTTCTAAATTATTAAGAAAATTTAGTGACAATTTTTATGTTAAATCAATCATTGAAACATTAAAACCAATAAGTTGCGCGCTTTTAACAGCAGTTGCAATCGGGCTTTTAAAACCTTCATTAGGCGATATTAAAGCAATGATTTTACTTACTGTTTTATTAATTATCAGCTGGAAATCTAAAAAAGATCCGTTGTTTTATATTTTATTCTCTGCTCTAATTGGAGTTATTATTAGAACATTAATCTAAATAATAAGAATCTCTTATTCAATTTTTCAGAGAACTTCTTAAGATTTTCCACTGTTTCAGATGTATCATTAACAATCTGTTTCAAGTTATCTTTATCACCTTTACCGTTAACGGTTTCAAGTGCTTTGGTAACTTCACACATTGTGATATTCAAATTATCAACAGAATCATTAAGTTTTTTCTTCAAATCTTCGTCTTTAGTCATAGTATTAACAGAAGCTGAAATTTCGTTGATATTTTTCATTGCGCCATTTAAGTCTTCTGCAAACGCTTTTGCATCAACTGAACCAATAATCGGAGCAAGAGTTTTTGATAATTTATTAATTGACTCTGCTGTATCATACAATGCCGGTTTGAACTTTTCATCTGCAACAATTCCATTCAAATTAGTTGCAAGTCTGTTGAAGTTATTTGTTGCATCGGTCATCATCCAAATCATTGCATCTAAATCATTTTTAGATGTATCAATAAGTTTTTCTGCTTTTTCTAAAGTTGTTGTAGCTTGAGCGGTAAGTTCTTTGAAGTTTGATACAGATTTAGTCAAATCTGCAATCATCTTGTCATTTAACAGCTCATTAACAACCCTGTTAGTTTCGGTTAGAGACTCTGCAGCTTTGTATTGTAAATCCATAAAATCAGCTATTCTCATAGGTTCAATAACTGTATATGGAGATGTCTGATTAGGGTATGGTAACGGAGTATTATCAAGAGGTTCAATTCTTAATTTTTTAACCCCGTTTGTTGTAACAATTCTACCCTTCATAAACTCAGGTAAAATAAGTCCAGGAAGATTTACAAAATACTTAACTTCATATGCATAGTTTGTTTTAATTGTATCTTTCAAAGCATCAGGAACAAGTTTTGAAGTCATAATTTGTGATTTTTTAACTTTTCCCACATCATAATATTTTTCATCTAATTTAATCTCAACATTAGTATCAGCCGGTAAAAGTTCCTGATTAACAACAGGGATATACACAGAGCGTAATCTTGGCGGAGTTATTTCAAGGAACTGTTCGCCAATCAAGCCTGATTGCTGAATTGATAACATAGAAGCCTTTGGAATTATTATATCAGGTTCAGTAATAACAAACTTCATTTTAACATAACTGTTTTCATCCTCTACAACAGGAATAATTTCCTCAACTTGCCCAACACGAAGCCCCATCATCTGAACTCCTGAACCGGGTCTCATACCATTAACATCTTTAAACTGAACTTCAATTCTTTCAGCAGAAGAGAATGAACGTCCTTTTACCCACAAAACAGTAAATAGAAATATGGCTAATGCTATTATTGTTAATATTCCAACTTTAAAAGATGATGAAAGTTTCATTTTATAATAACCTCTAATTCATTTTCATAGGTCCGTCAATTGCTGCATTAACGAATTGACGGGTATATTCAGTGCTTTCTTGACATAATTCTTCAGGAGTTCCTTCAAACACTGCTTTACCATTATACAACATCAATACAGAATCTGATGTCCTCCTAATCGTTGACATTTGGTGAGTAACAACAATTGAAGCAGCATTTGTTTCATTTTTTAATCTTACAATATAGTCTTCAATTAAAGTAGACGAAATAGGATCAAGTCCGGCGGTCGGCTCATCATAAAGAATAATTTTGGGCTCGGTAACAATGGCACGGGCAAAACTTACACGTTTTTGCATACCGCCTGAAAGTTCCGAAGGAAACTTATTTTCTATACCGGAAAGTCCAACCATTTCAAGTTTTTCTGCAACAACCTTTTCAAGTTCAGCTCTTGTATATTTATTTCTAAGTTCTTTTCGTTCTTGAAGAGCAAAAGAAATATTATCAAAAACATTTAAAGAGTCAAAAAGTGCTGAATACTGAAACACCATAGCAATATCACCGCCGGTTGTATTAATCTCACCGCCATCCTTTTCAATCAATCCGCTTATAAGTTTTAATACCGTACTTTTCCCTGAACCGCTAAAACCTACTATCGAAAGAATTTTCCCGTCATCAACTTTAAAAGACAAATCATCAATAATAGTTTTTTTATCAAATACTTTTGTAAGATTTTTTACTTCAATACTCATTATTTACCTCTAATAAAAATAAACTGCTGCAAATAATAAATCAAGAATTACAATAGCAACAAATGACCAGACTACTGCTCTTGTTGTCGCAATACCAACACCTTTTGCACCATCTTTTGCGCCCATACCGCAAGAACAGCTGATGAGTGCAATTGTAAACCCGAAACTCAAGGCTTTTAGAATACAAACATTCAAATCATGCATATTTAAACCAAACCAAACAGAGTCAAAATAGGCTTTATAAGATAGTTCAGAAGTAATATTAGCAGCAACAGCTCCTCCGATAATCCCAAATAAAGATGAAACAATTACAACAAGAGGCATCATTAAAGTTCCTGCAATAATTCTTGGTGTAAATAAGTATTGTACCGGATTAACTTTCAAAACCTTAATTGCATCAATCTGTTCTGTAACTTTCATTGTCGCAATTTCTGAAGCTAATGAAGAACCTATCATAGAAATTATTGCAAAACCAGCCATAATAGCACCTTCTTCTCTTACAGTTAGAATAGCAATGAGCATGCCTACAAAATTACCGCCACCCTGCTTAACCATTTCTCCGGCAACTTGCATTGAAATAATAATAGAAGTCATCCCTACAATTGAAAGAGTAATTGGAAGAGATGAAACACCAAAACGGGAACATTGTTCAATAATTTCTTTATACGAGGTATTGAAATGTGCTAATCCTTTTAAGAATTCCCAGCAATAAGCCATAATCTCGCCAAGCGTAGATACAAACTCATGAATCTGCGCCCATAAAAGCCTTAAAAGCTTGTAAGTATAGGTTGCTTTATAATATACCTTCATCTTTTGCATTATAGCAAAAAAAAGGGAGTTGGTGAACCCGACTCCCTTTTTGAATTTATTTTGTAGTCTGTATAAACAAACTTATCAAATCATTCAGTGCTGAATATTGTTTCTGATAGCTTTGAGATTGCTTTTCAAGAGTAAGAATTTGTTTTTTGTATTCTTGAATAGAACCTTGACATTCTCTAGCAGAAACTTTTAAGCTTTCCTGAACTTGTTGAGCATCTTGCAAAACACTCTTCATTGAAATACCAAGAGCTTCCATTGTTTGCTTAATAATTTGAGCACCGGTGTGTCTAGAAACACCACTTGGTAATTGAGAAATAAGTTTTTTCAAAACTGCAATATTTGCAGGCATTTCAAATGCTTCAGCTGGTGTTTCCATCATTGGAGAAGATACAGGTGCTTCTGCAAAAATTGGAGTTTCTTCAACAACATCATCAAAAAAGTTAGTTTTTGCCGGTTTAGATGGTTCAGCAAAAAAATCTTCTTTCATTTCAAAGCTCTCATTATTTATCGGTTCATCAAAAAGTGAAGAGTTATTTTCTTCAGAAATATCTATACTTTCAGCTTGCTTTTTCAAAGCTTCAACAATTTTTTTACCAACACTTTCGTTACTCATGGTTTTACTCCCTCGTAAATTTCTATTTTTTAACCCTATTATATGTTAAACATTTTTTAAATCCAACGAAAAACATGAATATTGTTATCTTTCGTAATATAATAATATGTGGAGGGATTTATGGAAAAAGATATTGATTGGTCTAATTTAGGATTTGGTTATTTAAAAACTGATTACCGTTATGTTTCAAACTTTAAAGACGGTAAGTGGGATGATGGAGTTTTATCAACGGATGAAACTGTAACACTTCATGAAAGTGCCGGAGTTTTACAATACGCTCAAACTTGTTTTGAAGGTATGAAAGCATATAGAACAGCAGATGGAAAAGTTGTTTGTTTTCGTCCTGATATGAATGCAAAAAGAATGGCAGATACTTGCCGTCGTCTTGAAATGCCGGTTTTTGATGAAGATAGATTTGTTGAAGCTGTAATTAAAGTTATAAAAGCTAATATAAACGCCGTTCCTCCTTATGGAAGCGGAGCTACATTATATTTAAGACCTTATATGTTTGCTTCAAACGCAGTTATTGGTGTAAAACCGGCAACTGAATACCAATTCAGAATTTTTGCAACTCCTGTTGGACCTTATTTCAAAGGAGGAGTAAAACCAATTACACTAAGAGTTCCTGATTTTGACCGAGCAGCTCCCCGCGGTACTGGTCACGTTAAAGCCGGCTTAAATTACGCAATGAGTCTTCACGCTATAGTAGATGCACATAATCAAGGATTCAATGAAAACATGTACCTTGACTCCGAAACAAGAACAAAAGTTGAAGAAACAGGCGGTGCTAATATAATTTTTGTTACAAAAGAAAACACTGTAGTGACTCCAAAATCAAGCACAATTTTGCCTTCAATTACTCGTCGTTCTTTAATGTATGTTGCAGAACATTATTTAGGACTAAAAGCAGAAGAACGCGAAGTATATATGTCTGAAGTTAAAGACTTTAAAGAATGTGCTTTATGCGGCACAGCAGCAGTACTTTCTCCTGTTGGAAAAATCGTTGACCATGGAAAAGAAATTGCACTGCCTTCAGGAATGAACGATATGGGTGAAATTACCAAAAAGCTTTATGATACTTTAACCGGTATTCAAATGGGAAGAATTGAAGCTCCTGAAGGATGGATAAAGGTAATCAATGAGTAAATGCAAAAGCTTTGCACCTGCAATTAATGAAAATTCTAAGATATTAATCCTTGGCTCAATGCCGGGGATTAAATCTTTAGAAGAAACACACTACTACGCTCATCCTCAAAACAGATTTTGGAAAGTTATGAGCGTTTTATGCAATACTGATATGGTTTCAATGGATTATCAAACCCGCATTCAGACACTTCTTGATAATAACTTTGCACTCTGGGATGTTATAAAATCATGCAAACGAGAGGGAAGTCTTGATTCTGCTATCGAAAATGAAAAACCAAATAATATAAAAGCTCTTTTAAAAAAATACCCTAATATTGAAACTATATACCTTAACGGTAATAAAGCTTATTCTGCATTCAAAAAACATTTTCCCGACTATTTACCTCTTTGTAGAAAAATGCCTTCTACAAGCCCCGCAAATGCACGTTTCCAGTTGGAAAGCCTTTTAAAAGAATGGAACATTTTGTAACAAATTGTAAACAATAAGTCAATTTAATTTAGACAAATAACTTTATAAATATAAGGTTAAATTAGGTTACATTTTAAGGTTAATTGGAAAGGCAGGTTATCATGTCAGGTTCTTATGCTATTGATACAATTGGAGCAAATCCGTATTTAATGAATACATGGAATTATCCAAATCCATATTACATTCAGACTCCTGATACTACTTCAACAACCGAGACAAGTACAGACACACCCGTTGTTCAAAGAAAAAAAGCAGATAAAAAAGATAATTCAACCGCAAAACTAGTTATTGGAACTGCTATTACATTAGGTGCAGCATATCTCTGCAGAAAAGCATATTGTACAGGCACCGGAAGCGGAGTATTTGAAAAAATTGGAAACGGCTTCAAACAATGGGGACAAAATATTACCAGCTGGGGTAAAGGAGTAAAGGACAAAGTTATTCCATCTGAAAAATTCAGCGTATCACAAATAGGCGATGAAACAGTTTGTACTATACCGGGAAAGAAAAATTACATTAAGGGAACCACAACAAATATCTCGTCCCAAGCTGAAAAGTTAGGCATTTCAACAGAATTAGCTGAATTGACAAGCAAGAACTCTAATATTCTTTCATATACTATTAAAGATGCCGGAAATATAATTAATGTTCGTGGTGGTAATATTGTAGGATTTAAAAATTCAGCCGGAGAAACTATCGATATCAAAAAATTAACAGCACCAATGACAGAAAGCGATATTGCATACAGTAAGTCAATAAAAGAACTTATTGAAAAAGTTGGGAAACGTGATGCAAATGTATTAAATCAGCTTGAAAATGTTTACTATACACAAACAGCAAACGGTACAACACGCCGATTTGTAGCAAATGCTGCAAACCCTGATAAAAATGGTCTTCGCGGAGTCATAACTAACAGATTTGGAATTGGAACGGATACTGTTAAACAATACAGACAACATAATGAAAGTGTAAGCAAAGCACTTGATGCATTAAAAGAAGGTAAAACAGAGGCACTTAAAATTGCTGAAGCACAATGTGAAGTAACAGGACTTGGTAAATTCAAAATTGTAAATGGTGAAGTTGTAGGAATTACAGTTGGCGATACTTATTATGCAAAAGGTAGTGAAAGATTTGATGCTTTGCTATTTGACCACAAAGAAGCCTTCGAAAATGTACTAAAAAACAAAGAACAATATACAGATATAGTTTATCATATGGCATAAATATCAACCAAACGAGGGGAAATACCCTCTCGCATATGAGAGGGCGGCTCAGTAGAGCCGCCCTTATATTATTTATACCTAAAATTCAACTTTTGGTGCTGCTTTTTCAGCCTCACTTATTTCAAAATACTCTCTTTGCTTAATCCCTGTTATGCCTGCTACAAGAGATGTTGGAAAAGTTCTAATCATAGCATTTATTGATTTTACACTTTCATTATAATCTCTTCTTGCAACTGTTAAACGATTTTCGGTTCCTGCAAGTTCATCTTGTAAACCAATAAATGATTTATCAGCCTTCAAATTAGGATAATTTTCTACGACAACAAGCAATCTTCCCAATGCACTATTCAATTCATTATTACTACGCTGAACAGCTTTAACATCATTAGCACCCATTGCTCCAGAAAGTTTAGCTCTCGCCTCTGCTATATTTGTAAAAATTTCATTTTCATGTGCAGCATAACCTTTAACAGTATTAACAAGGTTAGGTATCAAATCATTTCTACGTTTAAGTTGATTTTCCACCTGTGCCCAATTAGCAGAAACAGCTTCATCCATAACTTGTAAACGGTTATACGTTCCCACAAAAAAGCTTGCAATTCCTAGTATTATAAGAATTACTATCCCTAAAATTACAAATCCAAATTTTCCCATAAATTACTCCTTTATTTAACTTTTAACTTTACCATCTTCTGCCGGCTCCGCCTCCTCCGAAGCCGCCGCCACCGCCAAAACCGCCAAAATAGGTTCCACCGCCTCTGCCGCCGAAAAACCCGCCAAATAAAAACCATAACAAAAGAATTAAAAATATATAACTTATATCCGGTTCTTGATAAATTGGTCTTTCAGCTCCTATTTTTACTCCGTATGAGTCCGCTACATCAAGTGCTAATGCTGTTGTACCGGCATAAATTCCTTTTTCGTATTCATTTTCTTTGAAATAAGGTATCATATAATCATCCAAAATGCGTCCGGCATGAGCATCAGTTATAGCACCCTCCAAGCCATAACCAATTTCAATACGGGCTTCTTTGTCCTTAGGAACTACAAGAACTAAAGCTCCATTATTGAGGTTTTTATCACCTAATTTATATTCCCGAGCGATATTTAAAGCTACTTCATCAATCGGACGATTATTCAAAGATTTTAAAGTTACAACTGCAATATCAGCCTTTGTTTTCTGCTGCAAATCGTACAAATAAGAGTTTATAACAGCTTCTGTATTTGAAGATAATACATCGGCTTCATCTGCTACAAATCCATTGAAATTAAGTGCAAACGCAGAAAGAGAAGCAGTAAAATAAATTATTAACAACAGAAAATTTCTGAACATAATGATTATTATGTTCTGAATAGTAATTTTAGTATATTAATAAGTTGACTATATCCAGGCTCCGCCAAGCAAATGCCCGTCATTAATATCATATAAAACACATGCCTGACCTTTGGTTACAGCAGAAACAGGTTCTTCAAAGGTTATTTTTCCACCATTAATTTTCGCCTTAACAGCCTTCATATTATATCTTATTTTCACAAGAGCTTCAAAATCCTCATCAGCCCAATTAAAATCACTTAAATTAATTTCTTTAGTAAACAGTTCTTCTTTTGAACCAACATAAACAGTATTTGATTGAGGCTCAATGCCAATAACATACAAAGGTTCAGGAGCGGCAATTCCAATTCCTTTCCTCTGTCCGATTGTATATTGCCAAAATCCGTTATGTTTACCTAAAACTTTACCCGTGTTTTTTTCCACAAACACACCTTCTTTATCACCAAAAGTATTATTCAAATATTTTTTTGTAGTCATTGGAGCTTTAATAAAACAAATATCTTGACTTTCTTTTGATGATTTTGGAGGTAAATCAAATTTCTCTGCTAAAGCACGAACTTCATCTTTTTTGTATTTTGATAGCGGGAATAATGTCTTTTCCAATTTATCACTATCAAGCATAAACAGAAAATATAACTGATCTTTATGCTCGTCCGAAGCCGGATATAACTTCCCGTTTTTAATATTTGCATAATGTCCTGTCGCAATATAATCCGCACCAAGCACATTTATTGCATAATCAAACAAACATCCCCATTTAATATACTTATTACACATTATACATGGATTTGGGGTTTCTCCGTTTGCGTATGAATTTTCAAAATACTTAATAACTTTTTCGTCAAATTCTTTAGTTGCATCATAGGCATAGTGTTGAATACCAAGTTTATCAGCTACGTTTTTAGCATTTTTTAAAACAGTCGCAAAATCATCAGAACAGGTCATTTTCCCAGTAATTCCAATAACTTCATAACCTTCATCAAGCAAAAGCTTGGCGGTGACTGCACTGTCAACACCACCGGAAAGAGCAACCGCAACTTTTTTATTCATCCAAGAGCACCTTTTCACCGTAAGCAGTTAGTCTGTATTCACTAGCGCCTATCAACCCGGTCAAATCAGGAAGACATTCAATATAATCTCTATTAATAGCTTCTTGCAAAACACTATGGTCAATAATTACTGCAATATTCTGCATTAGCTTAGCATTAAGCTGTTTAAGAGTAAATCTTGGTTTCTGCTCATACTGTGTAAAATAATATGCAGTTAAGAGCAAATAATCAATTTTTCTTTCAATTTTTCTTGCGCTTATATAATTTAAGAATGCATTATCTTTTTTAATTGAAGGGCTTGTCTTAAACGACAACTCTGTTTGAGGATTATTCAAAGTATTTTCTAGAATATTATCAAAAACTCCGCCCTGTTCAGCTTTTTGTGCAACAGTTTCAACCGGAGGTGCATAAAAAATATCCAAATCATTTTTAGGAACTTCGGCAACAGGTTTTGGAATTTCTTCTTGAACAACCGGTTCCTGTATTTCACGTTTGCGCGCAAGCTGTGCTTCAATATTTTTTTTAGTAATTTCCTCTTCTGCTTTAATTTGAGTATTTACAATATTTTTGCACTCTTTAGCTTTACGTGAACGAGCGTATTCGCCCGCTTGTTTTACCCATAACTCAAACTGTTCAACAACAAGTTCTCTATCTGTAGTTGACAAATCAAGCTGATATTTACCTTTTTTAATTCTAAATGAATAAGTCGCCATACACTAATCCTGTTGGAGAAGTTCTTCTCTCCATTTATTAAGCTGTTCTTCTACAAATTCTAAATCATCGGATTTGAGTTCAATTTCAATATCGCCTTTTTTCATTTTAAAAACGTATTCGTGCATAAATCCTCCTTAATAAATTGAGTTTACCATAAAAGGGAGTTTCTTATCAAGTCTGTAAATATTTTTTACCAATCAGCTCATCAGGAAGGAATTGCTGATAAACATCAGGCGCCTCATGAGAATAAATATATCCTTCTCCAAACCCATATTTTTTAGCATCCTTATAATGTGCATCCCTCAAATGCATAGGAGGAGGAAAATCCTTACCGGACTCAATATCCGCCAAAGCCATGTCAATCGCCATACAAACTTTATTTGATTTTGGAGCCCGCGCTACATATACTACTGCATTTGCAAGCGGTATTCTCCCCTCTGGAAGTCCTATTATTTCAACAGCACGATATGCATCAACTGCAATTCTCATTGCTTCAGGATCAGCAAGTCCAACATCTTCTGCTGCACAGACGATTAGCCTTCTTGCAATAAATCTCGGATCCTCACCGGCTTCAATCATTTTTGCTAAATAATAAATTGCAGCATCAGGGTCTGAACCTCTTAAACTCTTCTGAAATGCCGAAGCACAATCATAATGTTCCTGTATAGAATATCTTGTATTCCTTTTTTGTGTAATACTTTCTAAGATTTCAATTGTCAATAACCTTGTATCTTTAGAAAAATTACTAGCAAAATAAGAATTTTCAACCATATTCAACGCTGTACGAGCATCACCACGAGCATTATTGACAATAAACTTAACGACTTCTTCTTCATACTGAACAGGTTGATAATTTTTTTCCAGATACTCAAATCCTTTATTAACAATTTTTGCCATACTAATATCATTTATCGGATTAAGCCTGATAACCTGAACACGCGAAATCAAAGCCGGTACAACCTGAAATGAAGGATTTTCGGTAGTAGAACCTATTAAAAATAAAGTGCCGTTTTCAAGATGAGGAAGCAAGGCATCTTGCTGGGTTCTAGAATAACGATGGATTTCATCAATAAACAAAATCGTTTTTTGTCCGGCTCTAAGCGCCTCACGAGCTTTTTCAACAGTTTCTTTAATCTCTTTTATGCCGGAGGATACAGCTGAAAGTTCAATAAATTGAGCTTCAACTTTAGTTGCTATAAGCCTTGCCAATGTAGTTTTACCGCATCCGGGAGTTCCCCATAAAATAAGAGAAAACAGTCTTTGGGTTTTTAATAAATTTAAAAGCGGAGAATTTGGTGCTACAACATTGGATTGACCTAAAAAATCATCCAGAGTTTTAGGACGCATAGTCTCTGCTAAAGGTTTTTGTTTATTTGCTTCTTCCAGTTGTGAAAATAAATCCATAGTTAATTTTGATAGTCTCTTAAAGGCGGACGATTTACATCATAATCGCCGTATAAATTATTCTTTCTAGTTCGTTTTATTTCAATAGGTTCAATTTGCGGTTCTTTTTTTATAAAAATTGCCTCTTTAATATTATTAGCACCGTTTTGAACTTTATTTTTAATCTCATTTATACCAACAGGCTTTGCTTCAACCTCCAGCGTTGCTTGATTTTTACGTTCTTTTCTTTCTTGCTGTGCCTGTTTAAATTGTTCTTTTTTCTTATCTATTTTAACTTTTGTATCTTCTTTAAAGACTTCATAATCAGCCTTTTTCTTAACATAAATTTTGTCATATTCTTTGCCTAAGTGCCTGTATTTTTTTGTAAATACATTATCAATATTACCCATATCATAATAAATCTGCTTAGACTCTTTTGCTAAAACATCTTCAGGAAGGATATTTGCTTGAACATTTTGTGCAATTTGAGGACAAATATATTTTGAGTAATCCTTAATTTTACTCAATTGCTCTGTTTGAGGAGATGTTCCACGGGTAATAATACGGTTCTCACAAACACTAATTGTTTTGTAATAAGTATCTGACCATAGTTTTTGATTAGTGCTTGTGTCAACTAAAACAGCGTAAGTTGAAACTTTATATGCCGGATCAACTACTGTAGCACCGGGTATATTCAAAAAATCCCACGGTGTTCTTCTAAGAATATAGTTTTCTGCATCAATATAAGATGTCATCAAGAGTACGTACCTTGAGTTGGTTTTATTTGCAAGTTTTTTTAATGCAACATAATCCAAATTATATGAAGTTCTAAATCTTGAAGTCATATTTTTAGCTGTAAGCATGCTTGAAGCATCTTTTTTTAAAAGACTGCGGGTTTCGCTAACAGAAGGAGCCTTAATAAAATCGGTAGTATTTAGAAGTGTTGCAACTTCATCCGCAAAAAATTCAGCAGAGGCATCATAAATATATGAATCTAATGCTGCATTTTCAGTTACAATATTGTCTGGAATAACCAAAACCCTATAATTCTCTGCAAATACTTGAGGTGCAAAGAAAACAAATATCCCAACTATCAATAATTTTACTAAATCTCTCACATCAGGATTATAGCATAAATGCATGTTGTTATGCAATTTTATTTTTGATATTATGTATTGAAATTAGAGGAAAATATACATGAATACAGCCGAATATTTAGTAAAAAAACTTGAAGAACTCGGGATAAACGACTTTTTTGGGCTTCCCGGTGATTATAATTTCAATATACTATATGCTATAGAAAATAACCCTAATACAAATTGGATTGGCTGTACAAATGAACTTAATGCCGGTTACGCAGCAGACGGTTACGCCCGTCAACGCGGTTACGGTGCAATTGTTACAACTTACGGAGTTGGTGAATTAAGTGCAATGAATGCAATAGCAGGAAGCTACGCTGAAAATGTTCCTGTTATAACTATCGTTGGCGTACCAGCAACAAAATGTTTAGAAGAAAAAACTCTTGTGCATCATAATTTTTGGAATATAAATACAAGAGCATTTGAAAATGCTCATAAATCAATTGTTGAGACAACAGCTTTTTTAAATAGAGATAATGCAAAAATCGAAATTGACCGTGTACTAAAAATCTTTGTTAAAGAAAAAAGACCTGTATATATTGCAATTCCTATTGACATTGCAAAAATGGAACTCTCATACCGCAACACCGACTATGAATGGATAAGTGATAAAAATACATTAGAAACTGTTATTGCTAAAATTACACGTAAAATTAATAATTCAATAAATCCTGTTATATTAGGCGACACGCTTATAAAAAGATATGAGGCGCGACTTGAATATAAAGAGTTTGTTGAGAAAACCGGCATACCGGCAACAAACTTTTTAATGGGAACCGGGCTTATTAATTCTGATTATCCAAATTATTTAGGAACTTATTTTGGCAAATACAGAAATGTAAGAGCACAAGAAAGACTTGAAAACACCGACTGTTTAATTGCTGTTGGTGCAATTTACAGTGACTTAAATTCTTTTGGATTTAATTTACCATATAAAATTAACTCACACATAGCAATTTATGGTACATATACTTATGTTGAAGGAGAAAAATTCGATAACATAAAGATGACTGATGTTCTTGAAGGACTAACAGAAACTCTGGGAACACGAGAATTCAATATTGAAAAGCCTCTGATAGGATATGAAAAATCAAAAATCATATCAGATGAACTGACATCAGAATATATTTATCCACGTTTACAAGAATTTATTAAAGAAAACGACATTGTTATAGCAGAAACCGGAATTGTGACCAATGGTGTTGTACAAATAAAATTCCCAAACAATACAGAATTGCATACCCAAACGCTCTGGGGTTCAATAGGCTGGGCGACTCCCGCTGCTTTTGGAGCTTGTATTGCAAATCCAAACACTAGAGTTATCCTTATAACAGGAGAAGGCTCTCATCAGCTTACTGCAATGGAAATTGGAAATATGCTAAGGCATAATGTAAAACCTGTAATTATAGTGCTTAATAATAACGGATATACAATTGAAAGATTACTATCAGATAGCCCTGAAGATAATTTCAATAATATTATGCAAATGAACTATTCAAAATTTGCACGTGTATTTGAAGGAGATGTATGGTCAACAAAAGTTTCTACTGCAGATGATTTTGACAAAGCTCTGAAAGTAACACAAATTATGAACAAGCTTTGTTATATAGAAATCTGCACTGCACAAAATGACATGCCTGAATTAAGCAAAGAAGTTGTGACAAATTTAAAAAACAATTCCACCTCCATTCCTGAAGCTTATTGTAAAAGAGCTGATGAAGTAAAATTAACTAAGCATGAAGATATGAATTTTGGAACAACAATCCATGAAAGTTTAAGAAAAGAGGAAGAATAAATGGGAAAATTATTTGTTATCTCCGGTTCATCAGGAGTCGGCAAAGGCACTGTAATTAAAGAATTTCTAAAAAAACATCCTGAATTTAAACTTTCAGTATCTTGTACTACCCGTTCCCCGCGAGAAGGTGAGATACATGGGATTAATTATTTCTTCTTATCAAAGGATGAGTTCAAAACATGCATTGAACAAAATGAATTTTTAGAATATGCAGAGTTTTCAGGAAACATGTACGGCACACAAAAAGCTTATGTAGAAGCAAAACTTGCAGAAGGTAAAAATTTAATATTGGAAATTGACACTCAAGGTGCATTAAATGTAAAAAGAATTATGCCTAATGCACAATTAATATTTATCCTTCCTCCGTCATTACAAGAATTGGAAGCACGACTTCGCGGCCGTCATACAGAAACAGAAGAGGCAATTCAAAAAAGGCTTCAAACAGTAAAATCCGAGATGGAAAACTCAAAGCATTTTGATTACCAAATAGTTAACGACAGCATAGATAATGCCGTCGCTAAACTTGAGGAATTATTAATATTATAAACTAATATTTTTTAAGAATTGCATCAACAAATTTTGGGAAACTAATCATACCTATCGCTTGATTATTACCTTTTCCATCACGTCGGATTGTTAACTTTGCCGGATTTGCATCAGCCATTATATTATAAGCACTACCGCCTAACTTGCGTTCTTCAGAGGTATTACATCCTTTGTTTGCAATTTCTGCATAATCATCAACATCATCTTTATCATTATTAATGCCTGTTAACCATTCAGTGATAACAGCATTAGCTGCTGTTTGTAACTTATCTTTTTTCAAACCTGTTTCAGCAAGAGCTTTGACCACAGTTTTACCTAGTGTTGTCAATTTATCTTTCGCAATAACATTTATTTGATCACTTTCAAATGCACCACGTTTTTTTGCTGTAAATATTTCTATACAATAATTCCCATTATATAGATCTTTAAATGAAGTTTGAGCAGTCAATACCTGATCATTCAGCTTTTTATCGCCACCCCAAATCCTAAATCCGGGAAACTGGTCATTTTCATATGGAGTTAAGCTTACAATATTCTCTTCACCCCAGGAAGCATTTTCAATAGCTTTACCTAATAATAAATCTTTTTCTGGTACAAAACTTTGAACATCAGTTTTAATATCATCTAATTTTGCATCAACATTCGGAGTTTGAGAACCTTTTTCACATCTGAAACCTTTAGCTTCATCTAACCAGACACCTTGCCATTCTTTCAAACTACCATCTGAGTCAACAATAAATAATCGTTTATAATTCCTATCGCCTGTAGTTACTTTTTCCTGAAAAACTCTTGTTCCATCAGATTTTGCTTGAACTTCTACTAACGTATCAGTTGCAGCTTTAACTGCAGCAAGAGTTGCTGCTTGTTGTTGGATTTGCTCAGGAGAAATAGACTCACCGGCTTTGACTTCTCCGCCAACCTTTTGAATTTTTCTATCTTTCAACCCAACTCCGCTAACATATTTCATATTACCATCTTTATCAACATATCTGATTATTTGATAATTATACCGGCTATTTTTATCCACCCATGCAGTCTTAATACCTTTTGGGACTCCAGTTATACCATTTAAGGTTGTTAATTGTTCCTTGGTTAATGCAGTAACATACCCGTCATCTACAAGTTTTTTCATATTCTGTTCACCTGTTTGTCCTGAAAAATCAGTTACAGCGGTTTGTTTTTTGATGTTTTCAACATCAACTCCCTCTGTTTTCAATGCAGCAGTAGTTGAGTCAACACCATTAGCCTTACCTAATAAAGGATCATCAGGAAAATCTTCATGAAGACTTGCATATTTGCTATCGGCAATTTCTGCTTTAGCCATACGTATCCAGTAATACAACTGATCAACATTTTCAGGTGCAGCATTTGTATCGGCAATTTCCAAAAGTTTAGCTATAGAGGCTCTTGTTTCTTCAGAAACTGCATTATCTTTTTTTAGTTCCAGTGCTGTTTTTGTTAAATTTTCATAAACAGCTTCCAAAACTTTCTTCATTTCAGCTTTTTTATCACTATCAGCGTTTGTTAACTTCTCTGCATATAACGTTTTAAAACTTTTCTTTTTTGTAGTTTGCAATGAATACAAAAATTCCAGCGCATCAACACCATCTTTTAATTGAGTTGTTGTATTATTATCTTCACCAACTTTTAAAATAGTTTTGAAATCAGTATTAGTTTTTGCAAAATCTGTAGCAGCAGTTTTTGATTCATTTGAAGCTTCTATTCTGCTTCCATTATTAAACTTTTTCTGAATTTTTGTTTTATTTTCTTCATATAATGCTTGAAGTGCATCATAGTTTTCCTGTTTTACAGATTTATACCTGTTTAAAGTTACTTCTATAGTATCTCTTTCAGTACCTTCCGGCAAGGATTTTGCATAATCCTCCAGTAATTTATAAAGAGTATTTTGTTTTCTTGTTAATTGACGTTTTTCGACTTCATCTTCTACAGTACTAGAACTACTACCATTAGTTGTCGAACTAAAACTATCGCCCCACATAGGCATCTGAAAACCGCCGCCCCAGCAGCTGTTCATAAAACCACCGTTGAAACCAGTAAAACCATTCATGTTTCCTAAACGACAATCCCACATAGTTTTATTCATTAAGCCCCAGAAAACCTGAGACAAATCAAATGGAAAAGGCATATTCCCGTACTCCTTTTTTTACTTATCTGTTAATCTATACGGCATTTTTAGACAAAACTTTAGAATTTGAAATAAAATTGTTACATTATTTTACATTTGTACTTTATTTTTAATCTTGTTTCAGATATGATAAGAACACTAGCCCATTATTATAAAAGGAGACAAAAGAAATGCAAGTAATATTGAAAAAAGATGTTCAAAATATTGGTGAAGCCGGTGATTTAGTTAGCGTTAAAGACGGTTATGCTAGAAACTTCCTAATTCCTAAGAATTTTGCTGAATTAGCTACTGAAGGAGCTTTAAAAAACAGAGAACAAAATATCGCAAGAATTAGAGCTAAACAAGAAAAATTACATCAAGAAGCATTAGCTAAAGCTGCTGAAATCGAAAAACTAGGTCAAATTGAATTGTCAGCAAAAGCTGGTGAAAGCGGCAAATTATTCGGTACAATCACTACTAAAAAATTATGTGAAGAACTTAAAGAAAAATCAAATATCGATGTTGATAGAAAGACTGTTTCACTTAACGCTCCTATCAATAAAATCGGTGAATATACTATGTTAATCAAATTAACTTCAAAAGTTAAAACTGAACTTAAGATTGTTGTTACAGCCTCTGAAGTTGTAAAAGAATCAGTAGAAGAAACTGTTGAAGAAGCTGTTGAGGCATAGATTTTAATATTATAAAAAATGTGCCGTCCTATTTTAGTACGGCACATTTTTATTATATAGGAAGAAGAGAACATGAAACTAAACTCAAGATGCTTTCCCTCCGGAGCATTGGCATACAGTGACTTAGATCCTACTGTAAGAATGGTCGCAAAACTGTTTGAAAAAACGCCATACTTGCCATTTCTACCCAATATTGCACCGGAAGATACCATACTTAAAAGAACATTAGGAAATATTCCCGGTGTAGCTTTAAATGGAAAAAAGGTTATTTTTCAACTTGGTTCTGATAAATATAAACAAGCATTAGCAGATCTTGAAAAAGCTTGTAATAATCCTACAACAGAACTTCTGGAACCTTATGCAATAGAGTCCGTTTTTATGGAAAAATTTGAGTGTCTTATACGCAAATTTAAATCAACAGAAGCTTGTGTAAACATTCTCGGACCGTTTACACTATCTCAAATACTTATGGCTGCTGCCGATGAACAAATGCCGGCTGATAAAAGTTTCAAAAAACTATTTATACAAGCAGTATGTGTCAAAGCATTATGGGCAATTAACAAAATAAAAGAAATCTCAAAATCAACTATTCCTATTATTGTTTTAGAAGAGCCAATGCTTGCAAAACTAGGTAATATAAAACGTGTCAATGAAGATATTACTGTTGATTATGTAACAGGCATGCTTGCAAAAGTTGTAGAAAAAATCCAACCAACCGGAGCGTTGCTTGCCGTTCAATGTTTTGATAAATGCGATTGGAAGATTCCTATCAACGCTGGAATAGATATTATTTCATTTGATGCATACAATAATCCAAATAATTTATGTATAATCCCTGAACATATTACTAACTTCTTAGAAAGAGGCGGGAAAATTAATTGGGGAATTGTTCCTACAAAAAATGAGTCTATTGTAAAAAATATAAATTTAGATTTAATTGAGAAAAGATTTTTAAATACTTTAGAAGGGCTTGTTCTTGCCGGAGTTCCCAGACCGCTTGTTTATAACTCTGCGCTTGTTTCTTTGCAAGGTGATGTCGATAAGCTGCCTATAATATTTGCTGAAAAAGCACTTATACTTGCCACCCAACTTTCTAAAAAAATACCATCAGTAAAAAAGAAATAGAATTATAATAATGCATTACTGTCAATAATAATTGTATTTCTTATAAAAGAATGAGCCATTAAAAGCAAATAAGGATTCATTTCGTTCGCAGCAGAAAGGTTTACTTTTGTTTCCCGAACTTCGTTAAGTTCTGTATTTTTTGGTTTAACTTCTTCTATATCAATATTAGTATTCATTGCATGAGAACTGCTTTCATCCATTAAACTTTTTTGCAAAATGGATTTTGGGAAATTTTCAGCACAAATAATGTAAACATCAACAGAATTAGAAGTTGTAAGAGTGAATACACCTTTAATATTGCCAAAATTTTTTGTTTGAATTAGAACAGTCAACTTAGAGTCATTTAACTCTGTTTCGCCATCAGGAGGAGTGATTTCCAAATCAAATCCAACACCTTCATTCAATGGAAGCCAAGGAAGATACAACATCATTAAACTTTTTAAGGTTTGAGTTGGATTGTCTTTTTCAGCCATCGCAATACAAGAATTAATTATAGAAAGAGTTTCACGGATTTGATCATTACTCATTCCTTGCTTAGAAGCCGATGCCATAGAAATTATAAGTTCTGCAACCGCTTGTTTGCTATTTTGTAGAATAAGCTTTGAAATATTAGACATGCTAATCATACCGCTAAAAAACAGTATTGTTGCTTCTTGCTGTGCAGGTAGATTAGCTGCTGGAGCCGCTTCACCAAATAATGCAGCAAGAGTTTTTTGATTTTGCAGCAAATCCTGATTGAGATTTCCTATTCCTAATGTACCACCGTTAATTGGATTACTCGGATTCTGCGCATTGAATAAAATTTGTGACAAATTAGGCGGTAAGCCTAATAAATTTTTTATAAAAATAGAACGGTCAATATTTGCAATACAGTTCATTTGCAGCAATTGAGCAATACTATTTATCGCCTGAATATTTTGCATTACCGGATTTGGCTGTGGTTTTGCATTTGATAAAGAACCTCCTAATTCAGGTGAAAAACCGGTAATCTTACCGTCATTTTTAAGTTTTTTCAAATACAATTCAGGGTTTTGAAGTCCTAAAATAATTTTACTTATGCTAAATCCATCCATAAGATAATTATAACAATATTATACTACTTGTCCAACTCGTCTTCTTCATCATCCCTGAAAACTTCTTCTAAAGATTTAATTTCCTCATCATCTTCATCTAATATCGATAGCTTCTTTTTGTGCTTTTTGGAATTTAAAACAGAGGCAACATTGGTCATAGCTAATGAATTAAGCGTTGCTCGAAGCAAAGCACTTCTGTCAACAAAAGCCTGATTAGCAAATTCATTACCCTCTTCCTCACCCTCAACAGGTGGAAGGTACATAGCTTCAGAGCCGTATTTCTCCTGACTCATTTTAGCAGCAGTGCCTGAAGGATCGCCGCTTTTAAAATTAAAAGCACCGCCGATTCCGTAAAAACCTGCTGACCTATTATCTACCACTTTTTAGACCTCATGTTAAGGATATCAATTAACCAAATTATAAATATCCTCATAGCATAATATAACCTCTAAATATATTATTTTGCTAGTTTATTACAAAACTTTACAAAAGTTTACTTTAAAAGGATTAGCCATAACGGGTCATTGTAAAGGCTTTAAATTCTTCGTATAAAAATTAAAAAAGGAGAGTAATAATGAAAAAAAGTTTATTATTAATTGCATTGGCATTTAGTACAATTACAGCTTTTGCAGATGAAAAAATTGCAGTAGTTGATTTGCAGCAAATCGTATCTAATTCATCTCAAGTTAAAGCTTTAAAACAAGAACATAACAAAAAAGTAAGCGACTTAGATAAAATTCTTGTAAATGCGCGTGGTGAAATTGCAAATGAAACAGATCAAGCAAAAATATTAATGCTTGAAGACAAATACATGAAAGAATTTGCCTCTAAAAAAGAAGCATTGGAACGCGATTATAATACAAGACTGTCATCAATCGAAAAAAACATTAAGAGTGAAATTACAAGAAAAGCGCAAAAAGACGGTTATGATTATGTATTTGCTAAGAGTGTAGTACTATTTGGCGGCAAAGATATTACCGGTGAATTACTTAACAATATTAAGTAGGCAAATATTTTTTTGACGAGTTTTATATTATAATAAATATATAGAGCATTAAGGAGGCACTTATGTCAAAAAAATATTTTTTAATTGCAGCATTTGTACTATCAATAGGCATTGCTAATGCAGATGTTTATTCAACTAATCGTGAAATGAATATGCAAGGCGCTCAAGCTGCAGCCGTAAATGATGCAGTTAATGAACTTTCAAAAGAACCTGAAATGGATATCATGGATGTCATTAAAGAAAAGCCGGTTGTTTCTGCCGGTTCACATAAATCCACTTATTCTTTTGAAAAAGGAAAAATGGATGCAAGTTCTTTCAATGGTCAAGGAGGAACAAATATTCCTTCTGGAGTAAATGACTCAAAAACTATTTACAGAGATGATTTAGGAAGACTTCATTTCTTTGGTAAAGGAAATATAATTAAAGAATAAAAAAAAGCGGGTTTAAAACCCGCTTTTTTTATTTTATAGCCTCTGCACAATCTGTACAAATTGTTTCATGTCCGGCAACTTCACCGAGTTTTCTGTATTTCCAGCAGCGTTCGCATTTTTCACCTTCCGATGCAGTTACCCAAACAGTTATTCCATCTTCTGTATATTCATTTAACACATCTTTAGGAGCAGACTCCGCAACATAAGCTTGAGATGTAATAAATATATCTGCTAAGTCTTTTGCATTTTGTTTTAACAATTCAGCATATTCAGACTTAACGTAAACTGCAACTTCCAAAGAACTTCCAACTTTTTTATCAGCTCTAAGCGGTTCAATAGCACGTGTTACAACCTCTCTGGTTTTAAGTATTTTGGCAAAATCTTCTTCTAATTGTGGGTTATCCCACTCTGATTTAACATCAACCCAGTTAGCAAGAAGAATACTTTCTAATCCGCCACGTTGAGCAACAGGAGTGTTTTGCCATATATCTTCTGCCTGGTGCGGCATTACCGGAGTAAGTACTCTTACAAGAGCTTGCAAATTTTCATAAAGAACTGTCTGACAAGCACGTCTTGAAAGTGATTTTTTACCAGCTGTATAAAGTCTGTCTTTTACAATATCAAGATAGAATGAGCTTAAATCATTTGCCGCAAAGTTTTGAAGAGCTTGGAAGTATTTGTAAAACTCGTAATTTTCAAACGCTTCAGTAATCTCTGCAATAACTTTGTTTAATTTGTGTAATGCAAATTTATCAATTGGCTTAAGTTCTGCATACTTAACATAGTCATTTGCCGGATTGAAATCATAAATATTACCAAGCAAAAATCTTGCAGTATTTCTGGTTTTCTTAAAGATTTCAGCAAGCTGTTTAATTATGTTATCACCGATTTTGGTATCGTTTCTATAGTCAACAGAAGCAGCCCAAAGTCTCAAGATATCAGCACCATAGTTTTTAATAATATCATCAGGTCTAATATAATTGCCCAAAGATTTAGACATTTTTCTACCATCTTCTCCAAATACAAAACCGTGGGTAAGAACAGTTTTATAAGGAGCTTTACCTTGTGTTGCTATAGAAGTCAACAAAGAAGATTGGAACCATCCTCTGTGTTGGTCTGAACCTTCAAGGTACATATCAACAGGAGTATGTCCAAGTTCTTCTGAGCGTTTTTCAACAACTGCTTTCCAGGTTACACCGGAGTCGAACCAAACATCCATAATGTCATTTTCTTTTTTAAAGCAATGAGTCTTGCCGCATTTAGGACATTTGAAACCTTCAGGAAGAAGTTCATCAACTGTAAGCTTAACCCATGCATCTGATGATTCTTTTTCAAAAATCTTAGCAACATGTTCGATAGTTTTATCTGTTACAATTGATTCACTACATTCTTCACAGTAGAATACAGGAATTGGAACACCCCAGGCTCTTTGGCGTGAAATACACCAATCAGTACGTCCGGCAACCATATTTGAAATACGAGCTTCACCGCTTGCCGGTATCCATTTTACACCTTTAATTGCCTCTAAGGTTTCATTTCTGAATTTATCTACCTTAACAAACCATTGTGGAGTTGCTCTATAAATAACAGGATTTTTACATCTCCAGCAATGCGGATATGAGTGATTAATATCAGCTGCAGCCAAAAGAGCACCACAATTTTTAAGTTTATCTATAACAATTGAATTACCTTTATAATAAGGAATTCCTTCTAAATCTTTATCTCCTACGATTTCAGTCCAAACACCTTTAGAATCGAGCGGTGAGAATACTTCAATATTATATCTGCAGCCCACTTCATAGTCTTCAAGACCGTGACCCGGAGCAGTATGCACCGAACCAGTACCAGCTTCAAGTGTAACATGCTCACCTAAAATTATAGGAGATTTTCTGTTATATAACGGATGATTTGTATTCAATAGTTCCAAATCCGAACCTGTAACAGAACCAATTACCTTGATATCTTTTTCATCCCAGCCAACACCTTCAAGAAATGCACCTAACAAGCCCTGAGCTGCTACATAAACATCTCCGCTTGCACTTTCAAAGAATGTGTATTCAAATTTAGGATGCATACTGATTGCCATATTTGATGGAATTGTCCAAGGTGTTGTTGTCCAGATAACAGCATATACATCTTTACTTGGAAGCTCAATTAATTGAGAGATTTTATTTACAGCCTCTTCATCAAATTTAAATCTTACATATATTGAGGTTGAGGTATGATCGGCATATTCTACTTCTGCTTCAGCCAAAGCTGTTTCACAAGAAGCACACCAGTAAACCGGTTTCAAACCTTTTTCAACATAACCTTTTTTATACATTTCACCAAATACACGAACCTGTTCAGCTTCAAATTCAGGATTAATAGTTAAATAAGGATTTTCCCAATTTCCCCAAACACCAAGACGTTTAAATTCCGATTCTTGTCCTTTTAGGTTTTTATGAGCAAATTCTCTACATTTAGCACGCAATTCAGCCGGAGTAAGAGCCTCACGTCCTCCCTTGATATTTTTGACAACAGCATTTTCAATTGGAAGCCCGTGTCCGTCATATCCTGGGACATAAGGTGCATAGTATCCGCGCATAGATTTGTAACGGATGAGAATATCTTTGAGAATTTTGTTTAAAGCTGTACCAACGTGAATTTTTTCAGAGCTTAAATAAGGAGGTCCGTCGTGTAAGATAAATGAATTTATTTTGTCTCTTTGAGCCAAATTCTTTTCATATACATTTATCTCCTCCCAGAATTTTTGAGTTTCCGGCTCTTTTTTTGTTGCATTTGCTCTCATTTCAAGAGTTGTTTGCGGTAAGTTTAAAGTCTCTTTGTATTCCATCTATTTACAACCTCCAGTATTCATCCCTCATGTATTTTAACTCTACTAAATAAGATAGCATAAACATGCATGATGATAAAGAGCTTGCTTAAGCTCTTTATTACATCCTTGTGCTAAATTTATTATTTTTGCATTTTTCGTGCAATTGTAAAGAAATATGACTAAATATTAAGCAAAAAATAAAAACTTTACAATTGCCTCAAATCAGCTTATAGCGGGGGGTATAGTATAGTATAGTATAGTATAGAAATTTCTCCTAAAGTTTTTTTCATTTGTGCCGATAAAGAAATTGTCAAAAGAAAATTCAATATCGTCTTTTAAAACACAGAGAATATTAAAAATTATAGGAGTAATTAACATGGCAGGAATTAACCCATCTTTTAACAATTTTAACAGACCTTTGAACGGAAACTTAAACAAAACAAACACTAAAGCTAATCAACTGGGTCAAGCTAATTCTCAGTACAATTTAGGCTCTCTCAATGGACCTAAAGGAGATAGTGTAAGTTTTAGTACTAAAAAGGCAACAATTAATCAACAACAAGATGAACCAAAACAGCCAACCAAAAATAATGAAGAACTGAAAGGTAAATTAGTATTTAAAGGTTTAAAATGGGCTGCAAATAAAATTAAGGAAGTTATAGTCTGGTCAGGCATTGAAGAAGGTATAAAAAAATTATTTGGCGATGATGAACAACCACAACCTCAACCTCAACCTCAACCGCAACCAGATCCATCTAAAAAATAAAAACATATTGGCATTTAAAAATACTAATACTTAAAGAGGAGCAATATGGCACAAATAAATTCATATGGAAACATAACTAAAATAAAATATACCGAGAGCACGAAAAAAATAAAAGATAATATTGCCGGTAAAACTAACAAAACAGAAGAATATAACCCGCTAGGAGAAGATTTTGGTTCTCCAGGCATTTGTAGAATACCAATTGGAACAATAGCTAAATATGCAGGTAAAGGTGCACTGAAATTGGCTCTGGGCCCCTGGGGCACAGGTGTAATAACGGTCGGATCTATTTTATATGAACGCTATGGCAATGATAAAAGCTGGAAAGATGCAATAATATCCGGATTGCTTTTTTAACAAAACAATGGAGATATACCTATGTACAATGAATATGAACAATATGCATTATTAGCAAATGAATCAAAAATGTTTGTGGATAATAAGATACATGTTGATTTGGAAAGATTAGATAAAATGTCCGATTATCTTGAAGTTGAAGAATTTATTTCACAAAATTACGGTGAACTAAATGATAATGGTATAAATCTAGCATTTCCACAAGATGTAGAAATAGCTATTAGAAAAGAAGATAATGCAATAGAAATTTTTGCCCGACAAGGTGAATATCTTATTTTCAGCAAGGGGTGGCGGCAAGTAACAACTCAATCAGAAGACTAATTATTAAAAAGAACAATGTGGTATTTTTATACCACATTGTTCTTTAAGTAAAATCTTTTTGGAAACTTACATTTCCATTTGTTTTACCTAATGTATTTATCTTAATATTTTTTCTTTTCAAAAATTCATTCATTTTATTATAATCAAAACAATTTTCCCATCTTGCAATAACAACAGTAGCAACGCAATTTCCAATCAAATTAACTGTTGTTCTTCCCATATCTAGAATTTGGTCAATACCTAAAAGAATTGCAACCCCTAAAATCGGATAATTAAAACTTGTAAGAGTTCCTGCAAGAACAATTAAAGAGGCTCTTGGTACACCGGCAACACCTTTTGATGTAAGCATTAATGCAAACATTATGACAAGCTGCTGGTCTAAAGTCAAATGTATTCCAACTAACTGTGTTGAAAACAAAACTGCCATCGCAAGATATAATGTAGAACCGTCAAGGTTAAAAGTGTATCCTGTCGGCATTACAAAACTCACAATTGATTTTGGAACTCCAAATTTTTCCATAATCGACATAGCTTTTGGTAAAGCTGCTTCTGAACTTGCAGTAGTAAAAGTCAAAAGAGCCGGTTCCTGAATAGCCTTTATCAAACCTCTAAAAGAGATTTTGACTATTTTACAAGCTGCAAGCAATACAATAACGACAAAAACAGCAAGAGCTACATATAATGATAAAATAATTTTCCCGTAATTAAATAATATATCGATTCCATTTGTACCTACAGTATAAGCGATTGCGCCGAAAATCCCCATAGGAGCAAACATCATTACATATTCAGTAAATTTGAACATTACTGAAGAAACCGAGTTTAAAATATCCAAAACCGGCTGGGCTTTTTTACCAATAGCACAAATTGCAAGTGCAAAAAAGATTGAAAAAACAACAATCTGCAGCAAATTTCCATCAGCCATTGACTGAACAATACTTGTTGGGAATAAATCCAAAAGCATTTCCCCAAAAGAGTTATGAGATGTTGCAGAAGCCATGTTATTAGCAATTTCGTTCAGTCTGATTTGTTGTGAAGCAACATCAATCATTCCTTCACCGGGCTTAAATAAGTTTGCAAATCCTAAGCCTATAACAAGCGCAAAAGTAGTAACGATTTCAAAATAAGCAACAGTTTTTATCCCCAATCTTCCAAGACTTTTTACATCTCCATGTCCTGCAATTCCTACTACAAGAGTTGCAAACAATAGAGGTGCTATAATCATTTTTACCATTCTTAAAAAGATTTCAGCAAGAACATGAGTTCTTACTGCAAAATCAGGAAATGCCCATCCAGCAATAATCCCAAGAACCAGTGATAAAAAAATAGCTATTGTTAAGCGCGAGTGTTTCAATTTTGGTATACCTTTTTCTTCTTCAAGTAATAATAGTAACACAAACATGCAATATTTTCATTATTAAATAAAACACATTGTTAAACATATTTTATTTATGTTATTCTTATACACAAGGAGGTATTATATGAATAAAGAAAAGGCTGAAACCCTTATGCGCGTAGAGAGAGAGAGAGAGAGAGAGAGAGAGAGAGAGAGAGAGAGAGTAATTCAATCCCCATATTTTTAGCAAGTGATGATAAATATGCACCAATGGTTGCAGTAACCATTGCTTCAATTATGGAAAATACTAAATCACAAATTGCATTTTATATTCTGGATAACAACATTTCCTCATTAAATAAAAAGAAAATAATTAGATTCCTAAAAAAATACTCAAATTGTAGCACTAATTTTATCAATATAAACAGTGAATTATTTGCTAGGTTTCCAGAAACATTTCATTATTCTAAAGCAATGTATAGTAGATACCTTATACCAGAAATCCAATCAAACTTAAAAAAAGTAATCTATACAGATGTTGATGTTATCTTTTTAAATGATATTAAGGAATTTTTTGATATTAATCTTGACGGATATGGATTAGCAGCTCCTATAGAAGAAATTGGTCAAATATTGGAAAATGCTTGGGATTTTAATAAAAGAAAAAAGGAATTAGGAATAAGTTTCTCTCATAAATTTTTTCAATCAGGTAATTTATTAATAGACTGTGAATATTGGAAAAATAACAAAATTACAGAACAATTATTAAGAAAAACGGAGGAAAAATCCAATAAATTATTAGCACCGGATTTAGAAATTTTAAATATTATATTTGAAAACAATTATAAAAAGCTAGATTATCGATATAGTGTTTGTGTACATATGATAAATAATCAAAATAAGAATTTGTCAGTAATGAAAGAAAGTCTTAAAAATCCTTATTTAATTCATTATAGTGGAAACAAAAAACCGTGGAACAGCCATACAAAGTATTCTTGGCATTTTTGGAAATACGCTAGAAAAACACCATTCTTTTATAATTTAATTGTAAATTATATAATACAAAACACAAAACTTTTTAAAAAGAAGAAAACAAATATAAAAAATACTACAGTAAATACAAATTCCGAAATCAGTGTTGTATTAAATTTATATAAAAGACCAGAAAACCTTAAGGTTCAATTAGAAGCTCTTGAGAAACAAACACTAAAACCAAAAGAGATAATACTATATCAAGACGGCACATCTGATACAATAAAAATCCCTGATGATATTAAAGAAAAATTTGCAATCATAGAAATTAGTAATGAAAACAAAGGAGTATGGGCAAGATTTGATTTTGCCAAAAGAAAAAGTAATTGTGAATATGTATGTATATTTGATGATGATACGATTCCAGGATCCAGATGGCTTGAAAATTGTATGAATGAAATGAAAAAACAAGAAGGATTATATGTAACAATAGGGATATTAATGGATGATGCTGAAAAGTATCCATATTCAAATTATTTCCGTACTGGTTGGGATGGAAACAATAATGAAACATTAGAAGTTGATTTTGGAGGGCATAGCTGGTTTTTCAAAAAGGATTGGTTAACTTACTTATTTGAAGACTCTCCTAAAGAAATACAGCAATTTAAGCTTGCAGGAGAAGATATGGCATTTTCTTATGCACTCAATAAACATAATATAGGAACTTTTGTACCTCCACATCCGAAAAACAATAAAGAATTATATGGTTCTATTCCCAAAAAAGCTTGGGAACTTGGAACATCAAAAAACGCTATATCAACGAATGTAAATAACTTAGCTCTAATGAATAATGCCATTAAAATTCTGCTTGATAATGATTGGAAAACCTTAACAAAAAGAAATCCTGAATATTTTAAAAAAGTATGTAAACAACAAAAATCACATAATAATTTTATTCAAAATATATTTTCCATAAAAAACAAAGGGGCAAGAAAAATTATAACTATTTTAGGAATAAAGCTAAGCATTAAAGTTTAAAAAAGAAGCCCTTCTTATTAACAAGAAGGGCTTCTTTTTTCATATCTTAAGCTCTAAGAGGAGTTTTTTTATCTTCCCAAATCTCAATCAACGATGAGCAGAAGAAAATACTTGAATATGTACCGATTGCAATACCTAAAATCATTGCCAATACAAAGTCTTTTGTTGTAACTCCGCCAAAGAAATACAATGCTGCAAGTGTAATCAAAGTTGTCAATGAAGTATTTATACTTCTTGCAAGGGTCTGATTAATACTAGCATTCATTATTTCACCAAATGTCATTTTCTTAGAATAATATTTCAAATTTTCTCTCACACGGTCAAATACAACGATTGTATCGTGAACAGAAAAACCAATTACAGTTAGAAGCGCTGTTACAAACAATGCATCTATCTGTACACCGTAGAAAAGTCCCAAAATTGAAAATATACCGAGTACAAAAATTGTATCATGTACTAACCCCAAAATTGCTGCTAAAGCATAGTCAAATTGGAATCTAAATGTTAAATATGCGACAATACCTAACAGAGCAAGTGATAAAGCAATCAATGAATTTTTAAATAATTCCTGACCCAATGTCGGACCAACAGAAGCCACCTGAACCAATTGCGGAGCTTCAAATTCACTATCAACAACATTTGTTACTTTTGCCTGATCTTCAGTACCTTCCTCTATAAATTTTGTTCTGATTGAAAGAATTGCTTTCAAATCACTATTTTCAGAAGAATTAACATTAATAATCTGTAAAGACGGATTATCAATTCCTACTTTTTCCAAACCTTCACGTACAGCAGAAAGTTTTGCATTTGTAATATCTTCCTTTACACCATATTGTAAAGTAGTACCGCCTGTATAGTCAATGCCGACTTTTACAGGTGTATGTGTTTCATATGTTACCATTGAATAAATCATTGCAGCAATGCCTGGAATAAGAAGAATAGCAGACAACGCTAAAAATATAAATTTGTTTTTTACTATATCTAATTTCATGTTTACCTACTTTCCTAATCTAGTATTCCGAACTTTGCTTTTTCACGTTTTGTTTCAACAGCCTTGAAACCTTCGCCAATTTCATCAGCTCTCAAGCCAAACCATTCAGGGTGTTTGAGTGAACCTGTGCCAAACACTAAATGCATAAAGTTCTTGGTAACTGTAATAGCTGTAAACATTGAAACAATAACACCAATTGCAAGAGTTAAAGCAAATCCTTTAACAATACTTGTTCCCCATGTATAAAGAATTACACATGTAATAATAGTTGTCATATTTGAGTCAAAGATACTTGTAAATGCTCGGTCAAAACCTGAATTAATTGCTGTAAATAATGTTCTGCCGGCTTTTAATTCCTCTTTTGTTCTTTCAAAAATCAAAATATTAGCATCAACAGCCATACCGACAGAAAGAATAAAACCTGCAATACCAGCTAATGTTAAAGTTACAGGAATAGCCTTGAATAAAGCAAACAATATTAAGCCGTATATTATCAAAGCAATATCAGCAATAATACCAGGAGCTCTGTAATAAGCTATCATAAATAACATAACAAATCCAAGACCAATTGCACCCGCAATTTTTGATTTTGCAATACTATCTGCACCAAGAGTTGGTCCAACGGTATTTTCTTCAATAATTTTAGCCGGAACAGGCAAAGCACCTGCATTCAACAAGTCAACCATTTTCTTAGCTTCATCATAGCTAAAACCATTGTCACCACCTGTTATTACAGCACTACCGCCAGTAATAGGCTCATTTACTCTAGGCGCTGATTGAAGTTCACCGTTAAAGAAAATTGCCATTGGCTTTCCAACCAATTCTTTAGTTAAATCAGCAAATTTTTTAGCACCTTCATTATTAAATTCCAATCCGACAACCCATTGTCCGTTTTGCGAATTTGTTGTTAAATTAGCTTTTGCCAAGTCCTTACCTGTTAAACCTGAAGCTTCCCAATACTCAACATCAGAAGCTTGAACCGGTCTTTTAAATTCCAATTCAGCAGTTTCGCCTAAATATGCTTTTGCCTGTTCCAAGTCTGAAACATCAGGAATTTCTACAACAAGTCTTTTTTCGCCTGATCTCTGCACAACAGTCTCTGAAACACCTAGTTTGTTTACACGATTTTCAATTGCAAACTGCAAACTTGACATCATATCAGGTGTAACAATACCATTTGTCGGAGCTGCTTCAAGAACTAATCTTGAACCTCCTACCAAATCAAGACCAAGTTTTGTCGGCTTAACACATATTGTTACGATAGACGCGATAACAATAAGCACAATCGCCCAAAACATTATCAGTTTGTTTTTCATCTATATACTCCTTTTATAAAATTATATTTTAAATATTATTTATTATTCTTAGTCAAGTTACTAGATAGAATCTAACGTAAAGAATAATTCTGTTTTTTCAGCCTTAGTCAACTCGACTAATGGACGACGAACATAATCCTCAATAATTCCTCTATAAGCTAGTGCAGCTTTTACAGGAACAGGGTTTGGTGCCATAAATAGTTTTTTGAAAATAGGATACAATTTCATGTGCATATTTTTCGCAGTCATAGCATCACCTGTTTTAAAGTTTCTAATCATTGACTTAATCTCTTTGCCAAACAAGTGTGAAGCTACAGAAATTACACCATGAGCACCCAAAGAAAGCATTGGTAATGTTAAGCTGTCATCTCCTGAATATACAGCAAAGTCATTTGGACAAGAAGATTTTAATTCAGTAACCGCGTCCATATCACCGAAACTTTGTTTTACAGCAACAATGTTTTCATATTTTCTAGCCAATGTTTTAACCGTTTCCACCGTCATATTAATACCTGTTCTTGAAGGTATGTTATAAAGAATTACCGGTATATCAACCGCTTCAGCAACAGCCGAAAAATGTTCAATCAAACCGCTTTGTGAAGGTTTATTATAATAAGGAACCACTGATAAAATAGCATCAGCTCCTTCTTTTTGAGCAGCTTTTGATACCTTAACAGCAGTTTCTGTTGAATTAGAACCGGCACCCATAATCACTTTTGCCTGATTTCTTACAGCTCTTTTTGCACTTGCTAAAATCTCAATTTCTTCTTCGAAAGTTAATGTAGGAGATTCACCTGTTGTTCCTGTAACAAGAACAGCATCAGAGCCGGTGTTCACAAGTTGATGTGCTAATGCTTCCACTTTTTCATAATCAACTTCTCTTTTTTCGTTAAAAGGTGTAACCATTGCAGTTATAACTTCACCAGCATCATATCTCATATTATATCTCCTCCGTTGTCTGTTTTTATAATACTTCAAACATAATTAAATTACGATAAACTCATGTGCTTCAACTGTATCATTGCCTTTCTGAAACATTCCAAGCTGTGAAGTTCCATATTTGTGTGATTTATTGAATTTATATCTGAATGCTGTATCAGACATCATACTTATCTTATTCTCAAATTTTAAATCAATTAAAGACTTGAGCTGTTCTTTTTCTTCAATCAAATTACCTGTACATATCTGTACACAAATAATATAATCCAGCGGTGCACTGGAATTCAGCAGTTTGAAAAACACATCCAAAACATTGTCTATCGAATTAAAATCACTAAATGAATACAGATATCCATTCTCATATTGAGTTGGAGCAATGCTTAATTTTTCCATTAAAAATTTATTCATTAGTTTATTTTGTTCTTCGTGATTTACATTGCATTCTAGATGAGCAAATTTTTTCTTAACAGAAGTAGATACAAATATTCTGTATTTTTTGATTGCAGTTTGTTCATCAGTTTGCTCTTTTTGCAAAGAATCATTAAATTTTCTTTCTTCAATTCTTTTTATAAGTTTATGTCCTTCATGAAAAGCTTCTTCCATAGCTTCTGTAGCAATATAAAGAAAATGAACTATATAATATAATGCAATCATTATAACAAGCGCCCACATATACTTATATTCAAATACAGCTTCAAAAAGCTTTAAAGAACCGTTTGAAATCATACTTCCAATACCAATAAAACAATCCAAAACCGGAGAAATAAATCCCATCCAGCCCCAATCAAGATTAGCAAGATTTTTTGTCCAATATAACAGGAGCATTAGCATACAAAAAACTAACACTATTTTCAAAAATTGTAATATATTTTTTAGAAAGCCAAAAATACTTGACATCTTACTCTCCCAAATATAAATTATCTATTAACCTTACGCCTTCTACTCTGCAAGCAATAAGAGCAATCGAATCATTATTAGCCTTTTTTTCTTCTTCCAATGTATCACGATTAAGAATTTCAATATATTCTAACTCATGTTTATCACTCAAGATTGAATAAACCGTTTCTTTCAAAGCTGAAACATCTGTAATCCCTTTATTATAACAAGATTTAATGTTATTAAGAATTTTGCTTAAAACAAGCGCCTCAATTTTACCTTGCTCCGTAAGATATTTGTTTCTTGAACTTAAAGCAAGCCCGGACTCTTCTCTAACAATCGGACATTGAATAACCTCAACAGGAATATTTAAATCCTTAACCATTTTCTTGATTACAATAACCTGTTGTGCATCTTTTTGTCCGAAGAATGCATAATCAGGCTGAACAATATTAAACAATTTCATTACAACGGTACAAACCCCGTCGAAATGACCAACACGTGATTTACCGCATAATTTATTTACATAGAAAAACGGAGGACATACATAAGTTAAAGTATCATTTGATAAACGAACACCTTCACCATACATTTCTTTTGGTGTTGGAGCAAAAACTATATCTACACCTTCACTATCACAAAGTTTTGTATCAGCTTCCAATGTACGCGGATATTTATCAAAGTCTTCTGATGGTCCAAATTGAATAGGGTTAACAAAAACTGAAACCACAATTTTATCACAAGTTTCTTTTGCTTTTTTAATAAGACTTAAATGTCCTTCATGCAAAGCTCCCATCGTTGGAACAAGACCAACTTTTAATCCCTGTTTTTTCCAGTCATTAACTTGAGTTCTAACATCTTCTATTTTATTTATTAACATATAATTTCTCTTTTTCTCCCTCGCCCAATTCAAAAGATTCTCTTTTTGATGGAAACTCACCATCTTTAACTTCTTTAGAATATCTTCTTACACTTTCAAGGACTGTATCATGAATATTTGCAAATCTTTTTACAAACTTTGGTGCAAAATCAGTAAACTTACCCATAATATCGTCTGTTACAACTATTTGCCCATCACAACCAGCTCCGGCACCAATTCCAATAGTAGGAATATCAAGCTTATTGGTAATATATTCTGCACTCTCCGCAGTCAATAGTTCCAACACAACTGCAAAAGCACCGGCTTCTTGAAGCTTTTTAGCAGATTCTAAAATTAGTTCTGTTGTTTCAGCTGTTTTAGCTTGAATTTTATATCCGCCAATAGTATTTAACAACTGAGGTGTTAAGCCTAAGTGCGCAAGAACAGGAATACCACACTCCACACAACGACGGGTTAATTCTAAAATATGCTCACTGCAACCTTCAAGTTTAACAGCATTAGCACCGGCCTTTATCATCTCTGAAGCATTTTTTAAACCTTGTTCTACAGACAAGTTATAACTCATAAAAGGCATATCACCAACGATAAAAGTCTTCTTAGCTCCTTTTGAAACTGCTCTAACAAAAATAAGCATCTCTTCAAGAGTAATATTATAAGTATTTTCATGTCCTAAAGCGACCATCGCAAGAGAATCACCCACCAAAATAGCATCAATTCCCGCCTCTTCTAATGTTTGAGCCGTGGAATAATCATACGCAGTTAACATTGCTATTTTTTCGTTTGATTTTTTAAATACATTTATTGATTTCATTTTTTCAGTGACTTTCTATACCAATAATAAACGGCTCTTGCAACCCTATGAGAAGAATGTCTTACCAATCCTTCTTTATTTTCCTGAATAAGTTTTTGTGAAACAACTGTAACTCCTGTTGAAGCAAGGTTTTCCATATCCAGTCTAACAGGAATAGAACCACTCTTTGCATAACCTTCTGAAATATTATCAGGCAAAGAATCATTAACTAAAACCGCATCGATAATTTTTCTACCTTTAGCGTGATTTAGTAACGCATTTACATGGCTTGCAACTGAATAATTATCTGTTTCACCGGGCTGGGTCATAATATTACAAACATAAATTTTCTTTGCAGTAGAGGTCATAATGGCTTCCACAATACCTGAAACTAAAAGATTTGGAATAACGCTTGTATATAAACTTCCCGGTCCCAAAATAATTAAATCAGCATCTGCTATAGCTGTTAAAACTTCAGGCAAAGCTCTGCAAACTTCAGGTTCAGTGAATAATCGTTTAATATTTTTATGAGCTTCTGGGATATTAGATTCACCTTTAACAATTGTACCGTCTTCAAATTCTGCAGCAAGCTTCATATCATCCAATGTTGCAGGAAGCACCACTCCTCTGATATTCAAAACATTAGATGATTCTTTCACAGCCTTAACCATATTTCCTGTAATAGCACAAAGAGCTGTTAAAAAAAGGTTTCCAAAACTATGACCTTCTAAGCCTTCGCCATTTTTAAAACGATATTGAAAAAGTTCTGTTATCAAGTTTTCATCATCAGCTAAAGCCGCAATACAGTTTCTAATATCACCTGGAGGAAGAATACCCATTTCTTCACGAAGTCTTCCTGAGCTTCCTCCATCATCACCAACAGTTACAACCGCTGTAATGTTATTTGTATATTTTTTTATACCTTTAAGAAGCATAGACAGTCCTGTGCCACCGCCGATAGCCACAACTTTTGCTCCTTTATTAAGTTTACTTCTACGATAAAGTCGTTCTAAGAGAGAATTATTACCGCGTGAAGAATCCATATCCATCATAGAAAGAGTTGTTTTCTTCCAGCCTTTAAAGAATATTGTTGCACCTATCAAAATAAATACTGCTGCAAGAATGTTTGTAGGTAAAATAAATGCGGCCTTTTTAATGGCACCCATTATTTTATAAATCATATGAGTATCAGCAATCAATAAAAAGCCTAAAACTATTAAAACAGAGCCTACAAATATTAAAAACAACCATCTTTTAACATTTAGCCCTGGTATTAACCAACCTACATCTTTTGACACTTTAACATTATTCTTTATATCAAACATAATTAATCCACCCAGCCGGAAACTTTCGCATTATTATAATTTACAGGAGTTGGTGAAATCACACCTCTAGCCTGTTTAATAAGATCTAATGAATTTTTATACTTATTAGAAAAATGAATTGTATCGACATCAGCAAAACTCATACCGCTTAAGTTATTACGGATTTGTGAAGTATGGATAAAATGCTGAAGTCTTTTAATTAATCCATAATTATCAGTATTGTCTTCTTTTGAATAATCAACAGTTAAATCAGGATTATACGTTTTTTCCAAAGATAATTCTTGTGCAACCTGAATACCTGTATAATCAGCAACTTTTGCTGTTATATCACCAACAGGAGCATAGTATACAAGCCACTCAGAACATTTTTTAATCGCTTTTGCAATCGCACAAGAAAAAGTAAAATTTTCTCCGGCAATCTTATACATAGCACCATGAGGTCTAACGTGCTCAATACTTAGTCCGTAAGCTTTTGCATAAGACATTAAAGCACCTACCTGATAAACAACAATAGCCTCAATTTCGTCTTCTTTAAGTTCAACCGGCCTATATCCAAATCCTTGAATATCATTAAACCCAATATGAGCTCCAATAGAAACATTCTTTTCTTTAGCTTTTAAAAGAGCTTCTTTGATAGTCAATGGGTCGCCGGCATGAAACCCGCATGAAATATTAACAGAACTTACATAATCCAAAAGTTCAAACTCGTTATTGTTCTTATATACTCCGTAGGATTGCGCTAAATCGCAATTAAAATCAATATTTTTAATTGATTTTTTTTCTAAAACTTCTTGCATTATTATCTCCCATTTGTAATAAAATTATACTACAAAAAAGTAATAACAAATTATTTATTTAGAAGTTTTACAATCTATATGAAACTTAATTTTTCTAAGCCAAAAATTATAAATACAATTCAAGATTTCAACAAAGGCGGCAATCGTATTATTATGAGAAAACCCGCTGGTTTTTCATCATCAGAAGCACCTTTTGGAACAAAAAGAGCAGAAGTGCTTTTGATTGAACACAATTTTGGAAACAACAAAACAAATGTTAACCTATACTATGACTCGAATAACAGATTAATCGGACAAAAACGTGAAAATTATCAAGGAAATACTCTTATAGACTATATAGAATCTCGTTATACTGTGAGAAAAAAGTCTAATTGGGATAAATACATAATTTCTTTAAGCGATGTTCAATCAATAACTTATAATCCAGATAAAACAATTAAATCAGCAGAAAGACACAAAGTTGATATAGTTCAAGAAAATGGAATTAAAAATCCTTATATAAATATAATGAAATATAATGCCTCAAGAACCCCTGAGAACAATTTTACCGAACAATTTTCAATAACAAATGAATATAATTCAATACGCACCAAATCCACCCGCAGCGAAAACGGAGACTTGCTTGAAATTATAACAAAGGCAAGTGAAAACATTCCAAAAGAAGTAGCTAACGATGAATATATGGTTTTACGCGGAATGCCTGATGAAATTGCAATCAAATCATTATTTAGATTATTCGGGAAAAAAGAAAGATTAGAAAACCTTGATGACATAAGACTTTTTTACATAAAGGGAGATAACATTAATTATGCACAAGGAGTCGCTCTTGATAATAAAATTGGAATAGGAACTTTACCCACCCTGGGTGAAAACATTAACACAACATCGCATGAATTAAGGCATTTCAGACAGCGAGAACTCAAAAACAAACTCAAAACCCAGCTTAGGAATAAATTTTTTAACAAAAAAGAATTTAATCCAAGAGAATTTAAGCTTGCGCTTCATTTTCTCAAATGCAAGCTGCAGAAATGTCCATTTCCTGTTACAAGAATTACAAGACGCTGGTATATGGCCTCCGGTCTGGAAAAAGATGCATTTCGTATTGGAGAACGCTTTGAAACAGATTTTCAACGTAGAACAAAAAAATTAAAAGAATTTTTCCCAATGGTAACAAGGCATAATATGGGATTAGAGCCTACGTTGCCCAATTAATAGCTTTTTCTTTTAAAATCTCATTGCACCTTACAAAATGGTCACATTCCATAAATCCGCGATGCGCCGACAAAGGAGAAGGATGAGTTGTATCCATTACAGTTATACTATCTATGCCCTCAAAGCAAGCACCGACTTTTTGTGCATAAGAACCCCAGCGCATTACAATTAAGTTCCCGCGTTTTGCAAGAATAGAAAAAATATTCTCAACAACCGGCGCCCATAATTTTGTATGCTCTTTCAATAGTTTTGTGTCTTTACCCTCAAAAGTTAGAGCAGTGTTGAGCAAAAGCACGCCCTGTTTTTCCCAGTCAAGCAAAAGATTTGTAGAATGTTTGCAATCAGGAAAATCATTCTCTAGTTTTTTAAAGATATTTTTTAAAGATGCCGGCGTTTTTTTAGAAAGACTTGAAAACGCCAATCCATGAGCGTGTTCAGCACTTGGATATGGATCTTGCCCAATTATTAAAACTTTAACATTATCTAAAGATGTCAACTTAATCGCGTTCAAGACATTTTCTTGAGATGGTAATATTTCACGGTCTTTACGTTTTTCTTCTATAACCGCCATAATATCTTTGATTAAATCAATATCTAAACCAGCCTCAATCCAGCTATTATCAATTCCAAATTTTTCCATAAATTTATTTAATCACAAAAAAGCAACATAATATACATTGTGTTGCTTTTTATTGTATACGGTTAGAATGGAGCAAAACTTTAGGATTAAAACAAAAAATGTTACATTTATTTACAAAATACACATTTACTCTATTTCAACCAATTTGAACCAATGAGTAATCTGTTCAAAAGGCGGATTTGTAGATGTACTAAAAACTAGTAGTATTAAGAAATATCCGCCGTCCCTTGTTGAAAAAAGCAACACAATGTATATTATGTTGCGAAATAGAAAGGAATATTATTATGATTAGAAACATTAATTCACAATTTAATTATCCGCAAACATCTTTAAACAAGAAGATGCCAACCCAAGCAAAAACACAAGTAAATAATGTCGGAAATGAACCCATTCGTGATAACGAAGCAGATGCAAGTTTCGGTCGCTACATTGATAAACACACTAAATTATCAGGCGGCCTAGAAAGAATACAACTAAATCCTAACTGTGAAGGACAATGCGCAGGTATAGTCATCGTAGCCTTTTTTGACTGGGCATTTCATGGATTTGATTAAAAAACATACAAAAATTAACAAGTCAAATTAAAGGAGATTACTATGTTATCAAATGAAGATTTTAAACTATATCAGGAAATATTTGCAAATCATACAAAACAACAGAATAACAATCCTGAAATCGAAAATTATATAAAGAAACAACTTGAATTTTTCTTATATTCTGAATTAAAAAAATACATTCAAGAAATCAATTACTCATGCTCTATTGAGCTTAGTGAAGGAACAACAGCCAAAGTTTCAACAGCAAATGGAATAATTAATATTGTAGTAAAGAAACAAAACGGCGAAGTTTTCAATGGAGTTTGGAGCAATTTACCATATAATAAAATTCTTGAAATGGCACCAATGATAGTTAACAATCAAAAATAGCTCTTATAAGAGAGCTAAGCCCCCTAACAAAACTTTCGGCATTACCTGTAGAATAAACGGTAATGCCGAAAGTTTTGACTAAAAGCTAAAAAATTAAGCTCTTACAAGCGCTCTATTAAACTGTTGTTTATAATAATCCATATTGATATTCAAATCTTCACCAATCTGGAAGAGCATTGTAACCAGCTCTCTATCAGCAGCACACGACATACTCTGAATTAACTCTTCAATATTTGCAATAACCTTAGTGAAGAAATAATTTTGAGCTTCGGCTATATCAATTTTTAGTTCAAGTTTTCCAATGCAATCCAGTATTTCCAGTGTTGCATCAACCTGCTGAATATCAAGAGCATAAGCTAATCTGCTGATATTTTGTGCAATCTTTTTGCTGAAAATTTTAGCAGTCGGAGCCTTATCTATATCAATACCAATACGTTTTGCTTCAAACAGAATATCAGATGCTTGCTGTAAGATATCTGAATTAAAGAACCCTTTGCCTGCAAACAATTCATTAAACTGTTTTGTTAAAACATACTGAGCTGAAATCTTAAACTCGCGAGGTATTTCCAAACCAAGAGTCTGCATTTGATAAATTGAACCTTTGCCTTCGTTGTACATAGACTCATATGTATTAGCAAAGTTCTGCAATTTACCCTTAAGCATAGTTTCAAGTATCTTACGTCTTTCTTCAATAAATATATCTTTAAGCGTAAAGTATTCTGTTCCAAAATAATTATCAATTGTTCTGATTATCTCTGTTAAAGGTGATACAAGATAAGTTCTTATAAGCTCTTTTCTAGTCTCCATAAAGTTATCAGAATATTCTTTAATAGCACAATGGAAATCTCCGCCGGAGAATTGAAGCAGAGCAAATACCATATTTGATTTTTCCAAAGTTACTTTAGAAGTTACTTCAATGTGTCCGATAACTAACTGGGAGTTTCCCTTAACAACTCTTTTATAAGACTGTTTTTTTATTTTGTAGCAGTAAACACTTTCTTCATCTTCAATTTCTGTATATAAAGATGAAATAGCCCATAAACTTACAATCTGTTTAGATGTTACTACAGATGGTTTAACGAAACGCTCATAAACATCTTTTCCTGTGCCAAATTCTGGTAAATTACTTTTTGCTTCAGCCAAGATTTCCAAAAATTTCTGTTCGTAATCTTTTTTAACAAAGTTTTTAGCAAGCTGCATAACTCTAGCCGCGTATTTCATAATCTGAACGGTTTCAATACCGGAAATTTCGGAGAAAAACCAACCGCAGCTTGTATACATTAGCATAGCTTGCCTTTGAATTTCTAAAAGTTCCATTGCACAAACTTTTTGATTATCATCTAAGCCTTCAACTAAATGCTCATCTTGAAAAGTTTTTACATTGGAGTCACTTCTATCAAGAATTACCGAAATATAGCCATTTCTTGCCTCTTCTGGATTTAAGAAATACTTCTTTCCAAATTTTTTATACAAAGCACACATTTCATCTCTAAGATAATCAAGTGCTTCTCTTAAAGGCTTTCTCCATTTCTGGTTCCAGCCCGGATGTCCTCCTGTAGAGCAGCCGCAATCATCACTCCATCTTCCAACACCGTGGAAACAGCTCCATGATGAAACAGGTTTTATATCAACCTCCCAATTACTTCTATATTTCTCCAAATATTCTGCATAGTTAGTAATAATAAAACCGGCATCTTTGACTTTTAGTTTCAAAGCGTAAGCTAAAGCCATATCACCAAATTTAGTATGATGACCGTAACTTTCGCCATCAGTCGCAATATGAACTAATTGAGGGTAATTCCTTTGAGCAGAAATACCATCTTTCAATCTGTTTACAAATTTATTACCATCTTTAAGCAGTTCTTCAAACGCAACAGCACGAGAAATTGCACCGTCATAGAAGAACAAATCAATATACTTTCCAGGTGCAGATTTAATATAATATCTATAAGAGCGGGCAGGATCGATATTACCCCAGCTTACATCTTGCCAGTTTTCTTCTCCTTCTTTTCTGATACCATATGCTTGGAACGGAGAAAGAACAGTAAACTTAATACCATTTTCTACAAGAACACGAAGAGTATCATCATCTACTGCAGTTTCTGCAAGCCATATACCTTCTGGCTCTCTACCAAAACGGTATTCAAAATCTTTGATACCCCATTTTACTTGTGTTTGTTTATCTCTTTCATTAGCTAAAGGCATAATCATGTGATTATAAACTTGAGCCATTGCGTTTCCATGCCCGCCATGCATTTTTCTGCTTGCAATATCTGCTTTAATAATACGTTCATAAGCCATTGGAGCAAATTCTTCCATCCAGCTTAATAAAGTCGGACCAAAGTTATAGCTCATATACTCATAGTTATTAACCATATCCAATATCTGGTTTTTAGAATCGACTATTTTGGATATTGAATTTGGATTATAACATTCACTATTAATTCTTTCATTCCAATCATGGAAAGGCAGCGCGCTATCTTGCTGCTCTATAGCTTCCAGCCATGGATTTTCTCTTGGTGGTTGATAAAAATGACCATGGACAGTTAAAAACACTTTATTTTCAGTTGTTTCCATCTAATTACTTAACTCCGTCTTTTTCAGGTGCCTTTTTCAATAAAACAAGTTTACTAACATCAACCCAGGCATCTCCTAATGCATCAGAAAAAACTTTACCTGTAATTGATATTTCATCATTAGTTTTTAAGTCAATAAATTTTTCAGCTTCTTCACGCTTTATAAACAATTTCATCTCTGATAATGGAACATCATACATTGTATCATCTCTTTTGACAAGAAAAGAAATATAATCATCAGAAGACTTGAATGCCGGTTTATAATCCAAACCTAAAGTTGAAAACTTGTCAAACTTGGCATTCATCACAACTGTTTGATTTAGATATGCTTTTGGATTATTCACAATCGCAAGCGGTGAAGCTGATTGACATTGTTCAACGGTAGCTGCAACAGGCGCAGCCTGTACTTGTTCTATATAAACATTACTGGTTGTAAGCGCTAAAGTACAAAATGCTAATAAAAATATATATCTTACTCTTTTCATAATATAACCTCTTCTATATTTACCATTGTAACATGAATTTATCAATTTGATAATCATTTAGGTTTCTGATATATTATAAAATATGAAAGACATTGAGACAATAAACAAGGAGAGGGAAGGTCGGATTAATCTTTCCCGATATAAAGATTTAATCGAAACTATATCCAAAGTTGAGTACAAAAAGTTCTCAAACCTTGGCTTGATTGACCTTTCTGAAGTTATAAATCTTGCTACATATACAGTCTATTACCTTGTTAACAACACCAAAAATGAAGAAGTTTATAATGAAGCATATATAGTTAAAGCTATTAAATGGGCAATAAGAAATGAAATGCGCCGTCGTTATAAATGGTACACAATGAAAAACAGTGACAATGTCGACCAAGAAAAAGTGAAAGATGCTGTTTATAAAACAATTCTTTCTATTGACGAAATGGCTGATGCCGAAAACCCTACATTAATCAAAGATAATGACAGAACTCCGGAGGAAAAAGCAGAGCTTCTTGAATTAAAAAACCGAATTAAAGAAGTTATGAAAAAACTCCCTCAACGAGAACAGGATTTGATTGAAGCTAAATATTTTTATGATAAAAAACTCAAAGAAATAGCAGAAGAATTTAATATTTCACAATCAAGAATATCAAGAATTATACAAAACGGCTTAGAAAAAATTAAAAAAGAACTATTGAAACAGGAAGATTTGAATGAAAACAATATTTGAGAAAACATCAGGTGTTGAAGGTGTTAGTTTTGGGGAGTGTAAGTTAGGGGATTTTTTGCCAAAAGAACTATTGAGAAAAGAACCGATTGGGCTTCCTCAACTTAGTGAATTAGATGTTCTTAGACATTACAAAGAATTGTCTGATAGAAACTTTTGTATAGAAAAAGGATTTTATCCTTTAGGTTCTTGTACAATGAAATATAACCCTAAAGTTAACGAACTTTTAGCTTCATTAGAAGGCTTTGCAAATCTTCATCCTATGCAGTCTGATGAAGACTCTCAAGGCGCATTGGAATTAATGTACAATCTTCAAGAAAAACTCAAATATATAACAGGCATGGATGCTGTTTCTCTTCAACCGGCTGCGGGTGCTCATGGGGAACTAACAGGCATGATGGTTATTAAAAAGTATTTTGAAGTCAAAGGCGAAACCAATCGTACAAAAGTTATTATTCCTGACTCTGCTCATGGCACAAACCCGGCAAGTGCTAAGATGTGCGGATTTGAGATTGTAGAAGTTAAATCAAACGAAAAAGGTCAGGTTGATATTGAAGCACTAAAATCATTACTTGATGAAAATGTTGCAGCAATTATGATGACCAACCCTAATACTCTGGGTATTTTTGAAGAAAAAGTTTTGGAAATCTCAAAATTAATGCACGATAACGGCTCACTTCTTTATTATGACGGAGCTAACTTTAACGCAATAATGGGTTGGACAAATCCTAAATTAATGGGATTTGATGTTGTACATTTGAACTTACATAAAACATTTGCAACCCCTCACGGAGGCGGAGGTCCCGGAGCGGGTCCTATCGGAGTTGTTGAACAACTAAAAGATTATTTACCGACACCTGTTATTGTAAAAGACGGGGATAAATATAAAAGAGAATATAATATTCCTCATTCAATAGGTAAAGTTAGAAGTTTTTACGGCAACTTTGGAGTTTTAGTAAGAGCTTATGCTTATATTTTGATGATGGGCTCAAACTTAAAATTAGCAAGCGCTGACGCTGTTTTAAATGCTAATTATATTAAAGAAAAGCTAAAGGGTGCTTATGATTTACCTTATGATGAACCGTGCATGCATGAGTTTGTTTTATCAGGTGAAAAACAACACCACCAAGGAGTTTCAACTCTTGGAATAGCAAAAAGATTAATGGACTCAAATTGCCATCCGCCAACGGTTTATTTCCCGCTCATTGTGCATGAAGCAATTATGATTGAACCTACAGAAACAGAATCTAAGGTTGTTTTGGATGAATTTATTGAGACTATGTTAAAAATAGCACGTGAGATTGAAGAAAATCCTGAAGAAGTTCTTAAATCACCACAAAAAACGCCTATTAAAAAGGTGGACGAAACTCTTGCTGCAAGACAGCCAAATTTGACATATAAGGGATAAAATAATGAAAAAAGTTTATATAGAAACACTCGGATGTCAGATGAACAAATCCGATGCTGAAAGAATGTTTGGTATGCTTGAACATCTTGGCTATACTGAAACAACAGAACCAAAAGAAGCTGATATGCTTATTATTAATACTTGCTCAATCAGACAATTATCAGAAGATAAAGCATATAGCGCAATCGGGGTTTGGGGAAAATGGAAGAAAACAAATCCTGATTTAAAAATAGTTTTTGCAGGCTGTGTTGCACAACAAGCGGGAAAAACTCTATTCCAGCGTGCACCTTATGTGGATTTGGTTTTAGGTACTCAAAGATTATATGAACTTCCAAACCTTGTTAAAAGAATTGAAGCCGGTGAAAGAGTTGTTTCTGTTGAAGAAACTCCTTATGAAGAATCCGATATTAAAATCAACCGCGTAAAAAGTATCAACGCCTGGGTACCCATTATGGAAGGCTGTAACAACTTCTGTACATATTGTATCGTTCCTTATACCCGTGGTCGCGAACGTTCCAGAAAACCTGAATTAATTTTATCAGAAATCAAAAAAGCTCTTGCAGAAGGTTTTAAAGAAATTACTCTTTTAGGACAAAATGTTGACTCATACGGTAAAGACCTTGATGGTTGGAACCTTTCAAGATTACTAAGAGAAGTTAATGCGCTTGAAGGTAATTTCAGAATTAGATTTGTTACAAACTACCCGACTGATATTACAGAAGAGTTGATTGACACAGTTATTGAACTTGATAAGGTTTGTGAGTATTTCCATATTCCAATGCAATCGGGAGATGATTACACACTTAAAAAAATGAACCGCAGATACGATTTTGCAACTTATAAAAAGATTTGCGATAACTTAAGAAACCGTATCTCGGATGTAACAATAACAAGCGACTTTATTGCCGGTTTCCCGGGTGAAACAGAAGAACAATTCCAAAATACTCTTAATGCAATGACCGAGCTGGAATTAGACTACTCAAATACTGCAGCATACTCACCTCGTGAAAGAACCGTTGCAGCAAAATGGGTAGACAAATATATTGATGAAGATGTTAAAACAGAACGACTTGCACGTTTAAATGAACACAACAGAGAATGTTGTTTACATTCAAACAAAAAATATATTGGACGTGAAATGGAAGTTTTAATTGAAAAATTTGAAGGGGTAAATGAAGGAGCTCGCAAAGGTAAAAATGTTATTACAGGAAGAACCCGTAATAATAAAATCGTTCATATCCCTTATGACCAAGATATTACAGGCGAGTTTGTCAACGTAAAAATTACAAATGCACGCACCTGGTATCTGGATGGAGAAATGGTTTAATGACAATGAAGCGTTTCAGATTTTTAACATCAGGAGAAAGCCACGGTAAATGCCTAACAGCAATTATAGAAGGTGTCCCCGCAGGATTTCGTATCAAACCGGATATAATAAACAAAGACCTTGCAAGACGCCAAATAGGTTATGGCCGCGGCAACAGAATGAAAATTGAAACAGATACCGTGGAAATCAAATCAGGAATACGTTTTGGAAAAACAACAGGCGCCCCTATTTGTCTTGAAATTAAAAACAAAGACTATGAAAATTGGCAAGAGGCAATGGATACAAATGCTTATGACTATCCAACAGAAGAAATGCTAAAAAAAATCGAAGAAAAGTCTTTCACAAAAGCACGTCCAGGACACGCTGATTACGCGGGTTCTATTAAATACAATTTATCAGACCTTCGTGATGTACTTGAACGCTCAAGTGCAAGAAAAACAGCAATCGAAGTCGCTATTGGTTCAATTGCAAAACAAATTTTAAGAGAGTTTGGTATAATGAGTTTTGCTCATGTTATCCAAATAGGAGATGTTAAGCTTGATTTTTACCCTAAAACATACACACTTATTAAAGAAAAAGCAGAAAAATCAAATATAATGTGTGCTGATGATTTGACCGCCGATAGAATGCGTACCGCAATTGATAAAGCAGCAGAAGAAGGTGATACCTTAGGCGGTAAATTTGAAGTTATTTTTGGAAACCTTCCAATCGGACTGGGTTCTTACAATCACTGGGATAATATGCTTGATGGGCGTTTAGCGCAAGCTGTTATGAGTATTCCGGCTGTAAAAGCAGTTGAAATAGGAGCCGGCGTTGAAGCTGCACACCTAAAAGGCTCTCAAATGCACGACGAGATATTTATTGACAAATCAAAAACCGTTTATAGACAAACCAATAATGCAGGCGGCATAGAAGGTGGTATGACAAACGGCGAAGCTGTTGTTATTAAAGGAACAATGAAGCCAATTCCAACTATGCGCAAATCTCTTGCAACAATTGATTTAAAAAATATGACTCCGACAAATGCGCATTTTGAACGCTCCGACACTTGTGCCGTACCGGCTTGTGCTGTAGTTGCTGAAGCACGTGTTGCTATAATCTTAGTTGATGAACTTCTTACCAAAATCGGTGGTGACAGTTTAGTAGAAATGAAGGCTCATTATGGAGTCTAACATAGTACTTATAGGCATGCCTTCATGCGGTAAATCTACTATTGGTAAACTCTTAGCCGAAAAGCTTCCCAATTACACTCTTATTGACAGCGACTCTGTTATCGAAAAAACTCAAGGGATGAAAATTGCTGAAATCTTTGAAAAATATTCAGAAGATTATTTTCGCAAACTTGAATATGACACAATAAAACTTATATGTTCCGGTAAAAATAAAATTATTTCAGTTGGCGGCGGCTCCTTTGAAAATCCTGACTCAAGAGGTACACTCCTTAGATTTGGAAAGGTTATTTATTTGAAATCTGACCTTGATGTATTATATTATAGAATATCAAGTGACACCTCACGTCCGCTTTTAAACAGCGAAAACCCGAGAAAAACACTGGAAAAACTCCTAAAAAAACGGGAAGAAAACTACAAAAAAGCTCATTTTACAATAGATACAACAGATAAAGACGAGAATGAGATTTTGAATTTAATCTTAGGAAGTATTGATGAAACAAGTTCTCAATGTTGAGATAAAAAACTATAATATAACTATTACAGATGATGATTTCTCAAAAACAATGGAGGAATTAAATCTTCTCACAGCTTCACAAAAGCGCCTTTTTATTGTATCAAATAAAGTTTTTAAGCTTTACTTTGACAAGCTTGGATTGAATAAAGAAGAAGTTCTTGTTCTCCCTGATGGAGAGAAAAATAAAAACTTTAAAAACTATATAAAAATTCTTGAAACAGCAGCACAAAAAGGTTTAACCAGAGAAGATGCAATTATTGCTATTGGAGGCGGAGTAATCGGTGATATCGCTGGGTTTGCAGCTTCTACATATATGCGGGGAATAGATTATATTCAAATCCCGACGACACTCTTATCTATGGTGGACTCTTCTGTTGGTGGTAAAACAGCTATTGATATGAAGAATGCTAAAAATATTGTAGGAACATTCTATCAGCCAAAAGCAGTTTTAATTAATATTAATTTCTTAAAAACACTTAACAAACGTCAATTTAAATCTGGTCTGGGTGAAATATTAAAATATGCTTTCATAGAAGAAAACTGTAATTACAAACAGCCGCTTTACTTGTTTGAATATTTAACTTTATGCTGTGAAAAACTTTTCTCTCAAGAGCCAATGACCATAATGAGAGTTATTGAATATTGCTTAAACCTTAAAATTGCAGTCGTCAATGAAGACGAAAAAGAAAGCGGATTAAGAAAAATTCTCAATTTTGGACACACTTTAGGACACGCTCTTGAAGTAAGAGGTAAATACAGAATGTTCACTCATGGAGAAGCCATTGTACAAGGAATGTTTTTTGTACTGAACTGGGCTAAAAAAGTTGAATTGATTTCATATTCCTACCATAGACTCGCAATTGAATTATTGAACAAATACGGCTTCAAAGAACAAAAATTTAAGATTTCTGAACTTATTGAAATTATGAAAAAGGATAAGAAAGCAATATCAGATAAAATAGTATTTCTTATTCCTTGTGATAAAAAGAAAGTAAAAGAAGTTAAATTCAGACCGGAAGAAATCTTAGAAATGTTTTAGTGGTAAATCTTTTCGCCCGCTTGAATTTCACGTTCTATAAAATCTCTTGTAAACGGCTTATCCCATTTTGAATAAAGCTTCAAGTTTGACATCTTTAAAATTTTGCCATCTCCGCATACAACTGCTATAGTTCTTGTTTTAGGACAAGTTTCAACTACAGTACAAGGCTCTGTATAATAAGATTTATTCTCCTCTATGAAAGTTTTATGTACATCAGGTACAATAGGTATGGATTTATGATAAAACCAGGATTTACCCCAGGGGTAAATCGCCCTAATTACAGCATGATTTTCTTCTGATGATTTATTAAAATCCAACTCCAACCCTTCAGGATGTGAATAGTAACTCGCTTTATCTTCTCTTTGCTGCAGCGGGATAATAATATCTTCAGATAAATCTTTCAACAATTCACAAGCAACTCCTCGAGCAGTCAAAACTGTTCTTTGTTTCAAACTTTTGCCTGTATCAGAAGGATAAATTTTAACTTCTTCTTGAGCAAGAATAGCGCCCGTATCATACCCGTCCGTCATAAGATGAAATGTTACTCCGCTCACATCTTCCCGATTTTTTATATTCCAGAAATAAGGATTTGGACCTCTGTATTTTGGAAGCAGTGAAGGATGGGCATTAATTGTTGCGATTTTAGGGATATCATATGTTGCTTTTTCAAACTTCTCACCCCAGGAACCCACAAGCATAATATCAGGATTTAATTTTAAAAGCTGTTTTCGAAACTCAGGAGTATTTACTCCTTTTGCTTTTATTTCGTGTAAATTATAGCTTTTAATATAATTATATTCTAAAGAAGGATTAAAAATATCTTTTAAAAAATGCCTGCCCTTTCTCAGCACACCTACAATTTCACAATTTGCATCAAGCGTTGCTGCAATAAGATTTAAAAACATTTCACCATATCCAACAATTACAACTTTAAGCATTCTTCTACATCCTTCTGTATCTGATACTTTAATTCATCAATATTTTCAAACTTTTTTTCATCGCGAATTTTTTTTATAAATTCAACTTCAAGTGATAAATCATATAAATTGGCTTCAAAATGAGGTATATGAACCTCTAAAGACTCCGTTTCACCATTTACAGTTGGCTTAATCCCCCAGTTTAAAACAGCCGGCTTATTGAGAACTTTTACCGAGTAAACTCCATAAGGTAATCTTACAATTTTTTTCGGATAAATCATATTAGCGGTAGGAAATCCCAACTCTCTTCCAAGTTTTTTCCCCTCAACAACAGTTGATTTAATAGAAAATCCGTCGCCCAGAAAATTATTTGCCTTTTCAATATCACCTGATATCAATAATTCACGGATATTAGATGAGCTAACTATTTCACTATCAATGCTGCATGCCGGAGAACAAAAATATTCATAATTATATTTTAGTTGGTTTTGAAACAAAAATTCAGCATTACCCTTTCGCTCTGCTCCAAATGTGTGGTTAAAACCCGTTGATATAGCGCTTGGCGAGTATTTCTTTATAAGATAATCTAAATAATCTTGCGCACTAATTTTTGCAATCTCTGAAAAATCATGTTCAACTATTTCATCAACACCAAATGATTTGATTAAATCATAGCTCTTTTCTCTGGGATAAATATATTCAACCCTTTTACCAAAATATTCTGCTGGAGAAGTCTTAAAAGTTATTAAAATTGTTTTTCCATGACCTAAAGCGGTTTTTATAACCTCTCTATGTCCCTTATGAACTCCGTCAAAAAAACCCAAAATTAGTGAACAATTTTCCATAGGATTATGCAATAATGTTTAGCTTGCCGCCCGCAATTCTATCATGACAAAAAGCTTTCCATTCATTTATTGATTTATAAACCTCTTTGTCATCATTTTTATGATTAAGCACAGGAGCATCTGCATTATTCTCTCCGCCTCGACTATTAACAAAACCATAATTAACTGGTCTTATTACTTGATTATGAGTTGCGGATATTGCAGAAACTAGCATGTATTATTACCCCCTGTGGAGAAAATTTTATCATAACCACCATTTTTTTGCAATAACTACAACCAGGTAATTTTTATAAAACAGCCTTAATACCAAGGAGTATTAACACTACTCCGGACAATACCTCCAAAGCAGTAGTAGGTAAATGTTTGAGTTTTCCTCCTAATTTAAATCCAAGGCAAGAATTAAAAAATGTTATTAATCCAATCAATAATACAGGCTTAAATATCTTATTTCCATATAAAGCAAGCGAAATTCCCGCAGAAAATGCATCTATACTTGTTGCAATTCCTATTAAGAACAAGCATGCCAGCGAAATACATTGCGGCATTTCTTTCTTTTGAAAAGCCTCTTTAATGAATTTCACTCCCAAAAAAATAAAAATGACACATACAATTAATGAGGCAAAAGGAGCAATATATGATTTTACACAAGAAGTTAAATAATATCCGATTACAGGCATGACTGCTTGAAAAAAACCAGTAAATACTGCTAGCAATAATGCATTTTTAACTCGGTTTTCTCTAAAAGATAATCCGTATGAAAAAGATACCGCCATCGCATCAATTGATAAAGCAATTGCAAGAAAAATTATTTCTAAATATGACATTTAACCTCTCAATCAATTTGAACCCGTTATAAGCTTGTTCAAATGGGTAAATTTTCACCCTTATTAAAAAACATCAGTCTTAATTGGATTTTTAAATTTAGTAATATTTCCTTGGAATAGAAGCTTAACAGTACCAACTGGACCGTTTCTGTGTTTTGCAATAATAATTTCGGCTTCACCTTTATTTGCCGCTTTTTCAGAAACTTCTTCTTCATCATTAGCATTTTTATAATATTCATCACGATAAATAAACATTACAATATCAGCATCTTGCTCAATTGATCCTGATTCTCTTAAATCTGACAACATCGGGCGCTTATCAGTTCTGCTTTCTACCGCACGAGATAATTGAGAAAGAGAAATAATAGGAACATTCAATTCCTTAGCAAGGATTTTTAAACCTCTGGAAATACTTGAAATCTGCTGCATACGATCTTCTCTGCCCGAACCCTCAATCAACTGTAAATAGTCGATTACAATTAAACCAAGATTCTTTTCTGCCATAGCTAAACGACGGCATTTTGCTCTCAAATCAGTAATTGTACAACCGGCTGTATCATCGATATAAATAGGAGCTTGAGATAAGCTATCCATTGCAACTGCAAGTTTCTCCCAGTCTTTTGCCTGCATATTTCCGGTCTTTAATCTTTGTGTATCAACTTCTGCTTCAGAACATAACAACCTTTGCACGAGCTGATCCTTAGACATTTCCAGAGAAAATATAGCAACAGGTACATTTGCTTTCAGCGCAACATTTTGAGCAATATTCAATGCAAACGAAGTTTTACCCATTGCCGGACGTGCTGCAAGAATTATCAAATCAGATTTTTGAAGCCCATTGGTCATTGTATCTAAATCATAAAATGCTGTAGGTGTACCGGTTAGCTGCCCTTTATTATTATAACGCTCTTCAATCATTGCATAACTGTCATAAACCAAATCCTTGATAGGAAGAAGTGATTTAGAAGCCTTTTGTGATGCAATGTCAAAAATCAATTTTTCTGCAGTTTCTAAAGATTCTTCAATGGGATTTAAATCATAACCTGAATTAATAATTTCAGAACCGGCATTAATTAGAGAGCGCTTAATCGCTTTTTCCTGTACAATTCGGGCATAATATTCTACGTTGGTAGTTGTAATGGTTTTATAACTCAAATCATTGATAAATGCACGACCGCCAACCAGTTCCAGCTTCTGGTTAATATTTAAAACATCAGAAACAGAAACAATATCAATCTTATCTTCCCCGTTGTATAGTTGAAGCATAGCTTCGTAAACATACCTGTGAGCCGGTTTATAAAATGATTCCGGACGTAAATGTTCAACAATTCTGTTCATACAAGACGGACTTACCAGAATTGCACCTAAAATAGCTTCTTCTGCATCAATATTTTGAGGCATAAGCTCTGATAAATCGTTTTGTTTATTTTTTTTAGAAGAATATGAAGTTGCCATTAAGAATATTGTGACAGCAAAATAAAGTTGAAGCAAGAGGTTGTTAAATATTTTTAAGATTGTTTTTTAAAATATAAGAATGTATAAGTAGCATATTTCAATTTTGTAAACCATTAAATCGCGACTTTTTGACATGAAATTTGCAAACAGAGTTTAAAACCTATATTTATAAAAACAATCTTTAATAAAACTTTACAAATTCAGCCCAAATGTAATAAAACTGCTTGCAAACAGAAATTTAGCAAATATTATTAATTAAGATGCCTTATAATGGCATAAAATTGATAGCCGAAAATAGAGGAAAACATGGCAAAAGACGTAATTGAAATTGAAGGTACTATATTGGAGTCAATGCCGAATGCAATGTTCAGAGTTAAGCTCGAAAACGGACACGAAATTCTGGCTCACATCTCCGGTAAAATTAGAAAGAATTTCATTAGAATTCTTCCAGGTGACAAAGTAAAAGTCGAAATGACTCCATATGATTTAACAAAAGGAAGAATTACATTCAGACTTAAATAGAAAGAAATATAAAAAGAAAAGGAAAAAACAATGAAAACAAGATCATCAGTAAAACCTATGTGCGACAAATGCAAAGTTATCAGAAGAAAAGGCAGAGTTGCAGTAATTTGTGAAAACCCTAAACACAAACAAAGACAAGGTTAATCACTAAAAAAGAAGTAAAGTACATTTAATTAATAAAGGAAAGAAAATATGGCAAGATTAGTAGGGGTAGACTTACCTCGTAACAAAAGACTAGAAGTAGCTCTTACATACATTTATGGTATCGGACCGGCTAGAGCTGCAAAAATCCTTGAAACAACTGGTATTTCTCCAGATTTAAGAACAGATGATTTAACAGAAGATGATATTCGTTTATTGCGTAATGCATTATCAGAATACCACATTGAAGGTGACTTAAGACGTGAAGTTGCAATGAACATTAAACGTCTTCAAGAAATCAACTCATACAGAGGCATGAGACATAAGAGAGGTCTTCCTTGCAGAGGTCAAAGAACAAAAACTAACGCAAGAACAAGACGTGGTAAGAAAACCGGACCTATCGCTGGTAAGAAAAAATAGTTGAATTTTCCTTAGTGTGACGGATCTCATAAGCGAGACTAACACAAAGAACCGCGGAGCGAAGTATAAAATGAACAACAGCGGAGCGTAGAGGAATAATTCAAAACCAAATATTTAAAAGAAAATAAATAGTAAAATAAAGGATAAAGAAAATGGCAAGACCAAAAACTACAAAGAAAAAAGAAAAGAAAAATGTATTGCAAGGTATTGTACACATACAATCAACTTTCAACAATACAATTGTAACTTCTACTGATACACAAGGTAATGCTATTGCTTGGGCTACAGCTGGTGCTTCAGGATTTAAGGGTGCTAGAAAAGGTACTCCGTTTGCAGCACAATCTGCAGCTGAACAAGTAGCTAAAAAATCAATTGACCAAGGTATGAAAAAAGTTGAAGTTTATATCAAAGGGCCTGGTTCAGGACGTGAAACAGCTATCAGAGCTATTCAAGCAGCTGGACTTGAAATCACTTTGATTAAAGACGTAACACCTATTCCTCACAACGGATGCAGACCTCCTAAAAAGAGACGTGTATAATCCAGAGGAAAAACAGTAAATACTAAATAGCGGGGGCTTACTTCAAGCCAAAAAAGTAAACCATAGATGCCCCGCAAAAGAAAAGGAGAAAAAAATGGCAAGATACACAGGACCAACTAATAAATTATTTAGAAATAAGAAAGTTAAAGATTTGTCAAACAGAAAATTAACTTCTTCTATGAGACAAACAGCTTCAGGACAGCATGGTGCTGTTAGAAAGAAACTTTCTGAATATGCATTACACTTAGCAGAAAAACAAAAAATTAGATTCACATACTTAGTAAGTGAAAAACAATTTGCTAAATATTATAACGAAGCAGCAAGAAGAAAAGGTGTTACAGGTACTATCTTGTTACAACTTCTTGAATCAAGACTTGACAACATTCTATTCAGAGCAGGTTTTGGTGTAACTCGTAAACAATCAAGACAAATCGTTAACCACGGTCATGTTCTAGTTAACGGTAAAAAAGTAGATATTCCATCATATTTAGTAAAACCTGAAGATGTAATTACAATCAAAGTTAAGAGCAGCGACTACTTAAAAGCTGTTATGAGCACTATTGATTTATCATGTGCTCCGGCTTGGGTAACTGTTGACAAAGAAGCTTTGAAAGTTACATTCGACAGAGTTCCAGAAAGAGAAGAACTCGATCCGGAAATCAAAGAACAACTAGTTATAGAGTACTATTCAAAATAGTCGATAGGAGAGAATAATATGGAATTAAAAATTAAAACTGTTAATACTATGGCCGGTTCTGACGGTTCACAATACGGTAAATTTACCATTGAACCATTAGAAAGAGGTTTTGGTACAACTATCGGTAACGCTCTTAGAAGAGTTTTGCTTTCAAGTCTTGAAGGTACTGCTGTAACTTCTTGCAGAATTGAAGGTATCACTCATGAATACACTGCTATTCCAGGTGTATTGGAAGATGTTATTGATGTTATGTTAAACCTTAAAGGTTTAGCAGTTAAAACTGATTCTAAAGAACCTCAACATTTGAGAATTGATGTTGATAGAGCAGGCGCTGTATTAGCTAGTGATATACAATTACCAGCAGGTGTTAAAGTTGTTAATCCGGACTGGTTAATCTGTACAATTGCAGAAGGCGGATCATTCCATGCTGATATTATTGTTGAAACAGGCAAAGGCTATGTAGCTAATGATGTTCCAAGAAACGCAAAAGCAGGAGCTTCTATCGATATGCTTCCAATTGATGCAACATTCATGCCAATCAAGAGAGTAAGCTACGAAGTAGAAAATACTCGTGTTGGCGACAGCATTGATTTTGACAAATTAACTCTAGAAATTTGGTCAAACGGTACTGTAGATGTAACATCAGCTCTTTCATATGCCTCAGAACTTCTTATTGAACATTTTGTTCAAATTGCAGGCATATCAGGTAAAACAATTCAAAGAGAAGTTGAAGAAGTTGCAGTTGCTAAAGATGAAACAGTTGAATCAACAGAGGCTGAACCATCAATTACTATTGATGAATTAGAATTATCTGTAAGAGCTTACAACTGCTTAAAAAGAGCAAGCATCAACTCTATGGCTGAACTTTTAAAGAAATCAGAACATGATTTGTTAAATATTAAAAACTTCGGTAAAAAATCATCTGATGAAGTAATCGAAAGATTACACCATTTTGGTTTAGACTTAGCTCCAAACCCAGAATTGGATGAAGATGGTATGGTTATCGAAACAGCTGAGTAATAAATAGTAAATTATAATAAAGGGAAAAAACAATGAGACACCAAACAAAAAAACATACGCTTGGTAAAGCACAAGACCAGAGAAAGGCTTTGTTGCGTTCATTGGCTACCGAACTTTTTACTCACGGTGAAATCAAAACAACTATGGCTAGAGCAAAAGCTTTACAACCATATGCTGAAAATGTTATCACTATGGCTAAAAAAGGTGACTTGAACTCAAGAAGACTTGCGGGCAAATATATCTACGACAAAGAAATCGGACAATTAATTGATACAACAACCGGTGAAGTATTTGATGCTCCACAAGAAGGCAAAAAATTAGCTAAACAAACTGTTTTAAGAAAATTATTTAGCATTATTGGTGTTAAATATTCTTCAAGAAATGGTGGCTATACAAGAATTTTCAGACTTCCACCACGTAGAGGTGATGCTTCTGAAATGGCATTAATTCAATTGGTATAATTAATGCGCTACGCTCTTGACGTCCAGTACCGTGGTAAAAATTATGACGGAAGCCAAATTCAATTTGAAAGCGGCAAAGAAATAGGAAAAACCATACAGGGCGAATTAGAGAAAGTAATTTGTACATTGTTAGAGTCTAAGACTCAAATAAATAACAGACCGATTAAAACAATCTTCTCCGGAAGAACTGATAAAGGTGTAAACTCATTAGGACAAGTCGTTCATTTTGATTATGAGAAAACAATTGTTGCTTCAAAGTTTATCTATCAAATGAACGAAATCTTGCCTGATGATATATCAGTTAATAACTTGAGAATTGTAGACCAATCGTTTCATGCTCAAAAATCTGCAAAGAGTAGATATTACAAATATGAAATAATCAATCGTAAGTATAAACAGGCGTTTGATAGTGATATCTTAAGAGTAAAATACGATTTAGATGTGAAGCGTATGCAATGCGCTTTGGACTTCTTAAAGGGAGAACATGATTTTTCAAGTTTTAAAAGTTCTGGAACGCTTAACCCGAGCAAAGTTTGTTTAATTACCAGAGCCGAAGTTGAAAAACAAGGTGATAGGGTTCTTATTCATATAGAAGGAAACAGATTTCTTTATAATATGGTAAGAACAATAGTCGGTACTCTTCTGGAAATGGAAGGACATAATTTGCCTCCAGAGCACATGAAAATGGTTTTAGAGGCACGTGACCGCCGCAAGGCGGGAAGAACAGTTAGTCCGTATGGATTAACATTAATGAAAGTAGAATACTAAAGAAGGACAATATAGATATGATGAAAACATATTCAGCAAAACCTCTTGAAGTTGAAAGAAAATGGTATGTAATCGATGCTGAAGGCGAAGTACTTGGTCGTTTAGCAGTTCGTGTTGCAAACATTTTAAGAGGAAAAAACAAACCTGAATATACACCTAACGTAGATACAGGCGATTTCGTAATCGTTATCAACGCAGAAAAGGTTGTTGTTACAGGTAATAAAGAAACTGATAAAATTTATTATCACCACACTGGATTCCCAGGTGGGCTTAAATCTGCTTCTGTTAAAGAAGTTAGAGAAAAAGACGCAACTAAATTGATTGAAAAAGCTGTTAAAGGTATGTTACAACACAATACTTTAGGCGCAGAACAATTCAACAAACTTAAAGTTTACTGTGGTTCAGAACATCCGCATGCAGCTCAAAAACCAATCGTTCTTGGAAAGGAGTCTAAATAATGGCAGATAATAAAGAAATCATTATGGCTACCGGACGTAGAAAATGTGCTGTTGCTGTTGTTAAATTAGTAAAAGGCAAAGGCAGAATTTTCGTAAACGGTAAAACATTACAAGCTTATATTGGCAACATGCCGGCTGTTGAAATGATGGTTTACAGACCACTTGTTTTAACAGAAACTCAAGAAAAATATGATGTAAGAGTAAAAGCTGTAGGCGGCGGTATTGTTGCTCAAGCAGCTGCTATCAGACATGGTATTTCAAGAGCTTTACTTAAAGCTAACGAAGAATACAAGACTGTTCTTAAATCAGAAGGACTTCTTACTCGTGATGCTCGTGTTAAAGAACGTAAGAAATATGGTAGAAAGAAAGCTCGTAAGAGATTCCAATTCAGCAAACGTTAATTTGCACAAGGATATTCAAAAAAGCGGTTTTACAAAAACCGCTTTTTTATTTGCAACTCTTATATTTACAATAAAGCATCATATCAATAATTAAAAATAGCATATTAAATAAGTATAGCCAAATGACCCAATCTCTATAAAAGAATAATTTATGCATTATTCCACAAATATAACCCACTAAAATTAGGCTGGAAAAGGCAAAGCTTTTACCATTAACACACTTAGCTTTATATGTCTTATACGCTGCAATTGGCCAACTTATGCCAAAGCATACCATCATGCCTGCTTCAAAAATACTCATATTAATACCTCTAGTACTTATTATAAAACTTGAATAAAAAATGGTATAAAGTTTTTATTAAGAATCTTCTCTATGCTTTGTTAAAACACTAATTATGCTTAAAACAATCATAATAAACAATAATACTGCAATATATAAAAAATAGTGCTTTAAAGTCCCTGTAAAGTATGTCGCAGCAGCACCGCCAACAATCGCAACAGATGTTAGAATTGCTACAGTTTTCTTTTGAGAAAAACCGGCTTTTAAAAGCTTGTGGTGAATGTGTTCAGCATCCGCAACAAATGGAGATTTTCCTTTCATTATTCTTCTAAGAGAAGAATAAGTGATATCCATAATAGGTACAGCAAGAACCAAGAACGGCAACAAAATTGCCAATGTTGCACCTTTCATAACTCCGGCAATTGATAAAGTTGCAAGTAAAAATCCTGAAAATAATGCACCTGAATCGCCCATAAATATTTTTGCCGGATTAAAATTGAAAGTTAAAAAAGCGAGCATTGAACCGGCGAGAATAAAACCGATTAAAGCCGTTATTGGTTGTGCCGGAGACATTGCAGCAGCAATTAAGGCAAGAGTTATTGAGTTAATCGTAATAACAGAACCGGCAAGTCCATCTACTCCATCTATAAAGTTAACAGCATTAGAAATTCCCACAATCCATAGTACAGTAATTGGATATGAAAAAATCCCTAAATTAATTGCGCTTCCAAAAGGATTAAATAACGTATCTATTTTTACACCTAGAAGATAAACTATAGTTGCTATTGAAAGCTGAATTATCAGCTTAAATTTCGCATCCAAATTATAAATATCATCAATTAAGCCTAAAAGAAACATTAACGATCCGCCTAGCAAAATACCAGAAAGTAAGCTTCCATAAGGATAATAACTTAACAAGACAAGACACAAAAAAGTAAGCATTGTACTTGTCCAAATTGCAACCCCGCCCAAACGTGAAATTGGGTTTTTGTGAATTTTTCTCTCATTAGGCACATCGACAAGTCCTTCTTTCTGTGAAAAATCAATTACAAACGGAACTATAAATACTCCTAATAAATAAGAAATAAATGCTCCTAAAATATGTGCTTGTGTAAGTTTAATAATCATAATTTGTCCTTTGTTAAATTTCGACACCTCTCCTTACCCCTCTCCTCAAGGAGAGTGCAAGAGAAGCTAGTATAACGGATGAGCTTCGCAAAGCTTCAAAGACTCTTTTCTTAGCTTATCCAAAACTTCTTCATTTTCAGAATTTTTGATTGCTTCAGCAATAATTCTTGCAACCTCTCTCATATCATTTTCTTTAAATCCTCGTGTTGTCATAGCAGCAGAACCTAATCTGATACCGCTTGTAACAAACGGACTTTGAGGGTCGTTTGGAACAGTATTTTTGTTAGCTGTAATACCAACTCTTTCTAAGATATTTGCCATATCCTTGCCAGTTTTACCTGTTTTTCTTAAATCAAGAGTCATAAGATGGTTTTCAGTCATACCGCCAACTATATCCAAACCTTCATCAAGAAGTCCTTGTGCCAATGCTTTTGCATTTTTAACAATTTGTTTAGCATATTCTTTAAATTCAGGCTGCATTGCTTCTTTAAGTGCAACTGCTTTACCGGCTATAATATGTTCTAACGGTCCGCCTTGAGTTCCAGGGAATACTGCTTTATCTATCATCAAAGCAAATTCTTCGTCACACATAATAATACCGCCTCTAGGTCCTCTTAAAGTTTTATGTGTTGTAGTTGTTACAAAATGCGCGTAACCAGCCGGAGACGGGTGGACTCCGCCGGCAATCAGCCCTGCTATATGAGCAATATCAGCTAGCAGATATGCACCGACTTCATCGGCAATTTCTCTAAACTTTTTAAAATCGATTACTTTAGAATAATTTGAAGCACCGCAAATAATCAATTTTGGCTGGTGTTCTTGAGCCATTTTACGAACATCTTCATAATCAATATTACCGTTTTCATCTACACCATAGCTCTTTACATCAAAGTACATACCTGAAAAATTAACAGGTGAGCCGTGACTCAAATGTCCGCCGTTTGATAAATCCATTCCTAAAACTTTATCACCTGGTTTAAGAACTGCTAAAAATACAGCCATATTTGCTTGAGCACCAGCGTGAGGCTGAACATTAGCATGAGCCATCCCAAAAAGTTCACATGCTCTTTTTTGAGCAAGTTCTTCAATTTTATCAATAACTTCACAACCATTATAATAACGCTTATGAGGCTTACCTTCTGAGTATTTGTTTGTAAGAACTGTTCCACAAGCTTCCATAACAGCAGGGGAAGTAAAGTTTTCACTAGCAATCAGCTCTATTGTTGTCTGTTGGCGCTTAAGTTCTTCTTCTATATATTGTGCTATATCAGCATCTGTTTTTTTAATATTTTCTAAATTCATCATATCCCCTCCCATTAATAAATCGATTATATCACAAAATTCTCCAATGACTCCAGAGCTCTTTTTGCTAAAAGTTCATTTTTAAGCTTTTTATTCTTACGTTCTTTTTTAGGAAGCTCAATTGGAGGAACAAGCGCCCAATTTGAATTAATAGGCTGAAACTGAGTGTGTTCTGAATCTGAAATATAACGTGTTAGAGCTCCTAATATTGTAATTTCTGGAAGGACAACAGGTTCCTCACCCAAAATTCTTTTAGCCATATTTATACCGGCAAGCATGCCTGTTGCAATTGACTCTGTATAACCTTCAGTTCCTGTAAGTTGTCCGGCAAAGAACAATCCTTTGCGCTCCCTTGCTTCCAATGTTGAATTAAGAACAGCCGGACTGTTTATAAAAGTATTACGGTGCATAACTCCATAACGTACAATATTACAGTTCTCTAGCCCTGGAATTGACTGAAGCAATTCTTTTTGAGCACCCCATTTCAGGTTAGTTTGAAAACCTACAAGATTAAACAATGTTTTTGCAGAATTATCTTGTCTAAGCTGCACTACAGCATAATTTTCAATTCCTGTTCTATCATCCACAAGTCCGACCGGTTTCATAGGTCCAAAACGTAGTGTATCAACGCCGCGTGAAGCAAGAACTTCTACTGGTAAACAAGACTCAAAGAATTTTGATTTCTTATCTATTTCATGCTGTTCAATGCGAGGTGCATTAATTAGAATATTATAAAACTTTTCATACTCTTCTTTGTTTAACGGACAATTAATATAAGAAGCTTCGCCCTTATTGTACCTTGAAGCCCAGAATGCTTTATCAAAATTTATTGAGTCAACTTCTACAATCGGAGCAATCGCATCAAAGAAATGAAGATGTTCACTTTTAGTAAACTCTTTTATTTTTTCTGCTAATACATCACTCGTTAATGGTCCTGAAGCAATAATAACATTTCCTTCAGGAATTTCTGTTATTTCTTCTCTGATTAACTCAATATTAGGCTCTTCTTCAATCCTTTTTGTAACGGCTTTTGAAAAATCTTCTCTTGCAATAGCCAAGGCATTTCCAGCTGGAACAGCATTTTCAATAGCTATTTTTATTAATTCTCCGCCTAAAACTTCCATTTCTTTCTTGAGAAGTCCGCTCGCATTAGTAATATCAGATGAGCCTAAACTATTTGAACAAACAAATTCTGCACAATCAGAACCAACATGAGCTCCTGTGGTTTTATCAGGTCTCATTTCATATAATTTTACTTTTATTCCTCGTTTTGCAAGCTGTAAAGCCGCTTCTGAACCGGCAAGACCGGCACCGATTATTTTTACTTCCATTTTATTTTCCTTTTTTAGACAAAAACTCTATTTCATTTTTTGTCTCAGGTCCTGCATCTTTATCAAATACTGACCATAATAATAACACACTCATTACAACAATCCATAAAATTGCAAAAAATTTTAGTTCAGAATCAGATGCGCCACTTGATATAGTATAAGAAGGTTTTTCTCCATTTTTATATAAATAAAACTCTTGAAGCTCTTTTGCGCACAATCTTCTAGAAGCATTATCACCATTGTGTTCTATTCCACTAAAAACATCTTCAATATAAGGCTTTATAAATATTTTTTTATTATTAATTTTGATTTGATAATAAAAATGAGTTGAAGTTACTCTTCGGACACTGCCCCTTTTTCCCCATATTTCTCGTCTTTGTTCAACTATATCGAAATTAGTGTTTTCTTTAACCTTAATTCTTTTATTAAAAGTTATACCACCCCAAAAACTTTGTTTAATTTTACATACTTTATCAGAAGAACAAGTCATAGTTTCTGATAAAGGATTCATTAAAGGTAAGACTATTAATCCAGCAATAAGCAAAACTAAGAAAAAGACCGTTGTATTTATTTGTTTTTGCATTCTTACTATTCTACCTTTCCGACCTGATTTCTGCCGTGTTCTTTTGCGTAATATAAACCTTTATCTGCATACTCAATCAACTCTTGCGCTGTTTGAGCATTATCAGGAAAAGTCGAAACTCCTAAGCTTATTGTAACATTACCTGTTTCAGTCGCATTTAGCTGGAACGGTCTCTCTGCTATTGCTTTACAAAGTCTGTTAGCGTTATTAACTGCTTCCTGATTAGCTGTATTAGGCAAAATAATACTCATTTCTTCACCACCATATCTGCAAACAAAATCAGTAGTTCGTGAATTTTTCTTTAAGGTTTGAGCAACTTGTTTCAACACAGCATCCCCAGCTTGATGACCATAAGTATCATTAAACTTCTTAAAGAAATCGATATCAATAATAATTAATGAAAACGGTTGACCATAACGTCTTGATGTTTCAATTTGATTTCTCAAAGCATCCTGAAAATATCTATGATTATATAATTCAGTCAAACCATCAACAGTTGCAAGTTTATATTGATACTCAAAATCTCTTGATTTAATTAAATATTTTGCAAGATAAGATAGCGCAAAGGCAATCATAATAGCAATTGTCGGTAAAACAACAGGTATCCAAAGATTAGCCCCGCTCATTAAATAATACGAAACTAAAAGATAGGCTATCATAAATAATATTGTCGAAAGAACCGAAAATACAGTTGAAGCAGAATACATAACAATTAATCCGACAATAGCCACAACTCCTAGAAGGATAAGCATATTAACACCGGTTGAAGTCTGTTTAATAAAATTATTATCTAAAACATTATTAAAGAAGGTAGCATGAACTTCTGCTCCAGGATACACTCCTTCTTGTACAGGCACACTTTTATTATCCTGTAAAGACATAGCACTGGTTCCAATAATAATAACCTTGTCTTTAAAATCTAAAGAGTGAACATTAGCTTCCATTTCTTTTACAAGCTTAAACATCGGATAAACAGTATGTGTTCCACTTTTGCCATACCAGTTTAAAATAGCTTCTCCATCTTTTGTCAAAGGAATTCTTGTATCACCAACCAATAAATTTCTATCTTTATCTATAGTAAAGTTTTTTACTTCTGATGAAACATATTTACTTGCAGCACCAAAAGAAAGCAGCGGATAGTAATCCTCTTTATAGTTAATAATCGGAGAGAACGCTCTTATGATACCATCACTATTTCTTTGAGCATTAGTTGAACCTATATTGACTTTTCCGTTAATAAGTTCTTTTAAAATTGGTCTGCAATTTGTATAACTATATTTTATTTTAACATCAGAATTATTCACTAAATTCAGCTTTAAACGTTCAGGAAGTTCAACAGGGAGCCTTACATCAGTAGGCTGATTATCAAATGTCATTCCTGTATAAATATTATCATAACTATTCATAGCATTAATCAATGCGTTATCGGCCTCTCCGGTCGTACGCATTGATTTTATAAACATTAAATCAAAAATTACAGCCTGTGGTTTTTGAGATTCAATATGGTTAATCATATCAGCATAAACATTGCGTGGAATAGGCCATTCACCATATTTATCCCATAGCATTTCAAGACTTGCATCATCAATGGCTAAAAATACTATGTCTTTATTTGGAACAGGCTGTTTATGTGCAATCTTTAGAGTTTGTCTATAATCAAATGAACGGTTTTCGGCAACTTCAAAGAAAGAAGTAATAACATTTTTCAAAGTTCTGTTATTCTGTAAAAGCACAAAACCTATTAAAAGTGTTGCCATAACAAGTAACAAGTAAGTTCCAAAAACAAACCACTTTGTCTTGATAATATTTTTCATTAAAATAACTCCCCGTATTCTTATATTCTATTAGCAGTATAGTTAATTTGCCCTTTTTTTGCAAGGTTAGTAAAAGCCCCTTTTTCAATAAGAGCATTGTTTAGTTTCAACATTTCTGTTGAGCGAAATAAATCCACAGGGTTTTGTAAATATTTAAGTAAGCATTCTTCATGTAAATTCATAGTAATCACTTCTTCGTCAAAGATTGACAAATCTTTAATAATAATTAAACAGATACTGCATATGTATGATTTCTGTTCAAAAAGATAAACCAAATTCAAAATCATCCGATAAATAAAATAAAGAGGTGCAATATGTTTAATGGTTTTTATCCAAGATATGATTTAGAAGCAAGAATACAACACACAAAACTTGATTCTTGGGGCTATGATATTCCATCAGCACGTATGAACCGTGTGGAAGAACCTTCAACTGCTAATTTTTCCAGTGTAATGTCCGGATTAGTAGAAAATCTTAATACAGAAATGAACGCACCTGATAACCTGTTAAAAGATGCAATGATGGGTAATGAAAACGTAGATGTACACGACGTTATGACCGCAATGTCCAAAGCAGAAATCAGTATTACAGTTGCAACCACTGCTGTGGGTAAAGTCATCCAAGCGTATGATAAAATTATGCAATTACAGATTTAGGCTTCTCAATAACGGCATATATGTGTATAATGATATAGGGAAGGATATATGGACTTAAAGAGTTTATTACAAAATAAAATGGTTTTAGCAATAATTGTAGGCGGTATTGTGCTAATACTTGCTATTTCAATCATTTGTGCTCTTGCAGGCTCCAAAGATTCAAAATCAGACGCTATAGAAGTAAGTAATGAACCTTTAAAAGAAGATGTTGATATCCTTACCACAGATAACCTTGGTAAAGCTCTCGAAATCCAGGCTCTTTTGGCAAAACACGGTATTGTACTAGCACGAAGTGTTGACGGTACAAAATCTGTTTTAAAACTTAAAAAAGGCGACTGTACTACCGGGATGAAAAAATGTACAACAGAACAGCGCGATAAAGCACTTATGATTATCGTTGAAAGCGGTTTGTATGACCAGAATGTAGGCTTAGAAGTTTTTGATAAAGGTGATTTTACTTCTACAAAAGAAGATAAAAGAATACGTCTTGTTCGTGCTATGAACGGTGAACTTGCACGTTTAATCAAGAGAATTGACGGGATTGAAAACGCCTCCGTATTCATCTCAATTCCTGAACAAACAATGTTTTCATCTATGCAAAAACCTGTAACAGCAACCGTACAATTAACAGTTTCCGTAGGACAAGTTCTTGATATGGGTAAAATTAAAGCTGTTTCAAACCTTCTTTTAGGAAGTGTTTCAGGCCTAACTTCCGAAAACATTTCAATTACAGATACAAACGGTCACGTTTACAACAGTCTTGTTGATGCACAATCAGAAATGCTTGACAGACTTCGTGAAAATGATAAATATATGCAGGAAAAAGTTTCTGCTCAATTGAACAGATTAATCGGTTCAGGTAAGTATGTTGCAACAGTTTCAACATTCTTGAAACAAGCTCCTGTAGAAAGATTTACAATTGAATACGATCCGACAAGAAAAACAGCTGTAAACGAACAGACTTTCTCTGAAGGATTGGGCGACCAAACTCAAGATGTTAATAAAAACACAAATGCCGTAAGCGTTTATCTTCCAAACGGCTTACCGGCTGGAAGTTCAGATTCTTCTCAAAACAGAAGTTATTCTAGAACTGCACGCGAAACCCAGTTTGGCGTAACCAAAGTTCAAACAAATGAGTATATGTCACCGGGCGTTTTAGAAGAAATTTCAATTGCCGTGACATTAGAAAAAGATGCGCTTCCTGTAGAATTAACTCTTGAAGAATTAAAAGAACTTGTTGCAAATGCGGCAAGCCCTAAAGCAAGTGCTGATAATGTAACAATTGCATTTGCAGAAAGTTTAGATCCATTTATGGCTGGTGATAAAAATGTAAAAGCTCCAATTAAAGCAGAGCACGGTAATCCTTGGTGGTTAGCTGTAGCACTACTTGCCGGTGGCTTATTCTTCGGGCACAAAGCACTTTCTCAAAAAATAGCAGCTGCAAAAGCGGCTCAAGAAGAGGAAATGATTAGATTAAGAGAGCAGAATGCGGCTCAAGAACAGCAAATCAAAGATTTGAGTGCAAATGCAGCAAGCTTAATCGAAAAACAATCACAGCTTCAGCAAGGTTTATTAGAACAACAAAGCAGACCACAAATTAGAACATCAGGAGCTGATATCAGAGATGCTTTAAGAGAACTAAAACGCGAGTTTGAAGGTGTCGATGAAGCTGAAGCCGGTGAAAGAATTAGAAGTTGGATTGAACAATAATATTTATCCAAACGGGGTAGGGGAATTTAAATATGCCAATAGAAGGTTTTGATTATAAAGGTTTTGCAGCATCCATGGCGGAACAAGCCAAGGATCTCGTACCAGCAGATTTAAAAGATTTTGAAAAAGAATATATTGTTAAAACTCTTGGCAATTTTACAATGCTTGCCGGTGAAGCTTTATATAATGATACAGCTCTTGAGCTAAACGCTGAACAAGCAATCTTTATTACACAGGTTATTGCAGAATGGTCTTTCCATAAATCTGTTGACCTTGTGCATTCAGGTATCCTTCCACAATACTGGGATAGTATTATGCAAAAAATCGCATTTACTATCTTTGAAGTTGCCAAACAGGCAATGATACGTAAAATTCCTCAAGAACAATTATTACAAGCAGTTGAACATCATGTAGTAAAAGTCTACAAACAAAGCATTGAAGAACTTGAACAAAAAGGTGTTATTAACGAAGAAATTAAAAACCGTGCAGAAAACCAATCAAATATTGATGCAATGGCACAACAAGCTCAAGCAGAAGCTCAAAGACGTCAACAAGAAATGATTGAAGAGTCCAGTAAAAATGCTGAAAAAGCCCAGAAAGCACGTGAAGATAAAAGAGCTCAACAAAAAGCAGAAAAAGAACGAGCAGCGGCTCTTGCAAATATGACTCAAGGTATAAGTAACAAGCAAATGAAACTTATGTCACTTGCATTGCTGCTAAAAGTTCTTTCTCAAGACAAGGTTACAACCATACTTAATAAATTTGACTCCAACGATTCTCTTGTCATTTCTCAATATATGAATATGGCGGATTTAGAGTCACATCTTGACGGAGATTTAGTTGCAGAATGCTTAAGTGAGATGAAAAAATCACTTCCTATCAAGAAGAAACTTACACAAGAAAATGTTCTTGCAGATTTATTACACCTTTACAAAACTAATCCGCGTGAAAAAATCGAAAAAGTGCTTAAAAACGAACGTCCGCTTGTAAAAAGATTTATATCTCAAGCGTATGACGGAGAATTTGGAAACCTTCCGTTAAGAGTTGCTGGAATAGTTGCAGAATATATTGAAGAGAGCGTATAATATAAAATATGATAATTAAAAAAAGGAATTTGGGGAAAGGAATTGCTAAAAAGATAGAAGAACCGGCTATAGATAACGGTTCAAATCTTGTTGAAAACATTCCTGAGCCTGAAGTTCAAGAAACAGTACAGGAAGAATTTCAGCCTGAACCTCCAAAAGAACCGGATGTTGACCTTTTTGATATCGAAAATATTGATTTTACCCAAAGACAAGAGCGTAGACGCGGTTCAAGAAGACGCGGATACAGAAGAATTGATGATAGAAATCTTGTTTCCCGCGCTCAAGAAGAGTCTGAAAACATAAAAAAATCGGCTTTTGAAGAAGGTTACAGAGCCGGATTAGAAAAAGCAAATACAGATTTAGAAGTTTTCAGAAACAATCTTGCCCAATTTATGGGTGCACAAAAAGATGTTTTTGAATATATAGCACCTGATATTCTTGAAATTAGTGTTGATATTGCAAAAAAGATTATTAAAAAAGAAGTTGAGCAAGATCCGCAAGTTTTGATGAACACAATAGTTGATGTTCTAAAAACAGTTTCAAAAAATGAACCTAAAATAATTATAAGAGTTAAACCTCAAGCGGTTCAATTCATCAAAGATACAATTCCAAACATAACTTATCAATACGGTATTGATTCAAAAATAAATATCGTTGCAGACCCGTCAATTGAAGAAGGCGGATGTGTTTTCCAAACGAACAACGGTATTGTAGATGCTTCAATTGATACACAATTAGAAATTATTAAGAAGGCTCTGGAGGGCATGGGTTAGGTAAATGGCGGCAGAAAATCAGAACAAACCTATATCAGAAATATTCTTAGCACTCTTTGTAATGACACTGGTTTTAATCCTTATTATGGAGATGCCTAATTGGGTTATCAATTTTTCAATAAGCTTGAATATAACTTTAGGTATTGTCTTATTGATGATATCTTTGTATGTCCAAAAACCGCTTGAATTAGCGGCATTTCCATCTATTATTCTTATTGGTACAATGTTCAGACTTGTACTCTCAATTGCTTCAACCCGTTTAATCTTATCAAAAGGTGATGCAGGAGAAGTAGTTCACGCATTTGGAACATTCGTAACAGGTGGTAATATGGTTGTAGGCGGTGTTATTTTCCTTATTATCACTGTTGTACAGTTTATGGTAATCACAAAAGGTGCTGAACGTATCGCCGAAGTTGCTGCTCGTTTTGCCTTAGATGCAATGCCCGGTAAACAAATGACAATTGATGCCGACTTCAACGCCGGTTTGATATCTCCTGAAGAAGCAGTTAAAAAACGTGAAGACCTCCAAAGAGAATCAAGTTTGTTCGGTTCTATGGACGGTTCTATGAAATTCGTAAAAGGTGATACTATGGCTGGTATCATCATCGTTATAATTAACATCGTAGGCGGTTTATGTATTGGTTGTCTAATGAACCAAATGCCACCCGCTGATGCTGTTGCAAAATACACCATCTTAACAATT
>CAJTWU010000004.1 GCA_910579975.1 uncultured Vampirovibrio sp.
AATAGCTGCAAGGGTTTGTTCAGGAGAAGCTCCTTTCATAATATAACCGTCTGCTCCGGCTTTGAATGATTCAAAAACATCATGTTCACTTTCTCGCGAAGTAAAAATAAGTATTTTTGTTTCAGGTAAAAAATCTTTAATTCTATTGGTTGCTTCTATTCCATCCATATTAGGAAGCCCGATATCCATAAGAATAACATTTGGAGTAAGTTCGCGGGCTTTTCTAACTCCTTCAACTCCATCAGAAGCTTCTGCAATAAGATTAATACCTTCTGCTTTTTCAAGAAGCATTGAGAGTCCCATTCTGTATAGTTCGTGGTCTTCAATTAAGAGTACGTTTATCATTGTATAGCTCCTATAACATTTACTGTATCTGTTAAGATAAATGAAAATTCGCTTCCTTTGTTAAGAGTACTTTCTAACCAGATTTTACCGCCATGTGATTCAATAATTTGTCTTGAAAGGTATAAGCCAAGCCCTGTTCCTGCTGAACGCTTTTTGCTCGTACCTTGAGAAAATCTCTGAAACATATTTGGAATATCTTCCTGTGGAATACCGCAGCCGTTGTCTGATACAGAGAAAATTAGGTCGTTAGCTTCATTTTTAATGGTAATAATAACTTTACCGTTTTCTTGGGTATAGCTGATTGCATTGCCGAGTAAATTACAGATAACCCGTCTTAGTTCGCTTCTATCAGCTTGTATTTCAATTGATTTATTATCACAATCAATTGAAAAGTCTATGTTTTTGCTTTCTGCAAGCGGCTTAAGCTCATCGTAAACAAGCTTTGTTAGTTCATAAATATTAAAATCTGTTTTGTTCAATATTAATTTTTCAGCATCGTACTTATAAACTTCTAATAAAGCATTAACAAGTCCCAGCAAGTCTTCATTACTTTTTTGCATAGTTGCAAGAAGCATTTTTTGCTTGTCATCTAATTCACCCAGTGCTCCGTCAAGGAAGAATTTAAGTGTTTGAATAGCAGCTAATATAGGAGTTCTTAAGTCATGTGTTAATGTTGCAATAAAATCATCTCTTAGCTTATCTGCTTTCTTTTGTTCGGTAACATCTCTTATTACACCAACAAATCTTTTAAATGTTTCATCAGGATTAATTCTTGCAAAACTAATTTCCACCGGAATAAGATTATTGCTTAAAGGATTTTTAATGTAAAAATCTCTCAAGAAAAGTTCATTTTCTTCCAATTTATGTAATTCTTTTGAGATAAAAGTTTTTTTACTAAATACAAAATCATCAACAGAGGCTGAAATAATTTTATTGTTTACAAGTCCAATCAGTGTTTCACAAGCCGGATTAACTTGTTCGATTATGCCGTCTTCGTTGAGAATTAGTATGCCATCTGCGCAGTAATTTACTATCCCTTCAAGCTTTGCATTAGATTGTTTTAAATCAGCAGTTCTTTCTTCAACCAACTCTTCTAAGTTGTGTGAATATTTTTCCAGCTCTTTTTTTGCAATTTCAAGCTCTGAAATTTTTTGACGAAGCTGGGAAAGTAAATAACTTCTTTCAATCCCGTTCTTAATATTGATAATTAAATCGTCGTTATTCCAAGGTTTTTCAATGTATCTGTATAGCCCAATTTCATTAATAGCCTTTATAGCATTTTCTTTATCAGCATAACCTGTTAAAAGAATTTTACTTACTTCAGGATGAAGTTTATTAACTTCACTTAAAAATTCCAAACCATTCATTTCAGGCATTAAAAAGTCTGAAATAACCAAATCCGGTGTGTTAGATTTTAAAAACTCAACAGCTTCTTTTGGATTATTGAAAAAATGAGCATCAGAAAAACCTTCAACTTTTAGTAACGTACTAAAAGCGGATGTAACTATTCTTTCATCATCGACTACAACAATCTTCCCCTTATTCATACTCTTATAATAACCTAAACAATATCATTAGACAAATTGTTAATAATTATTAAATCTGTGTTATAATTTAGTAAATTAAATTGGAGGGTACTGATGAGAAGAACAGATAAAAAAGGGTTTACTCTTACAGAAGTATTGCTGGCGATGTCTATTATAGGAATTCTTGCCGCTCTTGTAATGCCGCAGCTTGTTAAAACAATTCAGAAAGATAAAACGGGTGTGATTCTGGGAAAAGCTGTTGAACAGATAGAACTTGGATGTCAAAACATGATTCAGGCATATAACGAAAGTGTGGAAGCAGAGGGACGAGCTTCTATGGCTGATACCTTGATGGCTATGGACGGTGATTATGATTTTACTTTTAACAGACTTGCTCCATATATTGGTGTTAAAAATATTACAGTTTTTAATGAAGGCGGTGGTAATAGATTTGATAATACTATTAAATTCAGATTTAATAAATTCCCGGCTGAACTTCAGGTTCCTCGCAATATCAATCTAATAGCAATGGTTAATCCAAGTCGTAACACGATTGTTCAAAATCAGGTAGTAATTGATGTAAATGGTTTACAAAATCGTCCAAATCAATTTGGAAGAGATAGGTTTAGATTTGAATTGCGTAATGATGGAAAATTAATTCCTGAAGGTGTAAATTCAAATTCTTGTGATGGAGATAATCCTACAATTAATGCAAACTGCACGGCAAGAGTTGTCAAAGATGGATTTAAAGTTAAATATAACTGGTAAAATATAAGGAGAGATGATAATGGCAGAAGCAAAAATTTTAGCAACTATTGAACGAACTGATACTGAGCAATTACAAATTTCTGTATCAGAATATAGAGGAAAAAGCTATTTTAATTTAAGAATTTTTTATACAACTGATGAAGGTGCAACATGGCTTCCAACTAAAAAAGGTGTAACTTTTGCCCCTGAACAGTTAGATGTTTTATCTGATGCAATTGAAGAAGCAAAACAATTGTTTATGGAAGAAATGGAGTAAGGGCTCTGCCCCCTCTCCTTGAGGAGAGGGTTGGGGTGAGGTGTCAACCTATGAACAACATTCAAGATGAATTTATTTCAACAGTTTCACACGAGATGAGAACCCCGCTGACAAGTATCAGGGGGTTTTCTCAAACTTTGTTGTCTTCGTGGGATAAACTGGATGAAGAAAGTAAAAAGAAATTTATCAAAATTATTGAAGAACAATCAAACAGATTAATTAATTTAGTTGAAAATGTTTTGACTGTTTCAAAGATGAGTTATGATAAGCCTGTTTTTCGTAAAGTTGATGTAAATGCTTCTATCATTAAAGTTATTCAAATGCTTAGTCTTAAATATAAAGATTTTAAGATTGTTTCGCATTTTAATTCTCATTTGCCTCCGGCATGGCTTGATGAAGAAAAGTTCCAACAAATAATGACAAATCTTATTGATAATGCATGTAAATATTCTGAAACTAAAAAAGAAATAGAAATAACAACATCATTTTTAAGTTCTGATTTTGTAAAAATTACTGTAAAAGATTTTGGAGTTGGAATTAAAAAAGAAGATTTTGATAAGGTTTTTGAAAAATTTATCAGGCTTGAGAATCATTTGACAAGTAAAACGCAAGGTAATGGTTTAGGTTTATATATTACCGGCAATCTTGTTAAGTCTATGCATGGAAAGATTGGTGTGAAAAGTGAATTAGGTAAATGGACGGAGTTTTATATAGAATTCCCGTTTTATAATCAAGAGGAGGTTTTGAGATGCTCTCAACAGTCTTGATTATTGATAAAAGAAAAGAGCTTCCTACAAAGTATAAAAAATGTATTGATACATTAGAAGCTAATACGGTTATAGCCCGTACACTGAAAGACGGGATAAATGCTATCCAAAATCTTGAACCTGATATGATTATTGTTTCTGATAGTATCGAAGAGTCTCTTGTCGGTTTTTGTGAAAAAATTAGAGCTTTAACCTATAACACGCGTCCGGTGATTGTGGCATTATCAAAATCCGCTGATTATGAAGATAGAATTTGTGTTCTGGAAAGCGGAGCAGATGATTTTTTAAGTGAACCTGTTAATATTGAAGAGTTTAAGACTCGAGTTAGAGCACATTTAAGAAGGGATATTGAGTCTAATTTAGATAATAAGACTTTGCTTCCAAATGCAAAATATGTAAGAAAATCTTTAAAACGTGTCTTGGTTTCTAATAGTCAATCAGTTTTGCTTGTTGGTATAGAAAATTTGAATGATTATAAAGAGGTTTATACAGAAGTCGCAGCTGATAAAATTATTCAAACTTTTGTTGCCATTGTTAAATCAGCATTGGATGAGAATGATTTTATCGGACAGCTTAATGAAAAGGATTTTGTAATTGTAACAAATAGGTTTAGTGCAGAAAAATTAGCTGAATTTCTGGTGTTTGCCTTTGATACTGTTGCACCAAAGTTTTATTCAGAAGAAGATGCGCATAAGGGATATATGGTTCTTAAAGGAGAAAGATATGCCGGTATGAGAGCTAATTTTGTTTCAATTTTAATCGGTGGTGTGCTGGATAACTTTAATCTTATCTCATCTGTAGATGTTTTATTAGAAAGATTAAGTGCTGTAAAAAAACTTGCAAAAATTCCAAGTGGTTCAAATTATGCTATAGAGAGAGTTAGGTTGACTGGAGTTGACTCTGTTATTGCAGAAGTCAGTAATAAAAATGTATATATATATGAGCCCGATGAGTCTCTTGAATATTTAATCAGAACCGCGCTTGAGTTACAGGGGTACGAAGTTCAGACCGAATTAATTTTAGAATCTGCTATACAGCCAGCTGTAATTGTATTAGATAGTGGAGAAAATTTAGAAAACTTAGAATTTTTGCGCAAATTAAAAAGTTTGCAGAATTTTGTTAATACGAAGGTTATAGTAACTACTACCTTGCATAATAAATCTGCAATTTTGGATTCCGGAGCAGATTTATATTTGCCAAAACCTTATGAAATATCGGATTTAATACGTTGGGTAGAATTTTTCAAGGCTTAATTTTAAAAAAACTTGCAAAAAAAGTTTGATGTGTTATTCTAATTTACGAAGACAACAGATATGCGTCTGTAGCTCAGCTGGATAGAGCATCTGCCTTCTAAGCAGAGGGTCCCGCGTTCGAATCGCGGCAGGCGTAAATTTTAATAAAAAAGAGGGTTGATTTTAACCCTCTTTTTTTATTGTTAAATTAAATCACCTCTTTTTTATATATAAGAGTTTTGATAGTTTTTTGATTTACAATAGTTTCAAATTCTTTACACTGAAAAAAATTATTTTTTTTGTAATATTGATAGTCGCAAGTTGTATCAGTCCATAGATAGATATTTTTTATATTATTTTCTTTGCAGGTCTTAATAAGATTTGATAGTAATAACTTTCCACAACCTTTTTTAATACTTACAAACAAGCCTAAAATTATATCATTATTTCCTATTATATTTTTGATTTCATTACCGCAAGTTTCCAGATAGTTAAATAAATCTATTGCTATTTTCTGTTCTTCTTTATTTTGTAAAATCTCAATTTCATTTTCAAAATTTTCTGATTTGTATTTGTCATTTTTAGTAAATGCTAATAAAAAACCTTTTAAATCTTCTTCCAATATACTAAAAGAGTAATTGCGGTTTACATCATAATATTTAACCATAAAATTATATATAAAGTTTTGAAGTTCAATACTTTCTTGTGTATAAAAATTTCCCCAGGTTAGTTTGGCTAGCTTACCGGCAGATTTAATATCCTCATTGTCAAATTGTCTGATAATCATTTTTTCAATTTACATAATTATTTTTTTATTGTCAACATAACTGTTATTTCCTTGACTTATCAAAAAAAATAATTATAACTTTACTACTCCTATAATCGGATGATTTTATTTGGATTTATTAAAGTAATATGTCAAATCGACCGATTATCATGGGAGAAATGAGGTAACTATATGCAAATCAATGGTGGCGTAAGATTTTGTGAACAAGGTATGAAAGCTTCTATACGTGCAATGCATGTTCAGAGTGAAGTCCTTGGAATGATTAACGAAAATGTTACAGGTTTTGACAAAGTAGGTTTTCAAAGACGCGAGCCTGTTATTTCAGCTTTTACTGAATATCTAGGTATCCACGGGCTTTCTTCAACAATTGATGACGAGCCTGGTCGTATTATGACTTCACAAAACCCGCTTGACATTGCAATAGCGAATAAAGGATATTTTCAAATCCAAACACCTGAAGGTGTAAGGCTTACACGCGACGGTCGTTTTAAGTTGGATAAATTGGGAAACCTTTTGGACTTAGAAGACAATGCAGTGTTATCAGATGCCGGTATGCCAATAAGACTTCCCGTGCTTCCTGAAAATGCTACTCAGGTTGTTGTTAACTCCAAAGGTAAAGTTAGTGTTTATGATAAGACTTCAAATGAACTTTTAGAAGCCGGTTATCTTGGAATTGTTGACTCTAACGGTATGGCAGTTTTAAGTCCTGATGTTAAACAAGGCTATAATGAGCATTCTAACGTAGTGCTTCAAAATGAGTTTATGGCAATAAAACCTGTTGTTAGAAACTTTGAAGCTAATCGTCAGATTTTCTTGCTGGAAAGTTCTAATTTGCAAAAAGTTATCAGCCAGCTGGGTTCAGCTTCATAGGAGAATTAGATTATGTATAATATGCAAGCCGTTGTAAGAAAAAATATAAATAATACTACAATGCAGTTTGAAAGACTCGGTCATATTGCCAATAACCTTTCAAACTATAATACAGTAGCATATAAAACAAACCGTTTTGAACAAATGCTTCGTGAGGATGGTTATGTTGATGGTGCCATCAGAACAAATGCGTTAAAAGGTTCTATTAGAATAAGTACAAATCCATATGATATTGCAATTGACGGAGAAGGTTATATACCTGTAGTTTCACCTGATGGAGAAATCCAATACACGAGAGATGGTTCCCTAAAACGTGGGGCAAACGGTTATCTTGTTACAGTTGATGATTGGATGGTTGGCGATGGAATAAAAATCCCGGCAAATTCTTATAAATTTGAGATTAAACCGAATGGTGATGTTATTAATTATGATAACTCCGGCTCTTTGCCTGAAAAGATAGGAACAATTCCTATCGTGCAATTTGACTCTCCGGAAAATCTGGAGCAAGGACATAATAACAAAATGGTTGTGACTTCAGAGTCCGGTGAAGCAAAAATTGTAAAAGAAGACCAACAGATTAAACAGTATGCAACAGAGGTTTCTAATACAAATATCTATGATGAAATGAATGAGCTTATGAGGCTGAATACTTCTATGATTGCAAGTATGAACCTTATGAAAGTTGCAGATGATATGTATAATAAGTCTATTAACATAAGAGAATAAAAGGATAAAGTATGACATTTACAAGTTTAGATGCAATGGGTAAAACAACATTAATGCTTGATTTGATTTCACAAAGACAGCGCGCTTTGGGTTCAAACATTGCTAACGTTGATACCCCGGGTTATGTTAGAAAAGATATTGATTTCTCTCAATATCTTGGAAGTATGAATAGCCCGATAGAAACAAAATTGTCTACAGCTCTTGGTCCTTCGGGGGTTATTGAGGATAGGCAAAAACAAGAAATCGATATTGCTGAAGAATTATCAGAGGTTCAAAGAAATTCTTTGATGTATACAATGGCAACTCGAAGAATGTCAAATATTATTACACAAATGAAAACTGCAATAAATGTCGGTAAGTAAAACTACTAGTTGAAAGAAGGTAAACCATGAGTATCTTAGAATCAATGAATATAGGCTCACATGCCTTAAAAGCACATGGATTAAGACTTGATATCCATGCAAAAAACATCGCAAATATTGATACTCCTAATTATGTTAGAAGAATACCTGTTCTTAATGCCTCTGAAGATATTTCTTTTCATGGCTTAATGAATGTAATGAAAGAAGATGTTTTTGGTTCTGGTACTTTACCTTATCTTCAAGGCGGAGTTGTTTTTAATGGATGTGTTGAAGACCCGACGGTCGGTGATAGAATTTATTCTCCTGGTCATCCTGATGCTGATGCAAATGGGTATATAAGAGCTTCAAATGTAAATGCAATGGTTGATATGGCTGATGCGATTATGGCACAAAGAGCCTATGAAGCTAACCTCGCATTAATTAATATTTCACGTTCAATGGCTGCTAAAGCTACTGAAATAGGTCGTTAGTGTAAAGAAATGTAACAATAAAACAATTACCTCTAAAGTTTTAAAAAAATGTGCCGTTATACATATTGTTAGAGATAAGAAAGCAAAACACAAAAGTGTATGGCTGTTGATTAAGAGGTATGTTTTATGGCACACAATGAATACGAAATGTTAATTGAATATTCAGAAATGACCGCATTTAATTTCAATTCAAAGGAGTATCAGGAAGTAAAGAAAGATTATTTAGAATGCAAAAAAGCTGCAAATAACTTTGAAACGATTGTGAAAAATTTTGTAAGTCGTTTAAAGTCAAATTCAGTTTAATTAACCTTATGAGGGATATGTATGTCGAATAAAAAAGATTTCAAAAATAACTGCTTTTCTCCAAATTGGATAGAAGTCGATTTAGAGGAATGCAAGCACGAACAGGTAGCTAAGGAGGACCGCTTAGAGAGCAAACGACGTAAAGATTTGAACACATTACTAAGAGAGCTTGATGAAATCAAGCAAAACATTGAGAAAGTTGCAGAAAAGCAACATCGGCTTGCGAGCCTGAGTGCCTTTTACTCGGGTGAGTTTGCACAATAGATTAAATAAAAGCCTTGCTAGTAGCAAGGCTTTTTAGTTATATAGCTGTTTTTCTATTAAGGCACAAATAAGATGTTCTATCATTATATGGGACTCTTGTATAATAGGAGTTTCAGAAGACGGTACCTTTATTATATAGTCACACATTGTATCAATTGTTGCAGAATTTTGTCCTGTTAGTCCAATTATAATCATTTTTTGTTTTTTAGCTTCTTCAATTGCTCTGATAATGTTTTTTGATTCTCCTGATGTAGAAATTGCAATAAATATATCGCCATTGTGTGCATGAGCACTTATTTGGCGGGCAAAAACAAGCTCGTGGTCATAGTCATTGCCGACAGATGTTAAAATCGACGTATTTGTTGTAAGAGCAATCGCGCTTAAAGCTGGTCTTTCGAGCAGAAATTTAGATACAAGTTCAGCTGCAAGATGTTGGGCATCGCCTGCTGAACCTCCATTTCCAGCTATTAAAACTTTTTTGTTGTTTTTATATGCTTCAATTATTGCTAAGGCTATTTTTTCAATTTCAGAAATAATTGTTTCATTTTTTAAAATAAGCTCTTTAGTCTCTTTAGATTTTTTAATATAATTTTGTATAAAAGTTTTCATTGGAATTATTATAACATATAAATTTATACTTTACTTTCTTGTAATTACGGTTAAACTATTATTATGAGAAAGAGCTTTTTATTTATAGTGCTTTTTGTATTTGCCTTTCCTGTTTTTGCTGAAGGCTGGGATGATTTTGGCAGTGTTGAACGTATGTGGGACGGTCAAAAATCTATTACGAATAAAGAATTTGAACAAGTTATGGAGGCATTAGAGTCAAATCAGAAACAAAAAGAAGAAAAGCAAAAAAAGAAAAAGATAAAAAAAATAAGTGGTGGCGGAACTAGTCTTCATAATGAATTAAATCCGGAAAAGGAGATTAATGAAATACCGGATTTAAGGAATAAGGCAGAAGATGGGATTTTGATTAATGTACCTGTTAACTTAATCTTGGGTGAAAAGATTTTGGAAAAAGGCTTTTATAAAGTTTTTGCAAGAAAAGATGATAATAAAAAACTTTATGTTTCCTTTTATCAATCACAGTTTTTCAAAGGAGAGACAGAGGTAATTGAAACAAAGGATGACTTTGGTGAAGATGAAATAGATTTTGCTAAATTAATTCCTTATAATAAATCATTTATGCGTATGATTTTTGGTTCGCTTGATTTTAATGCCTATGCCTTTATTCCTTATATATCAGAATAATGCTTCTTTTGAGACCTGTTTAATCCAAGTATAAAAATACTTGATATATTGTGAAAATATGATATGATAAAATTAGGTTTTTGTATAGTGCTTTAAAAGCTTGTTTGAAATTTGGAAGAAAAAGAGAAGCAAATAGGCTAAACATACGATTACAATATTACTAACTGTATTGTATTGTTTAAATAAGATAGAGGATACAACTGAAAAAGATATTATGAAAATGCGCAATTATATTAAGAAGAAATTGGAAAAAATGGACACAAATAATATTGCAGAGGGCTCTATGGCTGTTGCTGCAATAGGAAAACAATTATTTCACAAAAAAGTTCTTTTATGTGGTGGAGCTGCATTGCTGGCATTTGGGTTGTTTGCGGTTGCTGCTCATAAAGAGCTCTCAAGTGTTACTGTTAGTGAAGAAGGGTTGATACAGCTTGCAGCTGCTCCAATGGCTGCAACAGGTAAAAAAGATGTTATATCAATTCCTCAAGGAACAACAAAGGCTAATCCGTTTTTACCTTATCGTGACATAAGCGGTTCATCATCTTTAGATGTACCGGCTTTTAGCTTGGTAGAGCCGCCTGAAGTTGTTGACGAAAATTCTGATGCAGCAAGAGTAATGGATACTGTTGTTTCAGGTATTTTATTTGATAAATTCAGTCCATCTGCAATTTTGAATATAGAAGGCAATGATTACCTTGTTAAAAAAGGTGATGTTGTAAATAATTATAAGGTTGTAAACATTATGCAGGATTCAGTAACTGTTAAGTTAGGTGCCAATGTTTACAAGGCTGGTATCGGAGAGATTCTAACAGAAGGCTCTTTGAATCATAATGATGTTTCAAACTTAAATAATAAATTCGGAGGTGAAAGAAGACAATGAGTTACAGTAATATAAAGAGAGTTCTGTCATTTGCGCTATTATTGGCGTTCACAGCTCCTTCTGTTTCAACTTTGAGCGCTTGTGCTGATATTACTGACGCATCTTTTAGCAAAGGCTCTATGCTTTTAACAGGAGATGTTCGTCTAACAAATAAAAATGATCAAATTACGCTAAGCTTGCGTGATTCTGATGTAAAGCAAGTTTTAAGAATGTTTGCTGATAAAGCTGGTATGAATATAGTATTCCACGATTCTGTAACAGGAAAAGTTACTTTAGATTTGGTTAAAACACCAATTAATGAAGCGTTTTCTCTTGTATTGCAAATTGCTGGCTTAAGCTATTATCAACAAGGCAACACAATGATTGTTATGTCTAAAAACAGCCCTGATAATGCAACATTTTCAAAACAGGAAATGTATACTTTCCCTGTTAATTATGTAAATGCCGGTAAGATTGCTGATTTCTTGAATAAAAACGTATTTGGCATGAAGAGAGCCGGTTTTTCAGGTGTAGATGCTGCAACTGTAAACTCAGCTACAAATGAACTTATAGTATTTGGTATGCCTGGTGATGTTGCTATTGTACAAAAAGTTATTGATCAATTTGATAAAGAACCTCTAAGCAGAACATTTGCTGTAAATCATACAACACCGGCAGAAATGGCAAATATGATTTGTAATGTCTTGCTTCCATCAAGAGGTATTGGTGGCTCTGATAATGCTGCTGGTGGCGCATATTCTTCTTCTGGTTCAGAAGAAGAAGACTCTTATGGAAGTGAAACTGGTGGTGCAGCTGGTATTATGACCGGTGCAGCTGCTAGTGCAGGTGCTGAAGGAGACGAAGGTGGTGCCGGCGGCGAAGGCGGCGGCGGTTCTTCAGAGATGAAGTTAGGTGAAGGTATCTTGGCTTGTTCAGTTTCGGCAGGTAATACAAGTTCTTCTGTAGCTCCTTTCAATGTTCAAAACCTATCAATTGCATACTTCCCACAAAGAGGTACAATCACTATGATGGGCGGTTCAGAAGCTCAAGCAAATATGGTTGCTAATTTTATTAAAACTCATGATGTTAAACAACCTCAAGCATATTTGGAATTATCAATTGTTGAACTTACAGAATCTGGTTCAAAAGCATTCCAAAACCAATGGCAGATATCAACTAAAGCATGGAACTTTAATTTTGATGGTGAAAAAACCGGTGGCGGTAGATGGGGCGGTCCTGGTGGAAACTGGATACCGGCAACAGATTATAAGTTCATACCGGGTCAATGGGTTGGTGAAGGTAGCGATATGGAATACAAGCCGCCTCAATGGATAGAAACTCCATATAAGATTTTAGCTCCTAATACAACTTATGTTCAATGGGCAATGAGCTATCTAATTAAAAATCAAAAGGGTAGAATATTAGCTAATCCGAAAATTATGATTACAAACGGACAAGAATCAGTTATTGACTTAACCCAAGATTATGTTGAAAAAGTTGATACAGAGTTCTTAAGCTCAACAACATCTGGTTATGGTATGACAACCGGTGCTGTTAACAGAGAATATACAATCGGTGAAGACTTAGGTATTAAAGTTACTTTGACACCATTTATTTCACCGGAAGGTTATGTAACTTTGAATATCGTTCCTGATTATTCAACAATTCAAAGCCAAATCTTTGACTCTGAAGGGCTTCCAGCAGTGACACTTTTGAGCAGAAGAAATCTTGATTTGAAAAATGTAAGAATTAAAGATGGTGAAACTCTTGTTCTTGGCGGTATGATACAAGAATCTGAACAAAAATCTGTAGGTAAAATTCCTCTATTAGGTGACTTGCCTCTTATTGGAGCAGCTTTCAGATCAACTAGTACAACTAAAGAAAAATCTGAATTAGTAATTATGATTACTCCACATATTATTAATGATGGTGATGGTGCAGTAGTAAATAGTAATTTATAATCATTATGTCAAATCAACTGGATAAATTAAAAAGCAGTATAAAAAAAGAATATGCTAAAAACTTTGAATTAAACCTGATGAAATCATCAGGTTTTATTCCAGTTGACAAAAGGCAAAGTGACTTTTGGGTAATCTTAAATAAGGGTAATGCTGCTAATAAATCAAAAATTGAAACTTTAATCAAGGAAAAATTTGTAGGCTTAACTCCTAAGTTCATTCCTGTTGAAGCAAGAGATTTTGAAGAGTTATTTACACTCTTTGAAGGTTCGCAAGTTACTAAAGTAAATCATTCAGAAGTTCCTAATGAGCAAGAAAATGCAAAAAGTGAACCGACTGCTGAAGATATGCTTGTAGGTATTGGGTGGATTACTAAAGAGCAGTTAGATGAGTGTGTCAAAGAGTCTGAGGAAATGAACTTGCCTCTTGATGCAGTATTCTTGAAAAAAGGGTATCTTTCTTATGAGAGAATTGTTTCTTATTTGAAGAAAAAATATGGTTGTGAAGTTGTTTCAAAATCAAATATTATTGTAGATCAATCAATTTTGAAAATGCTTCCAGACGATATTATGGATAAGAAACAGGTTGTTATCATGTCAATGGAAGAAAATAAACTTGCTGTTGCAATGGTTAATCCAACTGATAGATATACAATCAGAGAAATTTCTCTTTCTACAGGTCGTTCTTTGAATGTTTATGCAATTCCTTACTGCGATTATGAAGGTTTTTTGCAAGATTATGTTCAACAGAAAAAGAGTGAACAACATGCAAAAGAAACAGAAAGAATTATTGCAAGTATTGAGGAAGAAACTGCTCAATATAACAATGAAGAGTCTCTTTGGGCACAAGTAGAAAAAGAACTTCAAGATGCAAGCGGTAATGTTGCGAAGTTCGTTTACAAGATTATTACAGATTCCATTGATACAAAAGCTTCGGATATTCACATTGAGCCAAGAATTGGCTACTATGTTGTAAGGGTTCGTTCTGATGGTATTTTGAAAAAAGTTTTAGAGATACCAGGCAGTATTGAAATGGCTGTTATTACACGTTTCAAGGTTCTTGCAAGAATGAATATTGCAGAACACAGAAGACCGCAGGATGGTACTTTTTCGATTAAATATAATGATAGGATGTATGATTTTCGTATTAATACATTGCCTGTTTCTGGAAAAGAAAAGGTTGTTATCCGTATCTTAGCTCCGGCAGTTAGTTTAAAGGCTGGTGGAGATAAGATGGTTATTCAAGGTGCCTCTGATCATGATTTGTCTAAAATACATGATATGGTTCAGTCTCCAAATGGTATTATTCTTACATCAGGGCCTACCGGTTCTGGTAAAACAACAACTCTTTATACAATTTTGAAGGCTTTGAATAAGGAAGATGTTAATATTACAACAATTGAAGACCCTATAGAAATTAAATTAGAGGGTATAAACCAATCTCAGGTTAATGCTAAAGCGGACATTACTTTTGCTTCTTGTATGAGAGCAATTTTAAGACAAGACCCTGATATCATTCTTATTGGGGAAATCCGTGATTTTGAAACATTAGAAGTTGCTATATCAGCAGCTTTGACCGGTCACCTTGTATTAAGTACGGTTCACACTAACTCCGCGGCTGCAACTGTTACACGTTTAATTGAAATGGGTGCTAAGGATTATCTTGTTTCATCTACACTTACCGGTGTTATTGCACAGAGACTTGTAAGAAAATTGTGTGATAAATGTAAGGAAGCATATTTCCCAACAGAAGAGGAAGCAAAACACATATCTAATAGTCCCGAAGTTCAGCAAAAACTTATGAAGACTAAACTTTACAGGCATAAAGGTTGTAAAGAGTGCGGCTTCTTAGGTTATACAGGTCGTATCGGTATATATGAAGTTATGCCTATTACAAGAGAAATTAAAAAACTTATTGCACAAGGTGCTCACGATATTGAGATTGAAGAAGCAGCTGTTGCAGCAGGTATGGTTACATTAAAAGTATCCTGTTTAAATCATATTCTTGATGGTAATACAACATCAGATGAATTTGTCAGAGTACTTGGTTATGCAAATGAATAGAGGAATAAGAAGAGGTTTTAATTAATGCCAATATATGATTATGTAGCACTAAAACAGGGGAAAGAAGTTGTCAAAGGTCAAGTTACAGCTTCTAACTTGAAAGATGCTAGAGATGTAGTCCGTAAGATGGGACTTGTGCCTACAAAGATTACAGAGTATGTTGATACAAAGGTTAAAAAAGGCGGAGCAATTTCTGCTTTATCTTTGTCTGAAAAAATTGATTTTATATCGACATTCCAGATATTGCTGCAATCAGGTATTCCAGCAGTTGAATCTTTGATGTTTATGGAGCAGGAGGCTGCTAAAAAGAAAATTCAAAACATGTCAAAAGTTTTGAAAACTCAGATTATGGCCGGTTCTACATTTGCTGATACTTTAGCAAGATATCCCCAGGTATTTGGATATATTTTCATTGGTCTGGTTAAAGCCGGTGAAGAAGCCGGTGAATTGGAAAAAACACTGGGCCGTATTAAAGATTTGCTTACTAAACAGGCAAATATTAAGGGTAAAGTAATTGGTACATTAATGTATCCAATGTTCGTAATTATTCTTGCATTTTTAATTGTATTAGTAATGTTATTGTTTGTATTCCCGGCATTCAAAGATATGTTTGAACAACAGGATAAAGCTTTGCCTTGGATTACCGCTGCAATGATTAATGCCGGTGACTTTTTAAAAGAATTCTGGTATACAATTCCAATATTTATTGTGGCTTATATAGCATTTGTTATGGTTACTTTGAGATGGGAACCAGCTAGAAAAGTTTTGGATAAGTTTTTATTGAAAGTGCCATTGGTTAACAACTTGCTTTTATATTCAAACTTTTCAAACTTTTTGTCTGTATTAAGCGTATCTTATGATGCCGGTATTCCTATTGTTGACTGTTTACACCTTGCTGTAATTACTTTAACAAATTCAACACTGAAAAATAAAATGAGTACAGCGATAGTTAAGGTACAACAAGGTTTACAGGTTTCACAAGCACTTAAAGCCACAAAAATTGTACCGAAGATGTTATTATTTATGATTGCAACAGGTGAACAATCTGGTCGTTTGGGCGATATGCTTGAAAAGGGTGTAAACTTCCTTGATAAGACTCTTGATGGTATTATTGATACTATGACCAAGATGATTGAACCGATTATGTTGATTGTTATTGGTGGTATCGTACTTTGTATGGCGTTAGCTCTATACTTACCACTATTCCAATCATACATGTCATAAAATCGCTTACCCTCTCCTTGAGGAGAAGGTAAGGTGAGGTGTTAATATAAAGCAAATCCAAAAAAGATAGAGAGGCATAATGGATAACAAAGAAATATTAGAACTTTCAACATCAGCATGGCGGGAAAAAGTTTATATTGAAACTTGCGAACATGTTATCTGCGGTTATGTTTTTATGCCTAAAATTGGTAAGAAAACAAGACTTTTAACCGAAATTCTTAATACAGGAAAATCTTTTCTTGCGGTAAAAAATTGTACTTTAGAATATAAACTTAATCCTGGAAGAGGGGTTGAGGAGCATGAATTTATGCAAGTTAATATTTCGTCAATACTTATTATGAGACCGCTGTACGATGAGTAAAACTTATCTTGTTACAGGTGCAACATCAGGAATTGGTAAAGCACTGGTTGAAAAACTTGCAGAAGACAATGTTATTTTTGCTGGTTACCGCTCTGAAGAAAAGGGAAAAGAATTGGCTGAAATAAGCTCAAATATTTACCCCTTTTATGTGGATTATGCTAAACCTGAAACAGTTGCTAGAGCAGCTGAATATATTTTGTCTAAATGCAGTAAGATTGATACTATGGTTAATATTGCGGGCTGTGTTGTAGCCGGGCCTGTTGAGAAGATTTCTGTTGATGAGATTAGACGCCAGTTTGATGTGAATGTTTTCGGGCATTTGGAGATGGCTCAGAGACTTATTGATATTCTTGAAGACGGTAAGATAATCAATGTAAGCTCAATGGCAAGCTTCGGGGTCTTTCCTTTTATTTCTCCTTATTGTGCTTCAAAAAGATGTTTGGATATGTTTTTTAACTCGCTTCTTGTTGAGAATAAACGTAATATTAAAGTTGTTTCTATTAAACCGGGGGTAATTGCGACACCTCTGTGGGGAAAATCGGTTAAAGAAAACTCAAAATATCTTGATAACTGCGGCGGATACGAAAAAGAAATGGATTTTGTAATTAATAATGCCCGCAAGAACGAAGAAAAAGGACTTAGTGCGGCGCGGGTTGTAGATGTAATTTTGAAAGCTGATAGAGCAAAAAATCCTAAACTATCATACACAATAGGAAAAGATGCGTTTAGTGCAAGTTTAATTGCTAAATTGCCGCAAGGTGTGGTTAATGGGCTTGTTAAATTTGGTTTAAAAGCAAGAATGCGTTAGTTTATTCAATAGTAATTTTAAAGTCTAATATTTTAGCAATAATTTCGACTTCATCATATTTCAATGAACTTCTTGAAATTTTATTAGATACACTCTGACGTGTATATTTTCGACCAGTAAAATCTGACATTTTTTCTGCTAACTTTTTTACTGTCATTGCTCTTTTTAATAACATTATTTTTACAGTTTCTTTTGCAGACATGTTTCATCTCTCTTTCTTACGCTATATTATTGTAGCAATTTTGACAAATATGTGGCAATGATATAAACTTGTAGTACATATCGGTGTCATGCGACACCTATGCGAGATAAAATATTAAGAAAGAATTTCCTATGAACGAAAATATTAAATTAGAAGCTCAAATCTACATTAAGAACAACTGCAATTGTTACAAAAATTATTTTTATTTAAAAAACACTAATATTGTAGTTAATCGTGTGATAAAAATTCTTGAGAAAAAATTATTGAATATTAATACTTTTTGTTATTACATAAGCAATACTTTGGGAGAAATGAACCGTGACTGGTCGTATTACTGTAGTTTATCTAAACCTGAAAGAAGGCAATTAGATTTTTATCAAAATTCATTTATAAAAATTTATATGCATATAGATTTTATTTTTAATGAAATAGATGAAATAAAAAAACGTACCAAGTTATAATCTATTAGCTGTATACAAACGGCGGGCCGTTTTTGATTTCAAACAAAATATTATCAGCCATTATTTTCAGCTCTTCTTTTGATTTGCCGTTTTCTTTCTGTATAAAGAATTCTTCGCAGAGTGGCTCAATTGCAGACTCTTTTTTTGCCTTAAAGTTACGCAGCTCTGTTGAAACAAGACGTTTTTGCAAATCCAGTTCTGTTTGGGCGTTATATTTTTTTACCTGAACATCTTTTATTGCTTCCGTTAGAGTTTTCCCTCCGTAAGCAAGTGCTGAAATTCCTGAAATCCCGAAAAACAAATTCTTAAATTGCGGATTTTTAGGGTTCATAAGCCAATCGTAAAAGAAAGACAAATAGTCATTAACGTGAGAAAAATATGTGATTTTATTTCTTCCTGAGCCTCCGATGGCACTGTTTACCTTTTCGGTTGCCTGATTCATTGAAGATTTTAGATGTTTTATAAATTCTTCTTTTTCACTTTCAGAAAGGTTCATTTTGCCTATATATTCTTCTATTTCTTTAGGAGTTGCATAAATCGATTCAAGCATATTTTCGATTACGTGTTTATAAGCCTCTTTCCCGCTCAAGGTTTCTCCGTTATGTCCTTGAATATTATTTATTCCTTTTCCTTCGTTAAATTCTTTTATAACATTTTCTAATCCTGTACGAGTATTTTTTAGCCCGTTTTTTATAAATTCTTCACTTTTTCTAATGTTGCGTAGTGAAAAATATCCGAGAGCCAAAATTCCAGCAAGTGTTGCTACACCTATTGCCCAAAATTTTGTTTCAGAATTTTCTTCTTTTTTATTTTTTCCCTGAAATGTCGGTGCGAAAGCTTGCGCCTTAGTTGATAACATACTTCTGATTATTTGGATTTTTCCTGAAAAAGATTGGGTTTCGACTTCAATTAAATTTTCTTGCAAGTTTTTTTGAATATCAGCTTCGCGTTTTTTTATCCAAACATCTTTATATCCGTCAATAAAGTTTTTCCCGATAAATGCCATTGAACCGAGAGTTATAACTCCGATTGCAGCGAGGATGGTGCGACGGTTTGGTGATTGTATCATACTGAAAATACTCTGGTGAACTTCATCATTAATGCAATGATTTCTGGTAATTCCCGGTAGCAGATACTCTTTAGTTGAGTCATGTTTTTTTTTGGAAAAACTTTTTATCATAGCGGTAAACCCGCTGATTAAACCCATGGTGCCTAAGGAAGCTCCTGCAAGAATTAACATCCCGTTGTCTTTTTTCTTCTCTTTGTCAAAGACTTTTTCAGGTAGATTAATTTTTGTGTTTGAAATAACAAGTGTGTCTAATGTCTCATCAAGAGAAAGAAGAGGATCCTTTACAAACGCGTTAACAATTTTTCCTTCTTTTACGTTGGAAAAATTCTTTTGCTGGGTATTTGTCATGTTTTTTGACATGCGGTTTGATTCAGCGTCGTTGTTTATTTTTGTGATTGTTGTCATCTTTTTTCTTTCTCAAGATTTTGTGAAGTATTGTTTTAAGATTAAAGAGTTTTTTATCTTCATCAACTTTTGTTTCGTCGTCTTTGTTGTTGTTTTTCTTAAAAATTTTGAATAGTAGTTCAAACTTGTTTTTTAGATTATCTACGATTTCTGATAATTTCTTTTCAACAAATGCTTTGGCTTCACCGTAGATGGCGCTTAGCTTATCAGATATTTCAAACTTTATATTGTTGATAAATTTTGGAATACTTTTTATAAAATTCAAAGTAGGAACGACGATATTTTGTGCAATAAATACAACGGGTTTCATTATCGGAGTTTGCGCATTTTGCTGAATAAACTGCTGCAAAATTGCCGATAATTTTTGCATTGTTGTTTCAAAGATTTTAGCATTTTCAATTTGGTGCTGTATGTTTTGCTCGTGGTGTTTTTGTGCAAGCGCGCGAGCCTTTAACATATTTCCTATCATAGCACACTCATGATAAGTCATCTCACCAATTTTACGATTGCGGTCTGATTGTTTCATTGAGCCGGCTCCGGAGGAGCAAATCGGACAAGCAGCCGGAGGAAGTCCGTGAGGACAAAGCCCTGCATTAACTTTATTAACCTGTTGAACCGCGTTTGACAATAAAAAAACCTTTCTCGTTGATGACCGCAACACAGAAAAGCCTCTCCACGGCTTTGACTCGAAGCGGTGGTGTTTAAGAGCATTTCGACTTTGACGACTGCGGCACAGTTAGGGAATTTCACCCCGATTTCCTCTATTCAGTTGTAGTTTAATTGTAGGATAATCAAGCTTTTGAGTCAAATTTTCTTGCGCTAAGTAAGAAATAATGCTACAATTAACTTAATATAAGTACATACTATAAGCGGGTGGACACCTCACCCCGACCCTCTCATCAAGGAGAGGGAGTGGAAAAAGGGAGAGATTATGTTACAAGAAGCAACAAGAGCGATAAATTCTGCATTTAATAACAGTTTCATAAAGAAACTGAGCCAATACCTCCATGATTGCGTGAGGGAGGAGGTTAAGAGCTCTACATTCAGAAATTTAAAAGCCGATAGAGATAATAAATGGATTTTCTTAAATGAAGAAGATACTTTGTTTACTCAAGGGCTGGAATACCTTAGATTAGAAGGCTCTGATGCTAAGTTAACCGAACTTATGATACAATCTGAAACAAGTCAAAAAGATAAGTATCTTATTTACGGTTATTTATTTCTTGTAGGTAAAAATAAAACAGGAAAGAAGAATGAGTTTTTGACTCCTTTGTTGTATACTCCTTGCCGTCTCGAACGCAATGGAGTAAATATAAATTGTATGTTAACAGATGAGTTTCTTTCTCTTAATACCGGTGCTTTGACTGCTTTGATGAAAAAAAGTGATGATGAGGATGAAACCGAGCAGCTTCTTGAAGGTTTGTTGGATGTTGTGCCGACTATTCCTATTACCAAAGAGAAAATGGATATCTTTCTGACTACTTTAAAATCTATTGTTCCTGATATTGATGTATCTTTAAATCATGATATGGATGTTAAAGAAGATAATATCTCAAAAGATTTTTACTCGGAGAAAATTGATGCTGAAAATATTGATGAAATCGTTGAAGAAGAAACAACTAAAAAGGCAGCAGTTTCGTTTGATAAAATTCATTTAACAAACCAGTGTGCAATTATTCTTACAAAACGTCCGTCAGCTACAGCCGGTGTCTTACATGAACTTACACAGATTTCTGAAAAGCCAAGCGGGGTATATAGAGAAACAGTTTTAAACTTAATAAATGAGGAATATACACAGGCAAAACCGACTGATAGCCAGCAAAAATCATTGGCGGATTTCTTCCCTGTTACTCCGTTATCGTTGTCTGATGCACAGTTAAATGTTGTAAAGAATGTTGAGAATGCTAAGCTTGTGTCGGTTTTTGGACCTCCGGGAACCGGTAAATCACAGACAATTGTAAACCTGGTTGCACATCTTATTGCTAACGGTAAAACCGTTCTTGTGGCTTCACGTATGGACAAAGCTGTTGATGTTGTGGCAGAAAGACTTAATGATTTAGGTGCACCGTTTTTGGCACTACGTGCAGGGCGATTGAACTACCAGCGCGAATTATCTATGCAGTTACAGGATTTACTTTCGAATAAGGTTGACCTTGATGACGGATTAGAAAGTTCTATTCTTTGTGATGTTTCTGATATGGAAAAACTTCTTAAATCAATGAATGAGATGGAGAAGAAGGCTGAAAATATTTTAGCAATGGAAAAGGAATGGACTGATTTAGGCAACGAAATCAAACTTCAGGCTCAAATGCATCAGCATCCTCAATTTATTAAACATGATTTGAAAACCGATGAAGTGCAAGCTGTTGAAGATATTTTGACAACTTTATCAGAAAACCTCGAAAAATCAGGTTTTTTTGCAGCTTTTAAAAACAGTGCCTCAATAGGTAAATTGAAAAAAATACTTAATATAAATAATTTTGATGTTAATAACGAAAATTTGATGATTTTGAAAAACGAGTTAGAATTTGCAAAACTTATTTGCTCTGCTCGTATGATTGAGACCAAAATCCAAAATACAGGAAATGTGCACGTAATATCAGAGCAGCTTAGAACAATGCGCAAAAAACAACGCAAACTGGCGGTTGATATTCTTAAAACTAAGCGCAGAGCCGCATTAAAAGGTTTAATGCAAGATCCTGTTAAACGTCAAAGATTGTTTGTTCACTCTAAATCTTTGGTTGAGAGAAAGAAAAATCTTCAAAGCAGACTTCTTGAAACAGAAGATTTTAAACCTTTGTTAGAAGCGTTCCCTTGCTGGTGTGTTACAACTTATGCGGTTTCAGGTTCTTTGCCGTTAAAACCGGGGTTGTTTGATGTTGTTATTATTGATGAAGCTTCTCAATGCGATATTGCAAGTTGTTTCCCTGTTTTATACAGAGCAAAAAAAGCGGTTGTTGTAGGGGATGACAAGCAGTTGCCTCATTTGTCTTTCTTAGAAAAAGCAAAAGAGCAGTCTTTTATGTCGCAGCATGGTATTACGGACAGATATCAGCTTATGTGGCGTTTTAGAACTAATTCAATGTTCGATTTGGCGAACTATTATTCAATGCACCCTGTGTTGTTGGATGAGCATTTTAGAAGCTTGCCTCCGATTATTAATTATTCAAATAAAGAGTTTTACGGTAACAGAATTAAGGTTATGAAACGCAACGATAATTCTTCAAAAGTTCTTGAGTCGGTGGTTGTGCTTGATGGTAAAGTTGATTTTGATGCAACAAGAAATCTTCCTGAAATTGAAGCGCTTGTAAAACGCTTGCACGAAATTGTTGTGGAAGATGAACGTAAAAATCCTGAAAATCCTGTATCAATCGGGATTATTTCACCGTTTAGAGCGCAGGTTGAGCAGTTAAAGATTTCTGTTGCTAAAGTTTTATCAGAACACATGATGGAAAAACACCAGATTGAAATCGGTACAGCGCATACGTTCCAAGGAGATGAAAGGGATATTATGCTTATTTCATGGGCTTATGCTAATAACAGCTTCCCGCAGAGTTTGATATTCTTGCAAAAACCGAATTTGTTTAATGTTGCGATTACTCGTGCCAGATATAAAACAATTAATTTTATTTCAAAAGATCCTCGTGAGTTACCAGAAGGTATTTTGAGAAGTTATTTCGGGTTTATTCAGGAGTATGAAGATAGATTTTCATTGATTAATTCTGATGAGTTTGATGAAAATATTTACAAAAACATGTTTGAAAAAGAAGTAGCTCAAGCTTTTCGTGATTTAGGTCACAAAGTGCTTTGCGGTGTTGATATTGCAGGACTTAGCGCGGATTTAGTCATTGATGATAAGTTTGTAGTTGAATGTGACGGGGTTGAAGACAAAACACCTTCAAAAGTTTCAAATATGAAAAAGCAGATTATTATTGAGCGCTCAGGATTAAAAGTTTCGCGCATAACAAAACGTGAATGGAGCTATTCACCGAAAGCGTGTATTGATAGGGTGATAAATAGTAATTTATAATTAAAGGTCGGATATTATCCGACCTTTAATATTTGCTTCATTAGTTTCGTTGAAAAATCCTCCAAAAGTTCAATGATTGTATTTTGTTTTTTGGAAATTATCTCTATAGATGAGCTTACACTTTCTATGTTTTTTGAAGAATTGCTTTTGCAATATGATTTTGTTACATTAATCAAGTTGCAATTTTCTTTTGCTTCAAATATAGCTTCATCTAAAATATCAATTATTTCTCCATCCATGCGAACCTCCTTTTTTGATTGCAATAAAATTGTAATATAGTTACAACTAAATTGTCAATCAATTGCAATTGTTATGTGTAATAAATTGTAATAAAATGATAAAAAGGTTGGTGAATAATGGTAACAAAAAACAAAAAAAGATTTGTATTATTAATAGAAGAAGATGTCTTTGAAAAATTTAAAAAATTGGCAGAAGAACAAAACCGCACAGCAGGTAATCTGGGTGCTACATTAGTCAAAGACTATGTAAAAGAAAACTACAAGTAATACTTAGGTTCTAATCCTTCAACTCTTGCACAAAGTTCAATGAACTGTTTAGCAGGGCTTGAGTTGATTTTTGTTAAAAGAACCTCTTCAATCTGGAACAGCCCTACATCGCCACTCATATCAACATCAATTCTGATTGGTTTCTTTTCGCCATGATGAATTTTGATAAAGTTAATTGCATTTGCTGAATACTTGTGAATATCACCAACTTTTGGTGTTGTGCTGATTGACATAGGAATACGTGCACGTCCTTTTGTCATATCACATCCATCTGCAATAAGCATGATACCGGCTTCAATTGAATGGATTTTTCTTGAAGACATGTGTCCGATTATTGACTCCATTGCAACTGCTTTGATTACGGTTCGTTTGTGTAAATCATCAGGAAAAACAGCTTCAAGAGCACGTTCCATAATTGGTTTGGCAATGATTAATGACATTTCTTCGTGTGATTGACGACCAATCATCATGCCTAAATCATGCATTAATCCGGCTAGAATAAGAGCGCATACACTATCTTCAAATGTACCTACTTCTTCTATTTCCAAAGATGTTTTAATCCCCGCATTTCTCAAAATAAGAAGCATTTTAATAGCATTATTAGCTACCTGTCTCATGTGAACAGGCCCGTGGTCGTTGAACCCCAAACGCTTAATGGATACGTTATTTGCGTAATCTTGCATTTCTTGAATTTCCGCATCGGTTAATAAATAATTTGCAAGCTCTAATGCTTTTGGGAGTACCTGTAACCTCTTAATGATTTTGTTTTCGACTGCAATTTCTTTTGTAGACTTCATACTATTATTATAACACAGTTTTTGGTAAAATGTTTATATGAAAAAGATTTTAGCAGAACCTGATTTCAAATCACCGGATATTACTTTACAAGTATTGACTTCTTATGAGGTAGAATACTCTGATTTAACTGATTTTGCAAATAAATTACTGGATAAAATTCCTCAGTTGCATACAAATCCTGAAGGTCGAAAGTTTCAGGCAATTACTCAAGGGATACTTGAATGCATAAAACTGATTAAAGGCTTTTCATCTACTCAATGGGTTAGTGAAAATAAACTTCTTAATGAATTAAAATTTGAACAGAAACCCTTGAGCTTTACTCGTATCAATGCTAAAGGCGAAATATGTTCTTATAAAATAATCAATTTTGATCAGATTGATTTTGAAAAAGAATTAGAGTTTGCTGATGAGTTTGAAATTATTTCAAAACCTCAGGAGCAAGATGTTTATAATAAAATTCTTAATTTGCTAAAGCGCGGCGATAATGTGTTTCTAACAGGTTTTGCCGGAACAGGTAAGAGCTATATTTTGAATAAACTCAAGGATAAATTCAAAAAAAAGCTTACAATTACAAGTACAACCGGTATTGCAGCTGTTAATGTCAAAGGTCAAACTATTCACTCGTGGGCTGGTGTTGGGCTTTGTAAAAATTCTGTTTCAAAAACCGTGGAAAAAATCCGTGGCAGAATTTCTACGTTAAGACAAATTCTAAACTGCAAAATACTTGCTATAGATGAAATATCAATGCTTAATATTGAAACATTTGAGTATGTAAATGAAGTTCTAAAAGAAATAAGAGAAAATAATGAACCATTTGGCGGTATTCAGGTTTTGCTTATCGGTGACTTTTTTCAACTACCTCCGGTAGAGGAAGAAAGTTTAGAGCGCAAATATTGTTTTGATTCTTGCTTATGGGAAGAGCTGAACCTTCAAAATGTAGTTCTTAAAAAGAATTATCGACAAAATGAAGAGAAATTTGTTACAGCACTTGCTCATATGAGAACAAATTGTCTTGAAGTAGAAGATATTGAACTTCTTGATACACGTAACACAGATTTAGATACTTCAGAAACAGATATTTTGCATATTTTTTCAACCAATAATGAGGCTAACCAGTATAATATTACAAAGTTTAATCGAATAGATGAACCGATTAGAATTCTTGAAGCACAGGATGGTGTATATCGGGGCAATAAACCTGTTTATGATGATTTTAACGAGAGTGAAAAATACATTCTTGAAATCTTTTCAAAAAATTGCCGTGCTGAAAAAGAAATCGCGCTTAAACTTGGCGCAAAAGTTATGCTTCTTGTTAATATGGATTTTAACAAAGGATTGATTAATGGTTCTTGTGGGACAATTATGAAGTTTAATGAAAACTCTATTTCCATAAAATTTGATAATGGAGCAGAGGCTAATATTCCAAAGCATAAGTTTGAATATTATTATAACGATAGGATTGTGGCTGAAAGAACCCAGTATCCTTTGAAATTAGCTTATGGGATAACTATTCACAAATCTCAGGGAATGACTCTTGATAATCTTGTTGTGGATTGTTCAAGAATTTTTGAACGTGGTCAGGCTTACGTTGCGATAAGCAGAGTTAAAACTTTAGCGGGGCTTTATTTGAAGAACTTTGAACCGCAAAAAGTTCTTGTTGACAATCATGTTGCAGAATTTTATCAAAATATTCAGGAAGCCGGCAATGTGGAAGAGGTTCAGGAAAAAATAGAAGAACGGGAAAATGCTCCAAATCCACGTGAGTTAATAATAGAATGTGTAAAAGAATTCAGCGGTATGTACGGTAAAAGCGGTCTTATTAAAATCCTTGTCGGAAGCCGTGCTGTTAAAGATACAGAGTATAATGGTAAAATTGCAGCATCAAGATACTTTTCCTGTTTAAATGGAATGACTCAAAAATCTGTTGGTTTGATTATTGACGAACTGGTCGAAACTAACGCGATTAAGATAAAACGCATTAGTTTCGGTCGTCCTGTTCTGTGTTCTAAATAGTTGTTGCGAATCTGAAATCTTCGCTCCAAACCTTAAATCCGCCGCAAAGTTCCATAACAGGGAGTTGATGTCGGGCTAGCACTAAGGCTGCTCTTGCACCGAGGTGGCAATAAGGATTGTAGCAATAAACTACATGTAAGTCTTCTTTATTTAGTTCGTTTAGACGTCCTTCAAGTTCTTCATAAGGAATTGAAATAGCCATTGGAATATGTCCTATCTCATAGTCAGAACGGTGTCTTACATCAATAATTTTTACTTCATTTTTTTCTGAAAGTTCTTTTAATTCAACAGGTCCAAGTGAAAATGCAAGTATTTTTGCAAAGTATTTTTCAGCTTTTTCACTATCGTTTCTAAAGTTTTCAACAAATTCACACATATTATACTCCTTTATGTATTGTAGTCGTATTTATTTGATAATCTGAATGCAATTAAGCCCATTCCTGTAACAAGGAAGTTGATACCAAGAAGCATTCCAACAACCCATAGTGAGGTCATAGGTAATCCTAAGATAATAATTAACCCTAAAATAAATTGCATAATTGAAATCAGAAGCACAACCCACCAGAAAGACATTGTTTTTCTGGTTTGGACTGCAAATGCTGTGTTTGAAATACTTTCTACAAGAAAATAAACCCCGATAATTGATGTAATAATAAGCAAATTAATTTGAGGAACGCTCAATAATACTATCCCTAAAATTGCAAGTACGGCTCCGATTACGATATTAAGAACAAAATGTCTTTCATAGTTTCTGGTAACAATAGCGTGGGCTATTTTGTAAATACCATAAACAATTAATGCAATACAAATCATTAAGCCAAAAGTAAGTGAAGTTACTTTTGGAAGCATAAGCATACAAATGCCCAGTACAGAAAGCAAAATACCTTCTATTAAAATAAAATTTAAAAATCGTTTTTCTGTCATAACGAGTCTCCTTTTTTATAAGGATAAGACCATCTCTCTATTTTTTTATTCTGCTTTCTGTTAGTACAGGAAGGTAATTTATTGATTTCACCAATGGTTTGTTTTAGAATTATTACATAAGAAAAGGAGATATTATTATGTCAAGAAAACCAATTATTGCAGGAAACTGGAAAATGAATTTACTTCAAGCTGATGCAAAAGCATTATTTGAAGGAATAAAGAATTTTACAAAAGATTTTACTGCTGATCAGCTTCCTACAGTTGTTATCGCTCCTGTATTCACTTCATTAAATGTTGTTGAAACAGAAAAATGCAATTGCGGATGCGGCGGCAATAAGATTTCTATTGCCGGACAAAATTGCCACTGGGAAAAATCAGGTGCATATACAGGTGAAGTTTCTGTTGAAATGTTAGCTGATGCCGGATGCTCTTATGTTATTATCGGTCACTCTGAAAGAAGACAATACTTCTCTGAAACAGATGAAATGATTAACAAAAAAGCTAAAGCTATCTTAGCGGGCGGTTTAATTCCTATTATCTGCTGTGGTGAAACTCTTGAACAAAGAGAAGCTGGTGTTACAGACGAACACATTGCAACTCAAATCAGAGCAGCATTAAATGGTTTAAGTGAAGAAGAAGTTGCTAAATCAGTTATCGCTTATGAACCAATCTGGGCTATCGGTACAGGTAAAACTTGTGATAGTGTTGAAGCAAACAGAGTAATTGCTATGATTAGAAACGTTGTTAAAGAAGTTTCTTCAGCTTCAGCTGGTGATGCTATCAGAATTCTTTACGGCGGTTCTGTAAAACCTTCAACAATCGAAGAGCAAATGTCTCAATCAGACATTGATGGGGCTTTGGTTGGCGGAGCTAGCTTAAAAGCTGATAGCTTTAATGAAATCATTGCTAATACAATGAAAGTTAGCGTGTAAATTACATAAATTTTATACATTGAACGGCGCAAACCTATTGGGTTTGCGCCGTTTTGTTAAACTATCTTTATAATTGTATACAAAACCCTTATTATATGGTATGATGAAACTATAGTAGTAGATAAAATTTTTGAGGATATATGCGATAGCAAAGCTTATTAAATAAAATTAATAGTTTCGGGTAGGTTATATGTGCCCGAGTGTCGTGTATATATAAAAAAATAGAAAAGGAAAAGGTGCTAGATGAATAGTGCATTATTGACCGTTGCCATAATAGTATCGGTAATTCTTGCTGCTGTCATTGCGGTGCAGAGAGTTAAATACAAAAACCTCGTTCAGCAGACTGAGCAAAGTATGAAAGACCTTGAGGAGAAGGAAGCTATTTTACAAAAAGAAGCTATGATTAAAGCGAAAGAAGCTTTGCATGGCGAAAGAGAACAGCTTAATAATGATGAAAGAGAACGTAGAAGAGAGTTTCAACAGATTGAAAATAAACTTTCCAAACGTGAAGATCAGATTGAAGATAAAATGCAAGAGCTTACTGATAAAGAAGTCGCTCTTGATAAAATGAAAGATCAGCTTATTGAAAAAGAAGATTTGCTTGACGAAATCATGGGCAAAACAACTGCGGAGCTTGAAAGAATTTCAGGCATGTCCACTGAAGAAGCTAAACGTACTTTGATGGAACAATTAAAAAGTGATTTGGCTCAGGAACAAATGCAGTTAATCCGTGAAAACGAAGCGAAAATAAGAGAAACAGCTTTAGAAAAATCTAAAGAAATTCTTACCACAACAATGCAAAGATGTATGATGGAACAGGTTGTTGAATCGACTGTTTCGGTAGTTTCTCTTCCAAATGACGAAATGAAAGGCAGAATTATCGGACGTGAAGGTCGTAACATTAGAACTCTTGAAACTTTAACAGGAGTTGACCTTATTATTGATGATACACCTGAAGCGGTTGTTCTTTCAGGTTTTGACCCCGTTCGTCGTGAGATTGCAAAAATTGCATTGGAAAAACTTATTCAAGACGGTAGAATTCACCCTGTAAGAATTGAAGAAACCGTTGAGAAATCACGCGAAGAAGTAGATCAAAAGATTATGCAAGAAGGTGAAAATGCTGCTGTAGATATGGGTGTTATGGGGCTTAATAAAGAACTTATTAAAAACCTTGGTCGTCTTTATTACAGAACAAGTTACGGTCAAAATGTTCTTAAACACTCACTTGAAGTTGGACATATTGCGGGCATGCTTGCTGCTGAATTAGGTGCAAATGTTAATGTTGCAAAACGTGCAGGGCTTTTACACGATATAGGTAAGGCTGTTGACCAGACTCAAGAAGGTACGCATATTCAGCTAGGTGTTGAACTTGCTTCCCGCTATGGCGAAAAGCAAGAAGTTATTCATGCAATTGAAGCTCACCACGATGATGTTACAGCTAATACTATTGAAGCTGTGCTTGTCAAACTTGCTGATGCTATTTCAGCGGGAAGACCCGGAGCTCGACGTGATACTTTAGAAATTTATATTAAACGTCTTCAAAAGATTGAAGAAATTGTTAACAGCTATGAAGGTATTAAACAATCATTTGCTGTTCAAGCCGGTCGAGAAGTTCGTGTAATTGTTCAGGCAGAAATGTTTGATGATTTAGCTTCACAAAAACTTGCAAGAGATATTGCTAAGAAAATTGAAGATGAACTTGATTATCCGGGGCAAATCAAAGTTACGGTGGTTCGTGAATTTAGGACAACAGAAATCGCAAAATGATAGACCAGATTAAAATATTATTTTTTGGAGATATAACAGGAAGACTTGGGCGCAATGCGGTCAAGTCTTATCTTGCTTCTAATAATGAGGCTTTTGTTATTGCTAATATCGAAAATGCTTCTCATGGTTTCGGTCTTACGAAGAAAAACTATTTAGATTTATCAGAATATATTAATTGTTTTACTTCAGGTAATCATATCTGGGATAAAAAAGATATTTATGAGTATATTGACGAAGCTGAAAACCTTGTTCGCCCTATTAATTATCCTTCTGGAACACATGGCAAAGGCAGTGCAGTCTTTGACTATAACGGGCACAAAATAGCTGTAATTAATGCTCTCGGGCGTGTTTTTATGCCTCCGATAGACTCACCCTGGAAGGTTGTAACTGAAGAAATCGACCGGCTAAAATTAGAGGGTGTGGAAAGTATTTTTATTGATTTTCATGCTGAAGCTACAGCGGAGAAGATATGTTTCTCAAAATATTTAGCTAATACTTACAATACTGAAGAAAAAGCATTGATTAAGGGATTTTTTGGTACACATACCCATGTTCAAACTGCAGATGAACAAATTATTAATGGAATGGCTTATATTACAGATGCGGGCTTTTGTGGAGCCTTTGATAGCGTTATAGGAATGGACTTTGCCACTTCACTTAAACGCCTTTCGACAAGTCTTCCTGAACGCTATGAAATAGCACAATCATCAGCTGCTCAAATTAATGGTGTTGAGGTTCTTTTTGATAGAACAGGTGCAACACAGATAAAAAGAATTAATTTAATAGTAGATAGTAAAAATGAAAGTGAGGTACCTATTGGCTGCAGTAGGGATGAAGGGTGATTATCACATCCACACCAACTACTCGGACGGTGTTTTTTCACCTGAAAAGATAGTTGATTTGGCATTGGATGCCGGTTTGCAAGCAATTGCATTAACAGATCATGATAATGTGCTTTCTTATAATGTTGCAAAAGAATATCTTAAAACTAAGGAAGTTGATTTAAAACTTATTCAAGGTATTGAGGTTAATACTTTATATAAAGATTACGAAGTTCATATTCTGGGATACTTTCCTGATGTTGAAAAAAGTGATTTTAAAAACCTTTTAAAAGTACAGCAGCAAGCTCGTACAAAACAGACAAAAGAAATTTTGGCTTTGCTTGCAAAAAAAGAAGGCATAAAGATAAAATACGAAGATGTTAAAAACATGGTTGCTGAAGGCGGCTCAATCGGTCGTCCGCATATTGCAAAAGCAATTACCAATGCAGGTGGTACCAGCAATGTTATGGAAGCTTATAGTAAATATATCCATAGACAATCTCCGGTTTATGTTGAAAGAAAAACGGTTACACCGTTTGATGCTGTTGAAATTATTTATGATGCGGGAGGTATTCCTGTTATAGCACATCCATATGATATAGATATAGCAGAAAAACTTATAAAAGACCTAATGAACTGTGGTTTGAGAGGGATTGAAGCTTACCATAGAAAACATTCACCTGCGATTGTAGAATATTTTTCGTCTATGGCTGAAAATTTAGGTTTAATTGTTACAGGCGGTTCTGATTTCCATGCGCCTAATATTATGAACGGGCAAATAATTCTGGGTAAAAACTTTGTGCCTGAATGGATTTATGACACGATGATTACAGAGAAGAAGCAGTTAGATTTGGCAACGTAACTTGTTCCCTCCTTAGATGGGGAGGGTTAGGGTGGGGTGATTTTATGAAACGAGCATTTACAATTGTAGAAGTTTCAATTTTATTTGTAATATTTTTAATAGTTGCATTTTTGGTTGCACCATTGTCACTGGATGATAGTATGCAAGCTAAAAATACTTCTAAATGGAGAAATGTTCAAGAAGATTTTTCTAACATTTTTTATTCTATTAATACCCGAAAAGATGATGATAAAAAGACTTTTGAAGAGGTTTTTAAATCTATTATTACAAATGAAATTAAGGGTGAGTCTGATTTATATAAAATAACTTTTATGAATGGTACTTATCCTAATGACACATATAGATTTAAGGAGTTTAAAACTACTTATTCTAATGCTATGATTGCGACTAAATTATTTGATGAACCACATGGTGCGATAAGAGGAGTGCTTATGTATGATGTGAATGGTTCGAGCGGTCCAAATGTTTGGGGTAGAGATGTTTTTGGATTTAATATTTATGAAGATAAATTTGAACCATTCTGTAAAAACGACCCTTTAATTGCACAAAAACAGGATTGCAGTAAAAATGGAACAGGGTTATGTTGTTCTAATTATTATCTTGTAGGAGGAAGTTTTGATTAAAAATATTTGTGTTTATGCCTCTTCCTCAAACGATTTATCGGAAGTTTATTATAAAGCAGCTTCAGAACTTGGAACAATGATTGGTTCAAACGGTTTTAATATAGTTTACGGGGGAAGCAGACGAGGCTTGATGTATGGTTGTGCCGGAGCGGTGAAGGTTTCGGGCGGTAAAGTTATAGGGATTATGCCGGAGATTTTTGCTAATCCTAAGTTTGCAAATCCGGAAGATTGTGATGAGTTTTATGTGACTCCCGGTATGAGAGAAAGAAAAGCTTTGCTTGACGAAAAATCAGAAGCAGTTATTGCTCTTGCCGGAGGGTTTGGAACTTTAGAAGAAGTTTCAGAAATGATTGTGCAAAAACAATTGGGTTATAATAAAAAACCGATTGTTTTGTTGAATACTAATGGATTTTATGACAACTTAATCAAGTTTTTTGAAAATATTATTGAAGAAAAGTTTGCTAATACAGAGTCAAGAGATTTATACTATGTGGCTGCAACGCCTAGGGAAGCGGTTGAATTTATTAAGAATTATCTGCCTCAAGAGGCTGTATCAAAGTTTTTAATAAAGTAAATAGTTAGATATCAACTTTATCAACATTAATTAAATCATTGAGCTTCATTTCAAGAGCATTTGCAATTTTTATTAAAGTATCTGCTGATGGAGAGCTGGTGCCACGTTCTACAGCATTTATATATGTTTTACTTAAAGAAGATAACTCGGCAAGCTTTTCCTGTGACCAACCTCTTTTAGTTCGTTCTAGCTTAATTTTAATTCCGATTTTTCGTCTTACTTTTTCAACTTCATTTGTCATATTATCAATTATATTAGAACATTGACAAACTATATTCAATAATATATACTTGAATAAAAGTCGTATATAGTTGAATAAGGACAAAGTAATGAATGTTAATGAACTAAAAGAGTTAAATGATATACAAGAATTAGCATTAGATGTTAGTTGTTTGATATCTGTTATAAAGGATGCTTGCCAGGCAAATGATTATACAAAAGAAGAGATTGCTTTAGAGCATGCAATTTCTCTTCAAAATGAGGTTATAGAGAAGATAGTTAATCTTAATTCGCACTTTATTAATAAAATTAATTAATTATATCGCATTATCCGCCCTAACTAATTTTATTATTGAAATAATCTTGTGATATATTAGAATTAATATAGATATTAGACAGTTAGGTAATAGGAGGGGCTTATGAAAATTGATAAAAAGAATTTAGCTATCCAATTATTAGCATTGGCGGGTTTGGCATTATCTATTAAACTTGCATTTATTTACTATGCAGCAAACTTTGATAAGTACTCGCTTGCAAGTTTTTGTTCAATAAATGATTTTATTGATTGTGATGGTGTTGCAAAAACTACTCATTCACAAGTATTGGGTATCCCTCTTGCATACTGGGGAATATTTTTCTATATTACAGTTTTATTTTTGACTGTTGTAGATAAATTGAAAAACATAAAATTTTTAAAGTTCTTGGAAGTTTTTAAAGAGCCAAAGGCTTATATTGCAGTACTTGGTTCAATTGCATTTTTATGCTCAATGGTACTTGCGGGTGTAAGTTTATTTGTGATTAAAAAGCTCTGTATTTTATGTGTAATTACATATTTTATTGATTTAGTGATTGCACTTGTTGCCTCTGACGGTATGTTCAAAAATATAGTTAGAAATTTTAAAACAACATTTGTTGATTTTATTGATGGAGTTAAAAAATATACAAAGACATTTATTGTTCTTGTCCTTCTTGCTGTGTCATTCTTGGCTTATAGCGGAATTACCCTTAACTTTGTTCCACATATCAAGAAACACCAAGATATTTTAAAATACAGAAAAATCAAACATAATCCTTATAGAGTTAAAGGAAATATTCTGGGTAACGAAAATGGTAATGTTGTTATTGAGCTTTATTCAGACTATGTTTGTCCTCTTTGTTATATCCAAAATATAATGCTGCATCAGGCTGTTAAAGAATTTCCAAATATCAGAATTAACCACCATAACTTTCCATTTGATAAGGAATGTAATCCTTATATTCAGGTAAATATGCACCCTAATGCGTGTTTTATGTCAAAAGCTGCAATTGCGGCAAGAAATCAGGGAAATTACTGGGAAATGAGTTCTCTTTTATACGAAAAACAGCCAAAGAAAATGGATGATGTTCTTAAACTTGTTGAAGAAGCCGGTTTAGACAAAGAAAAATTTGTTCAGGATTTTGACAATCAGGCTGCTAGAGACGAAATTTCAAATGAGTTGACTAAGTCACAAGAACTTGAGCTTGACTCAACTCCGACTATGATAATTGACGGAGAAAAGATTGTCGGAGTAAAACCATATTTTGAATTAAAGGAATTGTTGATTAAACATGGTGCAAAACACAAGTAGGAAAATATTACTTCATGCCTGTTGTGCAATCTGTTCAGGATATCCCATTTCTCTTTTAAAGGAGATGGGATATTCTCCTGTTGTGTACTTTTGTAACCCTAATTTAGATACAGAAGAAGAATTTGAACGTCGTCTTGAAGCACAAAAAACACTTTGTGAGCATTTTGACGTTGAGCTTATTGTAGAAGAATACAATCATAATGAATATTTAAAATATGTAAAAGGCTTGGAAGCCGAACCTGAGCGCGGTTCACGCTGTGATAAATGTATTGAGCTCCGGCTTATCAAAACAGCACAAAAAGCTAAAGAGCTGTCAATAGAAGAATTCACAACTTCTCTTGTAATCAGTCCGCATAAAAACTTTCAAAAAATTTCTACAATCGGTGCCGGTTTAGGTAAATATTTAGCCCTTGATTTTAAAAAGAAAGACGGGTTTCTTAAGACCAACCAAATCTCAAAAGAACTTGGATTATATCGTCAAAACTATTGCGGCTGTGAGTTCGCTAGATATTATACGCGATAAATCTGCAAAGTTCGACCAACTTTTCAGGATAAACACCGATTAATACCGTCACTGCAGCAGTTATTATTAATACAAACTTCTGTGAATATACTGTTTTTAAAACCTTAGTTTCCGATATATCAAACATAGGTAAAATAATTTTTATGTAATAATACAAAGCAACTACCGTTAACATTAAAAGTATTAGCAAGAATGGTACAAATATTAATCCGGAGTTTGCGATGGCGGAGAATAAATAAATTTTCGCAACAAATCCTGATGTAATTGGAAATCCTGCTAACGCAATTATAGAAAGAGCATAAGCTATACTTAAGCCGTGGTTTTTGTGGAAAATTCCTCTAAAATCAACAGTGTTCATGCCGATTTTATTTGAGTCTGTAATATTTAAGAATGCAAAAACGGAGATATTCATTAATACATAACAAATCAAATAAAATATAACTGTTGAAAGATTATAAACTGATACTAAACAAGCTGTAAGCAAAACATAAGATGAATTTGCTGCAGCTGAACAGGCGAAAATAACTTTAACATTGTTTTCTCTTATAGCATAAGTATTAGCCCATAATGCGGTTATGATTGAGACAATTGCGATAACAAATGTTAACTCCAGACTGCTTCCCAGAGGGAAAACAAGAAGTCTGCAAAGAATACCGAACATTGCAAGCTTTGGTATTGTTGATAAAAATGCTAAAATGGATGTTTCTGTACCTTTATAAACATCAATCACCCAGTTTGCAAAAGGAAATACTGATAGCTTTGAGATTAACCCGAGAATTATCATAACACTTGCAAAGGCATACAGCAGAGTTGGTTCGGACTCTGTTATTATTTCATAGATTTCTGTCAAATTTAAGCTTGAAGTTAATCCATACAGATATGAAACCCCGAACAAAAATACACCAGTTGAGACCGCGCTGGTAATCAAATACTTAAATGCTGCTTCTTTTGAATAATATCCTCTATCAGAGGCTATCAAAAAGTATGTAGGAAAGCTCAATAACTCAACAGAAACAAGAAGAGTCAAGAAGTCATTAGAACTTATGATATTCATTGCACCAAATATAGCTGTTAATAAAAGAGCCTGAATTGTATATGCATTCTGTTTTTGTTTATGGATTAAGTTTCTGGTTAAAAGTACCACAAAAAATCCGCATAAAAGAATTATAAAATGGAATAAAAGTGTATAACTATCAGACATTATTGCATTTTTAAAACCAAAATATTGAGGTTCTGTTTGTACTGTTGATAATAAAACAGTACTCAATGCTATACCGATGGCTGAAATAAGCCTAGCATATCTGAAATATCTTGGAGAAAGAAACATTGAGCATAAGAGCTGTATTATTATAAACAACCCTAAACATGCTTGTGGAAGTAATATATTGAATAAATCATTAATCACTACATTTGCCCCCCTGCAAGATTAAGCAAAACAGATGGGAATATCCCAAAAATAATTAGCCCCGCTGTTATAGAAGCTAGAACAACAAATTCATGTACACTTATGTCGTTGTAGTTTCCTTCTCCTTCACCCATAAATGCGCAGTGCAGAAATTTAAGCATATAACATGAACTTAGTATTAATAAAGGAAGTGAGAATACTGCTGCAAATTTGATAACTGTTTCAGCTTCTGAGAATAATGCGCCCATTATTGTCAAGATTTCGCTAATAAACGGTGCAAATAAAGGGACTCCTATTGAAGCTAAAACAATCAAGGCTGCAAAACCAAATAACCTTGGCATTTGTATTGCAATACCGCCTAAAGAATTGATATCACGGGTTTTACATCTAAGATATACAATACCGCAAATCATAAATAATCCGGCTGTTACCAGTGCATGCGCTACCATATGGAAAACAGAGGCTGAAATCCCGATTTGGTTCAATGCACAAAGTCCTAACAGGATTAAACCCATATTTGAAATACTTGAATAAGCTACAATGCGTTTTATATCTGTTTGAGAATATGCAACAAAAGCCGTATAAATAATGTTTATAAGTGCAAAAACTGCTAAAACAGGTGCTATTGTTACAAATGAGTCGTACATTATTTCGTAATTAAATCTTAGAATACCGTAAGCTCCGGTTTTCAATAAGATACCCGCCAAGATAATACTAACCGGTGTCGGAGCATTTGTATGTGCATCAGGTAACCAGGTATGTAATGGTATTATTGGAAGTTTTACACCAAAGCCTATTAAGAAACAAACCGCAATTAATAGTTGGATACTGTTTGGAATAGGGTTTGCAAAAATATCAGTAAATGAAGCCGATAAAACTCCGGTCATGACGTAGTTATAGTAATGTAAAAGAAGCATACCAAGCAGCATAAACATACTGCCGAAGAATGTGAATAATACAAATTTTACTGCTGATTTTTTTGCTTCAGGATGAGGTTCAATTGAGAAGTCACCTCCTATTAAGAAATAAGCCGGTATAAGCTCAAGTTCCCAGAACATAAAGAATACAAACATATCAGAAGCAGCAAAAATCCCTAAAATTGATGACATTAGCAATAACAACATTGAATAATAGAATTTGTGATTTTTTCTTATATTTAGTTTGCTTGAAATGGAAGCCATAAGGAAGATAAAAGAAGTTAAAACCACTAAAATCATTCCAATCCCGTCAAGGTTAAATGAGAATGTTACACCAATAGATTGTATCCAATCTAAACCAAAAAAGCTTATTTTATCTGTATAAGGATTAGCTTTATCAAAAAATGCAAGCATTAATAACGAGTATAAAAAATGAAATCCGCAAAGTCCTTTAGTAAAACGTCTTACAATGATTTCGTTTCTTGTAAAAAATGGTGACATTAATACAAACGATGCAAGCATCGGTAAGAATATTAAAAACGGTATTGAAAGAAATTTTTCCACCTTTTATCCCCCTATATAGTGCCAATACAGGCTAACATAGCCTATAATCAGACAAGTTAGTATTGTAGTAATTATTATAAACGCATAAATATTATAGCGTTGAATGTTGCCGCTTTGAGCGATTAAATCCAGTTTTGATAAGCCCTTAGCCGTGTTGGTAATTAATTTAACTGTTCCATTCATAATGTATTTTTCAATAAATTCTGATGTCTTAACTCCAAATTTTGCAGAAGCTAAAACAGGTTTATAATTAGCAAAGACTTGTGTATCAATAAAATTAGTAAATTTAGATATGTGCTCGTAAAGTCTTGTAACTGTTTGAGTATAGAATTTATCCAAATAAAATCCGTTGGATAAAATATCCATTTCTCCAAACATATCTTTAATATAAAGAATATAAGCACAAATCCAGGCTAAAAGTGCCGCCCAGAACGGTTCTGAAATTTCGTATTTAACCTGAGTTCTTATGTAAAAATAGAATGCGATATTTAAAAGAGTCAATACAACAGCTGAATAAGGAATTTTTTTGTCTTCCTTATTTAAGCCGTTAATAAGCGCAATTCTTATTAAATAAAAAGCTGTTAGGAATGAAATTAAGCAGAAAATAATTTTCAACGGAATGCTTAGATCCATATATAGAAACTCTTTTGCCACCAGCCCTGAGAATATTATCCCTGATAGTGATAAGCTTCCAATCAGGAATAAAATAAAATTGAGATATGTTTTTGGCAATGTCAAAAATAACATTGATTTAATAAAAGCATGTGAAATAAATAAAATAAATGCAGCTTTCAAATTTCCCATCCCGAGTGCAAAAAACATTAATCCCAATTGTGCTGAAGTTGAGTAAGCAAGCACTTTTTTAGGATGAATTTGAGAACAAGCGCATAAAGAGCAGCTCAATGCCGTTATTAATCCTATAATTGCGATTAATTTCAATAATCCTGTTTCAAGAGAGAAAAACGGATACAATCTTATTAGTAAAAATACACCTGAAGCAACCATTGTTGCAGAGTGTAGAAGTGCACTAACAGGAAGTTTTGCTTCCATTGCATCTTGAAGCCATGTATAAAACGGGAACTGTGCAGATTTTACCGCTGCTGCTATAATAAACAGAATACAAATTCCCCAGAATAACGGTGTAGAAGAATAAGCACTTACAAGAGTTGAAATTATATTCATATCCACGAAAGAAAGAGTTGTAAGTCCCCAGTTTCCTGAATAAGAATACATTAAATATGAACAAAGGATTATCCCTCCGATTAATGCAGTGTCTCCAACTCTGTTTATTATAAAAACTTTTTTTGAAGCAATAGACTTATCGTTTTTAAAGTATTCAAATCCTATGAGAAGATAAGAAACAACTCCGACTAGTTCCCAGAAAACATAAGTCTGGAACAAGTTTGGACTAAAGAATAAACCTGCCATTGCAAAATTAAATAAATTTAAAAGTGCATAAAATCTGTATGTTTTCTTTTCATTTTTCATAAAAGAAATAGAAAATATCTGTATAAGAAAACTTACGATAAATAATACCAGAGCAAAAACTAATGCTGTTTTATCAACATGAAGTCCTGCTGAAATAATAAAATCATTGATTTTTACAAACAAGAATTCTGTTTCAAGAATTTTATTATTTGCGCCAAGTGCCAAAGCACTCATAATACCGCCCATTAAGGAAGAAAATAAAGTGAGCGCATAAATAATAACCTTATTAACATACACTGAAAAAAAGCGTCCGAGCATTATAATAAGAAAAATCCATAACGGTATTAAAAGTATTAAATATATGTTGTCTAAAATTATATCTGCCACTTACAAATCTCCGTAGTTTTCAATGTTTTCAGACTGTTTTTTCTTGTACATGAGATAGAATATATACAATGCTACAGCAAGTTCAATAGCACCAATTCCTATGTAAAATAGTGCAATTATAAACCCATCAAAGTTTGTGTTGTCACAAAAAGCTGCAAAGGTAATAAAATTAATATTTACGCCCGTAAGAATAAACTCAATTGAAATTAGAACTTTTATAACATGTCTGGAAAGGATTGAACCGGCAATTCCAATGATAAAAAGGGCTAAGCCTAAGAAAAGATAATGATAAATCATTTAACCTCCTTTTTAAATAAGCTTAAACCTACGACAATTATTGTTAATATAACAGACATAAGTTCAAATGCCCAAACATATTTGGTAAATATTGCACTGAAAGCAGCCATAGCACTAACAGGATTAGTCCCGCTATTATCAGAAATATTAAAACCTTCCGGTACTATAGCAAGAGATGTTAAGATAAGATAAATTACAGAAAGTAAAAACACTCCGCCTGTTAAAACAACTGCAAATTTAAGTTTAGAACTTAACTGTGATTTATCATCTTTTGGATTAGTAAACATTATTGCTAATCCTAAAATTACAGGAACTGCAAGACCATAAACTGCTATTTGGATAACAGCATTATATTCAGAACCCAGAACATAAAAAACTACCCCTGCAAGAAAAAAGACCATTATTGCAGATAATAGCGAGTAGAAAATATTTTTATAACCTATTGCAAGACATGCAAAAATTATCATTAGAATTGATAAAGGATAAAAAATTATAGGATTATCGGTCATTTATCCCCCTTTCATTTTCCATCTCTAATCTGTAAATTAATTCTAAATCATTCTTGTCTTGACTTGCAAGCTCGTATTCACTGCTCATTTTAATAGCTCCTTTGGGGCAATAATATGAGCAATTCCCGCAAAAAATACATTTTTTTAAATCAATTTTAAAGTCTTCTTTTGTCATAGTAATAGCACCTGTCGGACAAACTCTTACACAAGTTGTACAACCAATACATCCTTTTACAACAGGTTTTCCTCGAAAGTTTTCAGGCGGTGCCAATTTCTTTTCCGGATATTCCAGAGTCACAGGTTTTTTAAACAGGTGCTTAAAAACAGTGAGCATACTTTGTATACACTTAAGCATAAACACCTCCTGTAATGAATTTATAAATTACCATTAAAAACAGGTTAAGTATTGATATAGGCAGTAAAACCGTCCATGAAAATTTTAATAAATCATAAGGTGCAAACCTCGGTAGAGTTGCACGCACCCAAATTGCAAGAAAAATTATTAACAATGATTTTAATAGAAGCCAAAAAACTTGTTCAAAATAAAGAAGCCAGCCTGAAGTTAAATACTTTCCAAAAGGTGAAAGATATCCACCTAAAAACAGAACGGCAATAAATAAAGAGCTTGCAAAAAGCATTGCATACTCGCCTAAATAAAACAGAGCAAATCTCATACCTGAATATTCTGTATTGTATCCGCAAATTAACTCGCTTTCAGCTTCAGGTAAGTCAAACGGACAACGGTTGAGTTCAGCAAGAGTGCAAATAAACATTATCATAAAACCGATTATACAAGGTATAAAATACCAGCCCAATAGCCCGCCTTTTGAGCTTTGAGTTAGAATTATTTGAGTTAAGTTCATTGATGAAGCAAGAACAATAACCGATAAAACTGTAAATGCAATAGGAAGTTCATACGCTAAAACTTGTGCTACATTTCTCATTGCGCCTAATAATGAGTATTTATTATTACTTGCCCATCCGGCAAGCAAAATACTTAAAACAGGAAAAGCTGCAAGAACCATATATATCAAAAGATTGGTTTGAAAATTCATAAAGGTAAATTCTGAACTATATGGAATTAATCCTAACACTACAAGAACAGGAACAAACATTAATATTGGTGCTAAATTAAATAAAAATCTGTTTACTCCTGTTGGAGTAATATTTTCTTTACACAAAAGTTTGAATGCATCAGCAATTGTTTGTAAAATGCCCCATATCCCTACACGGTTAGGACCTTTTCTTTGGGTAAACCAACCTAATAATTTTCTTTCAAAAAGCACAAGAGCAAGAATTACGACAAGCAGTACCGCAAAAATAATACAAACCGGAATTATATAAAAAGTAATATCCCCAAATAATTGTGGAATATGGTGCTTAGCAAGAAATTCAATGTATAAAAAATACAGATAATTCACTATTTGTCGACCTCCGGTAAAATTATATCGAGAGAACCGGCAATTGCAATTGCATCATTGAGGTATTCTCCTACAAGTAATTTTCTTAAAAGATTAACTGAATAATATGAACCAGTACGCCATTTTAAGCGATAAGCGGTTTTTTCTCCTGTAGATTTAATATAACAGCATGCTAAGCCTCTCGGAGCTTCTATTTCGGACTCAAATTCACCTTGCGGCAGCTTTATAGTCAACGGGTTGATTAGGTTTTGCTCTAAATCGCCGCCTCGTTTTAAATAATCAACTGCTTGACGTACGATTTTTGCACTTTCTTCAATCTCAAGAACTCTTGCTTTATAGCGTGCAAAAGAGTCACCTTCTTCTAAAACTACAGGTCTGAAATCAAAACCACTGTATAAATTATCACGAAGACGAAAATCCAGACTCATGCCGCTAGCTCTTAGATTTACCCCTGTAATCCCGCCATTTAAAGCTGTTGGGATACTTAAAATACCTTTTCCTTTGGTTCTTTTTCTAAAAATTGGGTTTTCAGTGATAATTTTGTTATAGTCTTTAATTTTGTCAGGTAAAATATCCAGAAATTTTTCAATATCTTCAAGGTCGAACACATCTCTTCTTACTCCTCCAAAAATGAAGTAGTTGTTCATCATTCTTTGACCGGTAACTTTTTCAAAGTATTGTAGGATTTGTTCACGTTCGCGAAAAGCATAGAAAAACGGAGAAACAGCTCCTAAATCCATTAAAAACGCACCCACCCATAAAAGGTGAGAAGCAATACGATTAAGTTCAAGCATCATAACCCTGATAGCTTTTACTCTATCAGATAGCTTTATGCCTAGAGCGCATTCAACTGTTCTGCAAAGAAGTTCAGAGTAGAAAAAACCGGCAAGATAATCTATCCTGTCAACTGTTGGCAAATACTGAATATAGCTGAGTTTTTCAGCCATTTTCTCCATGCCTCGATGCAGATAGCCTACATCAGGTTCACAAGATATAATTCTCTCCCCTTCAAGTTCTAATATAAGTCTCAAAACCCCGTGTGTTGAAGGATGTTGAGGACCTAAATTAAGTTTGAGTTTACTCATTCCAGTTTAGCCTTTGGTCACTATCTTGATAATCTTTTTTTAACGGATGACCTTCCCAGTCTTCCGGCATGTAGAGACGTTTTAGTTCATCATTGCCTATGAATTTTATACCAAACATATCATAGATTTCTTTTTCATCAGCACAAGCTGAATCAAAAATATCAACAATACTTTCTGCTTCATCTTTCACGAAAATGGAAATTAAAGCATCTTCTTCATCATCTGTTGAATAAAGTCTGTAGGTAAGTTCTATACCCTTATCCTGGTTGTCTGTTGCAATAATTTCTTTTAAGATATCAAATCCATAGTTTTCTTTTACAAATTCAATTGTTTTTTTTAGATTAGATTTAATAATAATTTTATCCGTTGTAAGTTCGCAATCTGCAAACATATTTTTTAATTCTGATATATTCATTTTATTACCTACTTTCTAATTTTATTCTACACCTAACTTGGTTATGGATAAATCATTATCCATCAAAATTCCACAAACTTCTTTAAGATTTGATTTGTGATTATCCATAAACTCTTTTCTGGAAGTAATAGATTCTGTTTTTATTTTATTTTGTAATTTTTTTATAGCATCTAACAGAGATTCCGGTTTTGGAGGACACATTGGTAAATAAATATCAACAGGGATAATTTTATCAATTCCTCTAACAACAGAATAAGAAGTTTGAGCAAACATTCCTCCTCCGCAAGTGCAAGCTCCCATTGCAATAACATATTTTGGTTCAGCCATTTGTTCATATAATCTTAAAAGTACAGGCGCCATTTTATGAGTGATAGTTCCAGCACAAATCAATAAATCAGCTTGTCTTGGCGAACCTCGAAAAACTTCTGAACCAAATCTTGCGATATCATTATTGGAAGCAACAGTTTGCATCATTTCAATCCCACAACAAGATGTTGCAAAAGTGAGCGGCCACAAAGAATTTGCTCTGCTCCAGTTAAGAATATAATCGATAGAAGTTACAATTACATTCATTAAACCCACCTCAACATTTTTTTACTTATAGCAAAATACAAACCGAGAAGTAATATGATTATAAATAAGAATGCTTCAATGGCTGCAAAAATTCCAAGAGAATTTAATGATAATGCAAACGGATACAAAAAAATTGTTTCAATATCGAAAATAAGAAATAAAATAGCATAATTAAAATATTTGATATTAAATTTTATTTTTGCATCACTAAAAGGAACTATCCCACATTCATAAGCAGAATTTTTTATTGATGACTCATTTTTGTATTGACACAAGAAGCCAGCTGCAACCATTATCAATGCAAGCAATGTTGATAATATAACGAAAATTGCCAAACACACGAGTTCTTTCAAATTGAGCTCCTTTTCAACTATTTTGTACTAAAAGTTTTTTTGTTACAATAGATTATATATATATATTAAGATGAATTTATGCGACAACCTTCTATAATAGTTTTATTAATATCATTCATAATTCTTAGCTCAACTATATCAGTTTCAGCAGCGATAAGGGGAAAAATTGATTATTCAATTCCTGTTGATTACAGTAAATTACCAGAAACTGAACTTGAAGATAAAGCAAAAGTTTATTATTTTAATGCACAAAAATATAAAGATGGCGAAGTTAACGAAGACATAACAAATGCTCTTATGATTTATTCTGTTCTACAGAATATTAATCCAAACAATTTTTCTTATAGTGTAAAATTAGGAGAGTTATACGATAAACTTAATATGGATAAATACGCCAAAGGTAATCTTTCACGTGCAATAGGTATTGATAACACTAAGCCCGAACCGTATTTTTATCTTGGAGAGTTCTATTATAAACGTCAAATGTACAGAAAGGCATTAAAATATTATGCAGAAGCATATCAGCGCGGTTATCAGACAAATTATGAAATGTTGTATAAAATAGGCGATACCTATGAAAAATTTGGTGATACCCGCTCTGCTTTGAAATATTTGAACGAGGCTTCCATACAAAATCCTAACAGTGATTTAGATAATAAAATTAAAAGAATAGAAGTTCAGCATTCTATTAATAATGAGTATTATTCAAATACAAGAATAAAGTAAGAGGCGGATTGTCCGCCTCTTTTTATTAAATAACAACCGTATATCTTACATCTTTATATATTACTATTTAATATATTCATCTCTATTTTCATATTGTTTCTTTTCTTGTTTTTCAAGAGCTTCAACAGCTGTTCTTGGAGAATCACCTGAAGCTGTATGCCCTGTACATCCGTCAGTTGCTAGATATGTGCTAGGTCCGACTTTCTTGATAGAAGAGATTTCGTCACGTCCTACTTTATCCATTGCCGGTCTATACTCACCATTACCAGCTAATTGTGTAGTTTGTTTGTTAGCCGGTGTTGGCTTTTTAATAACTCTATCAATGTTCTTAACTTTTAAAGGAATTTTGATTTCTTTTGGCACATCTGTTGCACGGATTAATGCGTTGAACTTAGCTGCATCAAAGTTTCCATTTTTATCTGTACATAGTTCTCTTTGGAATGCCTTTATTGCACCGTCTTTGCCATATAGTTTACCGCCGCAAGCTTCAACTAGTCCAGGGAAGTAAGCTTCAACCATTTCTTTCCAGCCAACATTTGGGTTGTCTTTTCTAAAGTGTACATAAGTGTTGTTTGTAGTTTCAGTTGTTTCTTCACCTTTTTGTTCTTTAACGTCAACCGGACATTTTTCATCTTCGCAGTTATTGTCATCGTTGTTGTCTTCTTCCTTGTTCTTAACTTCAACTTCTTTTAGTCTCTTTTGAAGACCACCGATAAGTTCTTCTCTGTTGATGATACCGTTTTTGTCACCAGCCATTGTGTTCAAGAATTGTTTATATCCTTCTCGGTCCCAGTTGCCATTTTCATCAACAAATGAGGCTGCAATAAGTAAAGCTACAGGAGCATATTCTGTTTTTGATTGATTAATTGTTTGTGCAAATTCTTCATAAGTCATTTCATCGAAGTTTACAGGTATCTTAGGCATTTGACCTTTGTCCTTTAATCCTGATGCTACGCCTAATGCTGCTCCCACAAGAGCTCCCGGTACTGCTGAATATAGAGCAAGTTTACCAAGTTGGCCGGCTAATTTAGGGATTGTTATTAAAATATCTGTAATAATGTGAATTTGACCTGAAGCATCTACTGTTATTCCTTCTGGTAATTTACCGCTTTCAATTGCTTCTTGAAGATTACCTGAAATATCGTAGCTTTTATCTTTGTAATAAGGGATTTCAATGCTCTTAGGAAGTTGACCGGCTGCTAAAGTAGAGCCTCCTGTTAATACAGCACCTGAAGCTGCTCCTAAAATACCGCCAAAGATTGCTCGACCCCAGTGTTTGCCTTCAATATCATATCCGCAAAGTTTTACTAAAGCTTTTGCATCTTTTTCAGATAACTCACTGTGTAATTCACTGATTGCAGCTAGTTTAGCTGTTGTCCAACGAATTTCAGATGTATCAGTATCTTTTTTGGCATCTCTGTTTAATTTAGCATCTGTACCAACTTGTTTGCCGATTACTTCTGAAAGTTCTGATAAATCCCATTTACCATCGCCGGTTTCTTTAATAAATCCAGCTTCACGTAAAGCTACAAATAATTCTGTTTTATTACCTAAAGAATCCATTATTTCTTTTGTAGTTTGAGTCTTTTTATGTTCAACTTTGTTAAATCTACCCTGATTATCAGAGGCAATTCTACCATCACCTTTGTAACCGGTTAAGAAACTTTTGAATCTTTTGAATACGTTTCTATCACCAAGAAGGGCTTTCTTAGTATATTTATCCCATTGACCGTTAGCTTTCAAAATTTCTTCTGCTTTATCCTGTACTTTGCCGCCTTTTTCAAGGTCATCAATTTCACCGATTGCTGCATAAACTTTATTATAAGCATCAATCATTGGTTGGCTAAAGTTATTATAAGCATCTTTAAAGTCGCCTTTAAAATTATCAGCTTCTTTAGCTTCTTTTTTAATTTCATCCATTATTTGTTGAGAAGTTTTTGTTTCATTTTTAGATTTAGCTTCAACAAGTTTTTGTGTATATGCATCTGCAATTTGAGATGTCATTTCATTTAAACATTCATTCTTAGCCATTTTTTCTAACTGTTTTAGAATATCTTCGTGTAAATCATCTTTAATTCCAGCATTTTCAAGTTTTTTAACAAGTTCTTTATGTTTGATTTCATCAGAAGAACCAAAGCTATTTGGCATTAAAGCAATTACATCAGCAACGGCTTTTTTAAATTCAGGATCAAGATTTGGTTTTCTATCAAGAGCTTCTAAAGCTTCTTTTCTTGAAATACCATCATTTACATAAGCCTTAAGATAATCCATATGAATTTCTTTTGCTTCATTTTTATATTTTTTAGCTTGTTTTTCAGTCATACCAGCTGTAGGAATAGTTGGTTCTGTAGCAGCAACCGGCTTTGTAGTATATAGGCCTACAGCTTGATTGAAATCTTCTGTTTCAACTCCTAATTCAGCTGCTTCTTGTTTGAAGATAACAAATTCTTCTGCATCGAGTGTTCCATTATTATCGCCATCTTTTAAATATGCTAGTTTTTTTAATTCAGCATTTGTGATTTTAGAAATGTCAAGACCCATGATAATTTACTCCTATAATTTAATAATCCTCGTACCTATATAAAGTCATGATAAATTCCAGAATTGCCTTTTGAAAAGTTTATTATTAATATTTCTTAACAAAAGAGCCTTGCCGATATGACAAGACTCTCTATGAATTTCTCTGAAATACAGACTATACGTTAGCTGTAGCTTTAGGTCCAGCGTTAACAATTTCAGTAGGCATGTTTGGATACTTAGAAGAAAAGTTATCAGCAAACATTTGAGCAAGTTTGTTAGCGTTAGAATCATAAGCTGCTTTATCAGCCCACATTCCTCTAGCATCAAGCATTTCATCAGGAACACCAGGACAAGATGTAGGATAATCTACATTGAATACATCGTGGTGTTTGAATTCTACTGAATCAAATGAGCCGTTTAATGCAGCTGTAACCATGGCTCTTGTGTAAGCTAATTTCATTCTCTTAGCGCCCATAGAAGCAGAGCCGCCAGCCCAACCTGTGTTAACTAAGTAAACTTTAGTACCATATTGGTCAAGTTTGTCACCCAACATTTTAGCGTAAACAGAAGCATCCATTGGCATGAATGGTTCGCCAAACAATGTTGAGAATGTAGGTTGCGGTTCAGTTACACCACGTTCTGTACCAGCTAGTTTTGAAGTGAAACCAGTTACAAAGTGGTACATAGCAGCGTTTTTGTCTAATCTTGAGATTGGAGGTAATACGCCGAATGCATCAGCTGTTAAGAAGATAACAACTTTAGGAATGCCGCCCATTGAAGGGATTGCAGCATTGTTGATGTAATTGATAGGGTAACCTACACGAGTATTTTCAGTTAATGAACCGTCATTAAAGTCGAATTCACGAGTTTCAGGATCCATAACAACGTTTTCTACTAAAGAGCCAAATTTAATAGCATTGTAAATTTCAGGTTCATTTTCTTCAGTAAGGTTAATACATTTTGCATAGCATCCGCCTTCAAAGTTGAATACGCCATCAGGAGACCAGCCGTGTTCATCATCACCGATTAATTTACGGTTAGGATCAGCTGATAAAGTTGTTTTACCTGTTCCTGAAAGACCGAAGAATACAGCTGTTTCATGAGTTTCAGGGTCCATGTTAGCTGAACAGTGCATTGGAAGTACGTTTTCTTTAGTCATTACATAGTTCATAGTAGCGAATACAGATTTTTTCATTTCGCCTGAGTATTGTGAACCGCAAATAATGATTTCGTGAGCTTCATAGTCGATAGCAATACAAGCTTCTGAATTTACACCATCAACTTCTGGGTCACATTTGAAACCAGGAGCACAAAGAATTGTGTAATCAGCTTCACCGTAGCTAGCTAATTCTTCTGCAGTTGGTCTGATTAACAATTGGTGAATGAACAAGTTTTGGCTTGCCATTTCGTTAATAACTCTGAATTTTTTAGTATATTTTTTGTCTGCACCGGCAAAACCATCAAAGATAAATACTTCTCTGTTTTGTAAGTATGCAGCAATTTTACCCTTGATAGAGTTGAATGCTTCTCTTGAAATAGGTCTGTTTACTTTACCCCAAGCGATATCATTGTGAATAGAGTCTGTATCAACAATGAATTTATCCTTAGGTGAACGACCTGTGTATTTTCCTGTTGTAACAACAAGAGCACCTGTATTAGACAAAGTACCTTCGCCTAATCTAAGTGCAGCTTCTGTTAATTGAGCAGGAGTTAAGTTGCGGTAAACAGCTTTTGGCCCGATAATGCCAAATTTTTCAATACCATAAGTTTCCATAAATAGCTTCCTCCTTTTTAAAAGCACTTATTTAATTTTTCTATACACAATGATTGTAAGATAAACACTTGAAAAAAGCAACTCGTTTAAAGGGTGGAAATATCAATAAATACTTGAAAAAGACAAAAAATAGTCGGAAATTATTCCAATAAGCATGGGTAGTATCCAAATCATAATTGCAGCTCCAAAAACAGGTTTAAACAGGAAACTTAATTGAAATACGTTAACCTGAGGAGCTGTTTTTGAAATTACACCAAGAATAATATCTTGTCCCATAGTTGCCAAAAGCACCGGTGAGGCTATTTGAAGACCCATGTATAATACATTTGAGCTAACTTTAACCAGATAATCCAGATTAATAATTTTTTCTAACGGGATTTGAACTGCATATATAGGGAAAATTTCAAAACTCCTTATCAGTGCGTTAAAAAGCCAATACAATCCCCCCATTTCAATAAAAATACAAATACCCAACAGGGTAATTACACGGCTCAAAATTGAAGTTTGGCTGTTTGTAGTCGGATCCATTACCATCGCTGATGACAAACCCATTTGAGTATTAATCATATCTCCGCCGGCTTCGATTGCAAGAAGAATAACTTGAGCAATATATCCTATAATTGCGCCAACTGCAAAATTTAATGTCCATAATAAGATAGGTGAGACATCTTTGGGCGGAGCCGCAGGGTGCATAAGAGGAGTTATCATTATTGTTAATAATAACGCAAGAGAAAGTTTTACAATCGTGTTTATTTCTTTTCTGTTAAGAACAGGGGCAAATCTTATAAATCCTAAAAGACGCGCAAAGACAATAAAGCCCGCTGAAAACCAGCGTTCAAATTCAGGAAATAATAGGCCTATTTGTCTAATTAGTTCATCCATGGTTTATCGAGTTCAAACCTCTCATCATCTTTAAACGGTTTATCAATAGGTAAAATAACAAAACCCTCAACTTCATCAATAATAGTTTCGTTTTTTGTTATTTTTATATTAAACATTACAATATTTTTATTGTTTTTTAAGACACAAAATCTTGTTGAACCCTCACTTAAAGGATGTACAATAAGTGTGTTTTTCTCATTCATTACAGTTACAAGGGGATATACATCAACCAGTTTGTTGTTTTCAATACTGATATCGGTAAGTTTACCGTCAGTAGTAACAATACAGTCCTGATAGGCAAAAACAGGGGAAAATAACATTGAACATATTATTAAAAGTTTTTTCATACTATTTTCCTATAATTTTATTGGTTTCAACAAAGTTAGCCTTAGGCATTGGAGTTCTTGGTGCCGGGTCGTACTTAATTTTTTGCTGTTTATCAATATAAGGTACTTTACCCGGATTTTTCATAACTTCTTTTACATCAGGAACATTTTTGAACCTGTCTTTCATCTCGCCTTCAAACGGAGTGGTATATTTATAATAATCCGCGGGTAAAACATAAGTATCAGCTTTAGAAACCCCGTTAAATGCTAATGTCATACCTTCCTGAAACAGGTTTGTAAGAAGCTTAATAAATCCTAATCCGCCGATAACAATTACCAAAAATACGGCAAAAATCTTAGGAGCGGCGGCAATTGTCTGTTCCTGAACCTGTGTAACCGCTTGTAAAATCCCGACAACAAGACCAATTGCCGCCGCAGTAAGTACGCACGGCATTGATATTGATAACATTGTCATAAAACCTTTTGCAAGATATTCTGTAAGAATCTCGATCATATGCTACCTCTAATTATAACTCTGTACCAACCCCTGAACAATTAACGCCCAGCCGTCAACTGCAATAAATATCAACAGCTTAAACGGCAATGAAATAATCGTTGGCGACAGCATAAACATACCGAGTGCCAAAAGGATGTTCGCTACTACCAAATCCAGTACAATGAATGGAACAAAGACTACAAACCCGATTTCAAACGCTGTTTTAAGCTCTGATAAAATATAAGCCGGTGCGACTTCCCAGATTGTTAAATCTTCAGGTGATTTAGGCGGAGTCTTGCGTTTTAGTTCAACAAAGAATGCTAAATCGCTTTCACGGGTTTGCTTCATCATAAACTCTTTTAACGGTTTTGAGCCCTCATCAATAGCCAGAATTAAGTTCTGGCTTTTTTGATAAGGAATTGAACCTCTTTCATACATCTGCTCAAATACACCGCCCATTGTATAAAATGTCATAATCATACATAAGCCCAATGTAACTATTGATGGCGGTACTTGAACACCCATTGCGGTTTTAAGCAATGAAAAAACTATTATAAATCTCAAAAAACAAGTCATACAGCAAAACGCAAACGGCAAGAGTGAAAATAAGGTCATTACCGTTAACATCTGTAAAACAGGATTCATATCTTGTAATATTGGGTTCATATCTTAATCCTTTATTCTTTCTGCCAAACTCCTCATCACTGAAGTATAAGGAGCGTTTTGTGAAGATTTTATTCCTATAATTGACTTATCAGCATAACGTGTTTTTTCATTAAGCTGTGACATTGTTTCTTTAAAATCAGGTACTTGTACTTGTTTTGTTTCGCCAAGTTTTGATATTAAAGTTGTTCTATCAACATCACCGGCTATTAAAAACTTTTCGTCACCAGCTGATACTATATATAAAGTTTTGCGTGGAGAAAGTGTCATTGCATCTAATACTTTCAAGCATTTTGAGCTGTTTAATTTGCCTCCGCCAAGTGCAAACTTTTTGAATGCAAATAATGCAAGTCCCATAACACCTACCATAGCAAGCGTATATACGATAAAATTAGCTAAATATCCCATAAACTACCCTCTTTTTAAACTTATTAATTCCCGATTTTAATAAGTCAATTAACTTTTTATTTACCCCTCATTTCCTCCTTCGGGTTCAAAGTCGCTGTAATCAAAATCAGACTCTTCATCTGCTGCTTGCGGCTCTTCTGCTTGAGGTTCAGGTTGTTCAACAGGTGCAGAAGCAGTTGAAGCTGAAGACTCGCTAACCTGTTCAATTCTTACCCCGAAACGGTCATTAATAATTACCAGCTCTCCGGCTGCAACCAATTTACCGCCTACTTTTAGAGAAACTTTATTGTCATAAACGGAACACAGGTCAACAATTAAACCTTCTTCAATGCTCTTGAGTTCGCCCAAAGTAACTTTTACTTTGTCAAATTCAGCCGACATATCAACCTGAATACTATCCCATAGATTAGTATTTGTATTATCCATTTCATTTCCTCCCGACATATCATAAGGTTCTATGATTTTTATATTTGGTTTAACTTTAAATTTTTGTACAATATTTTCACAAACAAGTGTCATTTCATCAGAGCTGCTGTTTTCGAATAGAACAATATCTCCTATATCAAGCTTTTTGATATCAGCTAGAGGAAAAACAGTTGTTCCTAAAAGTAAATCGACTTCTACAGGACTATGTGCAAAGTCCATGTCCGAGAAATGCAGACTTGTTTCTAACTCTTTAGGCTCAAGAATTTCCATTGGAACAGAAATTATAAATTTGGCTGCAGAGTCTGAAATAGCACTTTTTACAAAATATGTAAGGTGTAAAATTTCATTATAACGGCGATTTGGTTCTATATTGAAATTTGGAGCCAAAGTTTCATAAAGAAAATCATTAAAAGCTGTAATAATGCGTGCTTCAAGTTCGGAAACCTCTGTAAGTTCAAAGCGCTTGTTGTTTTTTCCTAAGACTTTATCAAGTATAACATTGATTGCATCTTGCGAAATTCTTATGTAAACATCATTTTTAGAATTTATTTTAACTTTGGTTACGAAGAAAGTGTCGTTTTGAGAAAGTACGTTCATATTGGTACTTACAGAGGCAAGCTTATATTCAAACCCTTCAAAGAAAAATTCATTGCTGCAAGATTTAACGGCCGGTGTGAAAACCGAGTCGTACCATGAAAATTGCTTATATAAATCATCGAAAAATATAGAATTTATCATCTTTTACACTTTCCCATAGATATAATAAAATTTTTTCACCTGAAACACATCATTCATTTAGAGGAGAGTTTACTTTTCTTTAATTATCACTATAATAAATAATATGAAGAAGCTTTTTTTGTGTTTAATAGCGTTAACTCTATGTTTGCCTTCACAGGCTGCATTTTGGAATAAAAAAGATAAGGCGCTTGAAAAGGAATTGCAAGGCAAGGGTTATGCCGGAACATTACCCGATCTCAATAAAAATGCTCAACCAAAAGAAAACAAAACAGCAACTCCTATTTTCGAATCACAAAAAGATTTTAATGACCCATCTGATTTAAAACCGGTACCAAAGAATAATCCTGCATTTATAGATATTATTCAGAAAAAAGACCGAACTTCTACTTATGTTATTGATGCAAATGAAATTATTCCTATGATTGAGAAGTTGGTCGATTGTATTGAAGAAGATGGAAGTGTTCAGTTGTTTGTCACAAGAGCAAATGTACTTACAATGAACCTTGACCATTTAAGCTTGAAATATGAAGGCAAGCCCGAAAGTTATTATGAGTCATTTAGAAAACTGATGGAAATTAATGGATATGTTAAATCTGTTTCGCTTTTAAGAAAAGAAGCTTTGACTTATCAAAGGTATCTAGCATATCAGGCATCGGGTTCAATTTATAATCCTGAAAATATAAATCAGCAATTAGAGTACCTTTTGAATGAATTAAACTCTGCAATAATTATGCTTAAACAAGAGAGTTAATATATAGATAATTTGAAAAATTTATTGTATAAATTATTTGCAATTTTAGTATATTTGTCAAGGTTTGAAAATTATTCATCCATTAATTTAAAATCATCTTCAAGTTAATTACTACTTTGAAAATAAATCTGTAATATCTATTTCAAAAACATTTGTGAGTTGTTCTAATTTATCTATTGTGATGTTAACATGTTGTTTTTCTAATTTGCTAATATATGAATTATCCCAACCTAATAAAAGAGACAATGCTTCTCTTTTATATCCATTTTGAATTCTATATTTCTGCACATTTTTAGCTATGCGTTGTCTTAAAGATTGATTCATATTCCATATAGTTGCAAATTTTGATATGTTTTTACAGGAACAGTAGTCCAATTTATTCATTGCAACAAATCACTAATCTTAATAGCGAAGTTGTTAGCAATTATTGCTAACCTATCAATAGTTATATTGATTTTACCTCTTTCAACTTTTCCTATATAGGAATTTTCAAAACCCAGAGATAAAGATAATTCTTCACGAGTTAGTGTATTTAATGTTTAACAAAAAGAACAGTAATGATAATTCAACTAAAGGAAAATATTATGCACACACCAAAGTTATCAATAATCGTGTCAGCGTACAATGTAGAACAATACTTGTCTCAATATCTACACTTATTAACCAAACTCTCACCGATATATAAATTCTCTGTGTTAAATTCCTTTTTTGAGCAAACAATTTTAACGAACTTAACTAGTTATTTTAGTGAATTAAAACCGTATGTTTTTATTTTATCCTTCGGATACGGGTTATTCCCGTACAAGAAGAAAGGCAAAAAAAATGAGTTTTAATCCATTAAAAGAAAAAGGTATTCCTTTAGAAAAACAATTAAGAAATTGGCACCAGGTAGTTAAAAAGCCGTTTAATAAAAACGAAGTTGACTGCTATTCAAGAACCCGCCAAATCCTTATGAACGGGATTGAGGTTGAGGCGTGGAATTTTAAACACGCATTTAATAGATTTTGTCCAGATGTGGATGATTGTAAAATTATCGCACGTTCCAGAAGAATTGAAGATGCACAGCAGACTACAGTTAACTGGTTAACACCGTCTGACCAGTCTGTACTTGAGACAACTCTGGGCTATGAACAGGTTGCTGTTGATTTAACAGCCTGGCTTGCTCAAAATGAACCTGATGAATATGTTAAAGAAACATTTGATTTCGGGCTTTTAGAAGACTTTGACCATTTATACAGATATAGCCAATGGGCTTATATGATGCACGGAGTTAAGCCTAACGAAATTTTACAAGGTCAAACTGATGTTGTTATTTCAAGACCAACTCAAAACCATCATAACTGTAATGCAATGAGACTAAGAAAACCTTATGATAAAGCAACAGCTTCTCCTCAAACAAAGGTTAATATTATGACTCTTGTTGCCGGTGAACAGCAAACTCATAATTATTATGCAGAACACGGTATGTGTTATGGCAATAATATTTTAAGAAAAACTTATGCCGAAATTAAGGATGTTGAAGAAGAACACGTAACAATGTATGAGTCACTTATTGACCCGACTGAGTCATTATATGAAAAACTTCTTCTTCATGAGTTTACGGAAGTTTGTACTTATTATAACTGCTACGAAGATGAAGAAAATGAACATTTGAAAGAAATTTGGGAATTGTTCTTAAACTTTGAAATTGAACACTTGAGAATTGCTTCTGATATGTTCAAAAAGTATGAAAATCGTGACCCTGAAGAAGTTATCGGTAATAAAATTTTTCTTCCTTGCAGATTTGAAAGTCAAAAAGAATATGTTACTGATGTGCTTTATTCACAAATTGATAAGCGTATTCTTCCAGAAGGAAAATATACAACAATTAGTGAGCTTCCTGAAGATTGGGTAAGTTATGATGTTCAGGCAAAACAGGGTGAAGCCGGTTCTCCAACTGAAAATACAATAAGAATTATCACACTTCATAAGGGCAGAGACATTGTTAAAGCCGATGATAAACTTAAAAAAGATGAAGTTAAACTTCTTAAAAAAGGTTTAGAAGAACGCTCAATGGCTCCTGATACGGTTATGCCTGATGAGTTAGAAGAAATTATTCAGCTTCATGAAGAAACAAAAAAGGCTCGTAAAAATATGTAATTTTTAAAGGGGAACTTGTTAGTTCCCCTTTTTATATGGTATATTAGAAAAAAAGAGGGAAGTTATGGGATTTATTAATATTGTTACAGAACCGGCTATATTGATTATTACAACAATATTTTTGTTCTTTATTTTAACTGTTTTAAGAACATATACAAAAACAGAAAAAAGTCTTAAATCTGTTTATGAATTTTTGAGAACTTTTAATAAAAAGGAATTATCATATAGATTTAATCAACTTGATGAGTTTATGAATAATAATCCGTATACATCAACGAGCTGGGAAGATTTTAAAAAAGCTTTAATTTTTCCTGAAAAGCTTTTTACAGCCTCACAAACTAATAAGGGAAATTTTACTCCTGAAATCTATTTGACGGTTGATGCTTCTTACTTTTTTAACGAAGAAACACTTGTTTATTCAAAAATTAACCATAAATTTATCCAAACAATGCCGACTCTTCTAACGGGGCTCGGGCCGTTTTTTACATTTTTAAAAATGGCAATAGCTTTTACTGCTGTTGATTTTTCATCATCAGCAGCGGGAGACTCATTAAACGGATTAATTGGTAATATCCAGATAGCAGCTCTTTGTTCTGTTTTTGCGGTTGGATACTCTCTGTTATTTATGTTTACTGAAAAACTTTTATATAACAGAAAGTGCAAAGCGTACTATTTGTTAATTCAAAAAGAGTTTATCAGATTATTTGATGTTTGTACAAGCGAGCAATTTTTGCTTGATTTAGTGAAAGAATCGAAACTTCAAAATGTAAGTAATGAAAAAATCTTAAAATCAATGCCTGAAGATTTTGCAAAAGCAGTTTCAAAATCAATAGGAGAGATAACAACTCCATATCTTGAAAATATTTTATACAGCTTGAACCGTTTGAATGAAAACATGGATAAGGGCTCCGGCGGAGATGTTGTTGATAAGTTGTTCTAGAGGGAATAATGAGAATTAGACCAAAAAGTGAAGAAACAAATGATGGAAATATTTTCTGGATTACAATGACTGATTTGATGACGGGTCTTGTTCTTGTATTTATTGTGTTGTTTTTCTATACGTATTTAACAGGACATGTTGAAAAAATACAATCAGACCTCGCTCAAGAAAATGCTTCAAAGTCTTTGCAAGAAACATTAAAAAAACAAGATATAAATGCTTTAATTGACCCGATTTCCGGAGTGGTTAAGATTTCCGATTTGGAGCTTTTTGATGTAAATAGTTATAAGCTGTCATCAAAAGGAAAAGCTTATTTGGATAAATTTGCGCCTGCATATTTGGATTCATTATTTTCTAATGAGTATTTAGATAAAAATATTGATAAAATCATTATTCAGGGACATACAGATTCCCAAACCTTTGCGGGTAAGTTTTCTGATGATGAGCAGTATATGAAGAATATGGAACTGTCGCTTAATCGTGCTTATGAGGTTGCAAATTACATAACAAATACTCCATATAATAAAACAAACGGTAACCGTTTAAGAAAAATGATTATTGTCGAGGGTGCTAGTTTTTCTAATCCTGTAATGGTTGATGGCAAAGAAGATTTTGCAAAGAGCCGAAGGGTTGAATTAAAACTTGTAATGAAAAAATAAAATTTCCCGGAGATGGATTCGAACCACCGTTAAATGAGTCAGAGTCATCCGTCCTGCCGCTAGACGATCCGGGAGCACATAAAAATTTTAGCATGTAATTTTTTAGTGTAAAGTTGTTGGGCTACTTTCCCATAACATACGTCTTTCATCATCGCTGCTGGAGCCGATATCTTTAAATCCGTTTTTTAAATAAAATAAAATTGCGCTTTTGACCGAGTCTAGTCCAATTTTTTTACCGTTAAATAATGTTTTTAAACAATGCAGCATTGTAGAGCCTATATGGGAGAATTGCGGTTCTGCTGCTAGATTTGTATTATCAGGGTCAACTTGAAGGTATTCAATAAACTCCTCACCTTCATTTTCAGTTTTTACTTGTGCTAAAGATAAAATTTGGTTTGAGTTAAGTCTGTCAAAATTATCTTGTTGCGTAGTTAAGGCAAAAAATCGGTCTTTTATTCCTTTGTTTATTGCTCTGCAAATATCATAAGCAAAACCTTCTCCGCCATTTTTATCCCATTTAATGGCTGTTTTATGCAAAGCTAAGACATCCGAAACACTATTTGGATTTAATTCTATAAACGCAATCTTTTTTGAACAAGGTTTATAATTATTTATGCGTTGGATGGTTGCAGAATTTAAATAATTAGCTTGAAAAGTTATCACGATACACACCTATAAAAAACCGTACCACTACCTATCGAAATATATAAGAACTGATTTTGATTTTAATACCTCCTTTTTAGAAATACAATACCCGCAAGGATTATTTTAGTGCTGCTATGTTTCCATCCTGACACGGTTCAATAGCTTACGCCATCATATTCTAAAATATCAACGGTATTAACCTCATAGGCAATCCCCACATACCCCTCACAGTAGGCTCTGCCCCTCGCTAAAGCGCTCGAGTCGAGAGATTCGCTACGTCCCCGGGGAGTACGGCATAATAATTGTAACACAAAATAAATATCTTTTCAAATTGTACTTAAAGTGATATTATATTATTTATGTGCAGAATTGGGGCTATAAAATCTAAAAACAAACTTCATCCGTCAATTGCGCTTAAACTTATGCGCAGCCAACAAAAAGGTCATGACGATTCAGGGTTTGCTTTTATAATGCAGGATATGGGTGGTCTGTTTGAAAACTATAAGGACTTACCGCTTTTGTCTATGGCTGCAACTGTTGAAGGTACACGTCTTGCAGAAGATATTCTTAGAGAAATAGGCTTTTCCCGAGTTATGCAATGGTCGCCTGATATAAATAATAAAAAAGGTTTGAAGATTGAAGCAATGCCTAATTATATTTTTGAGGTTTTGCAATATCCGAAAAGTTTTAAACACGCTACTAAAGAAGAAAAAGAAGAGTTGTTGATTGATACCGCAATACGACTTAGAAAAGTTCTTGATGAAACTAAATCAGGGTTTATATATTCTTTTTGGCATGATACTTTAACTCTGAAAGAAATTGGAAGTCCTAAAGATATTGGAACATATTTTAACTTGTGGCAAGAAAATTCTGATTTAACAGCGCATATAATTACGGCTCAATGCAGACAAAATACTAATTACGATATAGTAAGATATGCAGCTCATCCATTCTTTTTGGAAGGTTATACAGCTCTGGTTAATGGTGAGAACACATTTTATGAGAAAAACAAATATTATCAAATGAGTCTTTACAAAGGATATATGGGTTTTGAGTCTGATTCTCAATGCTTGCTGTATACTTTGCATTATATACATAAGATTTTGAAATGGCCTGTTCAATATTTTAAACATACAGTAACTCCATTATCTTATGATGAAATAATAAGACGTCAGGATAGCGAAATTCTATTAAGAATTAAAGCTTCTCTTGCTAATTTGGAAATTAATGGGCCTAATACTATGCTTGCAGTTACTCCGGACAAAGAACTTATGTGTATATGCGATTCCAAAAAACTTAGACCGATAGTTATAGGAAGAGATGAAAATACAGTTATTATGACATCAGAAGTTTGCGGGATAAATGACTTGTTACCAGATAGAGATATTTCACAGGATATTTACCCTAATGAACATGAAACAATATTAGTTAAGAAAGATTTGACGATAGAAAGATGGCAGCAGTAAAAATAAATGAACTTCATAAAGATGAGTTACCTTGGATAATAGAATATGATGAGTCCAAATGTATTCAATGCGGTAAATGTACTGCAGCTTGTTCTTTTGGTGCCATTACTCCGGCGGTTGAAACCAGAAAAACTTCAAATAGTATTGCAGAACGTGGTAAATCAGAAAAAGTTCTTGTAATTAAACAAAATGTTTCTCTGGAAAATTATTGCCGTGGTTGTGGAATGTGTACAAGAGTTTGCCCAAATGGTGCAATTAAAGCTGTAAGAAACAAAGATGATAAATATTCTGTAGCATATCGTGCGCAAAAAGCAGACTCTTTCAAAAAAGGCGGACGTTCAAACCTTAACACAGAAGGAAGAACATTAGATAAAATTAAAATTGGTAGAATTTCTCAAATGACGGATCCGTCACTTGATGCCCAGCGTCATACTTTTGAACTTAGAACTCCTTTCGGGCGAGTTTTATCACCTGAAAAACTTAATTTTGAGGTGAAAGACGGAGAATTAACCCAGCCAAAAGCTTTACCGCCAAATAGATGGATTTATCCGATAATTTTTGGAGACATGTCAATAGGAGCGGTTTCTTGGAGAATGTGGGAAGCAATGGCTATTGCAACTGCTTATCTTAATGAGGTTTGCGGTATTCCTATTCGCATGTGTACAGGAGAAGGCGGTATTCCAACATCTCTGCTTAAGTCAAGATATTTAAAATATATGATTTTGCAAATTGCTTCAGGACATTTTGGCTGGAATAGAATTATTAAAACTATGCCTGAAATGACTGAGGATCCGGCCGGTATTTTGATTAAAATCGGTCAAGGTGCAAAACCCGGTGATGGCGGTTTGTTAATGGCAAGTAAAGTTGCGCGATATGTTCAGGAAATTAGAGGTGTGCCAAAAGCAGATTTGCTTTCGCCTCCGACTCATCAGGGGCTTTATTCTATTGAAGAAAGTGTACAGAAAATGTTTCTTTCAATGAATGCAGCATTTAAGTTTCAGGTTCCTGTTGCAATCAAGGTGGCTGCTTCTGTTACAAGTGTTTCTGTATATAATAATCTTTTGAGAGACCCATATAATATTGTAGGAGGTTTCTTTATTGACGGGCTTGCTGCTGGTACAGGTGCAGCGCATGAAATTTCTCTTAATCACACAGGTCATCCAATAACTTCGAAGCTGCGTGATTGTTATCTTGCAGCTGTTCATCAGGGAAGACAAGGTGAAATACCTTTATTTGCGGGCGGCGGATTGGGACAAACAGGAAGCTTTGCTGCTGATGCATTTAAGTTGATTTGTCTTGGCGCAAACGGTGTATTTACCGGACGCATGCTTCTTGAAATAGCCGGCTGTGTTGGAAATGATATAGGAAAATGCAATGCATGTAATACCGGTAAATGTCCGGCAGGACTTGCAACGCAAGACCCTAATCTTGTAAAACGTCTTGATGTAGATAAGGTTGCACAAAACCTTGTGAATTATATTTTAGCTACTGATATTGAGCTTAAAAAATTAATGGCACCAATTGGTTGTTCGACACTTCCAATTGGGCGTTCAGATGCTTTAATCACTGTAGATAAACACATTTCAAATCGATTGGATATTCAATATGCATGCTAATAAATATGTAATCAAAACTTTAATAAATGATGTAAGAATGTCAACTCAAGAACTTCTTCAACTTATCAATACAAAGATTAATGAAGGGATAACAGAATTTGAAATAGAAGCTTGCGGTCAACATAATATCGGGATTGGCGGGAAATATAAAAGCAGCAATCTTACTTTTCATATAACAAACCCAGGGCAAAGAGTTGGTGCAATGGGAATGGAAGGGACAAAAATTGTAGTAGAAGGTTCAGCTGCTGCAGATATTGGCTGGTTGAATTCAGGAGCAAAAATCGTTGTTAAAGGTGACGCCGGTGATACCGCTGCTCATTGTGCAGCCGGAGGTAAAATATATGTTGGCGGTCGTGTTGGTACACGTTCGGGTGCTCTGATGAAACATGACCCTAAATTTGAACAGCCCGAGTTTTGGGTGCTTAAAAATACAGGTTCTTTTAGTTTCGAATTTATGAGTGGTGGCAGAGCTGTAATTTGCGGTTATGAGTCTGATGAATTGCCATCAGTTTTAGGTAATCGTTCATGCGTTGGTATGGTTGGCGGTATAGTTTATGTCCGCGGGAAATTTGAAAGTATTGCAAGTTGTGTAGAAGTTAAAAAACTTGATAAATACGATAAAGATTTTCTTATATCAGGAATGAATGATTTCTTAAAAGAAATAGGCAGAAAAGAATTACTGGAAAAACTTTTGGATTTTTCTCAATGGGTAAAGCTGGTGCCTCTTTCTCAAAAGTCAAAGATAGAAAGAATTTCTGTTCTTGATTTTAAAAACAAAGAATGGTTTGCAGAAGGGTTATTTGGAGAATTGGTTGAAGACGACGGCTCTATGTTTGCTCTTGCTCAATCGGGTAAAGCCCGATTAAGAATTCCTGAATGGAATAATGAGCTTTGTGTAAGTTGTAATCTTTGTGTGAATAATTGTCCACAAAGAGCAATAACAGAAAAATATGAAGTTCAGGAAAGTAAGTGCATAGGTTGTGGTATTTGTTCAGCAGTATGTCCTAAAAAAGCTTGGACTATGAAATAAAAAAAGCGGACTTTTTAAAGTCCGCTTTTTTTTATTTTTATTTTATTAGTTGCTTGGAGTGAAAGCTCTTACAACTGTTACTGATCCGTCTACGTTCTTACGAACACCTGTATCAATTTCTTCATCTAAGTCTGCAGCGAATGCTACTGGAGTGTATACTTCATTTGCATCAATTGCGGAGCTGATTTGGTCTCTTTCGTAACCCCTTAAGACTTTTACGTTATCATTATCATCCGGAGTTGGAGGTGTAACAGGTTCTTCAGGATCAACAGGAGGGATAACAGGATCTTTATCAGGACCTACAAGGTAAGTGTTATCTGCTGTTTGTGTTCCCTGGTTGTAACCATTTTCACCGTTAGTTAATTCATAAGTGATTTCATCATTTGAATTAATTGTTTTTACTTCATTATCTCTGATGTTTGTATATTTTAAAGTATAATCTCTGCTTGGGAATTCAACTTTTAATTTTTTAGTTTCTCCGCCAACTTTGATTACATTAGCGTGAACATCTTTGCCGATAGTAATGTCGTGTTGGTTTGAAGTAAGATTAACTTTTCCTGCATTTACACCATTTACGTTCATATTGCCTTCAGATTTGATTAATGCGTAACCATTATCAGAAGTTTTGATTTTATTAACATCACCACCAGCGATATTTAAGTAAGTATGTCCTTTTGTTGGAAGTGGTAAGTAATTTTCCATTACGTTAACAATTTCATCTTCTGAATTTACGCCGCCAATATAGTGGTTAGCAGTAAACTCATATGTATCTGCTGTAATTGTAGCTTTGCCATCTGAAATAATATTCAAACCGGCATCCATTTTAACGTTTTTAGCTGTTGTATTAACAGTAACTGCAATTGTACCGGCTTTAGCATTAGCATTTAAGTCACCGCCTACTGTTAAACTTCCATCTTTTCTTAAATCAGATGGAGTATCTGTTTCAGAGTCTGTATTGTAACCGCCGATATGGATGTTATGAGCAGAATTAATGTTCATATTCCCGCCAACTTTAGTGTCGCCGATTACGTGGATAAAGTGTTTAACACCCTTGTTTGTTTTTACGGTAGTTGTCAAGTTTGCATTTTTGCCAACTTCAACATTATTAACTTCTAAGAAACCGCCTGAATTAGACATATCTAGGTTTCCATCAACTTTAGCGTTTCTTAGATAAGCAACTCTGCCATCATTGTGAACATTTGCATCACCTGTAATATGAAGTTTTTCACCTTTGTTAGAATAGTTAAGAGCAACATTACCATCTGAAACGATATCTAAGTTACCATTGATTTCACCGCCGTTTACAACTTTAACGATATCTTTATCAGCTATAATATAAACATTGCCGTCAACTTGAACCGATTCCAATCTTACGGCAGTGTGACGTTCATTTTGTCCTGATGTTGGGTTCACAAGGAAATTTTGACCATCAGCTGTGATAAGTTTTAAACCTTTAGTTGCGCCAAGAACTGTTTTGATAATATCGATTGAAGGTGCAGTAATATTGAACTCACCGCCAACTGAAAAATCAGAATTCTTAATTGTAATACCGTTTATTGCTTCTTGATTAAGTCCTTGAATATTAATTTTGCCGTCAACGTAGCTTACACCTAAAGCTTGAGTTGTTAACATTAAATCTCCGGCAGTAGTGAAGCTTGCGCCATCATATAACATACCGTTAGGGTTTGAAATAATTAATTTTGCAACGCCGTCATTAGATGTGATGTTACCATAAATTTGTGACATCCCATTTGTAACAGTATTAACAACGGTAGAGTTAGAACCTTGAGCACCGTTAAAGTTAAGATTTTCACCTTTGTTAAGGTTTAAGTTACCCCAGATAATATGAGTATCACCATTAACATTAACATTTGCTGAACCATTGCCGATTTCTGTATTAACATAACCGCCTGTAGCACCAGTAATATTAGAACCGCCAAGACCGTTACCTAAACCAACATCTCCGGTTGTGATTGTAGCAGCAGATACTTGCATTGATGCAAACACTGTACAAAGTGCAATTGCTGATAATTTTTTGGCAAAATTTTTCATATTAGTAAATCCTCATTTCCTATGTATTAATATAAAGATTTTTTGGTTTCCGAAATTGCTATTTTGTAACAAAATTTTAAGTTGATTTTTATTTTACTCCTTCGGCATGACCAATCATACAACTAAAAAAGTGTAAATAAAATAATTTGCGCTCAATAAATAAAATATTTAACAAAATGTTACAAATTAAGTTATTGCTTAACTTTAATGGCTCCCCAGGCTCTTATAAATCCCTTTTCATATCGGATTAAATAATATCCGCCTTCTTTAATATATTCAATAGAAGCCTCTAAGTGGATATAATCTTTTTTAGGTACGGTAGCACCTGTTTTTGCATATTTTGCATCAATAATTTTTTGGAATTTTTCTTGGCGTGTTGGTCGATGTTTTTCTTCTTTTTTTCGGCTTTTTTCTACTTCGTATTCATTTTCTGCAAGCTTAAATACCGGTATAACAGCAATTAAATCTTTTGACTCGATTAAATATAAAAACTCTCTATCATCAGATAGTGCGAGTTCATAGTATCCGGGTTTAATGAAGTTGCCATTATAATCAGGAATATAATCAACAATTGTTAAAGTCGGTTGTTCATCAGTCAGAATAGCATATCTGTATATTGAATTTTCATGAATAGTTACTCCGGATGGTATTGCCGGATATGGAGCGCATGGTGCAAGATAATCAATATCGCGAATTGCAGGAGTAATTATCCCGTCAATCATTTATCATCTCCAATAATTTGAGCATTGACGAGTTAACATCTTTAAAATTTTGTCCCAGTAATCGTGTTGAACCTGTAAAAACAAGAGACATGTATTTAGGAGAAAAGTTGTTATTTTTTATGTAGAGTCTAAGGCTTTCTCTCATTAATCTTCTTATTCTATTTCTTTTAACAGCGCGTTTATGGATTTTTTTGCTAACAACAAATCCGACTTTTGTAGGAAAATCTGCGGTTTTATTTTTGCCGCAGAATACAGTTATTCCACCTTTATGGAAAACTTTACCTGTTCTATATGTTGCATTAAATGCACTTTTCTTTTTTAATCTGTATTCTTTTGGTAACATAACCTAATCATAGTCTAATTGACAAAAGATTTCAATCGAGTTATACTCATCACAAATGAACAATAAATTGTCAAAATTAAATAATCAGTGGTGGCGCAGCTAATTTGGCTGCCTGAATTTTCATTGTTTATTTAATTATCGGGCGGTCAAAAACCGTGAGGTTTTTGCGTGCTTGTTTTAACTTGTGTGGTTAATAATTGTTAACAAAAACCTCAAATAAGTCAATTTTGAAGTTTCACAAGTTTTAAGGATATGAACCATGTCATCTAATAACAACAAAATCATTAATACTTTGCCAAGAACCATCCGTCCTGCTGCAAAATTTGTAAGGCACCAGGAAGAAGCGGCGGGTCTTTCTACATCTCGTTTTATACAGGATGTATCGACTTGTCTTGTGCCAAAAGTTGTTTTTTCAAGAAGCAAAGAGGACCTTGCAGAGAATGCATTTCTTGAGCTTTCAGAAGAAACTTTAATGTATTTTGTGCCGACTATTCTCGGTCAACAGGTGGCAAGGAAAATCTTTTCAACAAAGCTGCCGCAAAATCTTAAAAAAGATGTTGCAACAACAGGGGTTGAGCTTTTAGAAAAAGGTTCTAGAAATAACAAAGAGATATTGCCCGTAAAAGCTGCAATTGCTCTTGCTGCAATGGCTATTCCTTTAACTGAATTTTCGTTAAACTATATTAAAAATTTGATGACATTAAAAGTATTTAAGAAGAGTGATTTCAAAAACATAGCCTCTCTGGAAAAACAGGAAGAGGATAAATCCCATCAACAAAAAGTTGAGAAAAGTGCAAAAAGACATATCGGTTTTGCAGCTTCTGCTTATGCTGGATGCTTAGGTTTGGCAGCTTTATTAGCAACCAAAGGTAAAAATTCCCAAGCTTTGCAAAAAATTTCTGAACTTGTTGTTGCTCCGGGCTCTGCTTTATTTAAAAACAAACCAAAGACTAAAAACTTTTTTAACAAATACTTTTCTATGGATTTTAATAATCAAAATGGAAAGCTTGTTTTGAGCAAAGGACAATTAACAACCAGCGTTTTAATAGGCGGTGCCGGTTATTTTGGTGCTTCTTCTGATAGAGGAAAGGAAAACTTTAAAGAAACAGCTACCAGATTTCCAATTGTTGGTTTATATGTAATTACAGGTAGCGAGTTTGTCGAAAGAGGTTTTAAAAAACTGCTTAAAAAAGGCGGTAAATGTAAAGATTTAATTGGTAAAAATTTGGAAGTTCCTAAGTTTGATGAGTTAGAGGAATTGGCAAGGAAACTTGCAAGAGAAAAAAATACAAGCTTCGATAAAGAATATAATTCCCTTGCAAAACAAAAAATTGCGATTTCAGGATTACCTTATGTATTCTCTATCGGAGTGATGGGATTTTTTGTTTCCGGCATGACAAATTTCTTTACACGCAAGAGATATGAAAACTCCAAAAAAACAGTGCAAGATGTTATAAAATAATTCTCGTGATATAATTATTCTGTGAAGAATTTAATTAATTATCTTAAAACGAAGTATAAAGAGATGAAGCTTTTGGATAAATATATCTTAAAGCAAGTTATTACAATGTTTATAATGGGGGTTCTGGTTTTCACTTCTATTATTTTTGCTTCAGATACTTTTATTACTTTGATTAAACAGATTTCTAAATATGGAATTCCTTTTAACTTTGCTTTTATGATTATTATTCTTCATCTTCCGGCTGTATTTGTAATGACAATTCCTATGGGAGTTCTGCTTGCAACCGTTATGACATTAAACGGGTTGAGTTTAAGTTCTGAAATTACTGTTATGCGTGCTTGCGGGATTGGATTAAACAGAATTGCAAAACCAATTTTTTGCTTTGCAATTGTTATGACATTTGTTAGCTTTATAGTTAATGAAACAGTTGTTCCTATTGCAACAGAATGGTCTACAAATGTTGCATTAAAGGCATTTGGGCAAAAACATATTCCTGAAGGAAAACAAAATTTTACTTTTAAAGAAGTTAAAGAGGGCGGTACTTTAAAAAGATTATTCTATGTTGGAGATTGTACAGACGGCACTTTGCATAATATTACTGTTTTGGATGCTTCTAAAGAAGGCACCATCCAAATTTTACAGGCTAGAGAAGGTTTAACTTCACCGGCTGGTTGGAAATTCCAGAAAGGTGCCATTTATACAGTAACAGATAATGGTAAAACTCTTGATACAACTCTTTTTAATGACTCAACAATTATGTTTGGAATGGATTTGTCAAAAGAAATTGAGAAAAATCAAGCCGGTGAAAGAAACTTTATCCAATTAATGAAATATATTGCAAAAGAAGGAAAACCAGAGCTTAAAATAGATTTATATGATAAATTGGCATTACCTCTTACAACTGTTGTTCTGGTTCTTATCGGAGTACCGCTTGCTATTACACCGCCAAGAGTTCGTTATAACAGAGGCTTTTTATTTAGTATCCTGATTATTTTTGCATACTATTTAATCCGTGCACTTTCGATTTCTTTTGGTGAAGCAGGAACACTAATCCCGGTTCTTTCTGCATTTATGCCAAATATTATTTTGACGATAATCGGTGTAGGGCTTTATTATAGAAAGGTTTACACAATCTGCTAAAAATGATATATTATAAACATGCGTACTTATCTTAATGGCAGTGTGAAAAACGGTAACATAATGAGATGGTCTGTAAATCCTCTCATTGTTTATATTGCTCCTATGAAGTTTTATTCAAAACCGGGTGAGGATGCTAAATATAGAAAAATGGTCATGGATGCTTTTTCTATGTGGTCTGCTGCAAGCGGCGGGAAAATTAATTTTAGAATGACAAATGTTTTAATGGAGTCCAATATTAATGTTGATTGGAAGCGTGTTGATAGACAAGCTCTCGGTCATTGCTATTTTAATTGGGATTCAGCCGGACGACTATACGGTGCAGAAGTTTCAATCGGCTTAACTGATGGTAGAATTCATAAACAGTATGATAGTGAAATTGAAGTTTACCATACCATTTTACATGAAATCGGTCACGCATTGGGATTAGGACATAGTCCGTATAAAGAGGATATTATGTATACACCGCACCAGTATGGAAACTCTTCATTGTCTGTTAATGATAAACATTCAATTGAGTGGTTATACAAATTGCCGGCGGGCATGTCCGTAAAGAAAATTGCTGAAAAATATTCAATGTCTACAACTACAGATATTGATTCTGTAATCCGTAAGATTGACGGGACTAATGATACAGAAAAGCCTAAGATGCAGATTAAAACAAACAGAGACTTGCTGCAGGAAGCAGCCAATATAGGTGACTTGAAGCGATATAATATGATGCTTCAAAATATTTCACTTTCTGATAATGTAAAGAATTATCTCAATAATCAGAGGTAACTAGCAAAAAAAGTTAAAAATACGTTTTATTTAAACTATAGGATATATATATGACAGATTCTTCAAAAGTTAAGAAAAATTCAGAATTAGCATCGGGTTCGCAAAATGTTGCAGCAAGTTTTTCAAATCCATTATATACCTCCTCTGAAAATGCACTTAGTGATTATTCCCAATCATTACCGCGTAATACTTATGATAATGATATGGCGGAAATTTTGGAAGTAGTAAGAATTTTGAATAACATGGCACCTATCAGAATGCCTGTGTATAACTTTAATGTTAATGAAATTAATGGAGAAGCTTATTATAAACCTGATGGTACATTATTGCTTATAAGAGAACATGATAGTGATGTAATAAGAGATTATTATGTATCACCTTATTCTGATAAAGTGGATAGGATTTTAGAACACGATAGACTAAGCGGCAGACTAAGAACAAAGATAGAGCCGAATTCACGTTCTACAAGCCGAACAAAAACTAACATAACCATTTTTGATGATAAAATCAACAGAAAATATACGCTCATGCAGTTGGCAGAAGATGGAATTGTTAATAATATTACCGAGTTTTCAGGTAAAGGACAAGCTTTTCAAACTTTATACAGAAATATAACTACATTTAAACCGGCACGATACTTAGCCGGTAAAGATGTTCCTGATAAAGGCTTTGAAATGGTTGATTGTATTTTTGATATTAATGGAAATATCGCAAGAATTAAGAGATATAATTCCAAAAAAGAAATTAATATTGAATACACTGATGATAGAAAAAATATCACAGTAAAAAATAAATAAGGTTATTCAACATACTTGCCGTCAAAAAGGTCTAAAACCATTTTTTCCTGATCAGTTTCTTCTCTTTTGACCTCTTCTTTTTTCTCGACTGCGGGTTTTGGTTCTTCTTTTTTAGGTTGCGGTTGCGGTTCAGATACCGGCTGCTGAACAGGCTGCGGCTGAGGTTGAGGTTTTACTTCGATTTTAGTATCTCCGCTTTGAGCCAATCTTATCGTTACATTGACATCAGTTTTATTAAACATTGTATTTGCAGCTTCAACAATAAGTTTTTTCTTATTTGTATCATTAACCTGGGTGACAAGTCGTTCGTTTTTAAATGTTATAATTACGCCATCTGCTGATATTTGAATCGGATTTGCAAGTTTCAACAGTGCCTGAGTCGAAGGACTTTTTATATTTGCAAGCAAACATTGCCATAAAGAAGCAATATCGTTGCCATCCGGTTTTTTAGAAATTGGCGGCGGCGTGAATGTTTCTTCAATCTTTGTAGGCATTGGTTGTGGTATGGGCTTAATTTCTTCTGCTTTTGGTGCCGGAGGAATTGGCGATGGTCTTGTTACTACTTGTACAGGTGCTGATGGTGTGCATACAACACCGCCTTCAAGTGCTTTTATACGGTTTTGTAACTCTAAAAGCGTTGAATTTTCGCTCATGTTCGCTAAATCAATTATACCGACTTCCAGCCATAAATGTTGATTTGTTGCAAGTTTTACTTCTTTTATATAATAGGAAATTCTTTCAATCAAAAATACGATTTGCTGAACTTCAAGCTTTTCTTTTTGTGTTGAAAGTTCTTTAATTTGAGGTTCATTTAAACCTGTAAGTTCTACTAAAAGATTGTTCGAACAGGTTTTAACGATAAGAAGATTTTTAAAATACTCTGATAAGTTTGTGAGTATTTGTAATGGTTCATTACCTGAATTATAAATATTATTCAATAATTCAATTGCGTTAGCATGATTAGAAGAAATAAGTTGTTCTGTAAGCTTAAACAGAATATCAAAAGAAATTCTACCTAAAACAGCATTAACATCTTCTGTTGTAATTTCTTTAGTTACGCCTAATAGACTTAGCTGGTCTAAAAGAGAGATACTATCTCTCATACCTCCCGCCGAGTTTTTAGCTATTGCAAAAAGAGCATCATCTGTAATATTAATTTTTTCTTTATCAGAAATAAATCTCAAATGTTTGACAATATCTTCTGTTGTAATTCTTCTAAAATCAAATCTTTGGCATCGGCTTTTTATGGTATCAAGAACTTTGTGTACTTCTGTTGTTGCAAGAATAAAAATAACATTTTCGGGCGGTTCTTCCAATGTTTTTAAAAGCGCATTAAAGGCATGGTTAGTGAGCATGTGAACTTCATCTATAATATAGATTTTGTATTTGCCGTTTACGGGAACATATTGAACTTTTTCTAAAATGCTTTGTGCATCTTCGACTTTTCGATTACTTGCGGCATCAATTTCTATTACATCTATTGGAATAGAGTTTGCAATGTCGTTGCAGCTTTCACATTCTCCACAAGGATGGATTGTAGGACCATTTTTGCAGTTCAAAGATTTTGCTAAAATTCTTGCAGTAGATGTTTTACCAGTTCCTCTTGGGCCGGTAAACAAATATGCGTGAGAAATTTTTCCAAGTTCAATTGCGCTTGTAAGTGTTTTTTTTATGTGCTCTTGTCCTACAAGAGTTTCCAAAGTTTGTGGACGATATTTTCTATATAAAGGTGTGTAGTTGCTCATATAATCAGTTTATCATAAAATTAAAAGCATGAGAGGACTTTTATTTTTATTATCACTTTTGTTGTTTTCAGGGCAAGTTTTTGCTTATGACTTGGTTTTGCCAAGAGAAAAAAAATCTACAGTAAGCTCTAACTATGCTTTTTTTGTAGGTAAAGCTAAAAATACGGAAGTTATTACGATTAATGATGAAAAAGTTTTTGTTGCTTCTAATGGTGCTTTTGCACATTCTGTAAAGCTAAAAGATGGCGAAAACAGAATTGTTGTTAAATCTAATTTTAGTACTCAAGTCTATAAATTCACCAGGAAAAAATCTTGTGTTTCTGCAAAGCCTGTTTTTGTCCCGTTTGAGGCTAAAAAATATAAAGTAAAAAAAGATAACACGCCGCTCAGAAGCACACCAATTGATTATGGTATGAACAGAATTTCGCATTTGTTTAAAGATACAGTATTAATTTTGGATGGTTCACAAGGTGATTTCTATAGAGTCAAACTTTCAAAAAATAAAACTGCATGGATTATGAAATCAGCTGTTGAAGAGTTTGATTGTGATTGTTTTGTGCCGCAGTTTGTAACAATGAACAGTGAAACCTTCAAGAATGCTTCTTTGCATATAATTGAGTTTACAGGAAAACTTCCTTATACAATAGATGAAACAGATGATGAAATAATATTTAAGGTCTACAATCCTTTTCAATCAGAAGACTCTGTTTATACGTTAAATATAAAAAAGCCTGAAAAATATTCATACAAAACAGAATTATGCGATGGCAAATACAGTTTTAAAATTAATCACCTTCCAGAACAATGGACTGTTGTTATTGACCCGGGGCACGGCGGTTCTGAAAAAGGTGCTATTGGATGCCTTGGCGATAAAGAAAAAGATATTAATCTGCAAATAGCTTTTGAATTAAAAGAAATTCTTACTCAAAAAGGTATAAACGCAGTTATGACACGTGAGTGTGATGCAAATGTTTCTTTAGATGACAGGGTTAAATTAGCACACGATAACTGTGCAAATATTTTTGTCAGCATTCATCTTAACTCAATTCCTGATATAAAAATGGATGTTCACAAAAATCGCGGTACGAGTGTTTATTACTATAATCCTAATTCAAAAGAACTTGCTAAATCAGTACAAAATTCTGTTACTGCAATAACAGGCACACGCCGTGATGGAGTAAGAACTGCTAGTTTTGCAGTAATAAGACCGACGGATTATGTAGGAATTCTTGTTGAAACAGCTTACATGACAAATCCTTTGGATAGTGTTCTATATAAATCAGAAAGTTTTGCTAAAAATACTGCTCAAGGTATTGCAGATGGCATTCTTCATTTTGTTAACTGATAACTATGTTCAATCAAATCCTTTAAATCTTCATCTGGAAATTTCCCGTCTAAAGTAATTGTTATCCAGTGGGTTTTATTCATGTGATAAGCCGGATATGCTCCTTCACGCTCTTTGAGTTCATTTACCCAAATCGGGTCGCATTTTAAATCGATTACATCAATTCTTCCTTCTTCTTCAATTCCAAGTCGTGTTTTAAGGGGGTTCATTATAATTCCATACCATTTTCTCCCGTTAATATGCCTTAAAACAGCTACATCAGGATAGTCTTCCCAAAGATATTCAGGTTCAGTGTTATATTTTTTCTTAACATATTTAAGTACATCTGCGCGTTTCATGGTATTTTTATTATATAATGAAATAAAAAACGGAGAAATATAAATATGAGCAAATATTTGTTGGAAGTAGGTGTAGAAGAATTACCTTATAAATTTATACCAATGGCAATCAGTCAGTTGGAAAACGGGTTCAAAACTTTTTTAGACTCAAATAATGTTAAGTTTGATAAAATCAATGTTATGGCAACTCCTCGTCGTCTTGCCGTTATTATAGAAGGACTATCAGACTCTCAGCCTGATTTGGAAAAAGTTGTTAAAGGTCCTATTGCAACAGTTGCTTATGATGAAAATAAAAATTTAACTAAAGCCGGCGAAGGTTTTGCTAAGAAAAACGGCGTTAGTGTAAATGATTTATATGTAGAAGATAATTACCTTTATGCAAAAATTTCAATCAAAGGTAAAAATACAAAAGAATTATTGCAAGATAATGTTCCACAAATTTTTGCAAAACTTCAAGGTCCTCATTTTATGAGATGGGCATCTAATGATGTTAAGTTCTCAAGACCAATCCGCTGGGTGCTTTCAATTCTTGATGGCGAAGAAGTGAAAATCAAAATTATCGACAAAGAATCTTCAAATATAACTAACGGTCATAGATTTTCAACTCAAAATATTGTAATTAATAATCCAGATGAATATGTGGCAAAACTTCGTGAGGCTCATGTTATTGTTGACCCTGTTGAACGTCGCGAAAGAATTTTAGAAGTTACCCGAAATGAAGCTGAAAAACTAAACGCAGTAACTAAAATTTCTGATGATTTGTTGGAAGAAGTTACTTTTATTGTTGAGTATCCTGTTGCTGTTACTTGTAATTTTGATGAAGAATTTCTTACAATTCCTCAAGAGGTTGCTGTTACGGTTATGGAAACCCATCAAAGATACTTTGCGCTTTATACCCGGGAAGGGAAATTAACTAATAAGTTCGTAACGATTACAAACTATATAGGAAATGAATTTGAAAATATTAAAGCCGGTAATTTAAGAGTTATCAAAGCTCGTCTTGATGATGCCGTATTCTTCTTTAAAGAAGATACAAAAAAACCTTTGGAAGCTTATGTGGAAAATCTTAAAGGTATGACTTTCCAAAAAGGTATGGGTTCGGTTTATGATAAAACTCAAAGAATTGTTAAGCTTGCTGAAAAACTTAATCCTGATGAAACTGTTAAAAGAACAGCAGAGCTTTGCAAAGCTGATTTGGCTACAAACCTTGTATTTGAATTCACTGAACTACAAGGATTTATCGGAGCTGATTATGCAAGAGTTTCTGGTGAAAAGCCGGAGGTATCTGAAGGTATAAAAGAACACTATTTCCCTTTAAATGCAGATAGCGAAACTGCTAAATCTGTTGAAGGTCAAGTTGTTGGTATTGCTGATAAAATTGATACAATTTGTGCCGTTTTTGCAGCCGGTAAAAAACCTACCGGTTCTTCAGATCCGCTTGGAGTAAGACGTGCCGCTCTTGGTATTATTAAGACAATTATTGAACATAATTTGAAAATTAATTTATCAAAACTTATTGATGATACTTTAGAATTGCTTCCTGTAAAATCAGACTGTAAAGCTGATGTAGAAGAGTTCTTTGTTCAAAGATTAATTATTTTCCTTGCAAATGATTATAAAAAAGAAGTTCTGGAAGCATGTGCTTCTAAAAACCCTTGTGAAGATTTATGCGATTATGTTTCAAGAGTAAAAGCTGTTTCAACATTAAATGACGAAAAACTTCTTGAAAATGCTAACAGAGTATTAAGAATTTTAAAAGACGAAGTAAACAATAAAATCGATACTTCATTATTTGCTCTTGAAGCTGAAAATAATCTTTTCAAATCTGTTGAAGCAATTTCGTTTAACGGTGATTATGCTCAATACTTACAAGAACTTATTAAAATCAATCCTGTTGTTACTAAATTCTTTGATGATGTTCTTGTCATGGATAAAGATGAAAGAATTAAAAATAATCGATTAGCACTATTGAATGAACTCAAAAATAAGTATATAATACTAACAGATTTCTCCCGTATGTAAAGAATTGTTACAGCTCGGAGAAAAAGAGTCAATTTTTATCTTGACAGCACTTTAATATGGTACAAAGTGAAGTTAGTGAAGGAAGGTCAATATGTTTAACCTTAAATTCTTAAAATCTTTAAAAGAAGCAATGAACCCAAAAGCTAGTCTTTTGACATTTTCGCAAGGTCAAAGAGAAGCTAATGAGGAATATATAAAGTCTCTGTCCAGTACAGAACTTAAAATCAAATCTGACGAACAAAGGTTGGAAGCAATGGTCAGACAACAATTGAAGGAAGAATTCCCGAATATCGAGAAAAGCTCTTCATACGACTTACTGGTTGATGCAGTCATCCATAATTACAAGTCAAAACAGCTTCAAGCCGCCGATGACTCAATAGCAAAAGCTGAATAGTAAATAGTCATCAAATGTTTTTAAAAACCAACTGTTGTTACAGCTGGTTTTTTAGTTTTTCCAGAAATAATTTTGCAGCCGGTGAAAATACCTGATTTTTCTTCCAAACAACATCTAAACTTGATTCAAGCTTTGGATAAAGTGGTATAAAACATAACTCGCTTTCAAGTGATGTATTTGCAAGCTTATCTAAAGTTACTGCATAACCAACACCGGCTTTAACTAAAATTGCAGCGTTATAAATAAGATTGTAGGTGGCTGTAATATTTAGTTTATCAAATTCTTCTCCAAACCAGTCCAGAAATCCGCTTTCAGCAGAATATTTAGGAGACATTTGTCTGGAAGCAATTAGTGGTAAATCTTTTAAATCATTTAATTGAATGAGCTGATTATATGCTAAAGGGCTGTCTTTTCTCATTACAACACCCCATGTATCCTTTTCGGGCATGGGTAAATGGTCATATTTAGAGAGGTCAATAGGTTGGATTAATATTCCAAAATCCAATAATCCTCTATCCAGTTTTTCTGTTACATCTTCTGCATTACCGCTGTAAAGATGGAATTTTATATCAGGATAATCTGTTTGGATTTCTTTTATTATTTTTGCAAGGTATTTCATAGACTCTGTTTCTCCTGAGCCAATATAAATATCTCCGGCAAATACATCTTTGATTGATTTAAACTCGTTTTCGGTTTTTTCAACCATTTCAATAATTTCTTCGGCACGTTTTTTTAGCAACATTCCTTCTTGTGTAAGAGTAACTTGATATTTACCTCTTTTCAAAAGTTTTTGACCAAGTTCTTTTTCTAAATCTTGTAATTGTCGTGTTAAGGTGGGCTGCGTTAAGTGTAAAGTATTTGCAGCTCTTGTTATTGAGCCTTCACGTGCTACTGCTAAAAAATATTTTAATACGCGGATTTCCATAAAAGTATAATAGCGTTTTTAAATATGCTCGTCAAGCATATTTAATTATGTAATATAAGTATTTGCTATTTTTGGATAATGGTAAATAATACTATTATGAAAAATAAAAATATAGTGAATTGCAAGTTTGCCGGACAAGCTGTTGCTGAACTTATTAGATAAGATGCAATTATGAAATGCAAAGGAGTGGTTAATTTTGGATATATTACGTGTTAGAACCCCAAGAGGTTTAGAGCTTGTAGGAACATTATTTCTTGCTGAAAAGTCGGATAAAGTTTTGATAATGATGACCGGTATTTGTTCAAATGTTTTTCAGAATGAACTTTTGTATGCAACAGGGAAGTTATTAAGTGAAAACGGTATTACGGTTATTATTGCTCATGCTCATGATTCTTTTTCGTGTTTTTCTTATACAGATTTTTCGATTGGTAAACAAAGAACCAAGGGCGTATTTAATGATGATTTTAATATGGTTTATGAAGATGTTGAAAGTTATGTAAAGTATGCAAAAGATATGGGATTTAAAAATATAATCCTTGCCGGACACTCGCTCGGGTCTAACAAAGTTATACATTATCTTGGAAATACTTCTGATAATTATGTAGATTATTTTATAGTATCTTCTCCGGTGGATATTATGCATTGGTTTGACGTTATGCCAAATATTAAAGAGTGTTTCAGTCTTGCTAAAAATTGGATTGAAACAGGTCGCGGAGATGACATTTTGCCGTTTTTATTTGGCGGATTTTCACCAATGACTGCAAATACTGTTTTAGGGTTCTATAATGCTTATAATCTCAAAAATTGTCCTGTTTTGAGCAGAGAAGGTGAAACAGAGTCTTTATATAATATAAAACCGCATGGAACATTTATTATAGGTTCTAAAGATTCAGTAACTGGCGATAGCCCTAAAAGATTTATGGAAAAATTAAATTCATGGACCAGAGAACCTGAGCGTAACAGAGTAATTGAGATTGAAGGCGGTTCACATATTTTTTACGGTAAACATGATATATATGCTCAAACATTGCTTGATTGTGTTAGTGAGGTCTTTGTATGAGATATGTAATAATTCTTTTAGTAATTTTAGGAGGTTTGTTTATGGTTACTAATCAAAAAGATTATGAAAAAGTCCATTTTAAAAATCGTTATGGAATAACTCTTGCCGGTGATTTGTATTTGCCGCAAGAAGTTAATGCTAAACTCCCGGCAATAGCTATTTCAGGGCCATTTGGTGCGGTTAAAGAGCAAGCATCCGTTCTTTATGCGCGGGAAATGGCAAAAAGAGGATTTATCACATTGGCATTTGACCCTTCATATACCGGAGAAAGCGGTGGAGAGCCAAGAGATGTAGCTTCTCCGGATATAAATACGGAAGATTTTAGTGCTGCAGTTGATTTTTTAAGTAATCATCCTAAAGTTGACCCTGAAAAAATCGGAATTATTGGTATTTGCGGTTTTGGAGGTATGGGCTTGAATGCAGCTGCAATGGATACAAGAATTAAGGCAACGGTTACTTCTACAATGTATGATATGAGTCGGGTTAATGCTAATGGCTACTTCGATAAGATGGAAGCAGAAAATCGCTATGTATTAAGAGAAACTCTCAATAAACAAAGAACAGAAGATTTTAAAAATGTTACTTATGCTAAAGGAAGTGGACTTCCAGATAAGTTAAATGGTGATGAACCACAATTTGTAAAGGAATATTGGGAATATTATAAAACTCCGAGAGGATTTCATCCTCGTTCGATTAATTCTAACGGGAATTGGAATATGACTTCTTCATTATCATTTATGAATATGCCAATTTTAGCTTATAGTAATGAAATAAAAAATGCAGTTTTAATGATACATGGTGAGAATGCGCATAGCAAATATTTTTCAATAGATGCATTCAAGAAATTAAAAGGTAATAACAAAGAATTATTGATAATAGAAGAGGCTAACCATGTTGATTTGTATGATAACCTCGAAAAAATTCCTTTTGATAAAATAGAGAAATTTTTTAAAGAAAATTTGTAACAAAAACTTAACAAACCCTAAAGTTTATCTGAAAAACGCCGTTAACTA
>CAJTWU010000005.1 GCA_910579975.1 uncultured Vampirovibrio sp.
GAATGTTACAAAACTTTACAAACGGGCATAAAAAAGGCAATTTTTTCAAAAGTAAATACTTTATATATACATAAGAGAGACCAAGGAGCTTTACAAGATGTTATTCACAACTTCAACAATTGATAATAAAGAACTTGAAACAATCAACAGTTTCTTCAATGAATTTGAAGCAGTTGAAACAGTTGAAGCAGAAGCTGTAGTTGAAACTCCTGTTTCTAAATATTTGACATCACTTGCAACCTCTCAATATAAAAAATCAGTTGAAGAAATTGAAAACACTAAAGTTGGCAACAGAGTAGTAAGAAAAAGAAACTTGCAGCAAGTTATGAAAGAATCTTTCTTCTACGGTGCTAACAGATTTGGTACAAATTTTATCGCTTAACAAATTTTATAAAGTGTGAAAGTTATTCCTAATATAGTAACAACTTTGTATTGCTTTCCTGAAACGACTCTCTTTTTAACAGAAAAAATAGTTTGTAAAAAGTTTTCATTTTTATTTTTATTTTTTTCATAAACAATATAGTGTTTTTTGTTTAAAAATTTTTCTACATTAGAGTCAAATTCTTTTTTGTAATCATCTGGAACCCTTTTGTATGCATCAATAAGACCGTTTAAAGCATAGCGATTAAAATAATATTCTAAATCTTTGAAAATGTTTTTGTCTGATAAAAAAGCCTTCAATTCTTTTAATAATTGAACTTTTTTAATTACATCCAAGTTGAGAATATTATTACTTGAGTTTAATCTCACTCTATAGTTATAAAAATATTCATCAGGACAATTTAATACTCTTTCGGCAAGAGCCCTTGCTGCAATTACAAAGTTATGGTCTTCATGCCATCTTCCTTGCCCAAAAAGAATGTTGTTATCTTTAAGTAATTTTGTTTGAAAAAATTTATTCCATGCATATCTTGGAGGTTGAAAAATGTATTTTGGATAGTCTAGAGGTTTAATAATTTTATTTGTTGGTAAAGCTAAATTGATTTTCTTTTTCCTAACAGAATTATTTCTTTCGTGGTTGCGAAAATAGGAAAACTCTATTAAATCAGTATTATATTTTTCAGCTTTATTATAAAGCTTTTCAAACATATCTAATTCAATCCAATCATCAGGGTCAACAAATGCAATATATTTACCGCTGGATATTTTAATTGCATTATTTCTTGAAGCTCCCTGTCCCTGGTTTTCCTGATTGATAATTTTAATTCTGTTGTCTTTTGAAGCATATTCTTCCAGGATAGAAAGTGAGTTATCTTTTGAACCATCATTTACACATATGATTTCAATATCTTCCAGAGTTTGATTTATTATACTATCAAGCGCCTGTTGTAAATATTCTTCAACATTATAAACCGGTAAAATAACTGAAACTTTAGGCATATAACCCTCCAATAAAGTTCATAATACAATAAATATATGGAAAAGTTCAAGGTTTCGTTGTAAAATTTATCTATGGCTATTTGTATATTTTCAGGAACATTCAATCCTATTCATAATGCACATATCAAAATGGCTGAGTATGCGCTTAATAAATATAGCTTTGAAAAAATCATTTTTATACCGGCTTACGTGCCTCCGCATAAAGAAATAGATGGTAATCTTGCAAAACACCGTCTGAAAATGGTTGAACTTGCAACTGCATATAACCCTAAGTTTGAGGTTTCTGATGTTGAATATAAACGAAATGAACCGTCTTATTCTTTGATTACCGTGAAAAAAATTATTGAACAATTTGGCATTCAAGACCGTTTAAATTTTATCATAGGAACAGATGCTTTTTCAAAAATAAATACATGGTATAACGCAGAAGAACTCAAACCTTTAGTTCATTTTATTGTTTTTCCGCGTCGCGGAGATGATATAATTGAAGCAGAGGGTTGGGATTATGAGATAACATCTATGGATTATGAGGATATTTCGTCAACTGAAATTAGGGGCGGAGTAAAAGATGTAGATAAAAAAGTAGAGGAATATATTAAAGAAAATGGATTATACAGCAATTGTTGATTGGTTGAAAGATAATCTTTCAGTAGAAAGATTTGAGCATACATTAGGAACGGCTGAATGTGCTGAAGAACTTGCAGAACGCTTTGGGCTTGACGCTGAAAAAGCTTATCTATGCGGACTTTTGCATGATTGTGCAAAATGTTTTCCAAACGATGATTTAAAATCAATGATTTGTGATTGCGGCTTTCTCTGTGAAGGAGAAATTGAGAACCCGAAAACATATCATGCTCCTGCCGGAGCTATTTTGGCGAAAAAAGAATTTGATATGTGTGATGAAGAAATACTTTCTGCAATAAGATGGCATACTCTCGGTAAAGTTGATATGACTGATTTTGAAAAAATCATTTTCCTTGCTGATAAAATTGAAACAAAAACAAGACCGGCTGAATTAATTTTACCAATAAGAGCTGTTTTAAATGAGGAAAACGGTTTAGACAAAGCATTGTTAATCTGTTACGGTAACACTATAAAAAGTCTTGTAGATAGAAATCTTAAGATTTGCAAGGTTACAATTGATATTTATAATGAATTATTAAAAAAGTTGGACTTGAAAAGAGGAAAATAGTATAATCAGAATATGAGACGGGGACTGGCTTTATTAATACTAAGTATATTTTTGTTTAATCCAATGGCTTTTGGTGCTGATACTTTTCAGGGGCACGCTGAGTTTGATGATGAATATCAAGGTTTAGACGAAAAACTCTATACAGGAAAAACTGAAACATTAGAACGAAAAGATACTATTGAAATGACTGTTTCTCAAGTTTTGGATGGAAGTTTTTCTTATGAAGGAGATGAGTTTTTTGCCGAAGTAACAGGGGATGTTTTAGGTGATAAAGGAATAATTATACCAAAAGGAACAGTTGCCCACGGTATTATTAAGCAAACTGCAGAAGCTAAAAGAATGGGACGAGACGGTTACATTGATTTGAGTTTTGATTACCTTGTGACACCTGATGGCCGAGAAATTCCTATTGAAGGAAAAATGTCTACGAAACTTCATCCTCTGAAAGCAGCTGCTAAAATTGCTGCAACAGATTTGGGTTATACCGCAGTAGGTGGTGTTGTTGGCGGTGTTTTTGCGGCGCAAGCACTTGGTTTAGAAGCAGCTATTGCTTCTCAAGGATATACAATTGCCGGCGGAGCTGCTGTTGGCGGAGCTATCGGCTTAGGAATGTCGCTTTACAGAAAAGGTAAGGATGTTCTTATTGCTCCCGGTGATGAAATTAAGGTTAAGATACTTTCAAGTGTAGAGCTTCCTGTTTATCGTGATGAAGCTTTAAAACAAACCGAGGAAAAATATCCGGGACTTGATGTTAGAGTGGCAAATATTATTTATGATAAAGACCCGTTTGGGGAAGTTAATACATTAACTCTTTCGCTTTCCATTTCAAATATGTCTGATAAAAGCTTTTCAGGTATGGATTTGGCATTAATTAATGATTATAATACCGTTTTTAATCCATCTATTTTTGGAGATACAAAACTGTTGTTTTCACAATTTAAACCGGGTGATAGACGAGCCGGTAAAATTTCTTTCTCGGTACATAATGTTAAACACTCTTACTGGTTAATTGTGAATGATAGATCAACCAACAAACCGCTTATGAGAATTTCTCTTGATAATGCTTATAAAAATGTTTCGCAAGATGTTAAAAAGCGTAATGACAAGATGAAAAAAGCTAAGAAAAATTATTATAAAGAAGCAGACCCGTTTGACATTTAAGAGCTTATACACTTGGACTCTCCTTTTCGGCAATGTTTTAATTTTCTTTAAACTACATAATTTAGTAGTTAGTTTTTCTAAGGGGATAAATGTATCCACTTATTGAAAAAAGGAGGTTAAAATGACGATTAGAAAACTTACTGTGGCAGCTGCAATTGCCGTTGGTATAGCAACATGTTCGTTTAATACGGTAATGGCAGCTTGCCCTTGCGAACAGCAGCCGATTATTACACAAACACCTTGTGGCTGTGAAGAGCTTCCTGTAGTTACAGGGGCAGCTTGTCCTTGTGATCAGAAGCCTGAACCATGCGGCTGTGATGTAGCTCCACAATGTGAACCTGATCCGGTTCCATCATGTGCTCTTTGTCCTAGTTCAAAAGAACTTTCAAGAGACAACATGAAACAAGTTTATGCGTATCCAAATGGTATCTATGGATACAACAATTATGTAGGTACAACAGCTGATTCTGTTTACTCTTCAGAAGGTTTCTCTATTAACAGAGATAACTCTAGATTAAGTGCAGGTACAATGGGTACTACAGTTGCAACAGACGGTTCTATTACCGGTGCAGCTGCAAACATTCCTTGTCTTAATGAATTAACACAACGTAACGGTGTTCCTATTATCCGTGATGAAGCTAGAATGGATGGAATGGGATGCCCTATCCAAATGGGTACTTCTAACTCAATCAAAGCAGTTAAGAAAACATTAGTTCCATTTGATTTGTCACCATTTTCTCACATGAGCAATATGACAGGTGCAGCAGCAGGAATGCAAATGCAAATGTTCCCTGATGTTCCAAACGGTTACTGGGCAGCTTGCGAAATCGATAAACTTGCTACAAATGATGTAGTAGTTGGTTATCCTGATAGAATGTTCAAACCATCAAGAACTATTTCTCGTGCAGAATTTGCTACAATGTTAGTAAAAGGTTTCGATAGAGATATGTACTCTTCAGCTCCTGAAAAATTATTCTCTGATGTTCCTACAAATCACTGGGCTAACTCTGCTATTACAGCAGCAGTACATCAAGATTTGTTAAAAGGTTATCCAAATGGAACATTTATGCCTGGTCATAATGTAACAAGAGCAGAAGCACTTTGTGCATTGGCTAAAGGTGTAAAATGTCCTGAAATCGACAAATGTAAAGCTCAAGAAATCTTGTCTCAATATACAGACGGTAATACTGTTCCAGAATGGGCTCAAATTCCTCTAGCAACAGCTTTGGAAAAAGGTGCTTTAAACAATTCTCCTAATCCAAAAACAATTGCTCCATTTAAGGATGCTACACGTGCTGATATTGCAGCAATGTTACAAAATATCAGAGTTAATGCCGGTATCGATAAAAATCCTGTAACAGCTAACAATGATTGTCCTATTTGTCCTGTTGACAAAAAAGCATTCGTAGAAAACGAAGAATTGGTTAAAATTCCTACATTACAGTTAGAATTTAAAGATCAGGTTACAGCAAAATCATCTCACGTTGGTCAAAGATTTGCAGCAAAAACTCTTGAAGACGTAACAATCAATGGTCACTTGTATCCATGCGGTTCAAATGTACATGGTAAAGTTGTTGAAGTTATCCGTCCTTCAGGATGTCAAAAAGGTGCTTTAAAACTTGCATTTACAGATATAGAAAACTGTGGCTGCAAAACAGCATTACCAAGACAAATCTTAACAGCTCAAATTGATAAGTCTAACACACCTAACATTATCTCAAGACTTGTAACTGCTCCATTCACTTGGGCTGGTTCAATCGTAGGTATTGTAGGTAGAACAACAGGTGGTATGTTAACTTCATTAGGTAACGCTGTTGAAGACGTATCTTCTGGTACAGGTATTGCTTTAGGTGAAGTCCTCCAAGGTCAATTCCCGGCTGCAGGAAGAAGTGCAATGGATGTTGTTAAAGACACTGTTAAAGCTCCTATTGACTTCACAAGAACTGCTTTATCAGGTACTATGGGCTTATTCCAGACAACAGGCGACGAAGTTGCTTACCTGGTAGATGCTAAAGGCTATAAAATCTCAGCTATTAATCCGAAAGAACATGTAACTATAGCATTCGGATGCAGCGGCGAGTAATCTTAATCGTTCGCTCATACAAAAAGAACCCTCGGCAGTAGTTTTTGCGAGGGTTCTTTTTTAATTATTTATTTTCTCTTAACTTTCTACGTTTTCGAAAACTTCTTGTTCTTCATGATGTTCTTCATCATTTCCAGCTACATCTTCAGGTGGTGTAACTTTTTTAGAATGTCTTTTTTTCGGCATTGGTTCTTCTTCTGAAGAGTCTTCTATTTCAGCTTCTTCATCAGCTTCATCTTCTTCGATGTTTTCATCATTGTCTTCTTCGACAGAGTTCTTTGCTGCTTCGATTTCTTCTTCATCTTTTGCACGAATTACAGGAATTGAGAGCATTAATGCTACTTGATCTCCCTCTTGCTCAAAATTAAGTTCAAGCATATCTTTATCCATCTCTAAGTACTTAGAAAGAAGTTCAATCATTTCTCCTCTCATTTGTTCAAGTACTTTTGGAGTAAGATTTGTTCGGTCTTGCATTAATACCAGTTTAAGCCTGTTTGTTGCAACTGATTTAGACGGCTCGCCTTCAGTGTGTTCTTCTTGTGGGCGGAAGAATTTAGCCACTGTATTATAAAAATCAGTGAAAAGTCCCATTCTACACCTTCTCTCTCAATTTTGCGAATACATTTTTGATTTTTGCAACAATACCTTTTGGTTCATCCAAATCTAAAAATGCAACTTCCTCACCTAATATTCTTTGAGCTACATTTCTGTAAGCTTGACCGGCAAGTGCTTTGTCGTCATTAACTATAGGATCACCTTTGTTTGTTGAGGTAATAATTCCTGTATCTTCTGGAATAATACCAACAAGAGGTATTTCTAAAATTTCAGCAACTTCGTCAACACTCATCATTTCTTTGTTTTTGATTAAGTTTGGACGAACTCTGTTTAAAAGAAGTTTTGTGCTTTCAATTTCTTCTTTTGCGTTTAATAAACCGATAATTCTATCAGCATCACGGATTGCAGACATTTCAGGAGTTGTAACAACAATTGCTTCGCTAGCTCCGGCAACAGCGTTTTGAAACCCTTGTTCAATACCAGCCGGACAATCAACAAGAACAAAATCATTCTTTTCTTTTAATGTGTCACAAATTTCTTTTAATTGTTCTGCATTAACAGCTGATTTATCTCTTGTTTGAGCTGCTGCAAGAAGCTGTAAGTTAGGGTTCTTTTTATCCTTAACTAAAGCTTGCTTAAGTTTGCAGCGTTCTTCAATTACGTCAACAATTGTGTAAACAATTCTGTTTTCAAGACCTAAAAGCAGGTCTAAGTTTCTAAGACCTAAATCGGTATCGATAAGAACAACTTTGTAGCCTTCTTTTGCTAAAGCTGTACCAATGTTTGCGCTAGTAGTTGTTTTACCTACTCCGCCTTTACCAGATGTAATTACTATAACTCGACCAGCCATTATTAATCTCTCCTTAATTTTTTATAAATTACTATTTTCCCATCTTCAATTTGAGCTTCTTCAGGTGTAAACTCGTTTGTTTTTTGAACATAAGGGACATTCAAAGTATCGTTTCTTCTAGCATACAGCCCGGCAATTCTTAATTGGATTGCATTTAATTTTAGAGCTCTAACTTTTGCAGTAATGTTGCCTTTTTTGCCGGCATGAGCAATACCGCCCAGAATTCCCCATACTGTAACATCACCATCAGCTACGATTTCACTTCCAGGGTGAGCATCTCCGATAATTAGAATATTTCCTTCATATGTAACAGTTTGCCCGGAACGAAGCGTTTGGTGAAGATACAATGTTGGTAATGTTTTTGTATCAATAGAATTTTCTTCTGCAGCTTCTGGTAATACATCACCCGTATCAAGAAGAATGTATTTACTTACTTCTTCATTTGCAAATAAACCTTCATTAGCTGCAAGTGTTTCAAAATCGGTTTCAAAATGCTCTGATGGAATAATTTCTGAAAGTTCTTGAGCCGTTTCTTCTGTAAAATTATCTTCAATTCCTTCAATTGTTACAACAGGTTCTGCCTCAGGCTGTTGTTTTATATCAGCGTGAACCTCAATAATTTCACCTTCTTTAAGTGTTTCAACAACCGCTTCTGCTTCTTCTTCTTTTGGTTCGGCAACATAAGAGGCTGCTGGAATTTCTTCATTATCACATTTAGAAACTATAATGCCGTGACTAACAGCAGAAGCTTCTGTTTGTTCAGAAAGTGTATCAATATATGCAATCTCTGCGTCCATTGATTCAATTAATGCTTTAACGCTCAAAAGCTGGGATTGATTTAAGTCTAAATCACCAAGTTTCAAGCAAATTCTTTTTCCTTTAACATCAGGATGTTCCATTACAGAATTGAGTTCAGACACAAGCTGTGATGTGTTTTGGGCTACACTCAAATCTATAATAAAACCATTCTCTATAAAACCTTTTTCCATTTAATATACCCAATATAAACTACCACTATCTAAGGATATCTTAAAGAATTTTCCAATTCAATAAAGTGTATCGTAATGTTAAGTGTAAGCTATTGCAATTTAGGTTGTTTTATTGTAAACTTTTGTTAAGTAGTGTGATTAATCCCGTAAGAAGAGATGTTTTTAACAAAATCCCCAAATAAAAAGCATAAATCACTCAATCTTTTAGGAGCTATTCGTATTAGTAATAGTTCGTTTTTTGTATTCAAAAATAACGAAGGACATATTTCCCTTAAGTCCGGTAAAGAAGAGCATGTACAGCGTGCAGCTGTTCAGAATATGATTGATTTGAATCCTTATGTAACAAAGCTTTTGCATAGTTATAGAATTAAACCAAGTATTGATACAAAGACATTAAAAGAGCTTGCCGGAGGACATATGAATGAAACCTGTAATGTAGCTATAGGTATTTATTCTGAACTTTGCGAAAGCCTTAAAATAAATATTGATAAAGAAATAATAAAAGAAGCTTCAATGCTTCATGATTTAGGGAAGGTTCTTATTCCTTCAAAAATTCTTAATAAACCCGCAAAACTTAATGCTAAAGAACGTGAAATTATGAATATTCACTCAACTTTAGGTTATGAACTTTTGAAAACTCAGAATATTAAAGAAGAAACTCTGGATTTAGTTAAATATCACCACCAAAATTTAAAACATTCAGGTTATCCAAGATTAGTTGAAGGTCATACTCCATCAGATATCGGGGTGCAAATAATTTCAACAGCCGATAAATACAGCGCATTAAGAGAAGCAAGAGTTTATAGAAGAAAACTCTCCAAAATAGAATCCCTCCTCATTCTATATAAAGAAGTTTTGGAGGGAAAAATTCACAAAGATATTTTTAAGGCACTTGTTGAATATGCACGCAAGTTTGATGCTTAAATGTCGTCGCCCCAAGCACTTTCTAACATGCCTTTATCGTTAAAATGGAAACATTTTAAGGTTCTATCATCGTTTTCTTCACGATAATATGTAGGATTTCCATTATCTAGAGACAAGTATTTTTTATAATTGTCTTTTTCGTAATCAACTGTTACAAATCCATCTTCATATGATTTTGTTGTTTTAACTGCACCGTCTTCGAAGTTTTCAACAATTGTTGTACATTTGTTTTTTACTTCCATAGTTTTATTACCGTCTTTGATGTAGGTTATATTACCTTCTGGAGAGTAATTATAAATCAAATCGCCGGCTGTAACTGATTCCAGGCTTCCATTTGAATAAAATGTTTTTTCACCTTCAATTGACTCAGGATAAACTGATGTATCGGCAGGTGTGATATCAGTATCGCTAAGAATTTCTCGACCCATATTGTTTGGTAAAACTTCTGATTTTGTTTGTCGAGAAGAAATAACTGCACCATTGTAGAAGTTAACTATTGATTCAGTTTCTGCACCTCTGAAATTTTTATGTTCATATACAGATATTAATTCTTTATTTTTATTGAATTCATAATCCCGGCCAAAATGTTCACCTTTTGTGCTTTCATAAACACTATAATGTCCGTTTTCAAAGTTGTATTCAATTTCTTGTTTTAAACCACGTTCATTGGTGATACTTTTACTAGCATATGAAGGTTTCCCGTCTTTATAAGTAGTTTGTCTGAAACCATTACCTGTTGCAGGATCATATTCATTTACGCTCATATTAGTATATTTGCCGTCTTCGATTTCATTTCTTTGTTCTTTAATAACATTTCCTGTTTTTTTATCAATTGTAGTGATTGAGTCAATCATGTTATCAAATTCTGTTGAGGCATGATAAATAACGGTAGTGTTACCAACTCTATTTACAATTGAATTTAATTTGCCATTTGAACCGTAAATTTTCTCACCTTCAATTGAGCCAATTGCATCAGGTTGGATAACTGTAGGCAAAATTGGTTCAACATCTAAAACACTTTTATCAAATGTCATAACATTTGGTTTATTATAGTTCGCTAAAGCTTCTGCTCCCTTAAAACTTACGATGTTATCAGGTACTGTAACAGTTTCAGTTTCGCTTTGTGTTTCTTTAGCTTTAAACGCCGGTTTAAACTGAATGTTTTGTATTCCTTGCGCGAAATTAATTTTGTTAATCATTGAGATACTCCATACATTTACTACACTTTTATTTTCTATTAAAACTCGAAAATGTAAAAAATTGCGTAATTGTTACACATTGTTAAATTTTTTATATTATAATGGGGATAATAAAGAGTGAGGTAGGAAAAATGCAAGTTTCATTAAACTGGTTAAATGAATTAGTTGATATTAAGGATATTGATGTAAATCAAATCGCTCATGAACTTACTATGAGCGGATTAGAAGTTGAAGAAGTTGAAGAAGTAAAATCAAAATTTACTAATATAATTACAGCGAGAATTGAAAAGATTGATAATCATCCAAATTCAGATAGATTACATTTGGTTACGGTTAACACAGGCTCTGCTCTGAAAACAGTTGTTTGCGGCGGGCAAAATATTGCTGTTGGTCAAGTTATTCCTTATGCTTCTGTTGGAAGTAAGGTTCTTGATAGAAAAACAGGTGAGATGTTTGAACTTACTCCGGCAACTATTCGCGGGGTTGAGTCTCAAGGTATGCTTTGTTCTGATGATGAGCTTGGTGTTGCTGATAGAAACTATCAGGAAGAAGATGGGATTTTAATTCTAAACAGATTATTCCCTAATGTTGGTTTAGGTTTGAATGTTGAAGATGTTTTAGGGTTTGAAAAAGATTTTATTATTCATACTGCTCCGACTGCAAACCGAGGAGACCAAATGTCTGTAATTGGTATTGCAAGAGAATTATCAGCTTTATTTAATCGTCCGATGAAGTTTGAATATGCAAAAGCTGTTGATAAAAAAGCAGATTTTGAAGTTGAGATAAAAGATACAGATGTATGTAAATACTATTCAATCGGCGTGTTGAAAAATATTACAATCAAGCCTTCTCCGGACTGGATGCAAAAAAGACTTGCTGCTTCAGGAGTACGAGCTATTAACAATGTAGTTGATATTACTAATTATGTAATGCTTGAATATGGAACTCCTCTTCATGCATTTGATTATGATAAATTAAACGGATATCTTTGTGTTAGACGTGCTCAAGAAGGTGAAACTCTTGTAACCTTAGATGAAGTGGAAAGAAAACTAACAAATGATACAGTATTGATTGCTTCAAAAGAACATCCTGTATGTTTAGGCGGAGTATTTGGCGGTGCTAATTCTGAAATTGATGATAATACTAAGAATTTAGCACTTGAAGCAGCATATTTTACAGCTTCTGCTAACAGAAAAAGCTCAAGAAGTGTTGGTTATAAATCCGATGCTTGTTCAAGATTTGAACGCGGTATTGATATTGAAGCTGTTAAACCGGCATTATTTAGAGCTGTTGAGCTTCTTGAAAAATATGCGGAGGCAGAGTTTGTTGGTTCAGTTGAAACAGGTATTAATAAATTAGAACCAATTGAAATTACTCTAAGATATGCACAGATAAAACGAATTTTGGGATGTGAAATCGAAACTGAAAAATGTCTTTCTATTTTGGAAAACTTAGGGTTTGAAATTCTTGGTAAAAATGAAGCGGCTTGTAAGGTTTTGGTTCCTTCGTTTAGGGCTGGTGATGTTACAAGAGAAATTGATTTGATTGAAGAGATTTCAAGAATAAACGGTTATGATAAAATTACACCGACTTTGCCTAACAAATCTAACACAGCAGAAGTTTCACAGGCAGAAAGAGTTATTAATAAAGTTCATAACTTAATGCTTGGTGCCGGTTTGAATGAATTGCAAACATCTTCTCTAATTGGTGAAGGTTTGTTGAAACAGTTTAATATGACTTATGATACTGAAAATGTTGTAAGAGTTGAATGTGCTGCAAGTGAAGAATTTTCAATGCTAAGACAAACACTTATTGCAAGCTTGTTAAACTGTTTGAAATACAATTATGACAATGGTCAAAGAGATTTCTGGGGTTATGAAATCGGTAGAACATATATAAGAGTTGCTGTAGGTGATGAGAAAAAATCCGGAGTAAAAGAAACTTTAACTCTTGGAGGTATTATTTCTGGTAATATTCAAAATTCATTATGGCAAAATACCGGTGAAGTTGACTTCTATACAGTGAAAGGTATTGTAGATAAAGTCCTTGAAGAGTTTGGTGTTACAAGAAGAATTAAGTTCCAATTGTTAGCAGACTCTCCTCTTGCAGACTCGCATAAATCACTTCATCCATACAAAACAGCTGTTTTAACTATGCTTGGTAAAAAACCGGAAGTTATTGGTTATTATGGCGAAATTCATCCTGAACTTAAAGATAAGATGAAGCTTAATCAAAATGCATATTTATTTAAGCTTGATTTAGATATGCTTATTAGTGCAGTTAATGAAAATACAGTTCGTTACAAAAAATTGCCTCAGTTTCCTGAAGTACAAAGAGATTTGGCGATTATTGTTCCAAAAACAACTTCTTGGGATGAATTGAAAAATGTTATTAAAAAAGGTGTTGATAATAAAATTTTTACAGGCTGTGAGGTTTTTGATGTTTACGAAGGTGAACATGTTGCTGAAGGATTTAAGTCTATAGCATTTAGAATAAGCATGCAAGATGCTAACGCAACATTGACCGATGAAACAATTGAAGCACAAATTGCAAATGTTAGGGCGGTATTGAAAAAGTCATTGCCTGATATTTCATTCAGAGAATAGATTCCCAAAAAAAGGCACCTTACAAGGTGCCTTTTTTTGCAATAAAAAGCCAGAACGTTTGTTCTGGCGTATCCCATTATTACTTAATCGTAGTTTACTTAATCGTAAATTTATACTCCTAACGTAAAAAGTTATTTAATTACTGTGAAGAACTTGAATTCAGCCGGCATAATCTTACCGAATGATAAAGAATTTGTTGCAGCAACAAACTTTTCTTCTAAATAATCTGTTCCATCAAACCTAAATTCTGAAACAATTGAATAATCACAAGAAAGTTCAATTGTCTTATCAAAAACTTCGTGGCCTTCTTTTGTAACATTATTTCCATCTTCACAGAATTTTTCACTTGGAGAGTTATAATTTGCAATAACTAAAATAGAGTTTTTAATACCCTCTTTTTGTATCATCCAAGCTACAAATCCATCATCATCCTGTCTGATAATGTGTGCTTCACCATCTGTAATCAAAGATGAATTTTTAGCAAATCTATCAATAGCATCAAATTTTGAGAAGAAATCATAGTCTTTTTCTCTTTTCATTGAGATTTCAGAACCAATAGCTGCTTCAATGCCCCCATTGGTAAATGATTCATCTCCGTCTACATACATAACCGGTCTTTGAGCAAGTTTGCCGCCCGGTAAGAACTTGTATTTAAACCATTTGAATAATGCACCTTCTCTTCCTAATTGTGCCGGATATCTATCAATTGCTTCAAATTCACCATCTTGATTGTTGTATGTTTTCAATATTGATAGCGGGGTTGATTTTTTAGAAGTTGAATTATAATTTGCCAATGTCAAATTATCTTCTGCAATTGCTTCTGGAGTTTTATAGCTTTGAGAAACAATGTCATTACCCCAAAGAATATCAAAATTCATATCTTGGTGGTATTCTTTGTAGAAATTATCCCATAGCATATATTCTGCTAAAGTTGCGAAATATGGAATTTTTTCTTTCATTGCAGAGTTTAGCATACTTAGCACCTTCCTTGGTGCTCTGTAGCTAATTGGTGTGCCATTGTTTTCAGAAACTTCATCTACAATGTGGTCAATGTGGTCTACTCTGAAACCATCAAAATTATAATCTTCTTGAAGATTTTTCATATAATCAATAAAGAATTTTACTACATCATTATTGAATTTGCCGTTTTCAAGGCATACAAAATAGTATGGAGTTTGGCAATCTAAATTGGCAAAATGAGTTACATCTTCACCATCAAATTTATAGTGTTTAAATGTTGGATAACTTGCTCCATCACTCATTCTATCAAATACGGGAACACCGGCTGAACACCAAGCACCGCCCGGAGCAGGCCACATTCCTTCAGAAATTAATGCTCCAATAATCTCGCCCTGGTTCAAGATTTCATTTTCAGACATCTTTTTACCGCGAGTATTATTAGCGACTTTATTGATAATGTTTTTTGCTTTTTTATGAAGCTTATCTTGGATACTCTTTTCTAACATAGAGTTTGAAAGGAATATTTTTGTATCTTTTATTAAAGTATCAATTTCATTAAAAATATTTTGATAATGTTCTGTTAAATCACCATAGCTTTCGCCCTTTAATGATTTTTTGTAAATGCCGCTAACAATTGCTAAATCATCTTGTGAATACTTGTCTTTTAAAGAGTCTGCGGTCGAGTCGACATTTTTAGATAACTCTGTAATTAAAGCATTGATGTCAAACCATCTTGCACAATCCGGAGTAGTTAGAACAATTTTTGAAAATCTTCCTGTTTGTGGAAGTATATCATAGATTACAGGATGTCCGGCAAGCTGGGTTAGTTGAATAAAAGTTTTAACTTGCTCATCAGCATTCAAACCGGTTTTTTCAAAGAGTACTTTGTCTTCTAAGTTAGGGCTTACACAACTTGCTGTAGGAAGATATGCACATCCAAACTCACGCGGGTGAAATGGAATTAAATACATTGTTGTTCCAAAAATATTGTTGGATTTATTTCCTGTAGGAAGAATAAGAAGTTCTCTTAACCAATCCATAAATGTGCCATTTTTGCTGTCTATATTACCGTTTCCAAGAGCAGCAAGATTGATTAATTTAATATTATGTCCTTCCTTTTGAAACCAGTTAGAGTTTTTTACATTATTTCTTGCAAGAGTACTCGCTTTATCAAATTCAAACTTTCCATCTTTGAAAACACCTTCTACTTCCCATTTTGATTCAAGAGCAAAAAGAACCTCTGCATTGGATAGTTCTTCTAATGCTTTGATTTGTGGATAAGGAAGGTATCCAAATTTGCTCATAGTTGATTTTAAGAAATCTTTTCTTTCATCAGAGATTGAATCAAATGAATACATTTCTTTAAGTTTAGAGTAAAACTCATTTATGCTCTCACTAGCAGAAGTTTCCTTCTTGAACAGAAAATCTAACATATTTTCTCCTTGAATATTTGTGATTGTTGAATGTGATTTTTGTATATAAGGATAATATCATGCTCATATATTTTTTACAAACATTCAAGGAGAAATGTTAAGAAATGTTAATAACGATTGTATTTTGAAATATTGTCTTTTTTTGCAGTGTTGTAATCTGCTTTTTTATCATTGAGCTTTCCTGGATTACGAATATATGCTGCTGTTAAAGGATCACCGGGTTTGATGTTAAGAGTTGAAGCATCAATAATAAATCGAAATCTTCCGGGTTTTCTGCAATTACTACTATATGTGCATCGCCCCTTTTTATTATTCATTAAATCAACAACGATGGTTCCATAGCCTCTATCCGGATCTTCTACAATCTCTACAATCCAATGATTTCCATCAACGGTGTCAAATTGAATTCCTCTGGGTGAATTTGATAGACTACTTTCTACGGCATTAAGCTGATTATAAACAAGATGAGGATAATCATTTCCATCAGTTAATACGCCGGCCCATCCCATGCCTTCATTAATTCCCTGATCCTCTTGCCAAACAGCTTTATTTTCTTTTATTTCGTTATTAATATCACCAATGATTTTATATGTTTTTAAAACTGCAATCTTATCTTTATCCGGTATAAGATTATTTAATAATGGAGTGGAAATTGCAGCTACAACACCGACTATTCCTAATGCAATAATTACTTCCATTAAAGTAAATCCGAATTTTTTCATCTCAAAACCTCTTTTTATTAATTATGAAATTATATCATATAAGCTATTTTATGTAGTCATTTATATGAATTATATTAAGTACTTGATTTTTAAAATTTACGGAGCATAATAGAAGTGTCGAGGGAGTTTCCTTGATATGACAATTTAATATCGCGGGATGGAGCAGTCTGGTAGCTCGTCGGGCTCATAACCCGAAGGTCGTTGGTTCAAATCCAGCTCCCGCAACCATTTAAAAAGGATGGAATTAATTTTAATTCCATCCTTTTCTTATACAATACGGGGTAGTGTTTATGTCTGATGAAATAAAAAAAACTTCTAAAAAAGCAGCTTCTTCAAGAGAGCAAAAGTTTTTTAATAAATGGAGACGTTTGTTTCAGTATTTGGTTACTCATGTCTTTTATATGATTAGATTTAAGCTTGTTTATAGGCTTGAGGTTCAAGGAAAAGAAAATATTCCTGAAACAAATGAGTTCATTGTAGCTGCAAACCATCTTTCAACTCTTGACCCGCCTCTTATGTGTGCTGTTATGAACAGACCTGTAGCTTATATGGCAAAAAAAGAATTGTTTGAAAATCCTTTTATGAGATGGTGGTTAAATTGGCTGGGTGCTTTTGCTGTAGATAGGGAGCATTTAGGTGTTTCGACTATTAAAACAGTTTTAACCATAAAAAAAACTGAGTGGGTTCTGGGTATTTTCCCTCAAGGAACTCGTCAAGAACCGGGTACTATAAGTAATATTACAAAAGGTTTTGCTTCTCTTGCAAAAAGCACTAAATGTGGAATTTTACCTATAGGTATTGTTGGTACACAAGTAGCAAAAAGAATTCCTTTTAGTGGAAAAATTATAGTAAAAATAGGAAAACTTATTCCATATACTGATAATGTTGATGATATGGTTAGGCTTTGGATTAACGAAATTCAAGATTTGACAGGATATAAGTACGAATAATATAAATAATTTTTAACTATTGGATAAGAATATGGCAAAAAATTATAATAAGAGATGTGAAAAAGATTACGGTTTTTGGAGAAAGTTATATTACAAGATTTTTATTTATTTTGTAGTAATCCCTACTGCGAAACTTATGTATAATTTAAAGGTTGAAGGAAAAGAGAATATTCCTAAAAAATCTAATGTTATTTATGCTGGAAATCATGTTTCTTACCTTGATCCACCTTTAATTGCGGTATCAGTAAATGCATATATAGCTTTTATGGCGAAACAAGAATTGTTCAATGATGATAATAAACTTTTACGTTTCCTTGTGCATACATTGGGTGCTTTTGCTGTAAATAGAGAAAAACCAGAACTTGCTACATTTAAAACTGTAAAAGCAGTTTTTAATACTCCTTGGTCTCTTGGAATTTTTCCTCAAGGAAGAATAGTTAAAGAACCCGTTATTGAAAATGTTACAAAGGGTTTTACATTGTTTGCTAAAAAATTTAATGCAGATGTTATTCCTGTAGCGGTGTGTGGATTTGACGGCTATGCTAAAAAAATAGGCGAAAAACACATTACTGTTAAAATTGGTAAACCGATTTCTTATACTTTAAGTGAAGATGAAATGCTTTTAGAATGGGCAAGACAGATTTCAGAAATGACGGGCTTTGAAAATAAAGTAACAATTTCTTAACAAAATAACAAAAAATAATATTTACATTATTTAGAATTGGTATTATGAATATTTTAGCATTAAATCCTTTTAAATTATCAAATAATTCAAATAATAATACGTTTGTATCGCGCAATTCAAATCCAAGATTTGGTTTGACAATGGCAAAGCCATTGTCAAAGGATACCGTATCCTTTGGTTGTAATAGAGCTCCTTCTAAAAAAGTAAAAGAAGAAGCTGCATTTATTATTTCAGAAGCTTTAGCAAAGAAAATTCGTGCAAGAAAAGAAGAACCGCATAATAGAAAGAAGCAGCTTCTTAATGAATATTTTGGAGACTTAATAGAGCAAGGTGTTATTTCTTTTAGTAATAGGTTAAAAGGCAATCGTTCTATACGCGAAAAAGCTACTACAAACGGATGGGGAACACTAGGTCTTATTCTGGAACATATGGGAGATATCTCCGGTTTTTGTTTTATTTTAAATGATTCTAAGGCATTTTCTGAAGTTAACAAACGATTATTGCGATTACTTCAATCAAGAGAATTAGAAGTTGTAGAAGGTGAGTATCACAGACTTGCACCAAAATACAAAAAAAATCAAATTGTAGAATCTTTTGATTCTATTAAACCTAATGAGTTGCAAAAACTCAAAGAAGGCGTAAATAGAATACAAAATCCTACCAGACAAATTTTTTATGATGTTGATAGCCGTTCAGGTTATTCAGGTTTACATTTGACATTGAGAAGCAAAGATGGAGAAAAATCCGAGCTTCAAATTATGGTTATGCCTATAAGTAAAGTAAAAAAAGCTGAAAATACAACTTATAAAATTAAAAATGGTAAAAGCATTGAGCAAAAGTATGCACCTATTGTAGAAACTTATCTTGCAGAATTTAAGCCGTTGAAAAAAACAGCCTCTGAAGCAGAAAAGAAAGCTCACGAACAATTGCTGGCTGCAATGACAAAATATACTCAGGAAGCTTATGCTTTGGCAGCTCAAAATCCATATAATCCTAATTTCGAAATCTTAAAAGTAGAAAATGCGACAACTCTAACTAAAAAAGAAAAAGAAATCCTTGGTAAATACAGCTTTGATAAAATTGCAATCTTAATGGAAGCCTGTGAAAGAATGGAAGGAAAAGCTAATTAGAAGATTTTTTTCTTTTTCCATTTTTATTTGGTTTTTTAGTGAAGTTTTGCGTTAAGGAATTGTGAGATGTTTGTATTCTTTTTACACTGAAAACTTCAGGCATTGCTTGGAGGGCGGTCATTACGCGTCTAAGTGTTTCAATATTATCGAGTTCAATTCCCAGTTCTATAATACCAACCTTGCCCTTTGTTTTGACATTTGCAGATGTAATACTTGTATTGTTATCTGAAACGACACCTATAACATCTTTTAAAAGTCCTAATTTTTCTGCTGTTTCAATTCTTATTGTTGTATTGTAAGTTCTGTTAACATTATTGCCGGACCAATGAATATCAAGTAATCTTTCCGGTGGTACATCATCAAGAGTTTTACAATCAAGACGGTGAATACTTACACCTTTTGAACGCGTTACAACACCAACAATTGGTTCGCCCGGGATAGGAGAACAACATCTTGCAAATGAGTATAGAAGTCCTTCCAGCCCAACAATGTCTTTTTCAGAGGCTTTTCTTGGTCTATGCTGGAATGTAGTTTCTTGTTTTTGAGGTTTTTTAACCCGATTTATTACTTTGTTAAGTGTTGTTTCGCCATAGCCAAGGGCTGCAAATAAATCTTCTGCACTTACATAGTTCATTTGCTTGGCAACTTTGTTAAACTCTCCATTTTTTAAATATTCATCAAAAACAGCTTTTGTAAGTTCGTGTTCAAGATTTGCGCGGCCAAGTTCAATATGTTCTTCGCGTTTGTTCTTTTTATACCACTGTTTGATTTTTGAAGTTGCCTGTTTTGTTACAACAAAATTTAACCAGTCCAGGCGCGGAGCAGAAACTTTAGATGTTAAGATTTCTACTATATCACCGTTTTTTAATTTAGTATCAAGTTGGGCAATACGACCGTTAATGAGTGCTCCGACGGTTTTACTTCCTACATCGGAGTGAATACGATATGCAAAATCAACCGGTGTTGCATTTTGTGGTAAATCAATTACATCGCCTCCCGGAGTGAATGCGAAAACCTGATCTGAGAAGATGTCTAATTTAACAGAATTTACGTAATCTTCAGCATTTTGTGTGTCTTTATTGTATTCAACCAACTTTCTCATCCAGGAGAATTTAATATCATTTGCAGAGTCTGCTTTTTTAGAACCTTTTTCTTTATATCTCCAGTGCGCTGCAATACCGTATTCTGCAATATCATGCATTTCCCATGTTCTGATTTGAACTTCCAGCGGCTTTTGGCGCGGACCTATTACAGATGTGTGTAATGATTGATACATGTTGCCTTTTGGCATTGCAATGTAGTCTTTAAAACGTCCCGGGATTGGTTTGAATTGGGAGTGAATAAGTCCAAGTACTTCATAGCATTCTTTCTCTGTGTCAACGATTACACGAACAGCAGTAATATCATAAAGGTCGTGGAATGCGACATTTAGTCGTTCCATTTTTTTATAAATACTGTAATAATGTTTTGCTCTTCCTGTAATTTTTGCATTTATGCCGCTTGTTTTAACATCTTTTGAAATCTTTTCGATTAAAAGATTAACAGCCATTTCGCGTTCAACTTTTTTTTGAGATACCAGTTGGGCAATTTCATAATAACGATCCGGATGTAAATATTTTAAAGATAAATCTTCAAGTTCTGCTTTAATTCTACCAACCCCTAAACGGTTTGCAAGCGGAGCAAATATATCCAGTGTTTCCTGAGCAATTTTTTGTTGTTTCTGCTGAGACATATAATTAAGTGTACGCATGTTGTGGAGTCTATCAGCTAGTTTAAGGAAAATAATACGAACATCGCTTGCCATTGCAATAAACATTCGACGAAAGTTTTCAGCTTGACGTTCTTCAGTAGATTTGAACTGTAGTTTGCCGAGTTTTGTTACGCCTTGAACAAGGTTAAGTACATCTTCACCAAAAAGTTCTTTGATTTCTTCGGGCTTAGTGTCTGTGTCTTCCAGAATGTCGTGTAAAAAACCAGCCATAAGCGTATGCTTATCTGCTTGGAGGCTGATAAGAATTTTTACAACTTCCATAGGGTGAATAATGTATGGCTCTTCTGATATTCTAAATTGACCTTCGTGAAGTTTTTTGGCGAACTCAAATGCTTTTTCAAGTTCTGTTATATCTTCCTGATGATAAGACTTTTCTTTTAAAAGCTCTCTTGTTTCATCAAATGTAATTTCATATTTTTCCATAATATAGCTATAATAGTAGTTTTAATTAAAATATGCAAGTTTTTCTAGACCATTTGGTCTAGAGGAAAATACAAATTTCAATCATTGGGTTGATGTCGGAGGTAAATATATATATTACACTACTAATGTAGACTTGGGGGGAAATATATATTCCCCAAAATAGACTTGGTAAGTAATAAATAATTGGAGGAGAGCGAAAGGTGCAGCTTTCGGGCTTAGACATAACTTTACATCGTATTAATGCGATTGAAAATCAGTTTCAATCTTTAATGTCATATGCTCAAAAACCTGATGCTGATTTCCAAAAGATTCTTGACTCTTCTGTTGAAAAATCAAAAAATCCAACTTCAACATCAAGAAGTGAGATTAATGAATTAATCTCAAAATATGCTGATAAAAACGGACTGGATGAAGATTTTGTAAAGGCCGTTATTAATCAGGAATCAGGTTTTAATCCAAACGCGACTTCACATTGCGGCGCTATGGGTCTAATGCAGTTAATGCCGGCCACTGCACAAGGTTTAGGTGTTACAAATGCTTATGATGCCGAACAAAATATTGAAGGCGGGACTAAGTACCTTAAAGGTCTTATGGATAGGTTTGGAAACGATAAATCTTTAGCATTGGCTGCTTATAATGCTGGTCCAAATGCTGTAAAAAAATATGGCGGTATTCCGCCTTACGCTGAAACACAAAATTATGTGAAAAGTGTTTTAGGCAAGTATGAACGTCTTAAGGAGGTCAACTAATGATAGTTAGAGGATTAGAATCAGCTGCTAAAGGTATGACAGCCCTTATGGATATGAACGATAATATTGCAAATAATCTTGCAAATGTTAATACCGTCGGGTTTAAGAAAGGTTCTTTAAGATTTAAAGATATAATGGAGTCTGCTGTTTATTCACAACAGGGTTCAATTTTAAGAAATGATACTTCCAGATATCTTGGTGATTTGAGTATGGGGTCTCAATCGCTTCAATATGTTCATGATTTTTCTCAGGGTGCTTTGGATAAAACCGGTAATACTTATGATGTTGCGATTGAAGGTGACGGTTTCTTTAAAATCCGGGATATTGACGGTAAAGAATCTTATACAAGAAACGGCTCGTTTGTTGTTAATAGTGATCAATACCTTGTTACAAAACAGGGTGAATATGTTCTTGATGTCAACAATCGCCGCATTAGAATGATACCTGAAGATTTTGATCCGGAGCTTATGCGAGACAAAATGGAAATCATTATCGGGGAACAGGGAAATATTGAGATGAATTCTTATACTCAAAAAATTCCTATGCAGACAATCGGTATTTTTGATTTTTCTGATAAAGACGATTTATTTGAAATTGCTGATACAAGATTTGTGCCGCGTGATAAGGTTAATAATCCGGAACTTAGAGCAGAAAAATTTACTGTTCAACAAGGTATGCTTGAGCTTTCAAATTCAAACGTAATTAAAGAAATGATTAATACAATTAGTACAACCCGTAACTACGAATCTTTGTCAAAAGTAGTTACAACAAATAATGAATTACTTCAAACTGCCGTGTCAGTAGGAAGATTGAGAGGGTAATTAAATGTTAAGAGCACTAACAACAGCAGCAACAGGTATGATAGCGCAGCAAAACTATCTTGACGTTATTGCAAATAACGTAGCCAATGTTAATACTACAGGGTTTAAAAAATCGAGAATTGAGTTTCAGGATTTATTATCTCAAGCAGTAAGAACTCCGGGTGCATTGATGAACCAGGGTACTTATCAACCTGTTGGTACAGAAATCGGTTTAGGGGTTAAAACAGCTGCTACTACCAGAGTATTTACTCAAGGTATTGCAATTTCAACCGGTCGTCAACTTGATATTGAAATCGAAGGTGAAGGCTTCTTGCAAGTTATGAAAGAAGATGGTTCTCTTGCTTATACACGTGATGGCTGTTTGCAAGTTGACTCTCTTGGTCAATTATGTACTAATGACGGTCTTTTAATTCAGCCTTCAGTTTCCATTCCAAGAGATGCTACAGAAATTACTATTACTCAAGATGGTAATATCTCTGTAACACTTCCCGGACAAACACAACAATCAATCGTTGGTTCTTTGCAATTAGTTAAGTTCCAAAACCCATCAGGTTTATTATCAATCGGACATAACTTATACAAAGAAACACAAGCTTCGGGTAACCCTGTTCAGGATACACCGGGTCAAAATGGTTTGGGTTTAATCCAGCAATGTATGTTAGAAGGTTCTAATGTTCAAATCGTTGATGAACTTGTTGGTCTAATCAAAGCTGAAAGAGCATTTGAGTCTAACTCAAAATTAATTAACTCTTCAAGCAATATCTTACAAATAACAAATAACATGAGCTAGGGGTAAATATATCTCTGCTTAATGACAAACTACAAGGGTAATGTACAATTGAAAAAACTTTTAACCACAGCATTAATAATGATAGTAACAGCAGTTTGTGCTAACGCGCAGACCGTTACTTCTGCAGAGGTTAAAGCGCAAGTAGCTAAACAGTTGCAAGCAAGTTATACAAAGATTGCAAAGGGTGATGTTGAAGTTAAAATTACTGCAACTCCTTTTGCTTCTATTCAGCTTCCTGATGGAAAAGTAACTTATAAAATTACTCAGGGCGGAGATAAAATTATTCCTCGCGATATCAAAAGAGTAGATGTTTATGTAAATGACGCTTTTGTAAGAACTTTAAATTTACCTTGTCAAACAATTGTATATAAAGATGTTCTTGTAGCTGCAGATTTTATTAACAGAGAACAGGCGATTACAAGAGAAGCAACAATTGTTAAAAAAATAGATGTTTCTCAAAAAATGGATTATGTTCTATCTGAACAAGTTTTATCAAAAGAAATGTCTGCTAAAAAAGCGTTTCAAAAAGGTGAAATTATCGACAAGCGTTTTGTGAAAATGAAACCTGATGTAGAAAGAAACATGGCTGTTAGAATTTTCTTTATATCTAACGGTGCCGTAATGATTACAATTGATGGAACAGCCTTAGCTGATGGTATGACAGGCGATTACATTAATGTCGAAAACAAAAATTATAAAAAGGTTTATACAGGGAAAGTGATAGGCGAAAATAGGGTTTTGGTGAGTATATGATGAAAAGAGTTTTAGCATTTATATTATTAGTGATAATGTCAGCTTTTATTCCTGTAAGTGCAATAGAAGCCAAAGTTCGTATTATGGATATTACTCATATTAAAGGAGTAAGAGAAAACCAGCTTGTGGGTTATGGTATTGTAGTCGGTCTTCCTGGAACCGGCGATAACTCTCGTTCAACTCAGATTACTAATAAAATGCTTTTAAGAAACTTGGGTACGGTAATTGAACAGGAAAACTATATTCAAAAAGGTGCTTCAGCAGCTGTAATTGTAACAGCAACAGTTCCACCTTTCTCTAAAAACGGGGATAAAATTGATGTAACTGTTTCAGCAATAGCCGATGCTAAGAGTTTAGAAGGCGGTGTGCTTGTTCAAACTATACTTAAAGCTCCAAACGGAGAGGCAGTAGCAGTAGCACAAGGACCTTTGTCTGTAGGCGGTATAAATAAAATTGCAGGTGGTTCATCAGCTAGAACTGCAATTACTACAACAGGAAGAATACCGGGCGGTGCAATAATTGAGCGTGATATTTATACTGAAATCGGGGATGAGGACTCTATTACTCTTTGTTTAGATAAGTCTGATTACACTCTTGTTTCAAGAATTGCAAAATCTGTTTCACAATTAGCTCCGGCTCAGGCAATTGACGGCAGTTCTGTTAGAGTGCAAATTCCTCCAAGATTTATTAATGATAGAGTAACTTTTATTTCACTTGTTGAAAATATGGAAGTTTCTCCTACCTTAGAAAAAGCTAAAGTTGTAGTTAACGAAAGAACAGGAACTGTTGTAATAGGTGCTGATGTTAAGCTTTTGCCGGCAGCAGTTGCGCATGGAAATATTACAGTAACAGTTTCTACAACTAATGATGTTTCACAGCCAAATAGTTTTGCAAATGGTGCAACTGTTGGGTTTGAAAATTCTGAAATAGAAATTGCAAAAGCTCCGGGAAGTTTGGTCGAAATGCCCGCTAACAGCAATCTTAATGATTTAATAAGAGCCTTGAATTCAATCGGCGTTGCTCCTGTAGATTTGATTTCAATCCTTCAGGCGCTTAAAAAATCAGGCAGTTTGCAAGCAGAGTTAATAATAATTTAGAGGGTTTAAAATGGATTTCAGTACTCCTACGTTAGATTTAATTAAACATGATTTGAATAATGCAAGAACAGTTAACTCTGATCAGGTTTTGTATAACAGAATTAAAGAATCAGGTAATTCTAAAGCACAATTGCAAAAAGCAGCTGAAGAATTTGAATCAATTTTTATAACAAAAATGCTCAGTCAAATGGATAAAACGGTAGACAGAGAAGGCGGAATTTTTGGGAAAGAGTCTCAATACACAGATACATTCAAATCAATTGTTTACCAGCAAATGGGTCATGATATGGCAAGCAATCCCCGTTCATCCATAGGACTTGCAAGCCACATCTATAAACAAATGGAAAAATACGTAGGGTACTAGGGGTAAATGTATTTTGGATTGTAGGTAAAACTACAAATTGGAAGGAAAGAATAAATGATTTCATCAATAGGACAAAGTAATAATGTACAAAGATTTTCAGCGGTCAATGCTCTAAAAAGCAATGCTCATTTAGCCAAGCCTGAAGTTGAACAACAAGTTGAAGAACGAACAACTTTTTCAGCTCCTAAAGGTTTGTTAGAGAGAGTTGATGTTGCAGATATCAGAAAAAATGCTGAATATGTTGGTGAATTCAATATTTCGGATGATGACATAAAATATGGCTTGATGTACGGTAGAAGTGTGATAGCAGAGTTTTTATGCTAGGAGGAGGGATAATGAAGAAGTTTTTAATAACATTTTTAATTTTAATGACAACAGTTATCTCTGTTAATGCAGAATCTCTGTTTACGCTTGGTGCAACCCAACATTATCAAGGAACTCCGCGTTCTTTATTTGGTGGAGTTCAGGCTCGTCAAATCGGTGATTTAGTTTCAATTGTAATGAGCGAAAATATTTCAATGAATGACAATTTGTCATACTCTTCTGCTAAAGAGTCAAATACAACTGATACGTTTACTACATTTGTAAATAAATGGTTTGGAATATCGGTTAAAGACTCAAACGGCTATGGCGGTTCTAACGAAGTTTCAAACTCGGCAACGGGTTCTCGTGCAATGCAATTGGGTGATAGAATTGCTTGCCAGGTTGTACAGCAGCTTCCAAATGGAAATATTTCTATTCAGGGTAAGAAAACTATTGTAAATGGTAATGAAAGAATGGACTTTATTGTAACGGGTGTTGTTGATCCTCGCTGGTTAAATGTTAATGGTGAAGTTTATTCATACAATGTATCTAATCTTCAATTTGCACTTTCAGGAAGAGGTTCTATCTCCAGAAGTCAAAACGAAGGTATATTTAACAGATTTATCAGGTATTTATTCTAATGAAAGACAAATTTAAAAACTTAATAAAAATCCTTGATAAAGAAATCGAGGCATATGAAAAACTCAAAGTTCTGTTTGAAGAGAAAAAAGGGTTACTTATAAAGGCAAAATCAGAAGACTTGGGTGTTCTGGACAACAAAATTCTTGCAGCACATAACTCAATTGTAAAGCTGAATAATTCAAGAAAAAATGTTGCAGCCGAACTTATAAGTCAAGATGCTACAATGTCACAATTTATCGAACTTGCAGAGGAAAATGAACCGGATTTCAAAGAACCTCTAATGTTAAGAAAAGATAAGATTTGTAACATTTCTAAGGAACTGGTGTTACTGAATAATCAGAATGTGGAACTAATAAAACATGGCATAATAATTACCGACAAGATGTTGGAAACGATTATTGATGCGTTTGCTCCTCAAGGAAGTATCTATAACGGAGCAGGAAAAACAGACTCACGGGACTATGATATGTGGACCGTGAATGAAGAAATATAGGGGTAAATTTAATATTTAGCCCGCTAATGACTACGGGATTGTAGTCGAAGAGATATGAGGTAAAACATGGTCAGCTTATTTTCATCATTGAATATTGCAGCAGGTTCATTGACTTCACACGAGTCAGCAATCAGCGTTGTTTCGCATAACGTTGCTAATATGAATACTGAAGGATATCATAAGCAGAGAGTAAATTTTGCAACAAGAAATATTGCAGGAGTTATAGGTAATAATGTCCAAGCTCAAATCCGCGCAAATGGCGGGGTTATGATTGCTAATGTTCAGCGTTACAATGATGAGTTTTTGAGTAATTACTATCGTGACCAACTTTCCAAGCTTAATGAGTACGGTGCACAATTAAATAATTTAGGTGAACTTGCTGAAATATTTAATGATTTGGATGGTAAAGGTATTGATGCTGCTCTTTCTGAATTTTATAAAGCTTTGAATAACCTTAATGAATATCCGGCAAGTTCAACAGCAAGAATTAATTTTATTGAAACTGCAAAAACACTTGTTTCTAATATCAATTCTAAAAATCAGCAATTAGGTGAACTTACAAATAAAGTACTAGGTGATGGTGTAAGCCAGGAAGCATTAGAAAATTCTCAAATCTGGGTACATTATCAAGCATTCAATGATAAATTATCGGAGCTTGCTGAAGTTAATAAAGCTCTTCAATGTACTCAAACAGGTACTTTAGAGGCGAACAATCTTCTTGATAAAAGAGATTTAATCCTAAATGATATATCTAAATATGCAAGTATAAATGTTAAAGAGCATCCAAACGGTTCTGTTAATCTTTATGTTAATGGTACACCAATGGTTAAAGGTGCAACAGTAGTGGGAGAATTAGATATTCAAACCGCAGCAGATTATGAAGCATATTGCAAAGATAATGGAATTGAACTACCTGATGATTTTTATAATGAAGATGGCAGTTATAAATATCCTGCAATTGTAAGTATTAAGGGTGAATTAAATATTGGATTTGCAAATGATATTATAACCGGTGGTGCTTTAGGTGGACTTTTGCACGGTGCGGCTACAGATGCCGAGGCTATGAATGCCGGTAAAGCAAGAGAATTTTTGAATAATCTTGCTCAAACAATTGCAGATGTATTTAATGGTCTGAATACCCGTGACGGGGCTTATTGTATTAATCCTGATGATACCGGTAAATTAGTAGCTACTAATAAGGATAATCTTATTTTTGTTGGTGGAGAAGATGGTACAATTACAGCCGGTAACATTGCTATTAATCCTGATTTATTAACTGATGAAGGAATTTGGAATATTGCTTGTGCATTTTTCGGAGAAGGAGAAAATTTTGACGAAAATGCAGTTGGTAACGCTCAAAATGTTGCTGCTATGCTTAATACAAGAACTCAAAAATTAGATTCTTTAAACGGCATGTCTATAGAAGATTATTATACTTCGTTACTAGGTAAAATAGCTGCTTCAGGAACTAATATGCAAACAATATATGATACACAAGAGGGGCTTGTCGATTCAGTTTTTAATCAACTTAAAAGTGCAACTAATGTTGATTTAAACGAAGAACTTGTTGATTTGGTTAAATACCAAACTGCTTATGCAGCAGCAGCACAAGTTTTTAATACTTGTAATACCTGTTTGGATACTTTAATGACTTTAGGAAGGTAATTTATGGTACAGAGAATAACTTCAGCATCAAGATATGATTTACTTTTAACGGACATGCGTCGAAACATGGCTAATTATAATAAGGCGATTGAACAGTTGAGTTCTTCTTCTAAAATTAACCATTTAACAGACGATCCTATCGGGGCGGTAAATGTTTTAAATACAAATCGTCAATTAGGTCAAATTGAAACATTTGAATCAAATGTAGGAATGGCCTCGGCTGAATTAGCGGCGCTGGGTGATTTAATGGAATTAGCTTCAGGTTATTTATCTAAAGCCTGGGATAAGGCAACGCAAGCGAACAACCAAACTTATAACGAAAATTCTATGAAAGCATTGAAGGTTGAAATTGATGAGATTACCAAAACAATGGTTGATTTAGCAAATACTGAATATAACGATAATTACATTTTTTCAGGTGCAAACACAAAAACAGTTCCATTTGAGATTGCAGAAAACGGTGATATAATTTATCACGGTACGCCTAATGATAATCCTGATTACATTAGACAAACTGAAGTTGCAGATGGTGTTTTTGAGGTAATAAATACAACCGGTGATAAGGTTTTCGGTTATTATAAGGCTGCTGTTGAACCGGGAAATGGTGTTTATACAGATAAAGATGGAAAAAGAGTAATTGAATCAACTGATGCAGATGGAAATACCATTTACAAATATGAAAATGGTACTGAATATACCGGAGATAAAGCTGATTTAACAGATGGTGCAAAAGAAGAATATGCAGGAGTTATGGGTGCATTAAAAGTCTTGAGTAATTCAATTCAAGACACCCTTGATGCTCCTACAGATGAAGCACGTACAGAAGCATACAATGTTATGCGTTCTACTTTAGATATGTTTTCAGACTCATTAAATACTATATCCAATGAACAAACAAAATTTGGCGGCGTGGCAAATCGCTTGGAAATGACGGAATCAACGCTGGGAACAAGTAGTGATAATTTAACTCAATATCTTTCTAATATCAATAGTGTTGATTATGCAGAAGCAGTGACAAATTGGTTGAGTGCTCAGTATGCTTATCAAGCAAGTTTACAAGTTACAGCTTCTTCAATGAATATGAGTTTGTTGAATTATCTATAATGAATTTAGTCTACAATTTTAATATACTTACCATTTTTAAGGGTGCTTTGCGCCCTTTTATTTTATTTGAAAAATGAAATAAATTTATCCCATAAAGATGGTTTTTTCTCTGTTTCAGGTCTATGTTTTGGAGTACTTGCTTCTTCAAGGATTTTGATTGTTTCCACGGCTCTTGTAAATGTATCAATATGAGATATTGGTTCAGGATGATTAAGAAAATCATAAACTTCTTTTGCCCTTTTTTCGTTGGCAAATTCCAGTGCATATATATTATTTAGATTCATATATAACTTTGCATCTGTTCCTATTGCGTGTAGCGTTTTTCCTTCCAGTTTGTATGGTAATAATTCTTCCACAAAGCTGGTCTCTGCTTCATCTTGTTTGTTAATAAAATACATATAAAATTGTCTTGGGTATTCGTGTCCCTTGACAAATAAATCCCAATATTGAGTTTTTTGAATACTTGCAGCTTGTTCAAACATTTGAGTAATATGGCTATCAGGCATTTGTTCTAAAACTTTATGCGCTGATTTGTGAATTGTAACTTTGCCAAAATTTGGACTTTGGATTTTATTGATTTGCATACTTTGAGTATAATACAAACATAATACTTGAAAAAATTTTTTGTTTATTTTATGATGAACCAGTGAGGTGCGGAAGTAGCTCAGTTGGTAGAGTATCTGCCTTCCAAGCAGACTGTCGCGAGTTCGAGTCTCGTCTTCCGCTCCATTTTAAAAGAGCCTGTACAGGCTCTTTTTTAATATAATAACGGAGGATATAAATATGAGATTACAAGGTATTGATAAAGAAGGTAACGAAATAGAGTTAGACTTGAATGATTGCTTAGGAAAGCGAGTTGTTTTGTATTTTTATCCAAAAGACAATACGTCCGGATGCACTCAAGAAGCTTGTGATTTTAGAGACAATATAAATCGTTTAACAAATTATGCAACTGTAATCGGAGTAAGCCCTGATAGTATTAAAAGTCATAAATCCTTTAGAGAAAAACAAGGATTAAATTTTACTTTACTTTCAGATACAGAACACCTTTTGGCAGAAGAGTTTGGCGTGTGGAAAGAGAAATCTATGTATGGTAGAAAATACATGGGGATTGAACGTTCAACTTTTGTTATTGACTCACAAGGCAATATTGAAAAAGAATGGCGAAAAGTTAAAGTAAAAGGTCATGTTGATGATATCATTACTTATTTATTAGGATAAATCTTTATATTTCCCACTGTTTATTGTATGCTTATATCAGTATAATACTGGAGGATAAATTATGGTATTAAATTTAAGTGCAGTTGATTCAGGTCTTGGAATCAAAACAGAATTTTTTAATGCAGAGATTTCTAAATTAGAAAGCACAATGTCAAGTGTTATTGATGAGTTCTCAAAAAGAGCTAATCAGCCGGGACAATTTCTAAATTGGGTAAATTTGCCTGAAAATCAAATTTTAAGATTGGATGATATTTATTCTATGGCTGATAAACTAAAAGCTCAAACCGGGGCTGAAATCTTAACAGTTCTTGGTATCGGCGGTTCTAAACATACTGTTGAAAATATGCTTAGCCTTAACGGTTTAAATATTAATGGAGATAAAATCTTGTTTTATTCTGATGTCGATTCAGTTAGCTTTGCAAGATTTATGGAAAGAATTGGAAATGACGTAACTAAATCAAATTATATGGTTGCTTCTAAATCCGGTTCAACTTTTGAAACAAAAGATGGTTTCTTAAGAATTAAAAAAATGTTAGAAGATGCTTATATTTCACAAGGCAATTCTTTAGAAGAAGCTAAAAAACTTACTGCAAAACACTTTGTAGCAGTTACTGATAAAAATGCTGAAAAGAGTGAACTTAGAAGAACTTCTGAGTCAGAAGGATGGTTGGGCGATTTGTTCATTCATGATGATGTAGGTGGAAGATTTTCAGCTTTAGATGACCACTCTTTATTCACTCTTGCTTTTGCCGGTATGACAAAAGAAGATATGAAATCAATGTTATCAGCTGCTCAAAAAATGTCTGAAGTTGCTATGACAAAAGAGGCTTCTAAAAATATGCCGTTTGCTCAGGCTTCTTTCTGGGCTTGGTCTAAATCAGAAGGTATTGAAACTTCTGTTCACCAATATTTAGGTTCAATGTTTGAGGATACTGCTAACTGGCATGCTCAAATGCAAAATGAGTCTATTAAAGATACTCTTAAACAGATTGCTAAGGTTCCTGATGCAATGCATCATTCATCAGAAGCTCACTTCAATCCAGCAAACAGTTTTGCTTTTGCTTTAACAGTTCCTGTTGATAAAGGTGTTGCTAGAGAAAATGCAGAAGGTTATATCGGAGCATTGTCTAAGTCATATTCAAATGCCGGTCCTTACTTCTGTGAACATGTTGAAACATCTAAATTAGGATTAACTCCGGAATCTGCCGGTGCTTTGGTTCAAGCAAGAGCTTTTGCGACTGTTTATCAAGAAATTATTGCGAAAACAATAAATTCTTCAGAAATGCCTGAAGTACTTGAAAGTGTATTGCAGCCGCACGTTGAAGTTTACAAAAAGAACCTTAAACCGCAAGCTGATGGCAAAGATGTTGTTGTTGCCGGACGTATTTCTTAGTTTGAATTTAAAATCGGGTCAGAATGACCCGATTTTTTTATAAAAATATTATGGAAAATTATATTCATTATTTAAATTTTGTAGAAGAGAAACTTAATAAATTTTTTAATACTCAAAAACCTTTTATTTGCTGTAAAAAGGGGTGTAGTAAATGTTGTAGAAATGCTATATTTCCATATTCAGCAATTGAAATGAGATATCTTATGTCAGGTATGTTTTTTCTTTCAGATGATGTTCAGGAAGAAATTGCAAAAAACATTGAAAAAACTCTTAAAGCAAGAGAAGAATTTCAGGGGGAAAAGTTTCGCTATGATTGTCCTTTCTTGATTAATGATGAGTGTTCTGTTTATGATTATCGAGGAGTTGTTTGTCGCGCATTTGGACTTATGACGTGCCAAAAGGATGGAATAAAGGTTCCTTTTTGCTGTTTTGATGGTTTAAACTATTCTAATGTGGTTGATTATGATACAAAGAAAGTTTCTCCTGAAAAATATCTAAAGCTGGGCTGCGAAGAAGAGCCGACAGCATTTAATGTAAGCTATGAATTCCTAACTAATCAGGAATTTGAAAAAGAATTTAATTTTAAATTTGGAGAGAAGAAACCTTTAATTGAATGGTTTATTAAACCCCAATAAATTTTCGTGAATTGCCGTCTTTGACTAAACATTTTACAAGGAATAATGAAAGTATTGACATTATTGCAACTACTATAAATCTTATCCAAACGACTAATAACGCATTATTTGTAAATGGAATTACATTTGGCATATGAAAGATTTGGTTATAAATAAATAACCAGTACCAGTGTACAAAGAATATTCCAAAGCTATATCTAGCAATAAAGTCTAAAACAGCATTTGTTTTTTTATGAGAAAGTATAAATTCATCATAATGTTTTAAATATCCTAAAACTAAAAGTGTTAAAAAAGTTTTAGAGATAGTAAAATTTTCCCATCCGAAATAAATATCACAAAACGCTGTTAATAGCATTCCAGCCCATAGAAATAATCTTTTATCATAAAATTTATTAATGATATGTTTATTAGCGGAGCAGAACATCCCTAAAACATATAAAGATAAAAAGTGGACAAATCCCATTAAAATATATCTTGCATAAATCCAGTACTTTGCTGCATAACTCAGACCAATAGTGTCTTGATATTCAGCGGTGCCACGAGGAATAAATATTGTTAATAAAAGCAATATTGGCAAGAGCTTATATAAAATATTTTTCTTTTCGAGCTTTAAAAATATCCAAGAAAACAGGAAGAAAATTACTATCATAGGAATAAACCATGTAGGAACATTATGCACCCTTCCTATAGAAAGTAAAACAGGGATTTGAGCAAAAATGTTCAGCCCTTCAAAAGAATTTCCATATAATTTCGGACAACAAAAACAAAATAATAATCCTGGAATAGCAGTGAATAAATAAGGCATTATTACATTTGTCCATTTTTTTGAAAGATAATTTTTGTATTCAAATTTATAAGATAAATGTTGAAATAAGAATCCTGAAATAAATATAAATAGAGCTGTACCTCCACAAACAATTTCACAATTGACTTTGTGAATAAGACTTCCAGGTTCTCCAACTTGCATAACATGTCCCATTATTATAAGTAAAATTGCAAGACCTCGAAATACATTTATATAATTTAAAATTTGTGCCATTATGTTTTCTCCTATAACTCAAGCCATAGAACTTGATATGGTGCAATTCTTAGGTGCATTGTTTTACTTTGCAAAGATATATTTACCTTAATATCATCGTCATTAACAAGGTTCTTTAAGCTGGTGATATGTCCGTCATTTTTAAGAATAATGTTTGTTGGAAGAGTTACTTCTGCAATCAATTTTTCTTTTGAAAGGTTATTAATTACAAGAATTTGTGAGTCTTTGTTTTTTCTAATGTATGCAAAGTTACTTTTTGATTTAGTTTTTAGGATTTCAAAATCACCATTTGCCATAACAGGAAGTTTCTTTCTTAATTCAATAAGGTTTTTAACTTTTGCATAAACTTTTGAGTTAAACTCATAATAACCTTTGGTTGAACCATAGAATACCTTTGCCGGTACTATTCCTCTATTTATATCACGAGAGTCAAATGCTGAAATAAGATTATGAAAGTTTCGTTTAAGTGCCGATTTTTTTGCATTTTCATAATTATTAGCAACTCCCACTTCATCACCATAATAGATTATAGGAATACCGGGCAAGGATAAAAGAATTGAAAAAGCTGTCTCTATTCTGTTTGGGTTTTTATCAAGAAAATTTGCTAATCGACCTGATACTCCAAAACCGTTTCTAAAGTTCTCCCCTTTTTTAACTAAGTCATTAAAGAGGATTTCTCGTACTTCAGGGCTAACCATTTCCAGAGTTAATTCATCATGTACTCTCAAAAATATTCCCCAGGCTGCTGTTTTAGGGATTTCAGGTGTTTTTTTATAAGTATCTATAAAATATTTTTTGTCTTCTGTTACTAAACTTGCCCAAATTGCCGGCATGTAAGGAAAATTATATGCAATTTGCGCCTCATTTGTACGTTTAAAGTTTTCAACTTCTCTTTCTTTACCGAAATATTGGATTAAATCTTTTGGCGGCTGACATGCTTCAACTTGAATAACACTGGATGGAGCTGTTAACTGAATATAGTTGCTTAAAAGTCTTACAATTGCGTGGGTTTGCGGTAAGTTCTCCGCATTGGTGCCGGGTTGTTTAGAAAGATATGGAATTGCATCCATTCTAAAAATATCAATCCCAAGATTTGCCCAGTGAGTTATTGTTTCAAGTTCGTAATATAAAACTTCGGGATTATTCCAATTTATATCCAGCTGAAATGGATAAAAAGTATGGTATAAGTAGTAATCTTTTTCGTTTACAACTACTTTTCTATAATTGTTTTCAACAGATTCAGGAAAAATAAGCCGGCGTTTTGAAATTGTACCGTCTTTTTCGGTATATTCTATTACTGTTCCAAGTTTTTCGTCCTGATATTTTTTATATTCAGGCATAATATCTGTATAAATAAAATATTCTAATGCTGTTTCATCTCCTTTTTCAAGTTTTTTAAACCATTCATGTTCTTGCGAAAGATGGTTTAAAACCAAATCAGCTTTAATTTTAAATCCTTCTTTTTTTGCTGCTTTGACAAAAGTGTTGAATTCTTCTAACCCGCCGAGTTCTTTTCTAACATTTTTCGGATTTTTTACATCAAAACCGGCATCATTCATCGGACTTTCTGCAAAAGGAAGCATATAAAGGGTTGTCACGCCTAAATCTTTCAGATAATCCAACATCATGGCAGTATCTTTAAAAGTATTTTCTTTATCCTGTTGAACAGTTCCAAATTGGTCAACATAAAACATATAAATAATTTCGTTTTTATACCAATCGGATTTTCTTATTTTATCTTGATTTATAAGTTCTTCAGAGCGTTCAGAAATTGCTTTGTCTGCTTGCTCAATAACTTTATTGTAAATTTCATCAGCATTATTTTTGCCATAAATTTCGGTAATAGAACTATAAATTTCTTTTTTTATTTTTGAATTATCTTCGGCAAATGCGGTGTTATAAACACACGCAAGAAATAATAAAAATATTACAAAAAACTTCCTCATAAACTCCTCAAATACGCTGTAAATTAATTTTGAGTCAGGCTAACCAGTAATAGCTGTTCTCAATGTGATAGTTTTAAAATAATCTGGAGATGGTGGGAGTCGAACCCACGTCCATCGTGGATAAAAGCTGATATCTACGAGTGTAGCGGCTTATTGTCTCGGTCTAAAATGGGAAGTCGCAAAACCTAATTTAGACCAGAGGCTTTTTTCGGAAGCCTAACCTTTAATGGTAAAACTTAATACGCATACCATCATTTGCGTACTGCATCTTGCATAGTGGCGTCACCCTAAGCGGCAAGATGGCTTAGTTAGACGGGCTGTTAGGCAGCTTTAGCTACTCTGTAGTCAGCCATTGAAACAACTTTATTGTCGTTTATTTTAGTTTGCTCGTTGATAAGCGGGAACAGCGCCCGCACTCGCAACCCGAATTTACCGATCACGGCGTCAAAACCAGTACATCCCCATGTGAAATTTTTCAAAGTGCATATAGGTTCATTATAAACTTATAGCTTTTCAAAATCAATAGCTCCGTGTTTACAAACCGGACAGATATAATCAGATGGAAGGTCTTCATGTTCATAGATAAATCCGCATATTTTGCAGCGCCATCCTTTTTTGGATGTAGTTTTAGGCTGCGGTTTTATATTACGTTGGTAATAATCATATGTCACTGTTGGTTTTTCTGATAATACTTCTGCTTCGACAAGCTGTGCTATAAAAAGAATGTGCGTGCCTAAGTCAACTTCTTGTTTAACATAAGCAGACATAAATGCGTTGGTGTTTTTTGTAATATATAAGACACCGTTTGGTGAACGTCTTGTATCAGAAAAGCTCGCAAATTTATCAACATCTCGTCCGCTCTGATATCCAAAAGTTTTGAATATATCAAAAGAAGTTCCTTCATCTAAAATTGAAATATTAAACTTTTTTGTTCTTTGAACCATTTCGCAAGTATAATTTGCTTTATTAACAGCAATTTCTATTTGACAAGGGTCCGCTGTTACTTGCATAACGGTATTAATTATACATCCGTTGTCTTTACCATTTTCATTTGCGGTAAGTATATAAAGTCCATAGCCGATTTTAAATAACGCTTGTGTATTCATAAGTTAATCCTTTTTTGTTTATTATAGCAAAAAATATTTTTAGGAGTGTTAAATATTGTATGATAAGTTTTAAAGCGAATTTAATACAATCAGTTTCAGTTGAGCGAATGTCTAAACCGTTTCTTGCTTCATTTGTAGAATTGGATAATACTTCAAAACAAGATTTAAATACATTAAAAAAGATAAGTCGAAATTGGGATAATGGAAGAAGTTTTGCATGGGATGTTTATAGTTTCTTTTCTTCCCCATATGAAGAAGGTGAACAAAGGCGCTATTTTGCTATTACAACTCAGAGACAAAATTTTGAAAATCTCTATGAGGCTCGTGTTCTTGGAGTTGCACAGATGATAGATGAAAAAAAATGTTACTTGCTTGAATTTTTGCAAGTTGATCCTGAAACTAATTTTAATTCATTTTATCGTACCTTTAAAGGCGTAGGAGCTGCTATGCTAACTGCTTTAAAAACCTTATTCAATGATAAAGACATCCTTCTTAAACCGGCAGACTGTTTTGTTAGAATGTTTTATGAAAAACAGGGCTTTGAGTTCTTGAAAGAAACAAGTCATATGAGATTTAAACGCTAATTTTTTCCTTCACGTTTTGCTATCAAAATTTCTTTACGCTCAAGCTTTTCATATAATTGAGAGTTAATTTCCCCGCCAATCAAAATGAGAATTGATGTATAATACAACCACATCATCATAACTGCAAAACCGGCTATTGTTCCATATACAAAGTTGTAGGTGTGTAAATTATTGATATAAACCGAGAATAACCATGAACCTAAAAGCCATGAAATACAGAAAAAGATTGTTCCAGGTAAAGCACTGTGACGTCGGAGTTTTTCGTTGCCTGATAAATCAGGTAAGATATAATAACTTAAATATGCCATCATGAATAATGTTAAAAATGCAATCGGCCAGCGGACAAATAACATAATGTTTGCCAAATGCTCGGTCATTCCTAAGTATGCAACAAAGAATTTAATTATGACTTTACCAAAGACGATTAACGTTATGCTTAAAAATAAAACTAAAGTATTAACGAAGACCATTATTAAAGATAACAATCTTGAATAAAAAAAGTTTCTGGTTTCTTTCACTTTATAAGCTCTGTTTAGTCCTTTTGCAACAATGGCAATAGTATTTGTAGATAGAAAAAGGGTTATACAGAAGCCCAAAACTGCGACTAATCCGCTTCTTTTGAAGAAAAAGACTTCATCCAAAACCGTATTCATAAGATTAATAACATCTGTTGGCATAATATTATGCATAAATATAAAAATCGGACCCATGAATGAATGTTTGCCGATAAATCCAAAAATTGCAGTCAAAAACAAAATAAAAGGAAATATTCCTATGCAAAGCATAAACCCCATTTCAGAGGCCATTCCAAAGAAGTCGTTTTCGACAACTGAGTCAATTATACTTTTTATTGTTTTTAATTTATTCCTAAAATTCACAATTTAATCTCTCGTAATAATTTTTCAATAGAATCCTTAATAGAAGCTTTAATAGTACATCCTGCTGCATAAGTGTGACCTCCGCCTCCAAATAGTGAACAGATTTGAGCAACATCAATCTTTTTGCTTCTCATAGAAACTTTTGTAAGTTTAGTGTCAACTTCTTTTACGACAAAAGCCACTTCTGTTGAGTCAATTGCACGAAGAGTTTCAGCTATTCCATCAGTATAATCATCACCGGCAGAGAATTTTTCTAAATCTTTTTTGTAAACGGTAGTGTAAGCTATTTTATTTTCATTTAAAAATTCAGCTTTATTGACACAATAATTTTGGAACATTACAAAGTTTTTTGTTTTTGTTTCATAACATTTTTTGTAAAGAATTGTAGGATTAGCTCCCAATTCTACCAGTTCAGCAACAGCTCTGAATACTTTAGCATTTGTGTTTTCAAAGCGAAAGTTTCCTGTATCAGTCATAATAGCTGTATACAAACATTCAGAAGCCTCTGGTGTTATCTCCCAGTTGTTTGCTTTGAAATAATTATACAAAACTTCACCGCAAGAACTTGCTTCTGGTTCAATTATTTGATAATCTCCAAAACCCGGATTTGTTTTATGATGATCAATGTTTACTGTACATTTTGCTTTATCAAAAAATATTTTAGCATCACGAACTCTATCAATTGCAGCTACATCAAGAGTTATAACCAAATCATAAACAAGTGACTGGTCATAGTATCTTTGAGCAAGATTTATATTAGGCAAAAAAGCATAGTTAAAAGGAATATTTGATACTACAGACATATCAGCCTTAATTTTAAACCTGTTATAAATCATTGAATACATAGCGCACATTGAACCCAATGTATCGCCATCAGGGTTAACATGGCTTAATAAAAGTATCTTTTTTGAGCTCTTTATGATATCATCTAAGTTATATTTCATAAAACAATGATAGCACAAAGGGGATGGATTGGCTAAAGTTCTTTATACAGATTTTGAAGGAGTTGAAGAAGTCATTTCAAAAATGATGGATAATCCACAGCTGAAAAAAGCTATTACCAGAACAAATATGTATAATTTTTGGGATAATATTTTACCTTCTAAATTGAAAAAGCGCTCAAAACCATACAGTATGCTTCCTGGAGGAATTATGGTTGTGGCTTGCGAAAACCCTATTGTTGCTCAAGAACTTAGTTTACACAAAATTATGCTTATGAAAAAATTTGAACCGTTTGCAAAAAGTATGAAAATGCGGATTACGGATTTAAGGTTTGATGCGAAAAAATGGCAGATGGTTATAGAGGGGTAAATAAATAAAAAAAGGAGGTTTTTAAACCTCCTTTTTTAACTTATAATTTCCAGCTGTTCAAGTATTCTTCTTGTTCTGCTGTTAATGTATCAATCTTAATACCCATTGACTCAAGTTTTAAGCTTGCAATTGCTTTATCAACTGATTCAGGAAGTGTATGTAATTTCTTTTCTAATTTACCTTTGTTTTTAACAATAAATTCCATACCAAGAGCTTGATTAGCAAAACTCATATCCATTACAGAAGCCGGATGACCTTCTGCAGCACCAAGATTGACGAGTCTTCCTTCTGCTAGAACATAAACGGATTTACCATTGTTAAGTTTGTATTCTTCCAGGAATGGTCTGATTTGTTTGATTTCTGTTGCATAAGATTTTAAATCACCAACATTAACTTCCCAATCAAAATGACCGGCATTTGCAACAAAAGCACCATCTTTCATTGATAACAGATGTTCAACGTCAACTACATGTTTGTCACCTGTTACTGTTAAGAACAAATCACCGATTTTAGCAGCTTCTGCAATAGGCATTACTCTATAGCCTTCCATTGCTGCTTCAAGAGCTTTTAGAGGGTCAACTTCACAAACTATAACATTGCCGCCTAAAGCTTTTGCTCTTAATGCACAGCCTTTACCGCACCAGCCATAACCGGAAATAACAACTGTTTTACCGGCAATAAGGATATTAGCAGCTCTCATAATACCGTCCATTGCGCTTTGACCTGTTCCATAACGATTATCATAAAGGTGTTTTGTCATACTTGTGTTAACACCAACAGCCGGGAAACGAAGTTTGCCTTCTTTTTCCATTGCTTGTAATCTTATGATACCGGTTGTTGTTTCTTCTGTGGAACCGATTACTTTATCTGCAAGTTCAGGGTATTCTATATGAAGGGTTGAAACTAAATCACATCCGTCTTCAATAATTAAATCCGGCTTGTGCTCAATTGCATGTTGAATATGAGATTTGTATTGTTCAACACTCTCACCTGCTACGGCAAAAACAGGAATATTATGATATTTTACCAATGCTGCAGCAACATCATCCTGAGTTGAAAGAGGGTTTGAGGCTACAAGAACTGTATCAGCTCCGCCGGCTTGCATAGCTAAACAAAGTGCTGCTGTTTCTTTTGTAACATGTGAACATGCTGCTAGTCTTAAACCTTTAAAAGGTTGTTCAATAGCAAATCTTTTTTTAATTTGTTCCAGAACAGGCATGTCTTTAATAGCCCAGTTAATATTATTTTCGCCCTGTTCAGCTAAAGCAATATCTTTGATATCGCATTTTATTTCCATACAATTCATCTTTTTCATCCTTATTTTTTTAAATTGGCTACACTTACGGTATATATTTTATCACTAACATGCACAACAGCCCATCTTAAAGGATTAATGTTGCGTTTTGTTAACTCAGACTCAATATATTCTGTTGTCGGAGCGTGATTATTTGGTATTTCTATTAGTTCTGATATTACATGCATATTGTAGTTTCAACTATTCAACCGTTACAGATTTTGCTAGATTTCTAGGCTGGTCAACATCTTTTCCTAAAAACTCTGCTATATAATATGCCAACAACTGTAATGGTACAATTGCTAGTGCCGGTGAAAGCATTTCGTCGATTTCAGGAACCCTTATAATGCTTTCAAATAAATCATTCAATTTTTCATCGGTTGAGTCTGTTAAAGCAATCATTCTTGCGTTTCTTGCTTTTGCTTCTTCTGAATTAGAAAGAATTTTTTCGTAAACTTTTCCAGACATTAAAATTGAAAGTACAGGCATGGACTCATCTAACATTGCGATAGGTCCGTGCTTTAGCTCACCGGCTGTATATCCCGTAGCATTAATATAACTGATTTCTTTTAATTTCAATGCGCCTTCCAATGCTGTTGGGAAGTTAATTCCTCTTGCAATAAAAATAAAGTCTTTAGCCGATGAAAATTTCTTTGCACAAGCTTGAATTTCTTCTTTGTGTGCTAAAACTTTTTCAATCTTTTGAGGAAGAACAACAAGTTCATGTTTTAATTTTGATAAATCAGCTTCACCTTTAACTTCAGCAATATAAATTGCCAATAAATAGAATGAAATAACCTGTGCCATATAAGATTTTGTAGCTGCAACAGAAACTTCAATTCCCGCATTAACAGGAACCAAACTATCTGCTTCCCTTGCCATTGTTGAGTCCGGTCGGTTTGTTACGATTAAAATATGTGAACCGCGTTTCTTAGCTTGTCTTACAGCAGTAATTGTATCAGCAGTTTCTCCGGATTGTGAAACGCCGATAACAAGGGTATTCTTATCGGTAATAGTTTTTCTGTAAATATACTCGCTTGAAGGTTCTACATCAACGGCAATTCCACAAAAATCTTCGATAATATATTTACCTATCATTGCAGCATGCAAGGAAGTGCCGCAGGCAACGATTTGTATTCTGTTTAAATCTTTTAAATTTTCTTTATCTAAAGTAACTTCATTAAGTTTTATCGGTTCATCAATAGCTTTGAGCTTGCCTGAAAGAACATTTCTTACTACATCAGGCTGTTCGTGAATTTCTTTAAGCATAAAATGTTTATAGCCCATTTTGCTCAAAGCAACCGGTTCCCAAGGTAAAGTTTCAATTTTATGTTCAAGAACATTGTTCTCATTATCTATTAGTTTCATTGAATTAGGAGTCAATGTAACTATTTCGTTATCATCAAGGTACATCGCTTTCTTAGTATATGAAATTATTGCAGGTACATCAGAAGCTACATAATATTCACCTTCTCCTATACCAACTAAAAGTGGAGCATTTCTTCGCGTAGCAACAAGAGTATTTTTAACATCCTGATGAATAACGCATAATGCGTATGCACCTTCAAGTTCTTTTGTAGCAAGCCTTACAGCTTCTGTTAAGTTATTAGTTTGAGCAAATTTTGTTGCGATTAAGTGGGCAATTGTTTCTGTATCGGTTTGTGAACGGAATGTACATCCTTGTTTTTCAAGTTTTTCACGTAATTCTTTGTAGTTTTCAATAATACCGTTGTGAACTACCGCAACTCTTCCACAATTACATGAATGCGGGTGAGCATTTGCTGTAGTTGGTGCTCCATGAGTAGCCCAACGGATGTGACCAATACCGATTGTGGATTTTTCAATATGTGTTTTTTTGGTTTCAACAATATCTTTCAGGTTTTGAAGCTTTCCTTCAGCCTTATATAATTCAACGTGTCCATCAACATTAACGGCAACTCCCGCTGAATCGTAGCCTCTATACTCTAAATTTGTCAGACCATCTAAAAGGATATCAACTGCTGATTTACTCCCAATGTATCCCACAATTCCGCACATACTTAATACCTCTCTAAAACTTTTATAACCTTATTTTAGCATAAATTTAAAATTTGCTTATTAAGATTATTTAAAGATATTTCTTAACAATCTGAAACCCATGACAAAAGCGACTAATCCTCCAAACCATTTCAAAAATGTTTTGCTGTTTTTGTTTTTTTCCTGCTTTGAATCTTGATAAATATCGTTGTTTAAAGCTCTCATTTTCTTATTTAAATCTTCATCACGGCATAAAGTAAAAGAAGGCAGTTGCTCGGGTGCTGTTGCAACAATACGTTTCGGGCGTTCTGCCTTCGGGTTAGATGAGTAATGCTGATTTAAGATTATTTCACTCATTTGTTAAAATAAATCTCCGTACCTTAATAATTTATGCAGATTGTTTTTTGGAAGATACATCATACCCGTTTGCGGCGGGATATCAGGTACCTTTTTGATTAGACAATCTTCCATATATTCATTTGCTCCTTTTTCCATAAACCTAAATCCAAGTTTATAGAAGAATAAGGCGGGTGATGATTCTTTCCAGACCGGAGACGAAAATGTTACTATTCTACCGTCCGCCATATTATCAAACATTGCTTTTTCGGCAAGCTGTTTTATTGCCTCCGTACCTAATCCGCACCTTGACTTAGGCGATTGAATATAGTCTATAACATAACAATTTTTCAGATATTTCATTTTCCTTTTAGGCGGCGGCAGCTGGAAAAAATTATATCCACTTCCATCATCATATTCTTCTTCTACGATTTCAACATAATCATCATCAACATCACCGACTATGGCGATATTGTCTCCACGTTTAAATTTTTTAACCCGTAAAGTAGCCTTCTCCTTTATAAATGGAGTTTTGAAACTCAATATCGGAGGTATGGCAAAACTAACGCGTGATTGCGTTGTTTTGGCGACATTTCGCTGTTGCAGCGAAGTGTCAACACTTGCAATGTTGTTAATCATAATAAACCTAACCTAAAATCTAACCTTATATATATAAAGTAAAATATCCGATAAAAATTGCTTTTTATCGGATATTTGTGTTTACAAATTGTAATAATTATTTTTGTACAGAATCTGAAATCTGATTAAATTGAGATAGGTCGAAACATAAATCCCTTAAATGACCTACAGAAGGACAGTCAATAATCTTGCCGTCTTTATCTTTTATTACCCAGCTCTGGTCGCCGTGGATTGCATTATCTACATATTGACGTTGAGTAGTACCTTCTCCTATTCCATAGAATGCGTTTAATGTACGTTTTAGAGCTTCAGTGTAATCATTGATTAATTCTTGAGTTAAATCTTTACCTGTTTCCCGGATTTCTTTCATTGTCCTTCCGGTTAATATACCGTTAAATCCGTCTTGTACAGAGTCTACGTGACCTCCTGTTCTTGTAAGAACAACAGGAGTACCTTTATATAATGATTCCCATTTATCACCATCCGGTTCAAAGTAAGAAGGTCTCATTGTCCAGTCTGAACCGGCCATCCATATTGGGTTTGGAGTGAAATCATCTAATTGGAATACGTGGCGTCCTAATTCTCCAAGTCGTTGTTTCATAGCTGTAACATTATTTCGGTGTTTTCCTCCTTCTGCATCGACACCGCCAATTGCTATTATCGGACGAGGTTTTCCAGGATATAAGTTATCCCAGTCTCTTAAAATATTTTCCCAGGCGCCTGTTGCAATTTCTACACCTTTTTGGCTAACAAATCGTACACCCATATTGTAGAAAGGAATTTCATCTAATTGGTCGATATCTATATCAGAGAAATCAGTTAGTCCATATTCTTTAATCTTAAAGATTTCTTTGCCTTCTGATTTATTGATATTAGTCATTTCACGTATTAATTCAAATAACATTTTCTTGTTATGGCTTCGGGCTTCCAAAATAGAGTCTATATCCATATCTGCTGTTGATGGTTTCAGAGTACGTAATTCAGTAATTCCTTGCTCCTTAAGTTTAGCAAGAGTATCTGTTACCTGTTGAATTTCAAGTTTTCTTAAATTTTCAATAATTACTGCAAAGTTATTAGTGCTCAAAGAAGTTTTCATTACTTGAGCAACTCTTTTTCTTTGGTCATCAGTTAAACCTTCTATGTTGTTTATTTTATATTTGAAAATTTCTAACTTATCACGATTTAACATTCCATTAAACCCGCCGATTTTAGAAGCACTAAGTTCATTTATAGATCTATCCCAGCCATTGGATTGACCTTCCATTGTTCCAGCTGCAAATCTTCTTTGTGCAATATGAGTTAATGCTTTTCCTCTTTCTTCATCAGTTGCTATTTCTTGTGCATATGTTGGTGAAACAGGCTTAACTTTTGTTGCCAAGGCCATACCCATATTTGCCATATTAACAGTGCCTTCTACGGTTAGAACTTTACTCAATGCATTAATAGGAACTTCTTTTCTATCACCGTCATCATCGGTAATTGTTGTAGTGAAACCTGTTTCAGCATTTTTATAAATGTCAAATGCATATTTGTCAAACAATGTGTTCAACATATCAGAAGAATATTTACCGCCCCATCCATGGTAATCAGAGTTATGAACAATATATAATAAATTCATTTTTTCAAAAGAACTTGCAACGGTTTGGTCTAATTCACCGTTTGCGCTTTCAACCGGTGCCATTAATCTCATAAGAGCTGCTACCGGAGCTGTATGCCAATCATTTAATATCATGCCTTCAGGAGCTTTTATTGCTTCAAAAGTTGCCGGTTTATAAATGTTGTATGATGTCTTTGATTTAGGGTCTGCTGTGATTTTTGCAAACTCATAAACAAGTTTAGAGAAGAAATTGTATCTTTCAGGTTCAGAAGAAGTCTGGGAATCTTTATAGAGACCATTTGCAGCAAAGAAATCAGGATTTCTGAACATTATACGTTTGAAACCGTTTGCCGGGTCAATACCATAGAATACTTCTACTTTTTGGGTCTCGTATTGTCCGTTTCTAACTACATGGGTGTCAAAATCCATAACCTTTTCAACTTCCATGTGTTCAATTGGTTTGCCGTCAGAATCTTTCATGCCTGCATACCAGTAATAAAATCTTCCATCTTTTTCTATTAAGGTTGATTTTCCAGGAATTTCATTTAATGGACGAACGAGAGTACAATCAATTCCAAATTCATTAGTATAATTTCTTGCCAATTGTACAGGAACTTCTCCTAATCCGCCTTCTTTTTCAGGCGTTGACTCTGCTGTAGGTAACCAGATTGGTGCTCCTGCTGCAAGGATTGGAGCTGCTACACCTGTTCCTGTTACAAAGTTGTTTGTTGCAGTTCTAAGTTTGTCAATCACAGGTTTCGGTAAAGCAATTTTCTTACCTTCATTATCAACATTTTGTATTAACATTAAGTTATCTATATTACGAAGATTGCGTGCTGCAGTTCCCTGAACAACAATAGGTGTGTTTGCTGCTTGATCTGCTCTTCTGTTTAAATCGTCTAAATATCCTTCAGTCCACTGTTGTTTTTCAGCTCTGGTTGCTTCATTTGTATTGACTTTTGATTTTAAATCATTAACTTTATTTTCAAGCTCTTTTACTTTCTCTTCTGCTGCTTTTTTAGCTTCTTCAGCTTTTACCTTAGCTTCTTCGGCAAGTTTTTTATTTTCTTCTAATATTTTTGCTTTATTCCTACCTTTTAATGCATAAGTCGAAACACCCAGAGACGCAATAGCTACTGCAGCTGTAATTAATGGAAGTGTGCTTTTTTTCACAGTTTCAGCCGGAGGTGAAATTCCTTGGGAACGGTCTTTTTTCCCTTCACTTATTTCTTCATTTCCCCCTTTGAATTTTAAGTATCCCACGCTAATTGGTTCTGTACGCATATACAACCTCCATATAATACAAACACACTTCTATTTATATATATAAAAACACAAAACAAAATTATTTTTACCTATACCAGGGGATGATTTTTAAAAATGTTACAAAACTATACATTGAACAAATTTTTTATAAATATCGTTTAAAAAAATGAAGAAAACTTTTTCTTAAATTTATATAATAAACCTTGGAGGATTAGTGAAAAATAAACTTATAGCAGCAGTTACTTTAATTATATTTTTATCACAAAGTGTTTTTGCTATTGAAGACGCTGCTGTTAAACTTGAAAAACCGAAAAAAGCTAAAAGAGTTGAAGTGGCTAAAATTCAACTGCCGGCAGTGTTTTCAAGAAAACATCCGCCAACACAAATTAGTATAATGACAATTGATGAATGTGTTGATTATGCTATTACCCATAACCCTAATTTATTTGCGGCAAATGAACGTATTAATGCTGCAAAGGCTGGGATTGGAGTGCAAAGAGCAAGTTATGCTCCTCGTTTAACTGCAAGAGTGGGATATAACCACAATACAAATAATGGTACAAAAATTGTAAATTCACATAATAATTCAGTAGGTTTTAATGTTGGAATTTCTGAAATGATTTGGGATTTTGGCAAAACTACGGCAAGAATTAATATGGCAAAATATGATACTTTAGCTGCTCAATATGATTATGATTATGACATGCTTAATGTAGTTTATGATGTAAGAATTAATTACTATAAAGTACTTTCAGCCTTAGCTAATCTTGATATTTATGAACAGAATATACGTATCCAAACTTTAAATTATGAACGTACAAAAGCAATGTTTGATGAAGGTTTGAAATCGAAAATTGATGTCGTTAATGCCGAAGTTAATCTTGCTGATGCAAAAATTCAGCTTGTCGAAGGTCAAAATACTTTGGAAACTAATCTCATTACATTAAAAGACTCAATGTTTTATCAGGAAACCTCAGAATTGATTGTTAAAAATACTGAAAACTTTGATTTTCTGAAAGCTGATTATAAAAAGAAAATTGAAGGAGTAGAAAACGGATTAAAACCAACTTCTTTTAAAAAGAATGAAGAAGGCCTTTTGATGTTAACTTCAGGGATTGAGCACAGAGATATTATTCATAATTTTGAGTTTAAACCTATGAAAATTGCAAAACAAAATGCTGTTGATAAAGCTTTTGAGTTTCGTCCGGATTTGAAATCTAATGAAATGATATCGAAAGTTCAAGAAGAATCTTTAAAAGCAATTAAGCGTTCTTATGCACCAGAAATTAATGGAGAATTTACCTGGGGCTATACAAAAAATGAATCAACTTACACAAGTCCGCTTCAGTTTGGTGCAAGTGTTGGATTAGGTACAATTAATCCATATCAAATTCATTATCAGGTTAAAGAAGGTGAAGCTTATTTGGATATAGCTAACCATAATGTAAATATAGCCAAATCAAGTATTTACTGGGAAGTTCAATCAAATTATGTTAATATGCGTCAGCTTGAACGTCGTATTCCTTTGATGAATGAAAAAGTCAAAGCGACATTAGAGAACTTTGAGCTTGCAGATGGGCGTTACAGTGTAGGACTGAATAATTATGTAGAATTACAAGATGCGCTTGCGAACTATAACAGCTCGCAATTAAACTTTGTAGAAGCTGTGTTTCAATATAATGTAGCAAGAGAAACCTTACTAAAATCTATGGGGATTAAATAATGAAAAAATATATAGTAATTGCTGTTGCAATAATTTTAGTTTTGGGAATTGGGTTTGGAATTCTTAAAAACGGCAGCGTAAAATATATGACCAAAGAAGTTACCAGAGAGTCCATTACTCAATATGTCGAGGCTTCAGGAACTATTAAACCTATTAATACAATTGAGGTCGGTACTCAGGTTTCAGGTACTGTTGCGAGGATTTATGCTGATTACAACTCTGTAGTTAAAAAAGGGGATTTGTTAGCAGAACTTGACCCGAGTCTTTTTCAGGCAAATGTTGACCAGTCAACAGCAAAGCTGAATAATGCTCAGGCTTCTTATGCGAAGGCTTCTTCTACACTCAATTACAAGCGCAACAACTATCAAAGATATAAACATCTTTATGAGAAAAATTATGTTTCTAAAGACGAAGTTGAACTAGCTCTTTCAAATTTTCAGCAGGCACAAGCAGAAGTTAGTGCTGCAAGTGCAGAAGTTAGTGCTGCAAAAGCGGCATTAGACAATAATTTAACTAATCTAAGATATTCAAAAATCGTTTCTCCTGTTAATGGTACAGTTATTTCAAGAGCGGTTGATGTGGGGCAAACAGTTGCTGCAAGTTTTAATACCCCTACTTTATTTGAAGTTGCAGAGGATTTAACTCAAATGCAGATTGAAACCAGTGTTTCAGAAGCTGATATCGGGAAGGTTAAAGTCGGGCAAAAAGCAAATTATACTTTAGACGGATATCAGGATAGGAAGTTTGAAGGTGAAGTTACTCAGGTTCGTTTAGCTTCAACTACTACAAATAATGTTGTTACATATGCAGTTATTGTTTCTGTAGACAATTCAGAAGGACTTGTAATCCCGGGCATGAGTGCAAATGTTTCAATTGTAACTAATAGAGTTGAGAATGCTCTTTGTGTACCGCCACAAGCTTTGAGATTTACTCCTGAAACAAACGGGCAAAAATACGAGAAACAAGGAATTTGGCTTCAAACAAAAAGCGGTTTAAAACGCTGCGATATTGAAATCGGTGCGGCTGATGACAATCACACCCAAATTATTTCTAATGAAATTAAAGCAGGTGATAAGGTGGTTGTCGGCTCAGTCGGCGGTAAAAATAAGAAATCTCAAAAAGGCAGTATGAGACCTCCGAGGATGTAATGGCATTAATTGAAGTGAAAAACGCAATAAAAACATATCAAATGGGAGAGGAGTCTTTCCATGCTCTTAATGACGTTTCCTTCTCAATTGATACAGGTGAGTTTGTTGCAATTATGGGGACTTCAGGTTCAGGTAAATCAACCTGTATGAATATGCTTGGAACTTTAGATAAACCTAATAGCGGTGAATATTACCTTGATGGTGTCGATGTTTTTTCTTTAGATGCTAATCAACTATCTGATATAAGAAATAACAAAATCGGATTTGTATTTCAGGGTTTCAATTTGATTTCAAGAACTTCTGCTATTGATAATGTTATGCTTCCTATGATTTATAAAGGAATACAGGAAGAAGAAAGGATAAAACGTGCGAAAGAAGCTCTTAAAATTGTAGGGCTTGAAAACAAAGAAGGAAATATGCCATCTCAAATGTCAGGCGGTCAGCAGCAGAGGGTTGCAATTGCACGCGCGATTGTAAATGATGCTCCTCTTATTTTAGCGGATGAACCTACAGGGAATTTGGATACGAAAACAAGTATTGATGTAATGGAGTTTTTTGTTAACCTTAATGAAAAACTTGGAAAAACAATAGTACTTGTTACTCACGAACCTGATATTGCTGAATATACAAAAAGAGTAATCAGGTTTAAAGATGGAAAAATTATATCGGACGAGAAAAAATGATAGATTTTAAATCAACATTGAAAATAGCTTTGAATTCTTTAAGAGTAAATAAAATGCGCTCAGCGTTAACAAGTCTTGGTATTATTATCGGGGTAGCAGCGGTTATTATCATGCTTGCAATAGGAGCGGGTGCTAATAAAAAAGTTCAGGAAAATATGGAGTCTATGGGTTCAAATCTTTTGACAATTCGTTCTGCAACTGCTAGAACGGGCGGGGTTTCAATGGGATTTGGAACAAAACCTACACTCAGTGTAAAAGATGCCGAAGCAATAAAAAAAGGTGCACGTGGTGTTGATGCAGTTGCTCCTGTGATGAATTCTTCTAAACAGGTTATGTATGGCAATCAAAACTGGTCAACTTCTGTATATGGGATTACAACTCCTTATTTGTATGTCAAAAACTATGAAATTCAACTTGGAAGACCATTTACTCGTGATGAAGATAAGAATGCCGTAAAAGTTGCAATAATAGGTTCAACTGTTGAAAGAGAACTTTTTGGAGATGTTAATCCCATTGATAAAACTATTCGTATTGGAGATGTGCCTTTTAAAATTATCGGCACATTAAAATCTAAAGGTCAAATGGGACCAATGGATCAGGATGACATTATTTTTATCCCTCTTACAACAGCGCAGAGAAAGGTTTTTGGTACTGACTTTCCTGGAGCAGTAAGTCAAATTCTTGTAAAAGCTTTGTCTTTAGAAGATACAGAAATCGCACAGCAAGATGTTAGACAGATTTTAAGACGACGTCATAATCTGGGTTCAACTCAAGAGGACGATTTTGATATCCGTAACAGTGCCGAGTTTCAGGAAAAAATGAAATCAACGGTTCAGACTTTTGCAATTCTTTTAGCCTCAATTGCTTCGGTTTCTCTTGTTGTTGGCGGTATTGGGATTATGAATATTATGCTGGTGTCTGTAACCGAAAGGACAAAAGAAATCGGTATAAGAATGGCAATCGGTGCCCGGGCGCAAGATATTAGAATACAGTTTCTGATTGAAGCTCTTGTTTTGTCGCTTTTAGGCGGTTTGATTGGTGTTATTGCAGGAATTGTTATTGCACTTTTAATAGGAGCGGTATTTAATACTTCTATTGTCATAACAATATCACCGATTTTATTATCGTTTGGATTTTCAGGCCTGGTTGGAATAGGCTTCGGATATTATCCGGCACATAAAGCTTCGCTGCTTAATCCTATTGATGCTTTGAGATATGAATAGCTCTATACACCGGAGCCTTTTACTTCAATCCTTTTAAGTCTTTGTTCAATTCTTCTGTACCATTTTAGTTTTTGCTGGAATAATGTATCATAACCCTTAAAATTACCATGACTTACATCATAGAATTGTTTATCACAAAGTTTTTCAAGCGTATCGCCAAGATAATTAGTAAATTCTTTTCTATCTATTTTGCCGCTGTTTAACTCAATTATTTCACCCATTTCAACAAGAACTTCCGGACGGTTGTCACGTAAAAACATATAGTTAACCGCAATTGGCATTAAAGCCACCTTGCCGTATTTTTTAGACGCTTTTTCTGCTATATATGCAAGTCCTGATTGAAATTCAATTGGTCTAAAGTTAGGCGGTTTAATAATTCCCTGTGGAAAAATGTATAAAATATTATTTAAGTCGCCTAAAATTTCTACAGAATATTTCAGTGCTTCCATTGAGGCTTGAGGCGATTTTTTGTTTACATTAAAAGCACCGCCGCGTCTAAGCAAAGGAAATCTGTTTAATTCTTCAACCATTAAACGAATTTCTTTTTTCAAAAGTCTGTTGCAGATATTGTATCCGACAATCCCGTCCCACCAATTTGAGTGAGGGGCAAACATAATAATCGGTGTATCGGGATTTCTTCTCTTATAGTTTTCAATACCTTTATAACGGAATGCATAAAATCTATCTTCAAGCATGCCGTAAAAAAATCTATCAGCCACCCATAGCCAAAACGGAGAGGTTTTAGCCGGGCAAAACTTCTCATCAATATTCCTTAATTTGGTAGGCGGAACCTCAGAATACAAATCCTCTAGATTAATCATAAAATTATAATACACTTTTCAATTCTCAAAGTGAACACCTAAATGTCTAATATTTACAAATGTTAAAAAATGATAGAGATTAGAGTTTCTCAAAGGTGTTGACAATAAAAAATTTTTCCTATAATATAGATTGTGTTGCCGGTATAGCTCAACGGTAGAGCAACGGTTTTGTAAACCGTAGGTTGTAGGTTCGATTCCTATTACCGGCTTTTTTTATTCCCCAGCGGGGAGCTGCTTATGCCTTTGTGGCGCAGGGGTAGCGCACTCCCTTGGTAAGGGAGAGGCCACGAGTTCAAATCTCGTCAAAGGCATTTTAATATGAAAATTGAATAAGGGTAGGTGGCCGAGTGGCTAAAGGCGACAGACTGTAAATCTGTTCTCGCGAGAGTACGGTGGTTCGAATCCACCCCTGCCCACCACTTAAAAGACTCCTTCGGGGGTCTTTTTTTAAAAGTTGAGGTACTGGTGTTTAAATTATTGGTAAGTCTGATAGTAGTATTGTTAACGCTGGGTGTTATAATAATTGAACCAAAAATGCATAAGCCTGTTATTTTCGGTTCTAAACCAATAGTTACAGAGACTGCTGATATTGTCAAACCGGAGCCGGTAAAGATTTCTCCCCAAAATACTAATCTTATTCGCGAAGAATATATGAGGTCTGTTAAAATGCGTAATAAACAACAGGAAGCACTTATTTCTGTTGAACCAACTCAGATTAAAAAAAATAAGAAGTCTGCAAAAGTTGAACGCATAACAGATGTTCCACATCCTGTAAAAAAATCGGAAGAAAAAACATCATTTTCTCTTTCTCAATTTAATGACATAATTATGTGGAATAAATGGCGGGCGGACATTTGTAACACTATTTCTAATCATTCTTTAGAAGAACAGTCTTATTCTTTGGAAGAAGGTATTCTTTTTAAATATAGTTTTTATGTTGATAACAATAAGCATATTACTAATGTTCATGTTTATTTAGCAAAAGGCCGCTCTACACCAATTGTTCAGGAGTCAATAAGAGATATACGTAGAAATATTCTTTTATTAGAAGGCAAAAATATTTTAACTTATCCAGAAGGTTCGAAAAGAACAAGTGTTCGTGTTGAAGGTGGAATTGAAACAGCCGGCTACAATGCTTCTGTTGGTCCAAATGCCTTTTCTGATATAGAGTTCAAATAAATTTCATCTATTAAAAGTATTACAAAAAGCTGATAGAATACTATAATAAAGCATAATAGCTATATTTGGAGATTTTGTATGAACAAAAGAGCTATCAAGCTAATCCTGGTAATAATAGTTACATTTTTTATAATTTGTCTTATTTTTTCAGGTTTAAAAAATATAAAATTAGATACATTTGTTCCTGCTTCTGTTATTTTTGTTGTGGACTCATCCGCTTCAAATCAAAAGAATTTGAATGAACAAAAAAAGTTTGTGAAACAGGTTTGCAATCGTTTAGATCCTGAAGATGTCATAAAAATTATTCGTGTTTCTGAGGAGGCATATTTAATTTATGAAGGTTCTTCTCATCATACTAAAGCAATTTCTGATTCAATGAATGAGTTTACTAAATTTGACTCAAAAGACTGGGGAACGGCGTATGGTGTCGGTCTTGATAAAGCCTTAAGTTTTGCTGTTTCAATGCAAAAAGAGGGATATAAACCATCAATTATTGTGGTAGGTGATTTAGAAAATGAAGGTGATATAGATAAACAAATTAACTGGAATACTATTCATAATCAGGTTAAATCTGCTTTAGAAAAAGCTCCGGACTTGGTTATGATGTTCGTTTATGCTCATCCTCAAAAATTGGATGTTGTAAAAACTAAATTATGTCCTGTTTTAGGTGAAACAAAGCTTTTGATTTCTACAGATCAGGGTGTTGATAAGATTATAAATAAGTTTTTGACAACAATTGGAAGATAAGAGGTAAAGATGTCTGTTATAGTTGCAAGTAAAAATAATAAAAGAGTATTTAATCAAGAGCAGATTACAATCGGTTCTGATTTGAACTGTGATTATGTTATGAGTATAGGTGAAAAGTTTTTGATTACACTTCATTATAGGGAAGAAGACCATAAATGCGTGATTATAAACAGTTCTTGTACTAAAAAACTTTTATATAAAAATGTTCCTTTTGGAGAACGTGCAACTATTTCCAGTGCTGTTAAGTTTGAGATAGCAGAGTCCGACGATTATCTAATATTGAAAATTGCTGATGTTACAGTACAGGAGCAAATACAAAGAGAAGCTCAAATAGCTTCTATACCAAATATTGAAACTACAAATGTGAATGTTAACCAATCAAAAGTGCAAATGGAAACAGTGGTGAATAATTCTAATCTTGACCCGAAAGAACAGTTAGAATTTAGAAAAAAAGGTCTTGAAGAAGCAAGAACAACCATTGTTAAGGAAACAGGTTTTGCAACATATGATTTGAAAAAAAGAATTTCTCTTAATTCAAAAAGTGCTAACTTTGTCAATGTTGGAATGTTTGTAACTTCTTTTGTTTCAGCTTTTGGAGTTTCTAACTATTTAACAGGGTTAAAAATGGAAGAAACTGCAAACTTTATACAGCTTCCTATAAATATTAATATATACATATTATTTGGTATTATTATTACTGCTCTATCATTTGTTTTAAAGCAAGGTATATTTTTATATTATCAAAATAAATCTCATAAAAGTAATGTTTCAGCTCACGCTCAAAACGGCTTGGTTTTAACAGCTACAATTTTTTTCATTGCAGTGTATGTGATTAATTTGATTTATTATATTAACATTGGTCCAATGTTTGCTATTTTAATTTCAGCTTTTTTTGTCGGATTGAATGTAATAATGGCTTATGCGGGTGGTTATTTCAAAAACTCTTCTCATTCAATGAGTTATGTCTTGGATCAATATGAATATCGAGAAGATTTTGAAGCCATTATGCATGATTATAGAACTTGGATTGAAAAATTTGTAAATAATTTGAGTAAAAATAAGTTAGAAAATATTAAAGATAGATTATTCAACTTGCAGATAAAATCAGTTGGAGAGATGTTGCTTGGTGTATTAACGGCTCCGTTTCTTGCTTATGGTGTTTCTAATACTTTAGCTCAATGTTTCCCTGAAGCAGCCGGTTGGATTAGAATTTCCGGATTAAGATTTAGTCCTGTATTTCTTGTACTTGCGACATTTTTAATTATTTTTGCATTTTTAGCATTTACAATGGCATTTACCTGTGCAAAGAAAATTCAAGGTTCAAGTGTTATTAAGCAAGACGGTTTTAGTGATTATTTAAACCATGGTGTTAATATACTTGGGTTACAGGCGGTCCGTAAGCTTGAGAGTGAAAAATCTGCAGCTATGTTTATTGCCTGTTCTATTATATTTATTGAATTTACAATGAATGTTTCATATTTTATGACTAATTTTGGAGATGATTTACAGAGTATTTTACTTTGTATAATTGCAGCGCTTGTACCAACAGCACTTTTAATAGCAGAAACATTTATGTTGAGTCAAACAAAATTCGAAATTTCAGCAATAGAAGATTTGATTACAAAATTAGATTAGAAAATTACCATTTAGTATAATGAATTTTAGCTGTGATTTCTTTATTTTAATTATATGAATGCAGTCAATGAATTACTAGAGGCATATTCTTTTAATACAACTCTTCATTATGATAAATGGACTGAAGAGCATAAATATCGGGCTTTAAATGACGGTAATCTTAAACAATGGATTTCTAATATTTTGCCGTGTGAGCTATTAGAGCGCTCTTTGAAAAAAGCAGTTGAAAGTATTGTATCATTATGTGAATGCACTACTTTTTATCATCATTTCCCGGATAATGTAGTTTCGCCTAACTATGGTGATAAATGGGGACGTCTTGCAAATTATATAGAAATAAATAACCGTGCTATAGCTGAAATGCATGGTAATCAAACCAGAAAAGGACTGTTGGGAGCAATAAAAATGCTTCCTGCAATTCCTCCATCTGCTAAAAGTTGGGCTAATTGTGTTATTCTTTCACAAATTTGGCCGAATATTTATGGTGACGGGTTTAATAAGGCGCCATGGGAAGAAAATTCAATTTATGGTATAAAACTTGGGGTCGGGTACAGTGAAAATATTGTTGATTTTTCAATTTCTCCCGAAATTCAGTTTCGTGCCTTTAATGATCTTGCTCATTTTCGAGGCTTAAAAACAGGGTTTAGAACTGTTATTTCAGAAGATCAGATGAAGGTTTGTGCTCCATATAAGGAAGACGAAGTTTTTCGTTGGAGCAATCCAGAACACGTAGAACTCTATATTCAGGAAATGGTTAAGCTTGTCAATTTAGGTTTTGAGGCAATTTTTGTTGATTCAGCCAAGCATATTGGCGGTTATGACATGGTTAACTATACAGGCGTAGGTGCTTTGCCTGAATATCATCAAATGCAATATATTACAGATGAAATCAGAATACGTTCGGGCTGTACAACACTTAGCTTTGTTGGAGAAAAAAGCTCTGATGATTTTGAAAGATATCGTTTAATGGGCTTGAATGCAGGAACTGCATTTGTTAGTGTGGATGACTTTGAAACAGTTAAACACTGGTCTAATGAACTAAAATTTTCAAGAGATTACGCTCCTGGTGTAGAGGTTTCTAATGATAATACTGAAGGCGGTACACCTTATGAGGTTCGCTTGAACAGAATAAGAAATGCAATTTTTGGATTTGAACTTGCAAGTGATAAACTGCCGAGTTTTATGCAAATGGAGGACTTATTTCCATTAAGATATGATACTAATACACATCATTTAATGATGTGCAATCCTTCTTATTCTCTGGATGGTACACCTGAAAGTCATTGGCGGGAACTGTTTACGAAAGACGACGGCAGATTTTACAATCATCAGGTTGGTGAAATTTTTGCTTATGCCTTATTTTTGTAGAAACTCAAATAAATTTTTTAAAACTTCTTGTACAAACATTTCTTTCATAAGTACACGAGGAGTTGATGGATTAAGTTGGATTTTGTAAGTTTTGTATTTATCTTTTGTAAAAATGGTTGAATACATTAAACCTACTGGGTCGCCCGTTGGTCCGGCGTTTCCTGTTGTAGAAATGCAGATGTCTGAATTTGTAAGTTCATGTAAACCTTTTGCCATTTGATAAGCGCATTTTTCGCTCACTACTTCATCTTCTCCAACTGTTACACCGAGCATTTTCTTTTTAGCTTCAAGAGCATAAGTTACAAGATTAAGAGTTGTATAAGAGGAGCTTCCTGAAATATCAGTTAGTTTTGAGCTTAAAAGTCCGCCAGTACAAGACTCTGCTGTTGAAATAGTTTTAGTCATTAATATGTAGTCCTTTTTAATATGACTTTAGAGTGTTTGTCATATAAATTATGTTTGTACCATACTCCTGTGAATTCTCCATTTGGAGTAAATAAATACTGGTTATCTTTTGAAACATAATAAATTGCGCTAACAGGTGTTCCTGATACTTTATATTGGATTGTGTAATAAGGGTATTCAGGATATTCTCCAAAGTTAAAATCTACATATATTAAATGTCCTAAAGCATCATAGTAATATGATTTTGATACATCTTTTTTGTCTTGGAGAGCATACATATAAATATGTTTTTGTTTTTTATAATAAAAAGCTGAAATATTATAATCTTTATATTCTTTAAAGCCGGCAGAGGCTGCAAAATAATGTTCTTTATAATTTTTGTCTTTTAATTTATCTTTGAATTGTGAACGAAAACCTTTGATTTTTGTTAGTTCGTTTTCTTCAAAAATTATATCGCGGACTTCACTTATAATAGCTTCTTTTTCAACATTATTTTTATTTATCCAGTCGTATTGAATGTCTGCAATATAAATATCGTTGAAATTTGCCATTGCTAGAGATTGTGCAAGCATAAATGCTGTAATAATATATTTTAGCTTTTTCATAGTAATTAGTATAGCACATTTTATCGATTTTATTGTATAATTATAGGATGGTTAGATTAGTTGACGGGAATAATTTAGGCAAATTAGCCGATTTAGTTTATTCAATATTCAGAATACAAGAGTTTTTTACTCATATTGTAGAGGTTGAACATCCAAATACAGAACCTTGTATTTATGCAATGTGGCATGCTCACCAGTGCTGTATTCATGGGCTTCAAAACAGAGCTAAAACAAATGTTTTGATAAGCCGCTCAAAAGACGGTGAAGTTATTGCGCGTGTAGTAGGTAAGTGGGGATTTAAACTTATACGCGGTTCTAAAGGCAGAAAAGGTGCTGTAGAGGCTTCTATGCAAATGATAGATGCTCTTAAAAACGGCGAAAACTGTGCAATGATGGTTGACGGTCCGAGAGGTCCGGCTAAGGTTGTGAAAGACGGAGTTATAAAAATTGCTAAAATGGCCGGTGTTCCAATTGTACCAATTTACTGGTATTCAGAAAACTTTAATTGGTTTAAGCTTCCTTCATGGGATGGATTAAGAATGCCTATTTTGGATGTTCGATTGATTAATCTTTATGGAAAGCCAATCTATGTTACGGATGATGAAGAAAAAGCAAGGCAGGAACTTCAAGCGAGTTTAGAAGATTTAGAACGTAGAGCGCCTGAAGCATATAACAAGGTGTATAAATTCGGATTATGGAGAAGAAAACAAAAGTAAAACTTCTGGCAATCCAGCTTGGCTCGGTGATTGCGGATTTGGATGCAAATATAAAAAAAGCAGAAAAGTTATTAGAATATGAGCTTATCAGAAATGCAGCTGATTTTGTTTTTTTGCCTGAAGTGTGGAGTTGTGGATGGGATTGCTCTTCTTTTGAAAAATGTTCAGAAGATATTAATAACTCGGACTCAATAAAAATGCTCCAAAAAATTGCTAAAAAGTACAATGTTAATATTATTGGCGGGAGCATTATTCTTAAGGGAATGACAAATAGTTGTCCTGTTATAAATAGAAACGGCGAGCTTGTATGTACGTATGATAAAAATCATCTTTTTTCTTACTATGGCTGTGATGAAGGAAAGTATATTACCAATGGTAAAAATCCCGTTATGGTTGAATTAGATGGAGTAAAAATCGGGCTTACAATTTGTTATGATATCCGTTTCCCGGAAATTTATCGTGCCTATAGAATAGCCGGTGCAGATATTCTTGTTAATATGGCTGCTTGGGGTGCCTCTAAAAAAATTCCTTGGGATAGTATGACAACTTCCCGTGCAGTTGAGAACCAGAGTTACTTTGTTGCACTTACACAAACAGGAGAGCTGAGAGATGGAACAAGAAATCTCGGGCACTCTATGATTTTGGATTATAAAGGTGATATTATAAAAGAGATTAATGGAATTGAAGGCGGGATTTTTGCTGAAGTTAATCTTGCCGATATGTATGAATTTAGAGATAAATGCAGAGTTTTGGATGATATAAAAGACTCGTATGAGGTGATAATAAAATGAAAAAGATATTAATATCATTATTCGCAATGGCTATGTTTGCTCTCGGAGTAAATGCTAAAAGTGTTAAAACAGATTTTTCAACCGTGTTGAAAGACTCGGGAGTTGATACCGAGTCAATTGCGATATCAATAAAAAGTGCTTCATCTGGTAAAACGATTTATTCTTTAAATGATAAAATACTTATTTCACCGGCTTCTGTACAAAAAGTTTTAACAGTTCCTGTTATAGCTGAAACTCTTGGTAAGGATTATGAGTTTTCTACCGAAATTTATTCAAGAGGAAATGGCGTTTATCTTCTTAAACTTGGAGCAGACCCGTATTTAACATCAAAAGATTTAAAACAATTGATTTCCAAGGTTGAGCCTGAAACTCAAAGAGTTTATATTGATGATACAATCCTTGACTCTAAAACCTGGGGAGAAGGCTGGCAATGGGACGATGATATGAATGTGCTTATGCCAAAATTTGGTGCATATAACTTGGATAAAAATCTTATCAAGTTGACAATTATGCCTCCTCAAGACGGTAAATGTGCAACTATAATTAATCCGAGCAAGTATCCTCTTGTATTTTTCAATAATATAACCAAAGGAGATAAAACCAAACTGGATATTCATCGTGATAGTACAATCAGTGAAAATACTCTTGTACTTGACGGGACTATTGCACGTCCTACGACTGTTTATATTCCTGTTAATAATATAAAAAGATATTTTGAACTTCAAACAAAAATTGCTTTAGAAAATAGAAAAGTTTACTTAAAAACCGGATTAATTTCTGATAAAAAATATGATACGGATAAATTTGAAGATAAAGTTACGCATAATATAGACTTTGCTTTAAATGATGTTTTGAAAAATAGCAACAATATGGTTGCAGAAACTATGTTTAAACTTGCGGGTGGTAAATATTGTGAACTTGAAACGGGAACTGATAGTTCAGGAATAAAAATGTTTAATGATTATTGTGTTAAACATAAAATTGATAATTCAAGAATTAGAATAGTTGATGGAAGCGGAGTTTCAAAGAATAATCTTGTTTCAACAAATTTTGTTACAGATTTTTTGCTGGTGAATAAAAATAACAAGATTATGGAAAGTCTTCCAACAGCCGGAGAAGGCACACTTACACATAGATTATTTCCTTTAAAAGATAAACTTAGAGCAAAAACCGGTACACATTGTGATATTAGTTCTATTGCCGGTTATTTGACTTCGAAAAGCGGGAACAAATATGTGTTTTGTATTATTAATAATGATATGAAACTATCAACATCTGATAAAAAAGCTTTAGAGGATTATATTCTTCGTGAAGCGTATTTGAGACTCTAATGTACGAAATAATTTCTCAATACCTTGAATACTTAGAACTGGAAAAAGGGTTGTCTTCTAATACGATTGATGCCTATAGAAGGGATTTGTACGATTTTGCAGCCGGTGTTGAAGATATTGATAAAGTGGATAGGATTACTATAAATTCTTATATAAGGACTCTTAAAGAACGCAAACTTGCGCCAACCAGTGTAATAAGAAAAGTTGCTTCTCTGCGCGGTTTTTTTAAGTGGACAACATCTATGAACATTTTAGAAAAAAACCCGGCTTCGACTCTTGAGCAGCCAAAAGTACCGCAAAGACTTCCTAAAGTTATCTCTTTAAAAGAGATTGAAGAAATTTTTCAGACAAATTTGAAACCTCTTGAGCTTGTGATTATGGAACTTTTATATAGCTGCGGGCTTCGGGTTTCTGAACTTGTTAATTTAAAAATAAACGATGTGGATTTGGCTTCTAAATATATAAGATGCTTTGGGAAGGGTTCAAAAGAGAGAATTGTTCCTTTTGGTTCAAAGGCATTGGAAGCAGTTAAAAAATATTTACCTGAACGTGAACTGATTTTTAAAAAATATAATCTTAATTCAAAACGATTGCTTGTATTAGAAAACGGCCGCTTTATAAACCGTCAGGATGTTTATAATTTAATTCATGAACATGGAAAAATGATTCATAAAAATATTTCACCGCATACTTTAAGGCATAGTTTTGCAACACACCTGTTAGAAAACGGAGCTGATTTAAGAGTTGTTCAGGAGTTATTGGGGCACAGTGATGTTTCAACAACCCAGCTTTATACACATATTAGTAAAAAACGATTAAAGGACGTGTATTTTAGTATTAATAAGGAGTAAGGATTAAAATTGTTTAAGCCGGATTGCGAGCGGAGACGAAGCAATCCAGCCATTTAATTTTATTTTAATGTCTGCGCATTAAATCTGAAAGCTTGACATCTTTATTCTTAATAGAAGGTGTTTCTGCTTTTTTTACTTCAACAGGTTCTTTGAACTGGGTTAGACCAATTCTTTGCGGTTCTTTTTCGAAGAAAAAGCATTTTTGGATTACATTTATAAAAGCGTTCATTATTATCTCCTTGTATTTATTATACATTAAACTACTTTTATACACCAAATCAATAACCCTTGTGCTAAAATAAAGTTGTAAGATAGTCGGAGTCACAATTTGAATTCAGGTTTTTATAAAGATTTAGATACAAATTTTGAACAAGCTTTTGAAATGTCAGCGCGTTCATTTAGCCATGATGAGCTGATTGAAATGCTTCAAAATGGTAATATTCCTCAAAAACAGCTTGCTGCTTTACGCATAGAGGAGATAAATAATCAATTGGAAGCAGATACATTGGTTTCTAATCTTACCGGATGTGACGGTAAAATCAGAGAAGCTGTTTCTTTAAAAATTAATAATCTTTTGAGAGAAAAACCGCATTGCACAATGTTCTTTAACCATGCTGAAATTTTTGCAGATGCAACTATTGATATCAACGCAAATATTTGCAGACTGGTTGTTGACTCGGTTGCGATTTTAAAACAAAACGAAGAGTTTACTAAAATTTATTTAGAAAAAATTTTTGGTTTTATTGAAAATGCTTTTATTGAATTGGATAAGATCGTTTTTCGTGATAAAAAATACGTTATAAATAAACAATTGTTCAAACTTTACTGGTGCTTAGAAACATTAAAATTTTTTGTAAACGATATTGAACCTGAAAAGCTCTTAAAAATATTAGAGCGCTCTTGTGAGGAAACAGAATATACTATCCGTGAAAAAGTTGCTCAAATTGCTGTGTTGACTGATTTTGATAACCTTAAAGCTCAATTGCGTGAGGATGAAAATTATTATGTAAGAGCTGTTTTTGCTTCCTAAACATGTTATAATATGAATACAAAGAGGGCTTTTGATGTTTCTTAAAAAAACAAAAACAAATATGGAAGTCGAAATTGCTGAACAGGCAAAAATTATCCCTTATATTTTAATGAAATATATTGATCCGCAATCCGGCGATATTAAGCTTAATTTACCACAAGATATCAAAAAGATTGTGTTTGTTGCTTCCGGCTCATCATATCATTGTGCACGTTTTGCAGTAGATTTGGTTGAGATGATTTCAGGAATTGAGTCAAGAGCGATTTACTCAAGTGAGTTTTTGCTAAAAAATCTTATCCCGCATGATGAGAAAACTCTTTATATTTTTATTACCCAGTCCGGAGAAACCAGTGATACTCTTAAATCAGTTCAAAGGGTTAAGCAAGAAACTAATCTTCCAACATTATGTATAACAAATGTTGTTAATTCTTCTATCTGGAAATCTTGTGACTATCAGGTTGCTTGTTATGCCGGTGAAGAAACGGGAATTGCAGCTACAAAATCTTTCACATCACAGATGTTATGTTTGATTTTGATTTCACTAAAATTAATTGAAAATACAGGTTTAAATACAATTGAATATAAAAAATCGCTATTCCATCTTGGTGTTATTGTAGAAAAAGCTCTTTCAAAACGTGCAGAAATTAAAAAATTTGCTTCCTATTTGGCACGAGAAAATACTGTAATTATTACAGCAGATGGGATTTCATATTCATTGGCAAAAGAGGCTGCATTAAAAATCAAAGAAACATCTTATAAGAACATCAGCGCTGCAATTTTGGGTGAATTTATGCACGGGCATGTGGCTGTTTTGAATAACAAAGCAACTTTGATGTATATTTCAGTGAATAAGATTTCTGAACGCTCTGTTAGCAATATTAATAAAATTAAAGCTGATTACAACCCTGCTGTTGTTATAATAGGACCTTCAGATGAACGGCTAAAACCGAATTATCATATTAATATTGAATGCGAGAATGAAGTACAGCAATTATTTGCAAATGTTGTATTATTACAACTTATTGCATTAGAAACTGCTTTAAAGCTCAAACGCAATGTCGATAGCCCGAAGGGGCTTCATAAGGTTGTTGTTGAAAAAATCTAGCTGTTATTAGTGCCATTTTTATATCTAGCTTTGGCATTAATAGCATAACAGGTGCTGCAAAGCTTCTGTGAGAGTGCAAACATATTTCTTTGAACCATTGCAACATCGTTCATTGCTTCAAGCATTTTTTTAGGATCAACCATTGATTCCATTGCATCATGATTATCAACTTTTTCATCTGCATATTTTTTTACCAGCAGTTTATCAATGTAATCTCTTGCGCCTATTGCCATAGATGTACTCCTAATTCCTGTTTTCCCTATATATAGATAAAAACATTTAGTCGGAGAAAATTGACTAATTTGTTACAAAAGTTCACTTTCTTTAATATATCTGGGGCGTGCTTTAACTTCACGGAATATTTGTCCTAAGTATTCTCCAATAATACCAAGACATACAAGCTGTAAGCCGCCTAAAAATGCTAACATTATAATAATTGTTGCATAACCGCTTGGTGCATCGTGTCTAAAAAGTGCATCACAAACGGCATCAAAACCAACCATCATACTTATAAATATTGTTATTAAACCCAGTACCGAAATTAATCTCAAAGGTACGATACTGTATGATGTAATACCGTTTAATGCAAGGCTTGTAAGGGAGAAGAAGTTAAATTTCGAGCAGCCTAAAGCTCTGGGTTTAACATCAAAGTTTACAAATGCAGTTTTTAACCCTGTTTCATGGAAAAAACCGCGTAAAAACAGCTCTGTTTCAGAATATTTGCTCAGTATTTCAAGAGCATTTTTGCTTACCAATCTGAAATCAGAATGATTTTGAGGAATTTTTACTCCTAAAATGTTCATTACTTTGTAGAAACAATGAGCTGTGAACTTTTTGAAAAATGAATCTGTTTTTCGGTCATTTCTAATCCCCGAAACTATATCAGCACCGTTATGGTATTCATCAATAAATTTTTCAATTGAGTTTTCATCTTGCTGTAAATCTGCATCAATCGAAATTGCACAGTCGCATCCGACTTCTTTAACTCCGAGAAGTCCGGCTATAAGAGCTTTTTGGTTGCCGTAATTTCTTACAAATTTCATACCTTTCACTCTGGAAGGATTTGTTTTGTGAAGTTCTTCAATAATTTCCCAGGTTTTGTCTTTTGAACCGTCATCTACAAGATAAATATAAGATGTGCTATCAATTTTACCTTTTGAAATAATATCGTTAAAAACTTGTAAAAGTGTTTCTACAGTTGATTTTATAACTAATTCTTCGTTGTAACACGGTATAACTAATGCTAATTTTGATTTGCTGCTCATTGTTTTCCTCTTAAACCTATAATATAATAGGACTGTAATAAAAACAAGCGGGAGATTGGATTGACCGGTAAACGATTTATATTAAATGCAGATGACTTTGGAATGTCTAAGGCATACAATAGAGCTGTACTTGAAGGATATTTAGAAGGTCTTTTGAAAAGTGCCAGTCTTACTGCTAATGGAAGTGCATTTGATGAGGCTGTTAACTCTGTTATTCCTAAATGCCCGAATTTAGGTGTGGGTGTCCATCTGAATATTATTGAGGGTAAATCTCTATGTGAAGATGTTAATACTCTTATAAATAGTGATGGTAATTTCTGTAATTCATACGGGCAATTGTTATTGAAAGCTTATAATCCTAAAGAAACGGAGTTTTTGTCTGAAGTTGAGCGTGAGTTTAGACGTCAGATTGAAAAAGTTTTATCGGTAACAGCGGTTTCTCATATTGATTCACATGTTCATACGCATTCTATTCCTAAGATTTTTGATATTGTTTGCCGTTTAGCAAATGAATATGGAATTAAACAGGTAAGAACCCAGTTTGAAAAACCTTATTTGGTTCCTGATTTACATAAACATTTGAACTTAAAATATCCTGTAAATCTTATTAAAGTAGCGTTATTAGATACTTTTACGGCAATAAACGAAACAACTTTAAATAAATGGGGTTTAAAAACTAATGAATATTTGGTTGGAGTAACTTATACTTCTATGATGGACTCACTTTCGGTGTCTTATGGTGTTATGGCTGTTAATTATGAAAATACAACGGTAGAAGCGTTAATACATCCTTGCAGATATGATGATGGAACTATTGATAATCATTTTACAGAATTTTTAATTACTAAAAATAAAAAGCTTAAAGAAAAAATTGAAAAAATGGGGTTTGAGATAACAAACTATGTTGAAAAAGAGTCTTAGTATTATTGTTATTTTAATCCTGTTCGTATTATGTGTAGTTTTTCTTATACCACATGATAAAACTTATAGAATTGCAGAAGTTAAATCTCCGAAACATTTGATTTTTGATAATGGTGAGTTTATTTTCAAAGAGTTGGATTGTTTTGACTCTGATTTTACTTCTCATAATAAAGAACTTGCAGAACATTTAAATATTTCTGAAACAGAAGCTTTTCTTCTGGGTAATCTTGGCAAAGATTATTTTGAGAATTTGCTTAAAGGTAGAAAAGTTTATCTTAAAGAAGACGATATTGTTTATTACAGATATGGTTATAAGGATAGGTTCTTTTATTCGGGATATTGCTTCAAAGATAATGAACCATGTTCAAAAGAGGCATTTGAGTATCGTTTGAAAGGTATCAGACGCGCAAATTATAAAGTTTTAGATATGGAAACTGAAAATGTGTATGAACTTGATGATAGTAAAATCCTTACCCTGGACAACTTTATTATTATAAGAAAATCTCATATTTCAAAAGAAAAGTTTAAGAAAATTAGTATACCGACACCTCCAAATATTTTAAAATCAGGCGATATCAAGATTTATTTTTCTGACATGACAACTAAACTCAAACCTGATAGAAATTGTTCAAGTGATATCTGTAAAGAAATCCTTTTTAATATTAATAAGGCTGAAAGTACAATTGATATGGCAATTTATGGATATTCAAGAGTTCCTGAAATAGAGAAAGCTTTTCAAGAAGCTATAAAACGAGGAGTGAAGATAAGACTTGTTTATGATTTAGATTCTCAAGGTAAAAATATTTATGAGGACACAGATAGAATTGTTAAGTTAATTTCTCAAAACAAGAGTGATTCTACGAAAGAAATTATGCATAACAAGTTTTATATTTTTGATGATAAGGTGTTGATAACAGGTTCAGCTAATCTTTCGCATACAGATATGTCCGGATTTAATTCCAACAGTATTGTTGTTATAAATTCTCCATCAGTTGCTGCTATTTATAAACAGGAATTTGAGCAAATGTTTGAAGGTAAATTTCATACCGAAAAAGGGGTAAATATAAAAGGTGAAACAAATTTGGGAATTTATTTTTCTCCACAGGATAAAAGCATTACAAATGCTGTTTTACCTTTAATTCGTAATGCCAAAAAGTATGTTTATATCCCGACTTTTGTGCTTACAGAAAATCGTGTAACAGAAGAATTGATAAAGGCTAAAAAACGCGGAGTGGATGTGAAGATTATTATTGATGCACTGAATGCATCAAGCAAGTATTCAAAACATCAGATTTTAAGAAACTCCGGAGTTCTTGTAAAGACCGAGAATTATGCGGGCAAAATGCATTCCAAATCAATGATTGTGGATGATGAGTATGTTTTAATCGGTTCCATGAATTTTTCTTATAGCGGAGAAAACAGAAATGATGAAAACCTTATTGTAATAAAAGATATCCAAATGGCAAAATTTTACAAAAACTTTTTCTTGTACCAATGGAATAAAATTGATGATAAGTGGCTGAAGTTTAATGCAAGAGCAGAAGGCAAAGACTCTATAGGTTCTTGCGAGGATGGTATTGATAACAATTACGATGGTTTTGTAGATTCCGAAGATCCGGCTTGCAAATGATTTATTAATGTTAATATAAAAATTACAATAAACAGAATATATGCAAGAGCGCAAGACTTCCCGACATCAAAGTATTCAAATGCGTATTTGTATATTGAATAAACTATCACGTTTGTTGCATCTTTTGGACCGCCCTCCGTCATTACATAGATTAAATCAAAAACTTGAAACGAAGATATTGCAGTGACTAATGTTACAAAGTATGTTGTTGGTTTTAAAAGCGGGAATGTTATATTCCAAAAAGTCTGATTAGCTCCCGCTCCGTCGATTTTAGCTGCTTCAAACAGGTTTTGATTAATTGTTGAAAACCCTGTTAAAAATAAAACTACATTATATCCGATTAGTTTCCAAACGGATACAAAAATTAATACAGGCATGGCAAGATGTGTATCAAATAACCAGTTCAAATGTGTTTTAAATAACATATTTACTCCGCCGATATTAGGGTCAAAAATCCACCCCCAAACAATTGCTATTACTACAGCCGGAGTGATAAAGGGAATAAAGTAAATTGTTTTGAACCACTCTGCACCGCGAAGTTTTGTATTTAAAATACTTGCTATAATAAGCGGGATTACAACTGCAAAAAAAGTTGTAGAAACAGCATAAACAAATGTGTTAATAAGAATTTGAAAAAAAACAGGTTCAGTAAATACTGCTTTGTAGTTATCTAATCCTATAAATTTTATTTCGTTTAATAAATCCCACTCGGTGAAACTTAATCCAAAAGAGCAGAAAATAGGAATTATAATAAATATAAAAGTTCCAATCAAAGCCGGTAAAATAAAAAATAGTCCGATTTTATCTTTTTCCATGCTATCATTGTACTATAAAGGAGAGGTACTATGTTAGATTTATCAGCATTTGGCAAAAACGATATCAGAGGGATTTATGGAGAAAATGTAACTGAAGATGTTTTCTATTACACAGGACGCGGGTTTGTAAAATATCTGGAAGAAAAAACCTCAAAAAAACCTTCTGAAATCTGGATTACTGTTTGCCGTGATGCTCGATTGCATTCACCATCTCTTTCTAAATCACTTGTTGATGGTATTCTTTCAACTGGTGCAAATGTTGTTGATTTAGGACTTGCGCCTACACCTATAGGTTATTATTCTGAAGTTGTCGGGCTTCCTCCTTTTGTAACTAAATATGCACAGGTTACAGGTGCAATGATTATTACAGCGAGCCATAATCCTAGTCAGTATAATGGTATGAAAATGACTTATGCTAAACAGTCATTAAATGAAGAGCAAATTAAGGAAGTAAAAGTTTTAACTGAAAAAGAATACGAAATGCATCTTCCTTCTTCTCCAAAAGGTATTTATACAGAATACGACCTTATACCTGATTATATAAGCGAAATGAAAAAAGAATTTGGCAGAGTTGGCGAAGGATTAAAAATAGTGGTAGATAGTGCTAATGCTACAGGCGGAGTTGTTGCTCCGAAATTATACAGGGCATTAGGATGTGAAGTTGTTGAACTTTATTCAATGCCTGATGGAAGATTTCCTCATCATCATCCAAATCCTAGTGATGAAAAAACTCTAAACGATATTAAACGTGCTGTTGTGGAAAACAAAGCGGATTTGGGTATAGCTTTTGACGGAGATAGTGATAGAATTGGTGTTATAGACTCAGAAGGTAACTCAATGACAGGGGATAAACTCCTTCTAATTTATGCTCAAGATATAATCAAAAAATATAACGAAAAAGGAATTAAACCGTTTGTTGTATCAGAAGTTAAATGTTCCCAGGTATTATACGATACGATAGATGAGAATGGCGGTATTTCTGTTATGTGTAAAACGGGTCATGGCTATATCAAATCAAAAATGAGAGAAGTAGGTGCAATTTTAGCGGGTGAAATGAGCGGACATACCTTCTTTAAAGACCGATATTACGGATTTGACGATGCTGTTTATGCAGGATGTAGGATTATTGAAATTGTTGCTGAATATAAGAAACAAAATCCTGAATTTAAGATTTCAGATCTTCTTGAGCCGTTTAATAAAATGTATTGTTCGCAAGAATACAGATTGTCTTGTCCAAATTCTTTGAAAAAAGTTACTCTTGAAACATTTGAAAAAGTTATTAGAGAAAATCCTGATTTCTTTGGATCAAAAATCAAAGATATTATTACTTTAGACGGGATGAGAATTGTTTTTGAACAGGGCGGATTTGCACTAATAAGGCAAAGTAATACAGAACCTGTATTTACACTTCGTTTTGAAGCTGAAAACAAAGAAACCGCTCAAAAATATGAAGATTTGATGGTTAATAAATTGCTTGAAATTATTAAAGATAAGGCGGTTAATATTAACGATTAAGTTCGTACCATACTCCTAAAAGCATACTTCAATAATTTCATTTCTGTGTTTTTGCTTTACGGGAATTTTGAATCCGAAACGATTGTGTTCAGTCTTGTCACTGTGAACAAAGATTTTGCCGGAATGTGCTTCAATAATCTTTTTAGAGGCATATAAACCCAGCCCTATCCCGAGTTCATTATGAGTTGAGGCATATGAAACATATTGAGCAAAAATCGCTTTCTGCATGTCTTTTGGAATGTATGGACTTTCGTTTTCAAATTCAAAACATGCTTTAGAACCGTCAGGATAAATATTAAGAGATAGTAATGTCCCTTTATAGGCATATTTTATACCGTTTGACAATAGGTTCATAATAACACGTTTGATTTGAACTCTATCTGCTATAATTATGTCATTTTTCAATTTTGAATCAATTGAAATTCCAACGTTTTTATCTTTTGCAACATAAATCATTTCTGAAACACATTCCATAACAAGATCCGGAAGAGAAAATTCTGTAAAGTTAAGCTTAACTGCTCCATCGTAGTTTCGATAAGTGGCAAGCAGTGAAGAGAGCATTCCATTCATATATCGGCAAGAGTCTAAAACCATTTCGACCAATTCTTTTTGTTCTTCTGTTAGTTCTCCGAAATCACCTTTTAATAATAGTTCTAAGCCTCTCATTTGTGCTATAGTCGGGTTTTTTAAATCGTGTCCAATCGAGGCAACAAAGGTTTCTCTCTGGGTTTGAAGTTGTTTTTCTGCATCGATATTGCTGGCTAGTGTGATAATTCCTGTTACATTACCATTAAAGTCATTTATCGGGACTTTATAAACCTTATACCAGTGCTGTGCTCCTTTAAAATCTAAAAACTCTTTTTCCTTTACAAGAATTTTGTTATTTTTTAATACAAAATTGTTTTCATCATGTTCTTCTGCTTTTGCAGCAGTTCTGTCAATATGAATATTTGAAAATGCATCAAATCCGTCTTTAACAAAATCTTGAGATGGTTTTGTGCCGGCAATATAGTTTTGATTAACGTCTTGCATATAAATAAGCATTGGAATATTTTCTAATAAAGATTTCAATTGAAAATGTTTTAATACAAATTTTTCTTTAATATTTTCTTCATGTGTAATATCTTTCGCAATGGTAACTATTCCAAGAAAGTCTTTGTTATCTATAATTGGACTAGAAGTAACGCTTAATATTTTATCTGTGTCATTAATAATGTAAGTAATTGATTTAAGTTCTTTTTTTACCGCTCTATCTACTTCTTTAACAATTTTAGCATTTTCTTCTGCAAGAAATTCAGCAAATTCTTTCCCTAAAATATTTGTATTGTCTGATAGCCTGAATAGCTTGCAAAAAGCAGGATTTGCAGTTAGATATCGCAAATTTTTATCTTTGTATACGATACCCTCGGGGCATTCTTTAAAAATTAAATTCAAAATATTTATACAAAAATGCCCTATTCCTATACTGTTAGCCATGTAATTCCCAATGTTTTCCAATAGATTAGGTCTCCAATTAGTTAACATGACTATTCTACACTGGTAAAATCAGGTGTTATATTACCCAGTTGTCTTATTTTGAAATTTCATATAAATCGGATTGTAAGTTAAAGTGGGTCTTTTTACACACAAATTTCTATAACTGTTTTCAAATTTCGACAAGTCCTTTTTTGTCCAGCTTTTGTTTTCAATAGCGTTTACTCCGGTGAGCTGTAAGTGTTTTAGAACATCTTTTGGGGTTTCAAATGCCATAATATGAATTTCAGGAGTAATAATACTTTCAGGAAACATATTTTCTAATTCTTTGATAGAGTAATAATCCAGAGTTTTTCCTGTTATAAAGCTTATTTCTTTAAAGTTTTCATTGCCAAATGTTGATAAAACAAGCTCTCCATCTTTATTAAGACTATTTTTTAACATAATAATAATTTCTTCAAAATTCTCTACCCATTGTAATGAAGCATTTGAAATTATCAAGTCGGGAGTAAATTCTAAGGTGAAGTTTTCTATATCAGCTTGAATAAAATTAATATTAGGATTAATTTTTTCAATATACTTGCTGCAATCTTCTACAATATCAATAGCTGTATAATTCTTAAACTCCAGAGCTGTATTCAATAATTCTGTAAGAAAACCCGTTCCGCAGCCTATTTCAAGAATATTTTCGTAATTTTTTCTGGTTAAAAAACTTGTAAGGTGTTCAGCCATTTTTTTTTGAATGCGTGCATTTTCGTTATAGCTTGCTAATGATTTTGAAAACCGTGCTTGAATTAAATCTTTGTTCATAAAAGCTCACTCCACTTTTTGAACAAGAAAAACGGACAATGTCCTGATTTGATGTTAGGTTCAATTCCCCAGAAATTGCATTGAGATTTTGTAGTGATAATTTTATCATTATCGCTTATTAAAATACGGTTGTATTTAAAATCCTCTTTTGAAGAATAGTTTTTAATTGCAGCTAATTCACTTTTTTGATTTTCTGCCTCACGTGAAACCTTAATTGAGGTAGGTTCTTCAAACATATTTTGAATGAATTTTTCAGGGTTAAATCCTTTTATGGTTAAATCATAAATTTTAGGGTTTATGCCGAATTTTGCATCAATAGGCATGAGAGTGCCGTTTATTGCTGTAGCAGACTTGAAACCAAAATTAAAGTTTGTTGCAATCATTACTCCCATTGACCAGGCAATTAAATATTTTTCATCATATTCTTCAAGCTTAAAATCGGTTTCGAGATTATTATAATCATAAAACATAACAATATCATAATCTTCTGTATCAAGATGGTTTACTGCGTTTTCATCCATTCCCAGTCCGTTAAAAAAAATTATAAGTTTTTTGTTATTTTGTTTGTTAAGCCATTTATATTTCATATAAATATTATACAACGCTTGAAATATCAATGTAAATTTTTATTAAATTTTGTAAAAAAAGAGTTAAAAGTTTAGCCGAAAGTGGAATATAATATATATATAGGATATGGATATCTATGGTTGATAAGTTTCTTCTTTTTATAAATTATATAATTACCCAAAACACTCTCGCTGAGCGCATTGCAGCTCGG
>CAJTWU010000006.1 GCA_910579975.1 uncultured Vampirovibrio sp.
TGCTTCTACGGTATAGCCACCTACCCCTCCAACTCCAAAAACTGCTACACGCTTATGAGAGAGCATATCTACTCTATCTTCTCCTATTAGCATTGAAGTTCTTAAAAATTGTTCTTGCATAACGCAACTATAACATAAAAAATTACTCTTGCCATAATTAATTTTTTCTAGTATCATTGAAAAGCGGGTAAGGTTTAACCCGCTGTTAGTTTGTTCCAATGGCACACTTGGGGCAAGAGTATAGGTTAGTAATTTAGTGGAATGTGTGCCGACCAAATGTTGAAAAAAGGGGATATCTATGAGTGGACACTCAAAGTGGTCAACGATTAAACATAAAAAAGCCAAAACAGACTCATTAAGAGCGGCTGAATTTCAAAAGTTTTCAAGAGAAATTATTGTGGCTTCAAAATTAGGCGGTGGAGACCCGGCGGGGAATTTTCGTCTGAGAACTGCTATTGAAAAAGCGAAAGCAGCAGGATTGCCTAACGAAAATATTAAGCGTGCTATTGAAAAAGGCTGTGGTGCTGGTAATAACGAAAACTATGAAGAAATGATTTACGAAGGTTATGCGGCAGGTGGTGTGGCTGTTGTTATTGAAGCAATGACGGATAATAAAAACAGAACAGCTGGTGATGTTAGAAGTTATTTTACAAAATTTAACGGCAACCTTGGTGAAACAGGTTGTGTCGGTTGGATGTTTGATAAAAAAGGATGTATAACTTTTGATGCTGAAACAGTAGATTTTGACTCATTATTTGAAGCAGCAATTAATCTTGATGCCGAGGATATTGTCGAAGAAGAAGGTGAATATAAAGTTTATACTTCAGTTCCTAATCTTCAAACAATAACAGAAGGACTTGAGGCTGCCGGATTTAAGTCAACAACAGCAGAATTTACAAGAGTTCCTCAAAACACAATTGAGGTTACAGATGAAAAAACTGCGCTCAATATTATGAGATTACTGGGTAGATTAGAAGAACATGATGATGTTCAAAATGTTTACGCAAACTTTGATATTGATGATGAATTAATGGAAAAACTAGACATATAGGTATATTGGGAGGACAACATTATGATGAACATGATGAATATGATGAAACAAGCTCAAAACATCCAGAAGAAATTAATGGAAGCACAAAATGATCTTTCAAATATGAGCATTTCAGGTGAAGCCGGTAATGGTTCTGTTAGTGTAACTTGTGATGGTAAAGGTATTTTTAAATCAATCAAATTATCAGCTGAAGCTATCAATCCTGAAAACCCATCATTAGTTTCTGCAGATGATATTGAAATGTTAGAGGATTTAATTGCTTCTGCGATGAAAGTTGCTACTGATAAATCAAAAACTGAATTAGAATCAAAAATGAAATCAGTTACAGGTGGAGTAAATATTCCGGGCTTAACATTATAAGGTAAAAAATGATATACCCAAAAGCAATTGCTTCATTAATAGAACAATTTCAAAAATTTCCTTCCGTTGGACCAAAATCGGCTCAACGGATGGCTTTTCAAGTGTTAAAAATGCCTGTAAGCGAGGTTGAAAAGTTTGCAAATGCGATATTAGAAGCTAAACGTAGTGCAAGGACTTGTGATATTTGTTTTAATATTTCAACATCAAGTCCTTGTGAGATATGCGAGTCACGCAATCGTAATCGTTCGGTGATTTGTGTAGTTGCTGAAACTAAAGACTTGATTGCAATTGAAAAAACAAATGAGTATAAAGGTTTGTACCATGTGCTTCAAGGCTTGATTTCTCCAATGGATGGAATTGGTGCAGAAGATATTAGAATAAAAGAGCTTTTGAACCGGCTTACTAATGACGAGGTTCAGGAAGTTATTTTAGCACTTTCTCCGTCAGTTGAAGGTGAGGCTACGAGTCTTTATTTAACAAAATTAATAAAACCTTTTCGTATTAAGATTTCAAGAATAGCTTTTGGCTTGCCTGTTGGAGCTGATTTAGAGTATGCGGATGAGGTTACGCTTGCCCGCGCAATAGAAGGTAGAAGAGAATTATAGACTTGAAAATATTCAAAAAAGGTATTATAATATTAGGGTAGTTATATAGAGGATACCCCAATGGAATTAAATTCAGTAGGTTACGGCAGCGCAATGACTCCGGAAGTTCAAGCGCAATACGGAGTTAAGTTAATACAAATGGCAAGAGCTTCAGAAGCAGCAGCAGCCTCGGTTATATTAGATGCTGTTGAAATATCAAAAGAAGCAATGGATAAATTTTTAGCAGAAAGAAAATAAAAAAAGCGGGTAGAAAACCCGCTTTTTTATTTTATACAGCTGCCATTTTTGATTGAAGAGTTTGAGCGGAGTCTTCAAAACCGGCTCTACCCATCAAAGCATATGTGTAATTTTTAGCTTGTTCAACCCCTGGTTGGTTAAAGGTATTAATGTTATAAAGCTCTCCGGCGATAGCTGTTTGAACTTCCAGCATATAAAGAAGTTGTGCAACATTGTACTCATCGACTTTTTCTAGCCAAATTGTCATTGTAGGTCGTGAATAGTCGGCTAAAGCTACTCTAGTAGAGTCTGCTTCTGCGTTAAGTAAGTCGTTGATTGTTTTGCCGCCTAAATAGCCTATTCCTGTATATTCAAATATTTTAGGGATTTCAAGCGTTGTATCAAAGTTTTCTGTACGTATGAAAGTTATAATTTTATTGTTAGGACCTTCATTATATAGCTGTATTTGTGAGTGCTGATCTGTTGCACCGAGTGCTTTTATAGGTGTTGGACCAACATTTACTTTTTCACCGTTATTATTAATTTCTTTTCCTAAAGATTCAGCCCAAAGTTGAACATACCAATCAGAAACATATTTAAGTCTGCTTGAATACGGCATCATAACTGATAGATTTTTACCTAATTTTGTATCCATTAAGTATTGTATTAAAGCGCCTTGAGCTGCAATATTCTGATTAATATCAGTATTTTTAAGTGCTAAATCCATATCTTTAATACCGTTAACAATCTGGTCAATATCTAGCCCTACCAGAGCAAAAGGAACAAGACCAACTGCTGAAAATACAGAGAACCTTCCTCCAACATCATCAGGTACAACAAAGGTTTTATATCCTTCTTGATCCGCAAGTTGTCTTAAGATACCTGTTTTTTTATCTGTTGTTGCGACAAAGTTTTTTCTATAATCATCGCCAAGCTCTTTTTCCATCAAGTCTTTGATAATCATATATTGAGACATTGTTTCTGCTGTAGAACCTGATTTTGTAATAACATTAACAAGAGTTTTTTTAAGGTCAAGAACTTCTAAAAGTCCGTTAATAGTATCAGGGTCAATGTTATCTAAAAAGAAAATTCTTGGAAATCCATTTCTTTGTTCCTGAGTAAGAAGGTTCCAATAAGGTTTTAATAATGCTTCTGTAACAGCAAGTCCGCCAAGTGCAGAACCGCCTATGCCTAAAACAAGTATGTTTTCAAATCGACCTTTAACCATAGAAGCAAATTCTTTAACATACCAAACAGTTTCTTCATTATAGCCCAAATTCATCCACTGAAGCCATTGACCCGGTTTGTCTTTTCTCTGGTTAAGACTGGTAATAATTCCAGCAATGGTATCTTTGTAGTTTGAGAACTCTTCGGAGATATTCAAACCATTACCGTTACCGACAACCATGGCATCAGTATTTTTATAGTTCAATTTGAGCATTATTTAACCCTTTCATTTACCCCTTATTTATTAATAATATACTTTTAATTGTACTATTAACAATTAAAAATTCAAGGGTTTGTTAAGTAGTAATAATTAGGGATAGAGGGTAATAGTCATCTCCAAAATTTTTGTTGTAAAATGAATATTGTGAAGAGTATTTTGAAAACTTTATTTATATTTTTAGCTTTTATTTTTACTCTGGCTTTTGTCCCACAGAGTGAAAGTTTTTCTGATGCTCAATATTTGCAAAATGATTATCAAAAAGTAGTTTTAGTCTCAAATTCAATTTATAGTGGAGAAATTGTTGCTGACAAAGGAAATAATTTATCCAATAGTTCGTTAAACAGCCCGCAGTTAACTAATATATTTTTTGATAATAGTTTATTATTAAATACTCCAACCCGAAGAACCCGGGAATTCATTCATAATTTATCGACCAACTTTAACAGTGAAATATCTGTTCGCGGACCTTAGTCTAAAATTTAGCAGATATAGTTATGAATAGTAAAAAGGAGAAAAATTATGGATTTAACCTTGTTTAAAGAAGGTTTTGTTGTAATGGTTATTGGTATGGGAACTGTTTTTGTATTTTTAACTATTATGATTTGGGTAATGAACCTTAATTCTTATATTCTAAAAATAGTTAATAAATATTTCCCGGAAGAGCTTCCAGTTGATAAAACTATTAGTAAAAAGAAATCTTCTTCTAACGATGAAGAAATTGCATTGGCTATTGCAGCTGCAATGCATAAATCTAAAGGAGTAATTTATGGAAAATAATGATAAAACAGGTCTTCAAGAATCACATGGCACAGGCGTATTAAGTACAATGATATTTATGATTGTTACGGTTGTCGCAATGGTTATTTTGAAGAATTTTCTAGGATAAGAAAAAGCGGGATTAAAATCCCGCTTTTTTTATTCTTTCCATTGCTTCAATAGTATTTTCTTTTGAACCAAATGATGTTAATCTGAAATAACCTTCTCCGTTTTTACCAAAACCAGACCCTGGAGTACCTACTATTTGGAAGTTTTCGAGAAGATAATCAAAAAATTCCCATGAGTTCATTTCATTTGGACATTTAAGCCATATGTACGGTGAATGTTTTCCTCCTACATGCCAAATCCCGCATTCCTTTAATGTTTCTGAAATCAACTTAGCATTTTCTTTGTAGTAGTTTATATTTTCTTTAATTTCTTTTTGACCTTCTTCGGTAAATACTGCTTCTGCACCGCGTTGAATGATATATGGAACGCCGTTAAATTTCGTTGTTTGACGTCTAAGCCACATTTTGTTTAGTTTGCCTAATTCTTTAGGAACAATTGTGTAACCGCACCTGGTTCCTGTAAATCCAGCAGTTTTAGATAATGAACAAAATTCAATTGCACAATTTTTAGCGCCTTCGATTTCGTAAATGCTTCGAGGTAATTCATTATCTGAAATAAAGCATTCATATGCAGAATCGAACAGAATTATTGCATTGTTTTTCAGAGCATAATCAACCCATTCTTTAAGTTGTGTTTTATTATAAACAGCTCCAGTAGGGTTGTTAGGTGAACAAATGTAGATAATATCAGCTTTTGTTGACGGTGGTGATGGAAGAAAACAATTATCACTATTTGCCTCCGTGAAAAGAACCTTTCTACCATTCATAATGTTTGTATCAACATATACCGGATAAACAGGATCAGGAACAAGAACTGTATTATCTTTATCGAATAAATCCAAAATGTTGCCTAAATCACTTTTTGCACCATCTGAAATAAATATTTCATCTAATTCAAGATTGACTCCATTTTTAGCGTAATAACCCTGAACAGCAGTTCTTAAAAAATCGTATCCTTGTTCGGGACCATAACCGCGAAAAGTTTCTTGGACTCCCATTTCGTCAACTGCTTTGTGCATAGCCTCAACTACAGCTTTACAAAGCGGTCTTGTAACATCACCGATACCTAAACGGATTACTTTTTTGTCAGGATTTTTTGAAGTATATTCATTAACCTTTTTGGCAACTGTTGAAAAAAGATAACTTTGCTCCAGGTTTTCGTAGTTTTTATTTATTTTCATTGATCACTTTCCTCGTGCTTGCCTTGCATAAGTTTTTCAAAATCAGATGGTTTAATATTCTGAATAAAGTCTTTAAATTCTTGAGCTTCTTCTTCATCTTTAGCAGCATCTGTTGAAACAGAACCGTTCATAAGTACATTTGCTGTAACAAAAATCGGAGCTTTTGCTCTCATCGCTAGTGCAATTGCATCAGACGGACGAGCATCAATTTCAATTGTTTCATCTTCTTTAGTAATAAATAATGTTGCATAATATGTATCTTTTTCAACATCATTAATTTCAATTTTATCTAATTTGTAACCTGTTTTTTCGATTAAATTTGCTGCTAAATCGTGTGTCATAGGACGTGCTACAACAAGTCCTTCAATACATCTTATAATTGCACTTGCTTCAGCTGAACCAATCCAGATTGGAAGTGCTTTTCTATTATCTAAATCGTGAAGTACAACTATAGGCGAGTTTGTTCTAACGTCTAAAGCTATACCCATTACTTTCATTTCTATCATAATTTTACCCTCTTTTGCCTTTGATTATATCATAAACAGTTATTGTATGATATAATCCGATGTATGAAAATCAATGTTGTTTATAACAAAAATATTGACGGGTTCAAAGAGGCATTATCAAAGGTAGAAGAACTTCTTATTAAAAATAAAGTAGACTTCCAATCTTTTGATATTGAGGCTTTGGATTTTTTTGGAGAAATTTCGCTTGTAATCGGCGGTGATGGAACGCTTCTCAAAGCAGCAAGGTTTTATTCCGGAGTAAATATTCCTGTACTCGGGATAAATCTTGGTCGATTAGGGTTTCTTGCTCAAGCTGCTTCGGTTAGAGAGGTTGTTGAAGCTGTTATAAACAGAAAATACTTTGTTGAGGAAAGGATGATGCTTTCTGCTCTTGATAAGCTTGCGCTTAATGACTTTGTTATAAAAGGCTGTGATCCGTCAAGAACTTCGAAATTTTATTTAGAAATTAATGGCAAAGATGTATGTGATTATATTGCAGACGGTTTGATTATTTCAACTCCAACAGGTTCAACAGCTTATGGCCTTTCGGCAGGCGGTCCGGTTTTGTATCCGACAACAGATGTGATTTCAATTGTGCCGATTTGTCCTCATACATTAAATGCAAGACCAATTGTTGTTCCTTCGACTGAAGAAATTAGAGTAAGAACCGGTGATAAATTGCTTTCAGTTTCAATTGACGGATTTGATACTACAAAATGTGTTGAAAAGATTTCTATAAAATCTGCAAAAAATAAGGCACTCTTAGCTTTTCTTAAAGAAGGACAGTTTTATTCTGTATTAAGAGACAAACTGCACTGGGGTATTTCTGAAACAAGATAACTATTTATTGCGTTGGAAAAACTTTGCTAAGTCTTTATGTTCAAAGAATTTGGCAATTGGTCTTCCATGAGGGCATGTTTCAGGATTTTCGCATTTTCTCCAGTTGCGGATTATTTCTTCCATTTGATATTGATTTAAATATGTATTTGCTTTAACTGCGGCTTTGCAAGAAGTTGTGATAAGTATTTTTTCTTCAATATTATCAATGTCTCCTGAAATGTTCTCCAAAATATCTGCTAAAATTTCTTTTGGTGAAATTTTAGAAATCATTTGAGGAACTTTTCTGAAAATAATTTCTTTATCTGATAAAAAGTCTATATCATAGCCAAATTCCAATAATTTATTTTTGTTAGTTTCTAACAATTCTTTATCAGAAGGTGATACCTCCAAAACATCTGAAATAAATAGAAGTTGACAGTCAATATTTTTAGTCTTTTTTAATGTTTCATAAATAAATCGTTCTTCTGCTATATGCTGATCAACGATTTCTAATCCATCTTCTTTTTCAATAAGAATATATGTTTTTTTGTATTGACCAATAATAATATCTTCCTGTTTAAATTCAGGTTCTTGAACTACTTTGGTTTGAACAGGAGCAGGCTGTACTATTTTAAGCTTTGGTCTATCTTCATTTTTAGGACGAATATCTTCCTCTATTTTTTTTGAGAAAATATCTGAAATAGAGGTTTCTTCTGATACATAAGCAATTTGTTCAACTTCTTCTTTCCTATCGTCAAGAAAAACAATTTTTTCTTCTTCCTCTTCACGTACTTTCTCAATGGTAGCTCTAAGAGCATCTGTAATACTGGATTGAATAAAGTTGAATATTTGATTAGGGTTTTTGTATCTAACTTCTTTTTTTGTCGGATGAACGTTTACATCCACATCAGCCGGCATTATTTCAAGATTAAGTACTATAAACGGGTATCTTGAACTTCCTGTAAGGTTTCTGTATACCATATCTATTGCTTTTTGAAATACAGGACATTTTACAGAACGTGAATTAACAAACATATAGTAATCTTTTTTGCTTGCTCTTGTATAATCAGGGGTACTTACATATCCTGATATTTTTAATCCTGAAAGCTTGTCTGTTTTTAAAACTGGTTTAAGATTTGAAACTACTTCATTTGAAAACAATTCTTTAATGGTTTGCATTTGTTCATTTTGAGCGGTTGTTTTTAATGAAGTTTTCCCATTAAATTTAACTTCAAATGAGATTTCTGGATGAACAAGAGAAATTGTCTGAATATATTCATTAATGTATGCAAACTCGGTTTTAGCACTTTTTAAAAATTTCAGTCTGGCAGGAAGATTATAGAACAAATCCTTAATTTCCATTATTGTACCAACTGCGCATCCCGTTGGAGTTTGCTTAACTTCAGAATTTTGACATTCAACTTTGGTACCGTTATCAAACGCGGCGGTTCTTGTGATACAGGTTAGTTTTGATATTGAAATAATACTAGCCAGAGCTTCTCCTCTAAACCCCATTGTTTTAATATCAAATAAATCTTCGCTTGTTTGAATTTTGCTGGTTGCGTGTTTTGAGAATGCCAATAAAATATCATCAGGGTGAATACCGCAGCCGTTATCAGCAATTCGCAAATCACGGCATTCATTAGCAACATCGACGCTTATCTTAGTTGCTCCGGCATCAATAGAGTTTTCAACAAGTTCTTTTACAACAGAATAAGGTCTTTCAATTACTTCTCCCGCTGCAATCTGGTTTATAACATTTTTTGATAGTTGAACTATTCTCCCCATAAAAATAATTATACAACAATTTTTTTTTAAAGTATAATGATGTTAAGTTAAATAAAGGGAAGTATAAATGGCAAAGGGTAAAAAGATTAAAGTGGCGTTTCCTCATATGGGAACAATTTCAATAGCTTGGGCATCAGCATTAAGAAAAATAGGTGTTGAACCTTATGTTCCGCCTTATACAAGTAAGAAAACACTTTCACTTGGTACAAAAAATTCACCTGAAGCAATTTGTCTTCCTTATAAACTTATTCTGGGTAATTTTATTGAAGCAATTGAAGGCGGTGCTGATTACGTTGCTATGATTACTTCTCCGGGAATTTGCCGATTGGGAGAATATGGTAATAATATTCATAATACACTTAAAGATTTGGGATATAAGGCAAATTACGTTGAACTTTCTTTATACGATGGAATCAAAGGTTTATACAAATTCTTAGTTGAAATTTCAGGTAAAAATGACCCTATTTTAATTATGCGGACTATAAATATTCTTATGCGTAAAATCTTTGCGTTGGACGATTTGGATACAGCTCTATCATACTATCGTGCACGTGAAGTTAAGTTTGGCGAAGCAGAAAAGAACTATAAAAAAGCTCTTAAAATGATAGATAAAGCCGGTTCTACAGCTGATTTGAAAAAAGCATATGAACTTGCACTAAAAGAAATTGAAAAAACAGAAATTGATGAAAACAGAGAAGTGCTTCATGTTGATTTAACCGGTGAAATATTCCTTGTAAATGATGAATTTTCCAACCAGAATATTGAACGCGAACTTGGCCGCATGGGAGTACAAACCAGAAGAAGTCTTACTGTTGGAAGCTTTTTGAAAGATGCTATTATTCCAAAAGCATTCCAAAACAAAGAAACTCACTTACAAAGAGCAGAAAGAATGGCTAAACCTTATTTAATGAGGGATATTGGCGGTGATGCTTTGGAATGCGTTTCTGATGTTGTTTTTGCAGATAAAAAAGGTAAAGACGGTATTATTCACATATCACCGTTTACTTGTATGCCTGAAATCATGTCACAGAATATTTTCCCTACAATGAGAGGAGAACACGATATTCCTATCCTTACTCTTATTATGGACGAGCAAACAGGTAAAGCCGGTTACATTACAAGATTAGAAGCTTTTGTTGATTTAATGCGGCGTAAAAAACGTGCAAAAGCGGGTAAGAACAAAACAAGAATTTAGTCGATATCCCAGTATATGTTTGATTTAACGGGTTTATCACCCATAAGAGTTTCTTCAACAAAATCTTTATAACAATCTACAAGCCAACTGAATTCTTCAGGAGTAGTGGTAAATTTTTGTTCTAATAATTCATCAAATAATTTAGAACGAACTTCTTCTAAAGAGTCTCTATCCGGGAAGTGGTTAAATGGATCTGCAATAAAACCTCTGTGGTAGAAATTTCTATCTAATACATCCAGATTTAATTCTTCTTTGCCAGCAGTTTTTAATCTTTCAGCATAAGCCATGCAAAGTTTGCCTAAAACCTTACGGGCATGTACAGTATTATCTACATCAAGTGCATGGTAAATATAAGAAATCGGGTTATATTCTATATCATTAAATTGTCTGCTGTAATCAATTGGTGTTATTTCTTGTGTTATTGGATCAACAAGCAAATTTTCACCTTTTCTGTCAAAAATAATTCCCTTGGAGCGGCTTTCTTCAATCATTTCAATTGTTTTTTCAAATGATTCAACGGGGAAATTGTTTGCAACCAATTCTTGAAGAGCATGTTTAACTTTTATACCTGATTCAGTGTCTGATTTAGTAATAATTTTCAAAGGAATTCCCGGTACGTATTTTAAAAGAGTTAATCCTTCACCAAGCTTTGCAATAACAAAATTGGCTTTATCGTATTCATCTAAATCAAAATTTAATTTTAATTTGTTTTTGTTAGGAATGCTTGATTTTTCTTGTCTTAAACAGTATTGCATAGGATAATCAGGAATTTTATAGACAACTGCTTCAGTACCTTTGCCAATTGGTTGATTTCTTTCAAGGGCATCAAGACAAACTTGAATTATTTCTTTGTTCTTTAAGTCCATAAGGTCTTTGGGGCGTACAAATTTTTTGCAACCAAAGCTAACGGTATCATGCGGAAGTGGCGCTAAATTAGGATACTTACGACTTTGCATTTGTGTTGGTGCAATAAAATTCGATTGTTGATTGAAATTTATTATCATAGTATTTTTTTAAAGCTTGTAAATAAAGAAATTTGCCTTATTGTAAAGAAAATTTTACAAAATTACTGCATTTTTTGTTTTAAATCCAGTTTAATTTCTGATAATGGTCCGCTGTTAGGGTTTTTCAAAGTGTTAAAATAATTTTTTGCGAAAATTACAGGATATTTGGGTATCCATCCAAATTTAAAGTAAATTGTAACAGCGTCTGCACCTTGAGACAGCATTAATGTATCTATTGTTTTTTCATGTGCCGGTGAAATTGAAGAAAATAGTTTTATAAAATAGTCTGTACAAGTTACAACAGAGTATCCTGTTGCAGTCGCTGGATGTTCTAATATTTCAAATATTGCAATATTTTTATCTGTTTTAATTGTTTCTATATCTTTTGGTAATGTTAATGTTTTACCATCAACTTCTTCCAGTTCATACCACTTGCCTTCATATTTTATACGCATAACACTTTTTTCAGGCATGTAAATATCATCAAATTTGTTTTCAAGAATTACATTTCCTTCAAAATCGGTTATGCCATATTTATAACCTTTACAAGTTAAAAACATTCCTCCAAATAAAAGATTTATTGAAGTATATTCTACGGGTAATAATTCTTTGCCTTCGGCATTAAACATCCCGTATTTTGAACCGTTACCAAGTTTTAAGAACTTTCCTAAAACTCTTTCTGCATGAGTGTATTTTATTGGGACAATAATATTATTGTTGTTGTCGATGACACCAAATTTACCGCGTTTTTGGACAATATAAGTATTTTCACCAAGTATAATTAACTTTTTATATTGGGGTTCGACTAAAACTTCGCCGTCATTATCTTTTATACCCCAGAGATTTTTATCATTACAAAATGATTTTGAAGCAAAGGCACAATTCTGTAATATTAATATTAAAGCTAAAGTGAAAAAAATCTTCTTCATAAACACATGATAACATAAACTTTCTTATGGTATCATGTAGACATGAAAAAGATTGTACTAGGATGCTTCACAGCAATAATATTATTTTATATAATTTATCTTTTTGTAGTTCCTTGTGTGATTACAAAAACAAATTTGGTTAATTTTATCTGCAAAAAAATGCCGTTTGAACTTGTTGTTGACTCTCCGTTTTTAAAAACAAGATTGAATTCCGAGGTTATTCTTGGAGCAGAACAAATTGAAATAAAAAAAGAGAATACAGTTTTATTCAGAGCGGACAATTTAAAAACGTCATTCTTACTAGCACCATTAATTACCAAAAAGTTTGTAGTTAATAATTTTGCTATGGATTATTTATTTGCAGATGCAAATGGATTAATGTCACTTTTCCCTTCTGAGGGGGGGGGACAACCTGCTGCTTTTGTTTTAGATTTATATGATTCTATTCTTAATGTTAAAAAAGCAGAAGTTTTCTATTCTATAAATAATGATACAAATATAAAAGTTCTTGCTCAAAATTTATTTGCTGATAATACACAAAAAGAAGAGCGTTATATTCGTTTTAATATTTTGTCCGAGCTCAAAAAATCCAATAATACCTTGCGTTTTGAAATAGCTGATAATGACAAAGTTGTAATCAAAAAGAAACATCTTTATATAAACGACTGTTTATTCGATATTAATAAGTCAACAGTTCATATTAATGCAGAAGGCTCTCGCCCAAAAGGACTGGAGCTTAACCTTTCTTCTAAAAACTTTGCAATAGAAGATGTTACTGATATTGTTGAAACAGATTTAATTATTGCAAATGGAAGTGAAATCCTTTCATTCTTCAAAGATTTGAAAGGTAGTTTTGATTTTGATATTAATATGAACAAATCAGGCATGGAAGGTGGCGTTAAACTCAATAAAGCTTCTATGAAAATAGTTCCATTAGCTGATTTGCCGCTAGTTGTTAATAATGGTTTTGTTAAAATTTTACCTAAGTCGATTGCATTGAATGGTTTTGAAGGATACTATGGCGAAAATTCTGCAAATAAAGTATCGCTTGAAGGTGAAGTTCATGATTATATGAAATCATGTGATACAGAAGTAGTGGTAAAAACGGCTGCTAATAATGAATTTGCGAAAAACTATCTTTCAAAAGTAGCAGGCATTCCTCTTGAAATTGTTGGTAAAGCCGGGACTCAAATTGTTATTAAATCAATATATGACAAAATAGATGTTATTATCGGCGCAAAACTTGCAACAGGTGATGATATTCTTGTTGACGGTGCTTCACTAACTCCAACAACATATGATAGAGCAGTAAAAGCAGATTTACATATTAGAAACAATATTCTTGATATTGAAAATATTAATTATTATATTGCACATGAAATTGTAAGAGGCTCCAAAGTAAAACCTGTATTGTCATTGAGGGGTAAAATGGATATATCTCAACCAATTCCTTTTGTTAAAGAATTGGGATTTGATATTCCAAATCCTCTTCCAAGTGAGTTTCTTAATGTTTTAATAGGTCAAAAACTCTTTAAGGGCGGTAAGTTTTCAGGTGAACTATTTATGGTTAACTATGGACACCCCGTGCTTGATGGAAAAATTTCAGCAGAAGATATCAGAATACCTTCTCAAAGAGTATATTTGAAAAAAGGTGAATTATTTACTGATAAAAATGCTATCCATTTAACAGCAGATGCACGTTATAAACGCTCAAAAGTAGCTTTTGCCGGTGATATTAAGAATTCCCTTGAATTCCCGCTTGTAATAAAAAATGTTGATTTTTCTCTTGACAAACTTGATGTCGAAAAATTAATGAATTCTTTTAATCAACAGCCGCAAACAGAGGTAGTTGAACGGGATGATGATGACGAAGCAGTAACATTTGATTTTAATAACCTTATTATAGAAAAATGTATGTTCAGGCTTAATGAAGGTGTATATAAGGATATTAACTTTGGTAATCTCAATGCTAATTTGACTCTTGATAAAGATAACATTTTAAAACTTGAGTCAAACAGATTTGATATTGCAGAAGGTATTTCTACAGTAAAAGTCAATTGCGACCTTAATAAGCATTTGTATTACCTTAGATTAGGCGTAAAAGATGTAAATTCTGATTTAATGTCTACAACTATTTTAAATCTACCGAGAGAAATCTCTGGTAAAGCACGTGGCTTAATTGAATTAAATACTGATGATAGTTTTAAATTGAATGGTCAAATTAAGTTTGAAGTTAACGATGGTCAAATTCCTAAAATAGGATTGGTTGAATACCTGATGAAGTTTGTATCTGTATTTAGAAATCCGGTTGTTATGATTAGTCCTTCAACATTTTCAGATATGGTTAATATTCCTGATGGAACTTTCGATAGAATATACGGGGAATTATATCTCAAAGATAATGTAGTTAATCGTATGAAAATTGAGTCAACATCTCCGTTGCTTGCGAGTCTTATCGTTGGAAGATATAATCTTGAAAATAGCGATGCTTCACTTAGAATTTATACTAAATTTTCAAATAAACAAAAAGGCGTTGGAAGTATTTTGAGAAATATTTCTCTAAATAGTCTTGCTAACAAAATTTCTTTAAGTAGTAAAACTGATACAAATTATTATGCAGCAGAACTTAAAATGTTACCGGACATTGATGCAGATGATAAAGATTGTCAGGTATTTCTCACTACTGTAGAAGGAGATGTTGAGCATAACAATTTCTTGTCTTCATTGAAGAAAATTAAATAAAATTACCTCCTCCATAAATTGTAAAGAAATGTTAATAAAATCCTCAAAATGTATGATTTTATTTAAAACTTATACTGCTAATATATATCTATACTCCTTAAAAAACGACGATACACATATCCCTAATCAACAGCTATGCACGAGATTCGTTCATAGCTTTTTTTTATGTAAAATTTTTGTAACAATAAGTATATAAAAGTCAATTTTTAAGTATGTGGTGGTTTATACTGATTAGGTAGAAGTGTTATGAATATACAGCCGATAACATCATATAATGATTTAACTATGGGTAGAGCGCCGAAAAAGCCAAATCCTAATAGTTTTATAGACCGCATTAAACAAAAAATAGTTGATGCGGCACCTTCTACTACATTTAAAGATGGAGAAAATGCGCTCAAAAATTGGATAAGATTTGACGAAAGAATGTCTAAGCCGGCTGAAAATCGTGGTGTTATGGGTGCTACTGCAATTATTTTACAGCCTTCGATTGATGCTTCAAATAAGCGAGTAGATGATGAAACTCGTCATATTTCTATTTGTAGAACTATAGCTAAAATTATTGCCGGCACCGGGGTTGGTATGCTTGTTAGGGGTTCTGCTTACAAGGCTGTTGAAAAAATGACTAATCCTGAATGTAATGAAAAATATTCAAAAATGCTTTTACCTAAAAAATATTTAGAAGAGTTATCAAAAAATCCAAAACTTATGAAAAACTATCGAAGTGCGCTTTCTACAGGTATTGCAATTGCTGCAATGTGTGTAACCAACTTTGTTGCTGATGCTCCGCTTACGGTATTTTTGACAAATCACCTTACAAAAGCGACTATGCTTAAGAACACAAAGGAGGCAGCTGATGAAAAACGTGCTTGATAATGTTCTTAACTGGGTTGCTCAAAATTTTAGAAAAGATGCTTCTAAAATGCTTATTTGGACCGGAGTTGCCGGTTGGACACTCTCTTCTCTTGCTCAAGTCGGTGCTGTTTTGTTTAATAATAAGATTTCTAATGAGAAGAAAAGTTTTCTTGTTCCTCAAGAAATGGCCGATGCTGCTGTAAATATTGGTTCATTCTTTTTGATTACTCAGGCTGCTAAAAAAATGACTGCGAAACTTTTTGCAACAGGTAAATTCGCGCCTCAAAAAGTTCGTACATATTTAGAAAAAAATAAAGACTTATACGCTAAAAAAATAGGTAAATTAGATTTTGACCTTGATGAAGTTTTAAAAACACATAAAGATTTTCCAAAAAATGAGTATTATGCATGCAAAAATTTTGGAACTACGTTGGCTACTGTAGGAGCCGGTATTGTTTCATCTAACATTGTAACTCCGATTATTAGAAACAGCATGGCTTCAAAAATGCAGAAAAATTATATTTCAAAACAGCAAACTGATAGACCATCCGGTATGCGCGTATAGTATAATAAGTTAAGGAGGGTGAGAGATGGATTTTGAATATGGGATAATTGGAGGCGGTCCGGCCGGTTATTCAGCTGCTATGATGCTTGCACATAAAGGGCACAGAGTTATTTTATTTGAAAAAGATAAACTTGGAGGCACATGTTTAAATCGAGGATGTATTCCAACAAAATCATTGCTTCACTCTTCAGAAGTGTATAAACAAATTCTTAATGCTTCTGAATATGGTCTTGATATAGATATAAAATCATTTGATTTTTCTAAAATTGCCGAAAAGCGTGATAAAACAGTCGAAAAAATCCGAAAATCATTAGAACTTGCTGTAAAGAACAGCGGTGTAAATGTGGTTTATGCAGAAGCTTCAATTAGAGATGAAAAAACAATTACAGCTAATGATACCGACTACACGGTTTCTCAAATCATTACTGCAACCGGTTCAAAACCGCGTGAGCTAAAAGATTTGGAGTTTGACGGCGAGTTTATTTTGAATTCTGACGATGTTTTAAAACTGGATAAACTTCCAAAATCCGTTCTGATTATAGGTTCTGGTGCTATTGGAATTGAATGGGCAAGAATATTTTCTAATTTTGGAGTGGAAGTTTTTATTGTTGAACTTTCAGAACACTTAATCCCGCTTGCTGATATTGAAGTTTCAAAACGTATTGAACGTATTTTTAAACAAAAAAAGATTAAGTTCTATTTAAATGATTGTGTGGAAAAAATTGAAAATAAAATTGTTACATTAAAATCAGGAACGGTTATTGAACCTGATTTTATCTTATCTGCAGTTGGACGGGTTCCGGTTCAATTAGGCTTAAGAGTTAATATCGGTGACTCATCTGGAGAAATACAGCTTGCACATTATGCAATCTTTCAAGCACAAAAGTTAGCTTGTGGTGTTAATTACAGAAAGGAGTTAATCCCGGCTGTTATCTATGGTGAGCCTGAAATTGCGTGGGTTGGTTTAAGAGAACAGGATTGCGATGATTCTTGTGAAAAACTTATGCTTCCAATTACTGCACTTGGTAAATCATGGTGTGATGAGGCAATAGACGGGTTTATAAAGTTAATAGTTAAAAATAAGCAGATTTTAGGTGCGCATATTGTTTCTAAAGAAGCTTCTGCTCTAATTCATGAGGTATTAATTGCAATGCAGAATGGAGTTACTACGGATAAATTACGTGAGGTTTGTTTTGCCCATCCAACTTATTCAGAAGGTATTTTTGAGCTTGTTAAACTCAATTAAATAGATGATATAATAGTGACTCAATAGTCTATAATCATGTAAAATATATTGGAGATTATAGATTATGTTTACCTCTATTTTTTATTATATTGCTGTTTTTTCAACGATTTTATTCCTTGTTAAGATAATAATATTCTACATCTTTGGTGGAGAGGCAGAAGTTGTATCCGATTTTACAACTGAGTTTGAGATGGAAACCTCTTTTGATTTTCTTTCAGTTCAATCAATTTTAGCATTTTTTATGGGTTTTGGTTGGATTGGACTTGCCGGAGTAAGCCAATGGCATTTAAAACCGGTACCGGCAATAGCTATTGCTGTTGTATTTGGGCTTATACTAATGTTTAGTTCAGCTTATTTGATGTTTTTAATTAAAAAATTAAACAAACGAGTAGTAAAAAATTATGCTGCTTGTGTTGGTAAAACAGCAAAGGCATATACAGCTTTTCATCCTGAAGGTGATGGTCAGATTGAAGTTGAAGTTAATGGAAGACTTTCTATCGAAAAAGCTGTAAATACTACCCAAGAAGAGATTGAAGCTTTTTCGGAAGTGAAAATTACAGATTATAAAGAAAAATTTTATATAGAGAAAATATAGGAGAAAATCATGTACGACAATTATGGTTATGCTGCGGGTGGGATGGACCCCGCAATCATTGGATTTATTGTAATTCCTTTGATTATTTTAATCGCTATTGGTGTGTTTATTGCACGCCAATACAAAAGATGTCCTTCAAACAAAATTATCGTAGTTTAAGGTAAAACAGGCGGAGAACAAACTGCAAAATGTGTTCACGGCGGCGGTGTTTTTGTAATCCCTCTTATTCAGGATTACGGTGTTTTATCACTTGAACCTATGACAACTGATATTGACCTTAAAGGTGCGCTTTCTAAGGGAAATATCCGTGTTGCAGTTCCTTCTACATTTACTTTTGGTATTTCTACTCACGAAGGAATTATGTTGAATGCAGCAGAAAGACTATTGGGTTTAAGCAAAAATGAAATTATAATTCGGGCGAGTGATATTATTTTAGGTCAATTACGTCTTGCAATTGCAACATTGACAATTGAAGAAATCAACCAGGACAGAGAAAAGTTCTTGGAACAGATTAACGCAAACGTAAATACAGAGCTTAATAAAATCGGTCTTGAAATCATTAACGTAAACATCAAGGATATTACGGATGAATCAGGCTATATTGATGCGATCGGTAAAAAAGCGGCAGCAGAAGCTATTAACAAAGCTAAAGTTGAAGTTGCTCAACAGGAAAAACTGGGTGCAGTCGGTGAAGCTGTTGCAAATAAAGATAAAGAAGTTCAGGTTGCAGAACAAACTGCTCAAACTTTAATCGGTAAAACCAACGCAGAAAAAGAGCAACGTGTTCAAACCGCAAGTATCAATACAGCAGCTGAAATCGGGGAAGCAGAAGCAAACAAAACAAAAGAAGTTCAGATTGCAGAACAGGTTGCACAGGCAGAAATCGGTAAAACAAATGCTAAAAAAGAACAGCGTATTCAAACAGCTGAACTTGAAGCTCAAGCGGTTGAAGGGGAAAACATTGCAAAAGCAAATATTGCTGAATATAACGCTACTTTGTCAGTAAAACAGGCTGATGCATTTAGAGAAGGTGAAGTTGCTAAGGCTAACGCTCAAAGAGATGTTTTACTTGCTCAAAAAGAACAGGAAGAAGCAAAACTTAAGAAAGAAGAACTTGCAAGACAAGAAGTTGAAAAATTGAAAATACAGGTTCAAGCTGATGCAGAAGCTGAAAGAGCAAGACGTATTGCTCTCGGTGAAGCTGATGCAATAAAAGCAAAATATTTTGCAGAAGCAGAGGGTGTTAAAGCAGTTCTTGAAGCGAAAGCAAAAGGTTATGAAGATTTGGTTAAAATCAGTAATAACAGACCTGAAATTGCAACAAGCTTCCTGATGATTGAAAAACTCGATGCTTTAGTAGAAAAACAGGTTGAAGCTATTAAGAATATCAAATTTGACAAAATCACTGTTTGGGATGGCGGAGCCGGTTCACCAAACGGTTCTACTACAATGAACTTTATGAAAGATTTGATTAAGTCACTCCCGGCAATGCACGATTTAGCAGCTCAAGCAGGAATTGAGTTACCGCAGATACTTGGTAAAGTAGACTCAAGCGTTGAAGAAAAAGTTATAGAAGAATAGATTAAAAAAAAGCCCTTTCGAAAGAAAGGGCTTTGGAATCTTTTTTTGTTAATTCCTCATGTGTAGAAGGTTAGTGTGTAGGTTGTATGAAAGGTTGTGTTATGTGTGTCTTATGTATATATAAAGTATTTAAAAATTATAAAATTGCATAAATTTATGAAACTGTTACAAATCTTAATAAATATGTTAAAATATAAATATGAAAATTTGTTTTATACCGATAGATAATCGACCTGTTTGTTATACCTTACCAAAAGACATTGCAGCGATGGATGAGAATATTGAATTATTGCTTCCTCCTCGTGAGTATCTTGGCGATTTAACAAAAACAGCACAAATCGATAAAATTTTAGATTGGATGAAATCATTATCAAATTGTGACGTGATGATTTTATCGCTTGATACATTGGCTTATGGCGGTTTAATACCATCAAGACGTGGGAATGAAACTCTGGATGAAATTAAATCCAGAATTGAAAGACTGAAGCCGTTTCTTGAAGGTAAGAAAGTTTATGCTTTTTCAAGTATAATGCGAATTTCGAATAATAATTATAATGAAGAAGAGAAAGAATATTGGTCTGAATGGGGTGAAAAGATTTTTGCTTACTCGTATAACGGTGGTGGAGAAACGGATATTCCACAAGAAATCTTAGATGATTATCTTGCTGCGAGGAAACGAAATTTTGAAATAAATAAGATGTATCTTAATATGAATTTTGATACCTTGATTTTCTCAAAAGACGATTGTGCGGAACGCGGGTTTAATGTCGATGAAGCTCGTGAATTAGAGCGCTTGGGCGGGATAACAAAAACTGGAGCCGATGAAATTCCTCTGACTTTGTTAGCGCGCGCTATTGAAAAAGCGATAAAAGTTTTTGTAGAGTTTACCGAGCCCGAATATAAAGATAGGATTTCTAATTACGAAGATGTTTCGATTGAAAAATCCGTTGAGGGGCAAATAGAATTAGCAGGACTTACCCGTGTATTTAACCGCGATGAAGCCGACATAATTCTAATCGTGAACAATTTCATAGAAAAACAAGGCGAACTTGTTATGGGTTGGACAACTCGGGGTAGGGGTAAATGTAAGTTGCCGGATAAACCATATGCTATTGCAGATGTTCGTTATGCTAACGGTGCAGACAATGATTTTGTAGCGGATATTCTGCCAAAACTTGACGATAATTTTTACGGTTATGCAGGCTGGAATACTTCTGCAAACACTTTAGGTACAATCCTTGCAACTATAAAAGTAAAATATGGCGGGGGTAAATATAATCATGAAGCATTTAAAAAACTTCAGATGGTTAGGTTCCTTGACGACTGGGCTTATCAGGCAAATATACGGGTTAACGGACAAACCCCTGATATCAAAGATTTGATGAAACCGTTTGAAGAAAGGTTAACGAAGTATAAACCAACCAGCTCAATCATGTACTCCTACCCTTGGAACAGGAGTTTTGAAGTGGAAATTATTCTGTAGAGAGATAAATATTTCCTGTGCATATAATTTCATTACCGCGTCTTATTTCTACTTTTTTCGGTTCAGTTTGAGGAAGTTTTTCTTTTCCGTTTGTATGGTCAACAGTTCCATCAAAAACTATAAATCCAAGCATACTTTTATTAGGTACACATAATTGGCAAATATTACTATTTCCATTGCCTGTCAAATTTGCTGATTCCAGATAGTGCTCTCCAATTGTTGTCAGTTTTTTCCCATCAACAAATATTTCATCACCACCTTGAATATCTATCGTGTCTTTAAGATTAGTATACGTTCCTGTTTTACTATCAAAAGAATTATCCTTTAAAATAGAAATGTCGCCCTCTGTGCTGAAAGGTCTATTTGCATAGCCATTATTTAGCCAATTTAGAACCGCTTTATCTCTTATGTCAAAATTAGAAAAATCTTCTATATTATGACCATATTCTCCAAAACTGGTAAATGTAGTTTCTGGATTATTTTTCTCCTGATTAACAATTTCTGCAGTAATTTTTAATGCCTGACTTTCACAGCAATATTCTTCATTCTGTGTATCAATAGGTGTTTTGTAGACACAGTGTAATGCTTCATGAATAATTAATTTCATTAACTCTGCATCTGAATTTGTACTATAGCATCCATCCAGATTTATTAATATTTGCCCTGATTCAGCATCTGCTCTTGCAGCACCATATGGATTATTCTCAAATTGGAAACATTCTTCATTATTTATAATTTTTAAAACATCATCTCCGCTAATAGTTGTATTGTTTGGTCCTTCAAGAGTCTTGCCTTTTAAAAAATTATTTAGCATTGTTTTTATATTTTGAATTTTTGTTTCTAATTCTTGTTTGCTAAATTTTACTTGCGGTGGTTGTTGAACGCTGTTAGTATTTATTGCTTGCGCATTTTGTTTTAAACCAACATTTTCAAGCCATTCATCAATTGAACTGTATTCACTGCAAGGCTTGCCATCTAGCTCACCATCAGGGCAAATTTTTAGAGTGTATTCCATAGCCCGTCTTGCCATATCTTCTGATATATTAGGAGTCTTGCCTAATACTTTCTGAGTTTCAAGCAGTAAACTTCTTACATAATCTGCTTCTGTTGTTTCTGAATTAATATCATCAACTTGGCCGTAGGCTTTTATTAAAGCTTCTCTGAAGCCTTCCGGCACCTGACCGAGTTGATTGTTTTTTAGTGCATTTGTTATCCTTGTAAATGCTTTTGCTCGAATAGTGGTATTTTTAACGGCAGGATCTGTATCTGTTGTTTGAGATTGAACATCTATGCACTGTTCCGGTTTTCCCATCAGCCGGCAAATTCGATTCCAAATGTTGTCATCAATAGTGATTTTGCCTTGTTTGACAACAAAATTACTATTGCCGCTTCCTGAAATATCGTGTCCGTAATTTTGTCCAAATATTTTTCCATCATTCTGGTTTTGAGCTTCTACAAGACCAATGACTTGTTCCCAAACATTTTTTGAAATGCGAGTTCCTTGCAGATTTAATTTTTCTGCAATTGCCTGTGATATTCCTTGAGATGCTTTAATATTAATCTCTACCATAGTTATAATAACGACATTTTTTATAAAACCTTTAATAATAGTTACATAACTTAATATACTTTGTGCTAGAATTGAACTATGATTAAACCTGAATTATTGATGCCTGCGGGCAATGTGGAAAAACTTAAATATGCGATTAAATACGGTGCAGATGCTGTTTATCTGGGCGTTGTAGATTTTAGCTTGCGCGCGATGAGAAAAGGGGAGCTAATTACTCTTGATAATCTTAAAGAAGCTATTGATACTGCGCATGAAATGGGTGCAAAAGCTTATCTGACACTTAATATTTTTGCATTTAATAATGATATTAAACTGTTAGAAGCAGCAATGGAAAAAATTACCCAAACATCTCCTGATGCTTTGATTATAAGTGATGTTGGGATTATGAGATTAGCACAAAAATATATGCCGAAGACGGATATTCATGTGTCAACTCAAGCAAATATTCTTAACTATGAAGCAGTTCGTTTCTGGCAGGATATGGGTGCAACACGTGCAATTTTAGCGCGTGAATTACCGATAAAAGATGTTGCAGAAATTAAACAAAAAGTGCCTGATATGGAGCTTGAATCTTTTATCCATGGCGCTCAATGCGTTTCATTCTCAGGTCGCTGCTTATTGAGCGACTATATGACTAATGGTGAAAGAAAAGCTAATTCAGGAAACTGTTCTCAGCCTTGCCGTTGGAGTTACAAACTTGTTGAAGAAACCCGTCCGGGACAGTATCAGGAAATTGTTCAGGATGAAAAGGGTACTCATATTCTTTCAACAAAAGACTTGTGTCTTGTAAAACATCTTAAAGATATGATTGATGCAGGTATTGATTCATTTAAGGTTGAAGGCAGAACAAAGAGTTTGTACTATGTATCTGCTGTAGCTAAGGCTTACAGAGAAGCGATTGACACAGTTATGCAAAATCCTAATACTGATATGCAGCCTTATTTTGAAGAGCTTCTAAAAGTCGGAAATCGCGGTTATACAACAGGTTTTTATCTTGGAGAAGGTTATCCGAAAGACGGTTACAGCTATGATATTTCTAAGGGGCTGGCGGGAGCAGATTTCCTTTGTGAGATTTGTGAAAAACAGGATGATTGGTATAGAATTAAAATTAAAAACAAATTCTTCAAAAATGAAGATATTGAAATAATTTCACCTTCTGAAAAATTTGTTACACAGGTTACTGAAATAAAGACTCAAAAAGGTGAAGAGCTCGAGCTTGCTAATACAAATGACGATTTGTGGGTTAAATTTGCGAAAGCTCCTGTTGATTATAATTATGCATTAGTAAGAACTGTAGGATTAAAATGTTTATAAAACCCGATTACAATTTAAATAATGTTTATGACATAGATTTTGAAGAATTAAAACAACAAGGTATAAAATGTATAATGTTTGATTTGGACTCAACTGTTATGGTTTCAAAATCAGCAAGTTTTCTACCGGAAACAGTTGAATGGTTTAATACATTCTTAAAGGATTTTGAGGTTGCAATTATTTCCAATAATAAAAATGAACAATACATTCAAAATGCTTCTAAAATAGCACCTTGCAGAGTTATTGGACATGCTGATAAACCTAATCCAAAAATTATGTCACAATATCTGAAAGAAGTTGGAATTGAACCATGTTGTGCTGTAATGGTAGGAGATAGACCGCTTACAGATATTTTAGCGGGTAAAAAGCTGGGCTGCAAAACTATTTTAGTAGGTTCCATTAATCCAAATGAAAATTTACCGACAAAATTTGTAAGAGCCTTAGAGCGTTCAACAATTAGAAAATAATTTGCATTACCCCCGCTTGCTTTTAATACTGGTCATGGTAACATGTTTTCATAAGGAGAAATACAATTATGAAAAATTATGAATTACTAGTGGTTTTCAAACCTAGTCTTGATTCAGAAGAATTAGACAAAGTTGTTGAAAAAATTTCAGAAGAAATTAAGTCATATAAAGGTTCTGTAGAGTCTGTTGACAAAATGGGACGTAAAAAATTGGCTTATGATGTACAAGGTTATAGAGACGGTTTCTTTACAAATATGATTTTAACCGTTGCACCTGAATCTATCGTTGAGTTCAAAAGAAATCTTAAACTTAATGAAAATGTTTTAAGATTTATGTTTATGGAAGTTTCTAAAAAAGCTCAGGCGGTGTAAATATGGCGCTAGCAAAAGCAGTTGTTACAGGCTCTGTATTTAGAGCTCCTGAAAAAAGGTTTACACAGAACAATGTTCCTGTTTCTTCATTTGTACTTAATATAGGTGAAAGAGAAGAAATGTTGTTGAGAGTTATTGTTCGCAGAGCAGCTCTTGACGAAGTTGTCTCAGCTATTTCTAAAGATGACAGGGTTCTTGTGGAAGGCCGGCTTCAAATTACAACTGTAAAAAATGAAAGCGGTGCTGAAAGAAGAATTTTTGAGATTGATGCCAATACAATTGAAATGATGGGAGCCGGTGCACCAATTGCAGCTTCAGCTTCTTCATCAAATTCAGATATTGTTAAATTTTCTCAAGATGAATTTGCTGATGAACTAATCGGCGAAGACGAGATTCCATTCTAAATCCAAGAACGGGATTTCACAAGGTAGACGGACAAACTTGAATTTAGACTGATAGTTTTATGAAATGTCTGCCGAACAAATATTGTAATAAGGCTAGAAAGGCAAATATTAAAATGGCAAAACAAGATATGAACGATAGAAAAAAACGTAAGACTTGCTCATTCTGTGCAGATCACGTTGAACATATCGATTACAAAGATGCAGCTAAGTTGAAAAGATACTTAACTGAAGCAGGAAAAATTATTCCAAGACGTGTAACAGGTAACTGTGCTGAACATCAGAGAATGATTGCTAAAGCTATTAAAAGAGCTAGAGAAGCTGCTATCATTAACTACGTATTCGATTAATTATTGGTTTACAAAACGGCGAGGTGCGACCTTGCCGTTTTTTTGCTTAAAAAGGATGAAATTATGGACAACAAAATCACAATCAGATCAGACAGACAAGATGATTACACTTTCCAGTATAAAGGAGAGGATGTTACTTTAAGGGCAGGAAGCATTATTAGTATTGCTGATGGTTTAGCAGAAGTTGTTTTCCCTACCTGTAAGATGAAGATTGTTAAAAATCTGATTGTTATAAAAGATTAGTTAAGTTTTTTTACGCGAGACGGTTTTTCAAAACCGTCTCGCGTTTTTTCATGTTAATATAAAACAATGAACACAAAATACTGGACAGCATTTTCTTCAATAGAGCAGCTTGATGCAACTTTCGTGAGGCGTCTTTATAACTATTTTGGCGATATTGAAACGGCATATAATTCCAAACTTTCTGATTTGCAGCAAATTGAGGGTTTGAGTGTAAGGCGTGCCGAGAATTTTATCGAGAAGCGAAAAGGAGTAAATCCTGATAAGACTCTTGATAATATACTTTCTCGCGGGATAAAGATTTTAACTTATGAAGATGAAAAATATCCTTATATGCTTCGTCATATTTCTGATCCTCCAACTTGTTTGTATTATAAAGGAGATTTGTTTTCCTGTAATTTGGAACGTACTGTTGCATTTGTTGGTTCAAGAAAAGCTAGTTTTACAGGAAAAGAGAGTGTTAGAAAAATTATTTCGGATTTAGCTAATACGGATGTTTGTATAGTTTCAGGATTAGCAGCTGGAATCGATGCTATTTCTCATCAGGCTGCGATTGAAAATAATCTTAAAACTATTGGTGTTATTGCAAGCGGTTTTGATTTTACTTATCCGTCTGCAAATAAATGGCTTTATGAAAAGATTGAAAATGGGTGCGGTGCGATTGTTACTGAATATTATCCGACATTTCAGCCAATAAAATTCAGATTTCCTCAAAGAAACAGGATTGTTACCGGTCTTTCTTATGGAACTGTTGTTGCCGAAGCTGCAATGAAAAGCGGAGCATTGATTAGTGCTAATCTTACTTTAGAACAAGGACGAGAGCTTATGTGCATACCGGGCTCTATTAATAATGTAAATACTGAAGGTGTTTACAAGCTATTGAAAGATGGTGCGACTATGGTTACGAAAGGAGAGGATATTCTTAATGCTTTAGATTGGGAAGTTGCACTTCAATCAAAACAAGAACAAATTCTATCAGATATTGAAAAACTTATTTTTGATATAATAGAAGTTGAACCGAAAGGTTTTGATGAAATACAAGCCGTGACAAAGATGGATACGGATAAGCTTCTAATCTGTTTGACAGAGATGGAATTAAGCGGTTTAATAAAACAATCAGAGGGAGATAGGTATAGTAAAGCATGACTGTAGCCGAAAAGAAAAGTAAAAAAGAAAAAGCGCTCGTAATAGTCGAGTCTCCAGCTAAATCCAAAACCATAAAGAAAATTCTTGGAGATGGTTATCAAATAGAGGCAAGTTTTGGGCATATTAGAAATTTACCTCTCAAAGACCCTAAAACTGATAATCTCGGGTTTGATGTTAATAATAATTTTGAGCCTAAGTTTGAGATTATTCAGGGTAAGCAAAAAGTTGTTACTAAATTGAATGATTTAGCAAAACATTCTGATAAAATCTACCTCGCAGCCGACCCCGACCGTGAGGGAGAAGCTATTGCATGGCATGTTAGACAAGTATTAAAAGTACCTGATGATAAGATTTATCGTATAGTGTTCAACGAAATTACTCCAAAGGCGGTTAAACATTCTGTTGAAAATCCTCGTCCTATTGATATGGATATGGTTCAGGCGCAGCAGACAAGACAAATCTTAGATAAACTTGTAGGTTTTAAACTTTCTCCTGTATTATGGAAGCAGATTGGGAACAGAAATTTATCAGCAGGAAGGGTTCAGTCTGTTGCATTACGTATGATTTGTGAAAGAGAAGAAGAAATCGAAGCATTTGTTCCTCAAGAATACTGGTCAATTCATGCGCTTTTATCCAAAGATGAGAAAACCTTTGAGGCTGAACTTTCTAAAATCAAAGGAAAAGCAGTTGATAAAAATATACCAAATGCTGAAGAAGCACAAAAAATTGTAGATTTCTTAAAAAGTTATCCCGATGACTTTGATGTTACAAAAGTTACAAAGAAAAATACTAAACGTAAGCCAACGGCACCGTTTATTACTTCAACATTACAGCGTGCAGCAAGCTCAAAACTCGGGTTTGGTGTGCAAAAAACAATGCAGGTTGCTCAAAAACTTTATGAAGGTATGGAAATTGATGGAACTCCGGTCGGTTTGATTACCTATATGAGAACAGACTCTGTTCGAGTTTCTGATGATGCTCAAGCAATGGCTAAAGATTTTATTACTACGAACTATGGTGATAAGTATTATCCTGAAAAAGCAAATAATTATGTTAAAGGCAAGCAAAATGTTCAAGATGCACACGAAGCTATACGTCCTTCATATCCTGATAAAACGCCTGATAGCATTAAGCAGTATTTAGATAATGACCAATATAAACTTTATAAATTAATCTGGGAAAAGTTTATGTCTTCTCAAATGTCTCCGGCAGATATTGCTAATAAAACAGTAGAAATAACAGCCGGTGATTATACATTGAGAGCCGGTACAAGCAAAGTTATGTTTGACGGTTTTTTAAAAGTTTATAATGATGCTGATGAGGAAGAACAACAAGCTGAAGCAAAAATTCCTGATTTAGATGAGGGAGATAAGGTTAAGTGTCAAAAGGTTGAGCCTAAACAACACTTTACACAGCCTCCTCCAAGATATAATGAAGCCTCTCTTGTTAAAGCTCTGGAAGAACACGGTATCGGCCGTCCGTCAACATATGCTACTATTATTACGGTTATTCAGACCCGTAAGTATGTTGAAAAACGTGAAAAAGCTTTACATCCTACTCTTTTAGGAAGAACAGTTTGTAAGCAGCTTGTAAGCCAATTTGCCGATATTATGGATTATAAGTTTACAGCAGGCATGGAGGCAAAACTCGACCAGATTGCAGAAAAGAAATTAATCTGGAATATTGTTTTGAAAGATTTTTACACTCCATTTATGGAAGAAGTCAATGCTGTTATGAAAACTGCTGAAAGAGTTGTTATCGAAAGTGACAAACTTTGTCCTAATTGCGGGCGTAAAATGCTTGTTAGAACAAGCCGCACAGGGAACCAATTTTTAGGATGTTCCGGTTACCCTGAATGTAAAACAACTATTTCGATTAACTATTTGAATGAACTTGAGTCTGAAGCAGAAGAGAATAAGCCGCAAGTAGTAGAAGAAAAATGTGAAAAATGTAATGGCGATATGCTCATGAAAACAGGACCTTATGGAAAGTATCTTGAATGTGTTGAATGTAAAAACAGAAAGAGGTATATCCGTTCGACCGGTGTTAAATGTCCTAAGTGTGAAGAAGGCGAAATTATAGAAAAGAAATCAAAATCAGGGAAAATTTTCTTTGGTTGTAATAAATATCCTGATTGTTCTTTTGCTCTTTGGGACGAGCCTACAGGTGATAAGTGTCCTGAATGCGGTGAACTTTTAGTAAAACGCGTTACTAAAAATGGCACATTTGAAAGCTGTTCAAGCAGAACCTGTTCTTATAAAAAGCAGATAGAAGAGCCTCAAGGTGAAGGTTAAGCTACTGAATTGTCATTAAGATTTTCTACAGATTGTTTAATATAGTAGCTTCTGAATGTATTAAGCTGATTTCTTGTTTTTTCATCCATTGTTTTAGCAGCTGCAATAGCACTTGAACCATGAGAGATTTTATGGAAATTTAATATTTGTTCGGAGTTGCTAGCTGCTTCAAACTGAGAAAGTGCCCATTTTTTTGTAGCATTGCTTGCAGAGCTTGAGTTAAGTGAATCGATTGCTAAATCTAAAGTTTTAATATTATTATCTTTAGCATATTTTTTTACGTTTTTTACTCCGCCTTTGACGGCTTTTTCAAAAGTAGTTTTTTCTTCTTGTTCTTGCTCTGTAAAAACTTCTGTATTTTCTTTGGTTTTTTCTCTTAGCGGTGATGATACAACAGCTTTTGAAGATTTTATTTTAGGAGTAATGCTTTTTGTATTAACTTCTTCTATAACTGTTTTTTCTATTATAGTTTTAGTTTCGCTTTGAACTTGAGCTTTTGTTTGAGTTTGTGTTTTTACTTTTTCTGGTTCTGTTATTGTTGAAGAAGTTTTAATTACATTTGAGTAGTTATTGCCTGTAGCTTTATCAACAGTTTCTGTAAATTTACGGGTTGTAATCGGTAATGTGTCTTGATTTGCTTCTACATATGCAGAGGCGGTCTTGTAAACTTGTTCACGAATACCTAATTCTTGTGTATCATTATCAATTTGTCCTAATACGTTATCAGGATTTGAGTAATTGTTATTAATGGAAGCACCAACCATAGCACCGGCATATTGAGAATATCTTACGCTATCATAATAGCGTTGTTCTTCTGCAGTTAATGCTTCACCTCTTTGAACTTTTGTTTCTAAGCTTTGGATATAAGATTTAGTTTCAGATAAAGCTGCTAGAGAGTCTTCTTCAGACATATATTGAAATGCTGTTTGAGAGATTGTAAGGTTGTCATCTGTAGAGGTATATTGCCCTAAAGCATCTGATGAACATGTTATTGCCCTGTAGTTGTCACTAATTCCTTTGGCAACTTTCATTTGCGCATTCTGGTTATTTTGACAGCTCGAAATGCTTAATTTTGCAGCAAGGTTTCTTTTACTTGCTTCCAATTCTGAAATAGCAGCAGTTAATAAAGCTTTTTCATCAGGATTTTCAGTATCATTTAAAGCATAACCAAATGTTTTTAATGCATTATCGTAAGCTTTTTTTATTTTTTCAGGGTTACCGCTTGCAATTGCTTCTGCAACCATGTTTTTAAAATATTGTCTTACAGTTTCTGAGTTAACTTCTTCAAAACCGGCATCTTTTATTCTTTTGCTTAAGGTTTTATTTCTTCTGAATAAATTGTCAAAGAAGCTTCCCCCGGTTTGTAAGTATGTACAACGCTGATTAGCTTTTTTAGCGATATTTTTTACGTCATCAATATTTCTATCTTGCCAGAAGAATGTAAAAGATTGATATTTTAAAACAAATTTTAAAGAGTCAATGTAACTTTTAATTTCTTCAGGAGATTTTTTTGCAAGCTCTTCTGATGAACATCCGGCAATTGTTTCAAGAAGTTGTGCTTTTTTTACATCTTCCATGCTCATTTTATATTCTTCACATAATTCTTCAATTTGTTTGTAAATTGTTTCGATACTTTTATTGTTTTTTATTTCAATTGTGTCTTCGTTTTTCTGCTTTGCTTGAGTTTCTTTGCTAATCAGAGGAATATTTTCTTTTGATTTTGAAACTTCATATGTGCTTTGAGTAGCCACAAACTCTTTTACGGTTGTGACTGCTTTGTCTACTGCTCTGTTTAAATAATCTAGTAAGCCCATAGAAATATCCTCTAAACTAATAAAGTTGTATTTTTCATGAAAATTGACTTTTTTTGAGTAAATGTAAATTTTTGTAACAGTAGAATAAAACGGATATTTATGATACAATTCAGATATACACTTTGGAGTGGATAGTTGCAAAGTCTGTTTAATATATATAAAAATTTTATAGTATTAGTTTTTGCGCTGGGTATGATTTGGGTACCAGCCTCTTATGCTGTTGATGAAGAGCTTACAGACAAAGAAATTATGGAAGCACCGCTTGAGGAAGAGCAAGCATTTGAAACCAATACAGCATATATTAACGATATTGAAATTTTGGGTGCAAATATTATTAAACCAGAATTTATCTTAAAAAAAATGTCATTGCAGAAGGGTGATTTGTATGACAAAGACCTGATGCAGCAAGATTTGAAAACTATCTACAAACTCGGTTATTTTACCGAAAGAATGAAGGCAATTCCTATTAAAAATTCCAATGGTACAATTTCTTTGAAAATTATTTTAGAGGAAAATGTGCCTGTTACCGACTTCACTATTGAAGGGAATACAGTAGTATCTTCTGATGAATTAATGCGTTATTTACTTCCTTTAAAAGGCAAACCCCAAAATATAACAGACATCAACGCTGCTATGGAAAAAATTAATGCATGTTATTATTCAAAAGGTTACATTTTATCTAAAATAGATTCAATCTATGATGATCCTGATGGTACATTAAACCTTAGTATTACAGAAGGTAAGATTAACAAAATTCTTATTTCCGGTAATGAAAAAACTAAAGAGTTTGTTGTAGAACGTAACATTATGACGGAGCCTGATACTGTTTATAATGAGAATATTATCAAACAGGATTTGGTAAGGCTATATTCTACCCAGGCATTCAAGGACGTAAATCGTACTATTGAGGTTTCTCAAGATGACCCTGATAAATTTGATATTACAATTGAATTAAAAGAGCAAAGAACTGCTGCAATTTCATTAGGCGGCGGTCTTGATTCTGCTACCGGTGCTTTTGGGTCGGTTGGTATTTCGGATAATAATTTTCGCGGTATGAACCAGAGAGTTTCATTAACCGGTCTTGTAGGTTCCGGTATTTTGATGAGTGACTCATCTATCAAATCTCATATGAATTATCAAGCTGAATTGAGTTTCTTTGAACCTCATTTTCTTAATGCAGATAATTCTCTTATGAGTAAAATTTACTACAGGGATTTAGGTAGTTATCAAATTCCTCTGGCTATTGAACGAAGAATTGGTATAGAAAGTACTGTTGCACATCGATTGAAGCTTAATCCTCACATGACAACAACTTTTACAACAGGTGTTGAACATATTCACTTATCAGAAGGCGACGCCGGTAATATTGCTAATCTTTACAATAAATACGGTTTAAATATTGCAGATAGAGCTAAACAGCTTGAAGGCGGTTTGTTCTTAAGACTTGCTCCCGGCATAGCTTATGATTCCAGGGATTCTGCAGTAAATCCTCGTAACGGTTCTCTTGTGTCTGCAAGATTTGAAGAAGCTTTTGGTTTAGATGGCTTTGGTAAAACAAATGGTCGTTTATTAGGTATGGCAAAAAGATATGTTCCTGTTGGGAAAAAATCTTCTTTAACATTTACCGGACGAGGCGGTTTGAAAGTACATGGAGACAATATGCCTGAAATTATGGCATACAGACTCGGCGGTCCTTATACTGTTAGAGGTTATAAGGTTAACGGCGTAGGTACCGGTACTTCTTTTATCATGGGTTCTGCTGAATTAGCTACTCCATTGCCTTTTGTTGATAGATTTAAGGTTAATTTCTTACATAATTTGAGAATGACATTCTGGGTTGATGCCGGTAAAGTATTTAATCCTACAATTTCAAGTGCTTTGTATGAAAGACCGCTTCATGCCATTACAGCTGGTGTAGGCTTGAAGATAACTATTCCAGGTGTTGGACCATTATCAATTGATTATGGTTTCCCTCTTACAAATCCGGGACCAAATGGTTCTCGTAACGGCTACTTTACATTTGGTGCCGGTGACATGATGTATTAAGGGTAAATAAAATTATTATAGGAGGTTTATATTATGAAAAAAATGAAACTTGTTCTTGCAGCTATTGCAATTATAACTATGACAGGTGCTGTTAACGCAGCTGGTGTCGGATATATTGATTACGCTAAAGTAATTGATAATTATGAATATGCAAAAAAAGCTACTAAAGAAGTAGATGCTAAAGGTTTGGAAATGCAGCAATATTTAGTAGATAAGGAAAAAGAGTATAAATCACTTGATACTCCGTTGAAAAAGCAATCATTTGAAGAAAAAACTGCTGCTGAATTTAAAGCAAAAGAAGCTGCTTACGTTGCTTTAAAAACAAAACGCGAACAAGAAGTTTACACAAAAATCAGAGAGGCTGCTAAAGCTGTAATGGTAGAACAAAAACTGGATGCAGTTATGGATCAAAGAGGTGTTTTTGTTGGAGGACTTGATATTTCTGATATGGTAATTAATAAACTGAAAGGTGCAAAATAACAGATGAGAATAGTTGACCTTATTGAAAAGAAAAAACAAGGACAGGTTTTGTCAAAAGAGGAAATTAATTTTTTAATTAATTCATTAATGGATGAAACTGCACCTGATTATCAAATTGCAGCTTGGTTAATGGCGGTTTATTTTAAAGGCTTAACAGAAGATGAAACTGCATATTTAACTGAAGCAATGATTAATTCCGGAGAAGTTATCGACTTTGGAGATTTAACAGACTCAATAGTGGATAAACATTCTACAGGAGGCGTTGGAGATAAGGTCACTATTACATTAATACCACTTCTTGCTGCAGCCGGCATTCCTGTTGCTAAGTTGTCAGGCAAAGGTCTCGGACATACTGGTGGAACAATTGATAAATTGGAATCAATTCCAGGTTTTAATACTAAACTTACTATTCAGGAATTGATTGCACAGGTTAAGAAAATTAATGTAGCAATTGCTTCTCAAACACAAAATTTAACTCCGGCAGACGGTAAATTGTATGCACTTAGAGATGTTACTGCAACAGTTGATAGTATGCCGCTTATTGCCTCTTCAGTTGTTTCTAAAAAGATAGCTTCCGGAGCAAAGAATATTATTCTTGATGTAAAATACGGTTCAGGAGCATTTATGAAAACTCCTGAAGAAGCTGTTCAGTTATCAAAATTAATGGTGAATATAGGTAAAATTTTGAATAAATCAATTACGGCTGTAATAACATCAATGGAAGAGCCTCTGGGGCGTGCTGTTGGTAATTCTTTAGAAATAATAGAATCAATTGAGTTCCTGAAAGGGAACATTAAAGAAGGCGATGTCGCAGAATTAACTTATTCTTTTGCCTCTATAGCACTTGTTCAGCTTGGTATGTATCATGATAAAAGCGCTGCAAAAGCTTATTTGAAAGAGCTTGTTCATTCAGGTAAAGCATTAGAAAAATTAAAAGAACTAATTGCAGCACAAGGTGGAAATCTGGAGATTGTTAATAATTACGATTTATTTGATCTCCCGGCATACAAAGTTGAATGTGAAGCTAAAAAAAGCGGTTATGTACATAATATAGATGCTTACAAAATTGCTTATGCTTGTAAAATTTTGGGAGCAGGAAGAGATAGAAAAACTGATCCTATTGACTATAGTGTAGGTGTTTATCTTAATAAAAAAAGTGGTCAAGGGGTAAATGAAGGGGATGTATTGTATACAATTTATTCTAATGACCCTGAAAAAACTAAAATTGCCCAAAGATATTGTGATGAAGCGTTTGATATAGCAAAAGATAAGCCTGTGCAGCAGAATATGATTTATAAAATAATCAGAGCAGAGGAGAATTAACATGTACTCAAAAAAAATGCAGTATGTTATAAAATCAGTTCCTACAGAGGATAAGCAAGCTTTAGAAGACTTACTTAATCAAATGTCTGATGAGGGTTGGGATTTATATACAATGCACGAAATCGAGACTGATAAATCTATTGATTTCAACTGCATTTTTATGCGTGAAAAACAGGAAGATGATAAAACGGATTTAGATGATATTGTTAATATCACAAATTTCAAATATCGTATGGAGAAAATGCTTGCTGCACCTACAAGTCCTTATGAGTCTTGTAAAGAAATTCAATTAAAAATTACTAATCAAAAAGATAGAATTAAACGTATTAAATCACAATTAGAGAGTGATAATTTATCAATAGATGACAAGAACAGATTAAATAATCAAATGTCTGATGAATTGAAACAGCTTGAAGCTTTAAAACAGGCACTTGTTAACGAAATCTCACCGGATAGTATGTATACATCTATAAAGGAAGAGAAATTTACAATCAATCTTTCTGAAGAAATTTTAGATTTGGTTTCTCTGGATTATAGTGATAATTTGCTTGCACAAACTGTTAAAATCAGGCAGGATTTAACTGAAAGGTTAGGGTATGTAATTCCACATATTCATTTCCATAGCAGTGATGATTTAGGTGCAAATGAATTTTGTATTAAAATTCACGATGTGGAAGTATTTAGAACAGTTGTTTTTCCTGAACACATTGTATTTTTTAAAGATGAACTAAAAGGTTATAAGGTAACAGATGATGACTTTATTGTAACCGATGCGATTACAGGAAGAAAGTCTGTTTGGATACCAAGAGATAGAGTAAGAGATTTCTGGATAAAAGGTTTGAGTGCTTCGGAGTATATTGCTAAGGCTATAGAATATATTTCAATTAAAGAAGTTTCGGATATTATGGATTATAACGATGTTAATAAGTATGTTGAGATTGTTTTGGAGAAAAATTCATTTTTAGTTGATAATATTATTCCAGATTTCTTGACTGCAGCAGATTTAAAGTATCTTTTGACTTGTTTAATACGTGAAAAAGTTTCCATTAAGAATATTGTTTATTTGTTTGAAAAAATCAATGATTACGCAAATGAACCTACCAAAGAAGATTTACTTGATAAGGTCAGATTGGCGTTTTCAAAACTTATAATAAAAGATTTGGCTCAAGATGGCGAGCTAAAGGTAATGGAATTGTCTGATGAAACTGCAGAAATGGTTTCAGGATTTTTTGAAGAAGATGAGGGTGAGTCAATTATTAGAATTGATGCTGCTGATGTAAATAAAATTGCTTCTAATATTAATAAAATGGTGAAATCAAAAAAATTAGATAATCCGATTTTAGCAGTGCCAATGGATTTGCGACACATGATTTTTGTTATTCTTTCTGAATTTGTACCAAATATTACGGTTTTAGCAAATGAAGAATTAGTTTGTGATTATAATATTAAATTTATTGGAAAAGTTTAAACCTAATGATAACGATATTTTTTATTATTGTAAGTATTACTATATTAGTTATACGTGATAGTAATGATTATAACTGGGTTAATAATCCTTTGCCGCAAAGCAATTACGACTCAGATTCTCCAAGAGAATTTTCTCAAGATCCTCTTTTAGGAGCTTTTTTTCTTTTGGTAGTTATTGCATTTTTAATAAGTCCTATATTAGGAGTGATTGGTGTGCTTATTACATTGAAGTGGTATCGTTCTATAAAAATAAAAGTACAAGGAAAAGATAAAGATGCAACTAAAAGACGCAAAGAGGCTTTATTACGCGCAAAAGTTTTCTTGCTTCCTTATAAAGATATATGGAGAAATTTGACCCTATCTAATAAATATTGTTCATTGAAATTACGACTGGATGGTACAACAATTATAGGTACAGAGAAAAAACATGACCCATATCAGCCATATAGAACATTCAAGATAATAAGTTCACATGTTTTAGATATAAATGAACTTTGGAATGTATTTTGTATGCATTTTTCTTATAACAAATCTTACCAAGGTTTGCTTGAAGATTGTAATACATTTAAAGCTTCAATTTATGAGGATATTATAACACCCCGTATTCCTCAAGATAACAAGGTAAAACTGGAACCAAAAATTGATATTAATAATTGTTCGGAGGCTGAGTTAACCTCACTGCCCGGGGTTAGTATTGTAATTTCAAAGAAAATAATTAAGAAACGGGAAGAAATTGGCGGTTTTAAGAATGTTGAAGACTTTTTACTTTTTGTTAATCTCAAGCCAAATGTTTCAAAGCAATTAGAATCGAAAATTTGTGTTAACAAAATGAAAGGTTCATTGAAGATTACGCGTAGTGCAGAGCGGCAAATAGACTTATGAAGCTTAGAGTTTTTAATATTTTAAAAAATACTAAAGTTGAGGGTCCTGGAAATCGTTACTGTATATGGGTACAAGGGTGTTCTCATCACTGTAAAGGCTGTCAGGCGGTGCATACATGGTCTCATAAAGGCGGGACTCTTTTAGGGGTAAATGATATTATTGATGATATTTTTAAACAAAAAAATATTGAAGGCGTTACTTTTTTGGGGGGAGAACCTTTTGAGCAGGCAGAAGCACTGGGAGAGATTGCAGAAGCTTGCCACAAATCCGATTTAAGCGTGTTGTGTTTTACAGGCGGTTATTTGGAGAAACTTCAACTTGAAGAAAAAAACAAAAAATTATTAGATAATATTGATTTATTAATTGACGGGCCGTTTGAAATTGATAAACTTGATTATTCACGTCCTTGGTGCGGTTCAGCTAATCAAAGATATCACTTTTTGTCAGATAGGTATAACGAAGAGATTTTTACTAAATACCATAACAAAGTTGAGATAAATATCTCAAATAACGGACAGGTGTTTATGAACGGGATGGGCGATTTTGATGAAATTCTTACTAAGTTTGGATTGCAGAAAGTTAGTGAATAAATACTTCATAAAATTGATTTAGCCGGCATAAAATAATGCTATACTCATTATTAATTACTACAATGAGGTATTTTTTATGAGCAATTACAATTTAGCAAATCTAATTAGGGCTAGATTTCCTATTATATACATCACTTCTTTTGAAGAGGATAGAGCAACAAAATACATTAAATCAATTGTTACAAGCGAAAAGCTTGTTAAATATCCGAGGGAAGTTTTTACTTGGACTCAAACCGCGGGCTTACTTAATATAACAACTAAAAAAGCTGTATCTGATACAACTTGTCCTTGTAAAATGCTTGAATATATAAGAAAGCATGATAAAGACTCTGTTTTTATTTTATATGATTTCCACGTAAATTTTGGGGTAAAAAACAGAACTCCTGATTATAATGTGATTAGAAAAATTCGAGATATTATTCCAGATTTAAAACTAGGTGCTGTAAGAAAAACCATTTTTTTCGTATCACCAGAGCTTATTATACCAGAGTCTTTACAGAAAGAAATTACAATTTTTGACTTTCCTCTTCCAACTTTAAAAGAGATTAGAGCTAAATTTGATAGTATGCTTGCACAAAACAAAAATGTCAAAGCAGAGCTTTCTGAAGATGAGAAGGATAAATTATGTAAGGCTGCTCTTGGCTTAACCTTACAGGAAGCAGAATCTGCATTTGCTCTTGCAATGGTGAATGACGGTTCTATGGATATGAAGGATTTACCGATTATTTTAGAAGAAAAAGTTCAGGTTATTAAGAAAACAGGTATTTTGGAATTCATCAAATCAGAATACACAATTAAAGATATCGGTGGTTTGGATAACCTTAAAAAATGGCTTCTTAAACGTAATAATTCCTGGTCTGAACAAGCTAAGAGATATTGTATTCCTGCTCCAAAAGGAGTTCTTGTTACAGGGGTTCCCGGATGTGGTAAGAGTTTAACTGCAAAAGCTATGAGTACAATTTGGCAATTACCTTTGCTTAAGCTTGATTTTGGTAAAGTATTTTCAGGACTTGTTGGAAGTTCAGAAGAAAATATGAGAAGAGCTCTTGCTACAGCAGAAGCGGTCGCACCTTCAATTTTATGGATCGATGAAATTGAAAAAGGTTTGAGCGGACTTGGTTCAAATGGAGATAGCGGTGTTTCATCAAGAATATTTGGTCAATTCTTAACCTGGATGCAAGAAAAAGAAGCTCCGGTATTTGTTATTGCAACTGCTAATAACATAAGCAATTTACCACCTGAACTATTAAGAAAAGGTCGTTTCGATGAAATTTTCTTTGTTGATTTGCCAACAGTTGCAGAAAGAAAAGAAATCTTTAAACTTCACCTTGAAAAACGTCTTAAGGATAAAGAGGTAGCAAGTGAAGTTTCAGAAATTAAAGATTTGTGTTCAAACCTTGCACAAATGACTGAAGGTTTTATCGGTTCTGAAATTGAACAGGTTGTTGTGTCTGCCCTTTGTGATGCTTTCTTTGAAAATAGACCACTTAAGTTTGAAGATTTAGTTAAGAATATTCAAACAACGGTTCCTCTTTCAATGACTCAAAGAGAACAAATTCTTGCACTTCGCGCTTGGGCTAATGTTAGAGCTGTAAGTGCAGCAAAAACATCTAACTTAAAGTCATACTCAAAAGAATTTGATACTGAAAATGTTTCAACAAGTCGCGGCGGTAGAACACTGGACTTTTAATATAGGAGAAAAATTATGTCTTGTACGGTTATTGCAGTTCCATTCTTGTTATATCAAGCTATAGGTGTAGTTATTGCAGCTTCGGCTGTTACTTCTATTGCATCAAATCAAGAAACAGTTGCTGATGAAGTATGTGAAGATGTTCATGTGATTACTGCAAAACATTTTATGGAGAAGAGCTTTGAAACGGTTTTTATGGATAAAGATGTTTTAATTAAAACACTTGAAGAACATGGTGTAGTAAATATTAAAGATGAATATGGAAAAATTAGTGGTCAAGTTGACAGCTATACTTTATCTTTTGAAAAAGAAGCTGAAAATAAACCCTATTCTCTGATGATTACTTGTCTTAGTACTGATAATGCAGAAGAAAAAGTAAATGATTTAAATAGTGAATACGCTTTAAATGTTCAGGAAGAAGCATATTTAAGCATTGTCAATAAACTCAAAGATAATAATATGGAGGTTGAGGAAGAGGAAGTCCTTGACGATAATACTATAGTCTTGACGGTAAATATAGATTAAGGAGTTTAATATGGGCGATAAGAAATTGAAAATAAAATTATTACCAAATGGTGAAATAGTAATGCAGACTCAAGGTGTTAAAGGTAAAAAATGCCTTGATTATATTGATGTTTTGAAAAAACTTGTTAATGTAAATATTACTGATACACAGCTTTCTCAAGAGTATTATGAAACAGAGCTGGAAGTAAGTAATACAGAAAATCAGGAAATAAGAAATGAATGGTAATAAAAAAGCGGGCTGAGTTCAACCAACTTAAACCTCCTTGTAATTTGTTCCAAAGATTGCTTTGGAGTTTCAAAATAGTCTTGTAGTTTTGACAAAATAGCAGCCGTCCCTTATCTACGTGCGTAGCACTAATCAGAGAATGTCTTGAATGTTGATTCGACATTGTCTTTGATAACTTTTTTGACTGCTTCCATTTCTGTTGATAAAGCATTTTGTTCAGTATCAAGCTGTTTTAAACGTAATTCAAGTGTTCGGTCTTCCTGTTGAATGATTGAAGTTTTAGCGTTAATATCAGCAATAGTTTTTTCATATTGTTGTACTTTATAACGATATTCATTCATTGCATCTTCATATGCTGCTTCGTCTGTAACGGTTTCAACATTTAAGGCATATACAACACTGTCATCATCAAATTTTACGGATGTAAAACGACCGTTTCCATCTGTTTCTAATAATGCGTGGTTTGTTTCTTCAATTTTTGTTTTTATGTATGAAGCATTGTAATATGGTAATTTTTCTTGTGATTCTATGGGCTTTCCATATTCATCATAGGTCTGCATACTGTTGTATAAATCATATTCAGAGGCAAAATATGTTTTGCCATTCATCTGGAATGAATAAATTCCATATCCGGCATAATTGTTGTTATCATCAAAGTATTTTGCAAACTCTGTATCAGGCAAATCTTTAACAATTTGTTCAAGTTCAGCTTTTACGTCTTTCTCAAGCGGTAAAGTTAATTCAGTTAGTTCACAATTTCCAATGTAACCGGGTTTATATATAGTTGAGTAATCATTGTATTCACCTTTATCCAAATCATCCTCAACCATAAAGTGCCATACACCGCTGCTATCTTGCCAACCATAAATAGCCTCTTCTGAAAGCAAGCCGTTTGCTATAGCTTTATCTTGAGCTGTGTCGAAATCTTGAAGAGCATTTTCAAGATCTTTGGTTTTTTCTAAACCGCTTACGGCATTGTAGGTTCTTGTTGTTCCATCATCAAGTGTAACAACTGCAGTTTTACTAACAGGGTCAATAGATACTCCTGTAACATTAGGAGTAAGATTTTCTTTTACAACTTCACCTTTTGTTTGAACTTCCGGATTACTTAAGAGTTTTTGTCCTCCGGTATAGACATTTGTGTAGTAATAGTGATTTACGATATAGTTATAATTAGGATCTGCACTGGATAATTGCTGCCAGCTTTCTATAACAGAATCATTGGTTCCATCTGAATATGAGTACTGTAATTCTGTATAATCGGTTGTTTTTGGTGCTGTTGGAACTTCTAAGCCCAAAAGCCTATTAAATAAATTTGCACTTTGATTGGCAAGTGCAGTTCTTGCCTGGTTAATTTGCTGCCCTTCATATTCAGTATTAGTTTTGCGGGCTGTAAGTGCTAAATATCTTGCTTGTGAAGCTGCCATTCCCATAGCGTAGTCTCCTGTTTTGTTAGGTTTTAATGGTTTTTTTGTAAAAGTCAACATGGATAACGACTCAGAAAAATATTGCTTTAACTTATATTGCCTAATATCATCCGTTAATAGGATGTTACCCATTGTAAACTGTTTGACATGACTTTGCGTTTAGTGTCTAATTAAGTATGGGAGGGGATTAATGTACATTAAGCAGCTGGAAGTTGATAACTTCAAGTCGTTTGCCAATAAAGTCGAAATACCAATGCTTAAAGGATTTACTACTATATCCGGACCAAATGGTTCAGGTAAGAGTAATATTATTGATAGTATTCTTTTTGCACTTGGACTATCTACATCCAGAACCCTTCGTGCTGAAAAGCTATTTCATTTAATTTCAACCTATAACAAAAGGAATGAAGCTTTTGTAAAAGTAACTTTTGGTGAAACCGAAGACGGCGATTTTTCTGTTGCAAGAAGGATTAGAAAATCTTCTCAAGGTTTTAACAGTATTTATTATTTGGATGATAAGATTGCTACTTTATCTGATATTCATGCCAAATTGGAAAAGTATAATATTACACCAAATAGCTATAATGTTATGATGCAGGGTGATGTAATGTCTATCACTAACTGTACACCGGGTGAGCGCAGAAAAATTATTGATGAAATCGCCGGTGTTGCTGATTTTGACCGCCGTATAGAACAGGCTATGGGTGAATTGGAGACTGTTGAAAAACGTGTTGTTAACTCTACTCTTATTTTGAATGAAGTTAATGTTAACCTTGAAAAACTCAATGAAGAACGCGAAGTTGCATTGAAATATCAGAAATTAAAAGATGAAAAATCAGGCTTGGAAAGTCAGATTAACACTGTTAAATTCTTTGATTTGAAAAGAAATCTTGAAAAGGCTCATGAAAATATCTTAGAATTTACCAAAAAGAAAAAAGAAGAAGAGCTTAAGTCAAAGGATATTGACGAACGGTTAAAACTTATTCGTGAAAAATACGAAGAGATTTCTAATACAATCAAAGAAAAAGGCGAAACCCACCAGCTTGAGCTTAAACAAAAAGCAGAAGAAATTAAGGGTTCTATTGCTAGAAAAAATTCATCTATTGTATTTGCTGATAAACAAATACAAGATAATCTGAAAACTATTGAAAATACTAAAAACGGTATTGAAACTCAGCAAGGTAAAATTAAAGAATCAGAGCTAAAAATCTCAATGACTCAGGAAAATATCAAAGGGATTGAGGCTAATATTGAAGAACAGAAGAAAATTCTTCATAAAATTCTTGAAGATATGTCGGGATTGAATGAAACTGCTGAAAAGCATATTGAAAAGCGTAATAATTTAAGAAAAGAACTTGAAGCAGAACAAGACAAGGAAACTAAACTTATCCAAAAACAAGCTCCAATGGAAGCGGACTTATCCTCTAAAAAGAAACAGATTGAGGAAGCTAAAAATAAATTAGCAGAATTAGAAGCATTCAAAGCGAATTTCTCGGAAACAAAATCTTCCAAGGAATTAATGATAGAGCAGCTTGCCTCAGAACTTGATGATTTCAAAAATATCCTTAAAAGTACACTGGATGAATATGATAAAACTAAAAATGAAATCACAGATATGGACTATGACCTTCAAGCAGCACGTAAGAAAATATATCAGCTTGAAGCAATTAAGAATGCAAATGAAGAAGCTAACCTTGGACGTGCGGTTGATACCGTTGTGAATGCTAATATAAGAGGTGTGCATGCACCTTTAATGAAATTAGGTCAGGTTGATGAAGAGTATTCTACAGCAATGGAAATTGCTGTGGGCGGTAGAATGGCACATGTTGTTGTTGATGACGAACATGTTGCTTCTACTTGTATTGAGTTATTGAAGTCTTCAAATGCCGGACGTGCTACATTTGTTCCACTTAATAAAATCGTAAAATGTCCTAAAAGTTTGAATCTTCCAAAAGAAAAAGGGGTAATTGATTTTGCGATTAATCTAATTGATTTTGAAGATGAATACTTAAATGCCTTCTACTACGCAGTGGGTGACACTCTTGTTGTAGAGGACCGTTCGGTTGCTAATAAACTTATCGGTAAATACAGAATGGTAACACTTTCTGGAGATTTGTTTGAAAAATCAGGTTCAATTACGGGTGGTGCTGTTCGTAAAACTGGTTTAAAGTTCGCTCAAAATTCAGATAGTGAAATAGATACTTATAGAGCAAGACTTAAAGAAATGGAGTCTAAGTATTCTGCTCTTGTTTCAAAACGCTCATCTCTGGAAGCTAAGATGGAAGATATTAGAGGGCGTTATTCTTCTTCTACAACTGAATTCAATAAAGCGAAATTGGAATTAACAAATTTAGAAACAAGCTTTTCTAATACTCAGAAAAATATTGACGAAAAATTAGAATTTTTGAAAATAACTGAACCTGAAGTTTCAAAAATTGAAAAAGAGTTAGATAAAATAGAAGAGCAGCATATTGAAATTTCAGAAAAAATGACAAATCTTCAAACTGAAATTAGCGAAGTTGAAAAGCTTATGAATGATGCTGATTTGAAGGATTTGAAAGAGAAAACTTCAGGAGTTGAAGCTGAAATCAAGCGTTATGAAAAAAACTTAGCTGATGCTAATAATGAAATAGAAGGTTTACATCAAAGAATTGATTTTATTAATACAACAATAAGAACTCATAACGATACAATTGAAAGAACCCTCGGGGTAAATAAAGAGCTTGAGTTAGACAAAGCTAAATTTGCAGAAGAAATTAAAGGTTTGGAAAATGAGTTTGAAGTTCTTGATGTCCAGATTAAAGAAATTACTGAAAAATTAGGAGAACTTCTTAATCAACGAGATGCTATTAATAAAGATTTAGTTGATTTAGAGACTCAGAAAAACTTAAAACTTTCTGATATTGAAAAAATCGGAGAACAAATTGAGTCGTTTAAAGCTCGCCGTCGTGAACTCGAGCCGATGTTAGAAGAAACAAAGAATATCTTGTCTGAAGCCGGAGTGAATATTTCGGAGTTAACTCCTGTTGAGATGTCAATTGATGAGATTACGGCACGTATTCAGAGATTACAGCGAAGAATGGATGAATTGGGTGCTGTAAATATGAGAGCTCTGGAAGATTATGATAAGGTTCTAGAACGTCAACAGGCATTGCAAAGACAAATAGAAACTTTAACGGATGAACGTACTCAAATTATGGAGCGTATGAAGGGGTATGAGGATTTAAAGAAAGAAACTTTCCTTAAGACTTATAACGTAATTAACGAAAACTTTAAAGATATTTTCCACAGACTTTCTGATGGTGAAGGTACACTTATTTTAGAAAACGAAGAAAATCCTTTTGCGGGTGGTTTGGATATTGAAGCACAACCGAGAGACAAGAAAAAACAACGCTTAGCCGGCATGTCGGGTGGTGAAAAAGCTTTAACGGCATTGTCTTTTGTGTTTGCTATCCAAAAATATATGCCGGCACCTTTCTATGCGTTTGACGAAGTTGACGCAAGCTTAGACGGTATAAATGTCGAAAAATTGGCTCATATTGTTCAATCACAGGCTGAAACAACCCAGTTTATTGTCGTAAGCCACAGAAAACCTATGATTGAGTCAGCAAATCGGACAATTGGAGTTACGCAGAAAGAAAAAGGTATTTCAAAAGTTACCGGGGTTAAGTTAAGGGATTAGGGGTACAAAGCTTGAACAGAAAAGAAATTTTAAAATGGGTTACAATATGTGCAGCTGCAGGTTTGTTTATAATTATAACTTTTCCTGTGGCAAGTCTTCATTGTAATAAAACTCAGGATGTTTGTACTATTACAAGCAAATCTTTAATTGGAGAGGAGCAAGTTGTTGCAAAATTTTACATATCTCAAATTGTTGGTACAGCTGCTCTTAAAAAAGGCAATTCTTATTATCCATCGTTATTTGACAAACGTAGAGAGTTGTATAAGCTAGAAGTCTTTCCTTCCAAAACAAAAGAACGTACAGAAGAAATAATTCAGCATATTTTAAATGATGAAAAATATGATATAGAAGGTTCATTTTTTAAAATAATAAATAAGGATTATTAATCTTCTCCTAAATCCGGAGGAGTAAACAATAAGGGATATAGAGTATAATAGGAATATGATAAATAATATCGAAAGTATAAAAGGGATAGGAGAAAACGCAGTTCAGTCAGCAGAAGTTGACGGGATTGAAATTCTTGTAAATATGGCAAAACAGGGTAAGATTGATCCTTGGAATGTTGATATTGTTGAGGTTACGGATAAGTACCTTACACACTTGTTCCAGTCTAAGGCTCAAAACCTTCGTTTAACAGGGAGAACTCTACTTTTTGCTGCTATACTTTTGAAACTGAAATCAAATGTGCTTGAGGGGCTTGATGTATTAGATTTTGAACCGCCTCGTGAAGATGAGTACGGTTATGATGATGAAATGCCTTTAGATTATGAGGAAGATTACATTCCAACAAATAATGTAATCTCTATTGATGAAGTTTTGCAGCGTAGAACAAGTGTGCGTCTTAACCACAATCGTGTTGTAACTTTGAGGGATTTAATCCGTCAATTAGAATTTTATGAAATGCTTGATAAAAAAGCATCTCTTAAAAATGCACATGAAAGAGCAAAACGTCGGGTTCAGAATTATGCAAAACTTTCTCCAGATGATATTATTAATCTTGCACATGATGAGTATATCGAAAATGGTGTACAAAGACTAAAAGCGAATTTAGAAGAAATTCTTAATCGTCAGGATAGAATTGAGCTAACTGAATTAACTCTCCTTGGAATGGATAGAGTTAACGCATATATTTCATTATTATTTTTAACAGTTGATAGTGATTATGATTTAATGCAAGATGAGTTTTATGGCGATTTATATGTTGTAAGATATTCAGAAGAGGTAAAAGATGGAACAGTTGAAGTCTAGAATTGAAGCCGTTCTGTTTGTTACAGCCAAAGTGCTTCAAATAAAAGATATTGCAGAAATTCTTGAAGAAGAACCGGAAGTGGTCGAAGAAGCCTTGCTTGAACTTATTATGGATTATGCTTCTCGTGACGGCGCTTTGGAAATTGATGACGAAAACGGATATATTTTGCAAGTAAAACAAGAACACCTTGATATTGTTGAAAAACTTTGTCCGGTTGAACTTAAACCGCCGGTATTAAAAACCCTTACGGTCATCGCTCTGAAAGAGCCTATACGTCAGTCTTTATTAAAAGATTTACGAGGTTCAAATGCTTATGAACATGTAGCTGAACTTCTGGAAAAAGGTTTGATATCACGTCATAAAGACAAAAACGGACGTTCTTTTAATATTAAAACAACACCTAAGTTTGCTGAATATTTTAAACTTAAAGGCGATGTTAGAACTTTGGTGAAAACCTTAAATATAGATAAAGGCATTAAAGATAATGAAGAATAAAAGACTGTGGGTTCTTTTAGTAATTTTCTGTAGTTTGTGTATATTTGCAAATTACAGAAATAATAATATGGATAAAATTCTCGCCATAAAAGCTGAATACTCTTTTAAGAAAAATAATATTACACAGGCTCAAGAGTATTTGGAAAAATCATTTGAGTTGGGGCTGAAAGACTCAAAATATCGTGATTTGTATGTAAATTCTATTATTAACTCGCCTTTTGACTCAACTTCTCAGGATAAACTCTTAAATTTTATCAAATACCCGATAGATGATACGGCAAAATTAAAAGCGGAGTCTTTTTTAATTGATTTTAAACGTGAAATTAATAAAAAATATCCTCAAAATTATATTACTCAAACAGTTTATAATCAGAAAGTTATGCGATGGAGTAAAATTCCTATAACTTACGGTTTTGTCAATTCCAATGGAGTGCCTGAATACTTTATTAAAGAAATTGAAAATGCTTTTACCAAATGGGAAGTTGCAACTGAACATCAGTTGCTTTTTACAAAGGCTGATAACAATCCTAACATAATTATAGAATTTAATTCTGATAATCCTGCAGATATTAATTCCGGTAAATATGTTGTTGCATATACTGTTCCAGAATTGAATGTGAATTTTTTAAAACACACAATTATAAAATTTTATCTAAAAGATCCTAATAATGTGTATTATTCAAAAAATCAGGTTTATAATACAGCTCTGCATGAAATTGTTCATGCTTTGGGGTTTATGGGGCATAGCAGTAACAAAGATGACATAATGCATTCAACCAAGGACTCAAAATCGGTTATGAATGATGAACGTGAAGAGCTTACTCTGGCTGATATTAATACAATTAAGCTTTTGTATAAAATCAAACCGGATATCACAAACGACTCAAAGCCTTATGGCACTTATACTTCTTTTTTGGTTATGGGTAGTGCAGAAAAAGTTCAGCGTGCAAAAATGGATGAGGCTGTTTCATATATTGTAAAGGCTCCAAAACTTGCCGGCGGATATATAGATTTAGCTGATAGCTATGTTGCAAATAAAGATTATGAAAAAGCTGTAAAATGCCTTAAAAAAGCTTTAAAATTAGCGGATAGCAATGAAATACGTGCTATGATATATTATAATCTTGCAGTTGTGTATTACTACTCAAATGATTTGGAAAAAGCTCAAAAATATTTGTTGGGTGCTTTGCAGCTTCAGGATAGCGAAGACTCACATTATCTTCTAGCAGAGATTTATTCAAAAAATGGTCAAATAGCAAATGCTGTTAAAGAGTATGAAAACCTTATTTCAAGAAACTCGCATAATATTGAATATACAATTTGTTTAACTAACATCTATATTCGTGAGCATAAATATTTTAGCGCTAGAAAAGTTTTAAAGAATTATATAAAGGCAAATCCTTCTGATAAGGATAATAAGCGCTTAAAATCTTATGGTATAGTTAGATTATTTTTATAAACAAAAAAGTCCTTGCAAGAATTGCAAGGACTTTTTGTTCTATATTTTTTATACTAAGCTTCAGTAGTTTCTTCAGCAGGAGCTTCTGCTTCGTTTGCAGCAGCTTCAGCAGCAGCTTTTGCTTCTTCTGCTTTTCTAGCTTCTTCTTCAGCCTTTTTAGCTTGAGCTTTTTTAGAAAGTTTAACAGTTTCAGATTTTTTGTAGTTTAGTGAACCATCTTCATTGCAGTTAGCAATAAGATATTTAACTGTATCTGTAGGTTGAGCACCTTTAGAAATCCAAGATTTTGCACCTTCAAGGTTAAGCTTCATTTCTTTTGTTTTAGGGTTGTAGTAACCTAATTCTTCAACCGGTTTACCTTCACGTTTTGTAGTTGAATTAATAACGATAATTCTGTATGTAGGAGCTTTTTTTGCACCTAATCTTTTTAATCTAATTTTTAACATTCTTTTTTTCCTTCTTTTTTCATTGATATATGAGGTTAGTTAAACTTGACTTTACTACCCTCGAGCCGCTTATATCCGAATAAGTCCAAGAGGATACGACTTATCCATATATAAAAAACCATAAAAACACCTTGAAATCAAGAACTTTGTTACAAAATTTAAGTTTTACTTTTTTTTATGGACTTAAGTCTCTGTAATTTTTCTTTATGACGTTTTTCAAATTCTTTAATTACTGTATTCTGAAATTCTTTAACTCTCTGTGTTGCGATAAAAATATCAGCATTGATAGATTTTAAATCAGTTTTTTGTAATTCTTCAGAAGCAATTTCAAGCTCTTCAAGCAGGTGTTCAAATTGATTCATAAGTATCATTCTAATTCTTAGTGTCATTTGAATGAACCTCCTCTTTTAAAATTTTATTTAATTTTTTCTCTTGTCTTAGTATAAATTTTCTAATATCATTTTCTAAAATGTCATTTAGAAAATCTTCCGAAAATGGTTTGCAACCAAGGAAAATCAATAATTCTCTTATTACATTACAATAAACTTGAGCTTTTAATAACGAATTACGAGCGTTTTCCAGGGATTTTTCATAGGTTTGGTTTTTGCAATGCATATGGCCTCCTCGGGGCAATACTTATAACTTAGATTGTACACCAGATGTTGCTAATTGACAACTTTTAATAGTTAGTTGGCGGTTATCATAAAGTATTAGTGAGTTTATAATTGAGCTATGGAATATGAATTGAGGAAAAATTTAGCTCTTAATATCAAAATTGAAAGAATTAAGAAACATTTGACGCAAGAAAAACTTGCTGAACTTTCGGATATCTCTACTAAACATATCACTAAGATAGAAAATGAAAGAGTTACGCCAAGTATTTATTTAGTTTATAGAATTGCTCATGCTTTAAATGTTACAATAGACAAGCTTTACAAAAAGTGGACTAAATATTAAAACTCTTTCTTGAGCCTTCTTCGTGATACAATCCTCCGCCGCATATTGTTTCGATAACTTTTAGAACAAATTCTCTGGAAGCATCAGAAGAGTTTAAAAAGAATTCACGATTTGATAAATGTCTAATTTTGAAAATAGAATTTTGAGCTTTGTCCGCAGGAACAAATAACGAGGCAACTTCTTTCTCAAGAAGCCGTTCCATCATTTCGTGTCTTGTTTTAGCGCCCTCCATCAGTTCATTATAATTTCCATTGATAGCCATTATACGACCCGAAAACATTGGTGCATTACCTTCTCTGAATAATGCCTGAGGTTCATAGTTGCAATGTGTAGTGAGGCTGATAGTGTGCCATAAAATATTTATTACAACTACACTTTTATCTTTATTATGTTCTACAAAGATATTTTCTGCAGTAATTCCTCTTGAGGCAAAAGATTGTTTCATTGAATCTGCAATTGCTTTAAGGTTTTCAATCATCTCTGCAAAAATTTCAGTAGAATTTAGAGTAGCATGCTGATACTCTAAAAACTGCTTATACATATGAGTAGAAACCAGTCCTATTCTTTCTTGGATAAGTGTGGATTTTCTAAAAGATGTTTCAGAATTATTAAAACTTTCGTAGCCTTTAGACAAAATAAAGCCTCCTAGCATGATTGTACACTCAAAAAACGCTCTTCGCAAACATGATTAGGTGAAGTTTTGTAACAATTTATCTTACAAGTAAAATAAACCATGGATTTTCTTTTGTATTATCACCAAAATGAGAGAATTGTATCATTCCTTTTTTGGTAATATTTAAAAATCCTCTAAGCGGATAAGTTTCAAATTTTGCATTATTTGAAGTAAATCCGTAATGATAAAAATATCGGTCTGTATCGTTAAATAATATTATTTTAAAGCGTTTTTTGTCTTTTTTAATTCTCAATGAATTTGTACTGGTAGAAAAATCAGAGATATTAATTATTTTAAAATCTTTAAATAGTTTTTGGATTTCTTCTTTACTTAATTCTCTATGAGTTAGTATTTCATTTTCCATTGAAAATTCATAAAATTTAAGTTCATGATTTGAATAACCGATTAAATTACCATTATGTATAAACTCATACTGACATCCGGTTGAGAAAACAAATTCTCCTTTAGAATTATAAAATTCGGAGTAGTTGCCGGTTCCATCAGAAACTTTTTTTAAAAATGAATTTGGGTCTTTTTTGTTTGCAATACTCCATTGACCGTTATCAGAGAATTTTAAATGTTCATTAGGTTGAATATTCTTGTATTGAATATTTTCAGCTAAAACAGATAAGTTTAAACAAAATAATAAAATTACCGTTAAAAATATATTCTTAATCATAGAATTATTATAACATAATTTTTCAACTTTTGAGAGGAGGGGATTTTGAAAAAAATATTATAAAATGCAAATATGAGTATATTGGAGAATATAGTAAGTCAAATATCCGCTTCGGCAACAGCTGGTCTAACAAAACCTCAGGGATTTGATTTAGAGGATGATACTTTTGCAAAATTGTTAATGAAAGCTTCTTCAGTATCTCCTCTGGAAGAACAAAATAATATGTTCTCAAATCTGGGAGCGCCCGCCGGGTTTGAAATTGAGCCGCTAGATGCTCCTGAAGCCCCTCAACAAGTTGAATTTAATCCTCAAGATATAGAAATAAAAGATTTAAAAATAAGCGAAGATTATTTTTCTAATTTATTAAATGATAATTCAAATGTAATGAATTTGGCTAAAAAGCATGCTGCAAATGCCTATAATTTGTTTGGTAAAGGTTTTGTAGATACTTTGGGTGAACTGGTTAAATAATTTTTTCATGCCTTATAATCATGTTTATTGTATAATTTTCTATATGAATAGCTTAATTGTCTAAATTTTTTGATTATAAGGAGGTCAAATGGGCAAAATAGAAATTACACATGAAGTAGAAAATCAATGCTGCGTATGCCGTGGAGTAAAAGGCGTACCAGCTCCAATCCCTCAAGAAGGTGAATGGACTAAATGTAAAGAAATTAAAGACATTTCAGGTCTTACTCACGGTTGCGGATGCTGCGCACCTCAACAAGGTACTTGTAAATTAACCCTTAATGTTAAAGAAGGTGTTATTCAGGAAGCTCTTGTTGAAACAATCGGTTGTTCAGGTATGACTCACTCTGCTGCTATGGCTGGTGAAATCCTTCCTGGTAAAACAATCTTAGAAGCACTTAATACAGATTTGGTTTGTGACGCTATTAATGTTGCAATGAGAGAATTATTCTTACAAATCGTTTACGGTAGAACTCAATCAGCTTTCTCTGAAAACGGTCTTCCTGTTGGTGCTGGTCTTGAAGATTTGGGTAAAGGTCTTTGCTCAATGGTTGGTACAATCCATTCTACTAAGCAAAAAGGTGTTAGATACCTTTCTCTTACTGAAGGTTACATCTTGAAAATGGGTCTTGATAAAAATAACGAAGTTATTGGTTATCAATTTGTTAATCTTGGAAAAGTTATGGATGCTATCAAAAAAGGTGTTGACCCTAAAGAAGCTTACGAAAAAAATATCGGTACTTATGGCAGATTTGCTGATGCCGTTAAGTATATTGACCCTAGAGTTGAGTAGGGATAAATGAGCTTAGGCTCAAAGTGAAAACTACAAGATAAAAATAAAAAGGAAAGTAAAAATATGACAGTAAAATTTGAAGGACAAGATAGACGCGAAGCTACTCTTAAAAAAGTTTTACCTGAATACGGTTTTAAAAACTTGGAAGAAGCTCGTGAACTATGCTTATCAAAAGGTATTGACGTAGATGCGATTGTTAAAGGCATTCAGCCAATCGCTTTCGATAACGCTTCTTGGGCTTATACTCTTGGTTGCGCTATCGCTCTTAAAAAAGGTATTAAAACAGCTGCTGAAGCTGCAGAAGCAATCGGCTTAGGCTTACAAGCTTTTGCTATTCCAGGTTCTGTTGGTGATAGAAGACAAGTTGGTATTGGTCACGGTAACTTAGCAGCAATGCTTCTTAGAGAAGAAACAAAATGTTTCTGCTTCTTAGCTGGTCACGAATCTTTTGCAGCTGCAGAAGGTGCTATCGGTATTGCAAGAAATGCTAACAAAGTTAGAAAAGAACCTCTAAGAGTTATTTTGAACGGTTTAGGTAAAGACGCTGCTTACGTTATCGCAAGAATTAACGGTTTCACAGCTGTTGAAACTGCTTACGATTTCAAAACAGGCGAACTTAAAATTGTTAAAGAAACTCCATTCTCAGATGGCGAAAGAGCTAAAGTAAGATGCTACGGTGCTGATGATGTATCAGAAGGTGTTGCAATTATGATTAAAGAAGGTGTTGATGTTTCTATTACAGGTAACTCAACTAACCCAACACGTTTCCAACATCCGGTAGCTGGTACTTACAAAAAATGGTGCTGGGAAAATGGTAGAAATTACTTCTCCGTAGCTTCAGGCGGCGGCACAGGCAGAACTCTTCACCCTGATAACGTAGCTGCTGGTCCAGCTTCTTACGGTATGACTGATACTATGGGTAGAATGCATGGTGATGCTCAATTTGCTGGTTCTTCTTCAGTTCCTGCTCACGTAGAAATGATGGGTGTAATCGGTATGGGTAACAATCCTATGGTTGGTGCTACTGTTGCAGTTGCTGTTGCAGTAGAAAAAGCTATGGCGTAGGTCTATAAATAAAAAAAGTCCTGAGTAAAACTCAGGACTTTTTTTATATTAACCTTGATAATTCTATACCTTTTGAGGCTTTTTCATTTTTATAAACATTATCTAAGATGGAATTATATAAATCATGACTTGATTTTGATTTCACCTCTTCGATTGTTGTTGTAATTGCTCCTGAATTAACCAAAAGTAAGTCTTCTTTTTGTGCCAAAGTTATATTAGTTTTACGTTTTTTAGCTTCAGCTTCAAGTTCAGGCTTGATTGTTTCAATCTTATTTTTTAATGTTTTATCTACAGTGTATTCAATATTATTGATGTTTCTTGCCCAATTAACTCTTGGTTTGGCTGCTTCAAATGTTATATTCATAATATGTTCTCCTTTTAAATGATAAAAACCTGTGAAAAATATTTTTGCTATTTGTTAAATTCTTCAAAAGTATTTTTTATAACTTCATATCCTTTTAGAAGAGTATTATAATCAACCTTTTCTTCTGCAGAATGCATATTGTAAACATCAGCTAAACCTAAAAGTGAAGGCATAAAAGTTTCACCGTTTGCATTTTTGTTGTGACAATAAATATGTGTTTCAGCTCCAGCATGGAATGATTCAATTTTATTTTCAAGTCCGGCATTTTTACAAGCCCGGGTATGAGCAATTTCTATCCTATCATCATCAGCTTTTTCAAATGGTAATAAGTGAACTTCAAACTCGATTTCTGCAATGGCTAAATCTTCATATTTTTTGTTGAATTTATCAACAATAGAAGACATCAACTCTTTCAGTTCGTTTTCTTTTTGAACAGAAGCGCTTCTGATTGAGTAGGAGGCCATACCTAATGTATTTATAATATTTGTAGAAGTCTTTTTAAAGATTTCTGTAATATAATCGTTAGTTTTAATTCCTTTTTCAACAATAGAAGCGATTGAATTTTGTACTCCGCCCGCTACAACTGCTCCTAAATTACAAGATGTAATTACTCCTGTTTCATCAGTGTAATAAGCTCCTTGAGGAAATTCTGCAAGAAGTTCAGAGATAAGTTTAGCCGCATTTAGTCTGGTTTTATCTCCAATATCAATGCCTGAATGACCTCCTTTTAAGCCTTTTACTGTTATTTTGGCATTTGTATAACTAGCACCTGAAATTTGTAATTGACCTAATTTATCTGCATCACAAACTAAGATATATTTAGATTGGATTTTGTCAAATTCAACATGCTCAACTCCGCTCATACCTGTTTCTTCATCGCGGGTAAAAGTAATTTCTAATCCGCCATGTGAGTAAGTATTGTTTGTTAATTCCTTTGCTAGCATTAAGGCACAAGCTACTCCAACCTTATCATCAGCACCTAGAGTTCTTCCATTGGCTTTAATAAATTGTCCGTCAAATAAAAGCTCAACAGGACTGTCATCTCCTACAACATCCATATGTGAAGATAGCATTAGTGGTTCTTTTGTTTCATCAGTTGACGGGACTTGTATATAAACATTTCCATATGCATCACATCTTGCAGTAATATTATTTGTTTGACAAAATTTTAAAATCCATTCAATAACTTTTTCTTCTTTTAATGAAGGTGACGGTATTGTAACAAGATTACAAAAAATGTCTAAAACTTCATTTTCTTTTCTTAATTGTTCTAAACTATTCTCCACGGAAGAATCTCCTATTTGTGCCGCCCTCTCCTACTCTCACTCTAACTGAACGCAAACACTTCGGGCACCTTCCAGTGTATGCAGTTCCATCTTTGGTCTTATAAATTCTGCCGTAAGTTCCACAACAGTCAAACCAAATACCTAAATATTGTCTTTTTTGAGTATTATTTTCTTCTGCCACGCTTTTTCTTAGCCCTTTGAGTTTCTTGTTGTGGTTTTGTTACTGTTACGACCGGTGTGTATGACTCTGTTATGACAATTTCTTTCTTTACAGGTCTGAAAATGCTTTCAGTAAGTGTATTGACATAACTGTCATTAAGATGAGCATAGTCAAATAAAATTAATCCGTTAAGCGCATATTTTCTAGCAGCATGGATTTGTTTTATTAAATCAGAATTTGAACCATTCATAAATGTTACAAATAATCCGGCATAAAGCTTTGTGCTTGCTGATTTGTTTCTCAAAACTTCTTCCATTAAGTTAATTGCAGTTTTATCATCACAAGTTAAAAATAGCGGAGTAAAGCCATCTACAAAATTATTGATTGACCAATTTTTCCAATCTTGCAGTTTTGTTTCTATGGCTGTAGTTCTATTAGGAAAAATAACGGCTGTAAGTTGAATATTATTTGAACGACACAATCCGCTTGCACGTTTTACGAAATTTGTAACTTTTGAGCAGCGATAAAACCTCCAGTAATTCCACAATGCATCAGATTGCTTTAGTTCTATCGGGTCAATTCCATAAACTTTTTGAAATTCTTCTCTTGCAAACTTTGTGTAACCCCAATTTGACATATCATAATTACTGTAATTAGCGGATAAAGATTGAGGATATCTAATATAATCCAGATTTATACCATCAGGTTTATATCTTGTAACTATTTCACAAAGAAGTTCATATAAGAAATTTTGAACTTCAGGGTTTGCCGGATCGATAAAATAACCGTTGTGTTCTGAAACAGAATAAACAAGAGTTTCAGAATCCGCATTTTTCTTTTGATAGTTAGCCCAATCCGGACGTTTAGCTAAAATATATTCAGGATTGCTTTCAGGGGGTTTATTTCCAACATAGAATGTTTGGAACCAAATATGAACTTTGATACCACGTTTATGAGCTTCTGAAATCCATATTCTAAGAGGGTCAAAGCCAACATAGTCTTCGTATTGTTTAATAAAACCGTACTTTTCCATTGTATTAGATGGGAAAATAGTTTTTCCATGGTAGTATGTTTCAATAAAAACATTATTAATTCCTGAATTTGCAAGGTAATTTAAAACTTTTTCAATATTTTCCTGATTATAATAAGTTGGTCTTATCCAAACTCCTTTGAGTTCATTTGGATTATAAGGAACAACAGTAGACATTGCCATATTTGCATATTCAATTGCTCGAGAAGAATACTTTTGAGAGTCTTCGCTGTTTCTTTGAGCTTTTGAAACAAAATCTTTTGCTTTGCTTAAGCTTTGTTCAGTTCGTTTTGAGTTATAATCAGTACAAGTCTGACTATAAAAAGCCATCATATTCTGAACTTCTTTAATTTTTTCTTTAGCTGTATATAAAAACGTATCAGATGTAACATAAGATGTTATAATTTTTTTCTCTAAATCCAAAGAGATTTTAGAACCTACCATTATGTTTTCGTTAATCCATTTTTTTGCACTTCCATGACCTGATATTACAAATCCGTTTGCAGGAATAAGAGAATCTGCTCCGCTTAAAGATACAACGGTATCACCTACTACAATAGCTTCTGTTCCAAATTCATTGGTGTTTGTTCTCATTCCAAATGATGGAGAGTAAATTACAAGTTGGTTAGCTCCTCTAAGTCCGGGGTAGTTCAACCCCTTCCAGTTTGTAGAAGCAACAGGATCAACAACATCAATTCTAAACATTGATTGATTGAATATAATTTCATTTTGCGCAGGAACATAGGGTGCATAAGCATCTTGTGCAAAAACTGCTGAACAAAATATAATTAAAACGACTAATATTGATAATAGTTTTTTTATCATCTCTTCTAACCCAAATCTATATCAATATTATAATCCGCGGATAATTTAATTACAAGAAAAAAGTAGGGTAGGCTTTAGTCTACCCTACTTTTTTTAATTTAAAAATCTGAACCAGACGTAAACCGTACTTAGCAGTAATGAAATAAGCATTGCTACTATCCCATATTTTAAGAACTGCATAAATTTAATCGGATGACCTTCTGCAGCAGCTGTTTCTGAAACGATAACATTAGCAGCCGCACCGATAATTGTCATATTACCGCCTAAACATGCACCTAATGATAAGCACCACCACATTGGAGCTGCAAATTCTGCTCCTTTAGTCGCTGAAATTTCTGCAATCATTGGTGTCATAGTTGCAGTGTATGGTATGTTATCTATGATACCGGATAAAATTCCAGAACCCCATAAGATAACCATAGAAGCAAGTGATTGTGAACCATGAGTAATGTCTATAAGCCATTTTGCCATTAATTCAATACCACCGGCTTTTTCAAATCCGCCTATTATTACAAATAAACCGATGAAGAAGAATATTGTACTCCACTCAACATCGTGTAAAATATCAGTTGGTTTTTCAAATAATAATAATATACTTGCTCCAGCCATAGCACAAACACAAGTTTGGATATGTGTAATATCATGAGTAACAAATCCTAAAATAACAAGTAATAAAACAAGTAATGAACGAATCATTAAGTTTTTGTCCTTGATTGTTTTAGAGTTATCCATATCTACAACTTTTTTCATATGTTCTTCTGTAGCATGAAGATGTTTTCTGAACCAGAATGTCATAACTGCAATAACTACAACAAGAATTACAGATACAATACCAGTTAGTTCTTTAATAAAGTCCATGAATGAAAGACCGGCTTCTGAACCGATAATTATGTTTGGAGGGTCACCAATCAAAGTTGCTGTACCACCAATATTTGATGCCAAAATTTCAACAATCAAAAATGGAATAGGATTGATATCAAGTTCTTTTGCAATTGCAAAAGTAACAGGCATAATCAAAATAACAGTAGTTACGTTATCTAAAAATGCTGAGGCAACAGCTGTAAATACAGCTAAGCAGCATAATATAGTTTTAGGGTGACCTTTTGTTTTCTTTAACATTTCATTTGCAACCCAGTTAAACATACCGCTTCGGGTAGCAATACTAACAATAATCATCATAGATACAAGCAAGAAAATTACATTAAAATCAACATAATTGATAAAATAATATGGATTTAATTCTCCATCAACTTTTTGTGCTTGTCCTAAAAGACCTAATAATAAAGTTAAAGAGGCACCAACCAGGGCTACCGTAACTTTAGGGATTTTCTCTGTAGCTATAAAGAAATAAGCCACAAGAAGAATAGCTGCTGAAACAACCAATGCATGAGGCTGTATCAGACTTAATAAACTTTCCATTATTCCTCCTTATTTAGAATAAAATTTCCTATACAAGTTTAATTATATAACAAAGAAAATTTGTGTTATAATTTTTTTCATAAATTGGAGGTGTTTTATATGATTAATGAAAAATTACAGGAAGCATTTAATGATCAAATAAACAAAGAGTTTTACTCTGAATATCTGTATCTTGCGATGAAAGTTTATTTTCAAGAACAAAATCTTCAAGGTTTTGTAAACTGGTTTGATGTTCAGGTTCAAGAAGAACATGCTCATGCAATGGGAATGTTCAACTATCTAAATGAACGCGCTGGTTCAATTAAACTTGAAGCTATCGAAAAACCAATTGTAGAAGGTGATTGTCCTCTTACAATTTTTGAACATGTTCTAAGACATGAAGAATTTGTAACTTCCAGAATTAATGCATTGATGGATGTAGCAGAAGAGGTTCGTGATAGAGCAGCACTTTCTTTTCTGGATTGGTACTTAAAAGAACAAGTTGAAGAAGAAGCTAGTGTCGGTGGTGTTTTAGCGACATTAAGACTAATCGGAGATGATAAAAAAGCCTTGTTAATGCTTGATAAAGATTTAGCAGCAAGGACATTTACTCAACCTGTTATAGGATAGTTAAAATGGTGAAGATAATTTCTTCGCCATTTTGTATAGTTTATATTTATAATTGATTGTATCTAAAATTGTACCGCTTAGAATGTTGTTTAAAAATGCTGTTGTTACAACATGGGCTCTTGTTTTGGCTTTGGATTTTCGAAAAATTGATTCTACAGTTTTTCTAACAGTACTAGTTGTAACAGATAAAATCTTAGCTATATCATTATTTTTGTAACCTAATGCTATTAATGATAGATATTCTATTTCTCGACTAGTTAATACTTCCATATAGTAATCTTATAGAATTAGTTGTGACTTTAAAACTAGTCATATGTCTAATTTATTGTGAAGATTTGCCTAAAAAAAACAAGGTATAAACCTTGTTTTTTTAATGGTGCCGCGTCTCGGAATCGAACCAAGGACACAGGGATTTTCAGTCCCTTGCTCTACCAACTGAGCTAACGCGGCATGCGCCTCTTTCTTTATTGTATCTGCTAAAGATTTTTAATCAAGAGGGGGAAATAAAAAATTTATTTTATCCCTGTGGTGCAAGCCATACTGTGACATTACGACCTTCAACAGCCGGTTTTTTCTCAACAGTAATCGGATCACTTGCAAGGTCTGCAATAAATTTATTTGCCAGCTCAACAGCCAGATTTGAATGCTGCATTTCTCTACCGCGAAGCATAACAATAATTTTTACTTTATTACCTTGAGATATGAATTTTCTAATATTTTTTAGTCGAACTTCATAATCATGTGTATCAATTTTATAACGAACTTTAATTTCTTTTATCTCAACAACATGCTGTTTTTTCTTTGCTTCTTTAGCTTTTTTCTCAAGTTCGTATTTGTATTTACCATAGTTTAAAATCTTTGCAACAGGAGGAGCCTGATTAGGACTGATAACTACCAAATCCAATTCTGCTTCTTCAGCCATTCTCATAGCTTGTGATGTTGGGACTACTCCATGGTTTGTTCCATTCTCATCAATTAATCGTACTTCCTTCGCTCTTATTCTTTCATTTATAAGCGGCTTGTCTTTTCCTGCGCCTCTTGCGCTTCTATCTTCGTTAGCTATGATAAGTTCTCCTTTTATAGTATATCTTTTACATGTCTAATAATACCATGCTTTTGGCATTTTTCAAGTATCTATACACTTTAAAGCGCTTTGTGTTATAATTTATTTGGAATAAATTTAGTAGAGAGGATTTAATTATGACAAGATATGTATGTTCTGTTTGTGGTTATGCAGCAGCTGAGGCTCCTGAAAAATGCCCGATTTGTGGTGCTGTAAAGGAAGTTTTTACTGCTATTGAAGAAGGTTGCAAAGCTTACGCTGATGAACACCGTGTTGGATGTGCTAAAGAGGTTGATCCTGAAATTCTTGAAGGGTTAAGAGCTAACTTTGTAGGTGAATGTACAGAGGTTGGTATGTATCTTGCAATGTCAAGACAAGCTGATAGAGAAGGATTTCCTGAAATCGCTGAAGCTTATAAAAGATACGCTTTTGAAGAAGCTGATCATGCAGCGAGATTTGCAGAATTGTTAGGTGAAGTTGTTACAACTTCTACTAAGAAAAATCTTGAACTAAGAGCTGAAGCAGAATTTGGAGCTTGTGACGGCAAACTTCAATTAGCTAAAAAAGCTAAAGAATTAGGTCTTGATGCTGTACATGATACAGTACATGAAATGGCAAAAGATGAAGCTCGTCATGGTCGCGGTTTTGACGGTTTATTGGCTAGATATTTTGCATAGTAGTTTTATTTTAGCTTAGATGGTCGGAGGAAATCTTGATTTCCTCCGACCATTCTTGTTATACTTAGTTTATGTTAGAAGAAATTATTGTTTTAAGAAATTATGCTCATATTGGAGACTCTGTTTGGGAACTCTTTGTTAGAAATTATACTATTTTTCAAACTTCTAATTCCAAAATTCTTCATACAATAACTACCCAACGTGTTAATGCTTCTTTTCAGAAAGATATGCTTAATTTTATTGAATCAGAACTTACTGAGGATGAACTTGAACTTGCAAGACGAGCACGTAATCTTCCTATCCCTATAGGTAGACGTTCTATTCAGGCTGATTACCGTAAGGCAACTGCATTGGAAGTATTAATGGGTTACTGGTATTTGCATGATAAAGAACGACTTGAATACATTTATAGTTTATTAAAAAATACAGAATACTTTAGTTAGTTAATTCATTTTCAATTTTTTCAAGATATTCTTTTATAATTTCATTATTGTAATCTTGTTTTATAAGAGCTTCGAGTTCTTTTTTTGCAACAGCAAGATAGCCTGTATCATAAAGTATAATTGATTTTAACAGTTTTGCCTCAAATAAATTAGAATTGAGTTCTTCTAATGCTCTTTTGTATTTTTTTTGTGAATAATACAGATTTGCTAGTGCAAAATGATAATTAGGATTTTCGGGTTCAAGTGAAATTGCTATATTGTAAAATTTCTTAGCCGGTTTAAGTTCATCAGCTTTGAAATAAGTACTAGCGCAGTTATAGTAGTATTCTGCAGTCTCTGGTGATACTTTTACTGCTTCCAAAAAATATTTTAAAGCAGTCTTATAATCTTTTTGATACTGTTTAATTAGTCCAGCAAAGTTTAAATAATCAGCATTTGCACTGTCATATGGTATATTGTTTAAAAGCTCAATGCATTCATTTTTGTTATTTTGTTTATATAAAATCTTTCCTTTTAGCAAAAGATATTTGGTGTTATTTGGTTGTTCTTCAATTGCTTTATTTATTAATTCATATCCATTTTCACCGCAAAATAATTTTGCATAAGCAAGTTCATATAAAATTTCAGAAGATATTTTTTCAATTTCATACTGAAAAATTTCTTGATATCTTTCTTGTTTATTAAGTAATTCAAAAACTTCAGCTAAATCATTCGGGTTTTTAGATATGTAATAAATATTTTTAGCTGTTTGCTCAGCTTGAACAAATGCTTGTTTATCAACAAACATCTTTTTTAGAAGTTTTAAACTCCCAATATGGGTTGGATTGGTATCCAGTACCTGTTCAATATAATTCAAAGCATGTTCTTCTTCACCCATTAAGTAATAAATATCAGCGATTTCTAACAACAGTTCTGGACTTTTATTGTCAATTTCTAAAGCTTTATAAAATGCTTCAATTGCATGTTTATAATATCCTTTTGATTTTAATATAAAGCCTTCTTTTAATAAATTTTTAATCATGTTTTAAGAAACCTGTTTTTTTAGGTATTTTATCTTGTTTTTCTTCGTCTTTAGGGGTGTTAATTATTACAAGAACCTCATCTTCTGATGACATTTTGAGGTTATTTCTTGCAATAGCTTCTATGCCGCTGACATTAGAAAAGTTATTGATGTTATCTTTTAATTGTTCGTTTAAATTTTTTGCAGCATCTCTGGTTTTTGTAATTTGAACAATTTTAGCATTATAAGAAATTACTTTGGATATATTTATAAAAGCACTTCTAACAACCTGTAGAAGACAAAAAAGTAAAATTATAGTCAAGAATGAATAATTAAATTTTGCATAAGCAGAACTATTAGAGGAAGTTTGCTTTTTTTTATTTCCTTGATTTTCTTTATTAACAACCTTTTTAGGTTTCTTTTCCTGTCTATAGCGTGCCATATTAAATCTTTCTTGATTAAAGTTTAAAACCGGTTGAAAAGCTTACAGCAGAACTTCTTTGACCATTTCTATAATATGATTCTGCAACTTCAAGCTCAAACTTTAAAGAGTCTGCGTATTTTTGTAAAGATGGTGTGTAAATCAAAGTTATAGCATTTTTATTTTTGGGTAAGTTCATATAACTTGTGAAAGAATCTTTTAAAGTTAAATTTTTGGTAAGATGCCATTCTGGAGCAATTCTTAATGTGTTGTATTGATTTCCTAAATCCTGATTAGTTGATTGACGTATAGATGTTGTTAAAGATAAATATTTTGGAGTGTCATACCTTAAAAAAAAAGCGGTTGTGTCTTCCATTTGAGAATATGAAAGTTCTTGTTCCCAGGTTTGACCATAAGAAAATCCGCCAACTTTTTCAGAAACACTTCCAGCTAGCGGTAAAATATCTCCTAATGAGCGTCTGTTAACAGCAGAACGTGCAAGAGCACTTCTTTTAGTGTTAGCATTAGAAGTGATATTTATAATACCTACGGGAAGAGTTAATGAACGCTGTGGAATATTAACCTGTGGTTTTTCGATGTTTTCATCAAGATAGATTGTTTCTACCGGATTATCATCATACTCGATTTGACCTTGTAATTTTATTGTTTCTTTAATGTGCGTATTCTCTGTTTTTTCTGCTGAAAAAACAGGTGTTAAATTCAATAACATTAAAGATAAAACAATAATTACTCTTTTCATACTTATATTTTAATTTAAATAAATAATGATTTCAATCAGGAATATAAAGTAAAAAATTGTAACAAAAAGTATATACTTTTCACACAAATGGTTATTTATACTGTTTAATATAAATATGGTATGTATTGTGTTATAGATAATAAAAAACCGAACATTCAAATGTTCGGTTTTTTATTTGATAAATCTGGATATTTCGTTTTGGATTGAGTTTGCTTTAATAATATATTTTGAAAGCTGGTCATATTTATCAATATTTTCGCCGTAAGGTATGTTCATTGAGATTAATTCATCAACGCTTCTGCTGATGTTTTCTAATTTATGAAGCGATTTTTTTAATTCTAATACAGATGAAAATCTTTTTGGAAGCTTGGAAAGTAGTTTTTCAGATAATTCAGAGATATTTTTTTGTAATCCATTTAGTTTTGGTTTTAATTTATCTCCCAATACATTGGTAAGCCTTGCAGATATACTTTTTTCTTTATACATAGCAACAAGAGCTTCGTAGTCTTCTTTCATGATAATTTGCCGCCCGCTGAGCTCACCGGCTAATTCATAGTTTTGAATATCTTTTGCAGCTTGGATTTGAAGCTCAAGAGACTGAATATCTTCTTCTACTTTGGATATTTTATATTCCAGTTTGAATAAATCGTCGCTTACATCTTTGTAGGCATCTTCTTTAAGAAGATTAAAGTCATAGTCATTTAATCTTCTCGCCGGTTCTGTAATATCTTGATATAATGGCTTGGCAACACTATCAGAAAGGAAAAAGTTGTTTTCATTTTCTTTAAATGAGCTATTGCCTGATACTTGAAATATATCACCACTGTTATTATTCATAGCTATATTATACAGGCTACAGCAAATATTCGCAAACTTCTGCTTTTAATTTTTTAGCAGGATAATAATCTGGTAAAATTTTTAAACATTCATCTATGTGGTAATTAGCATAACTATATTCATGCGTATTAATGAAATACTTTGCATACATAAAATGAAGTTCAGGGTCTTTATAAAAGATGTTTTTTGATTTATCAAGGTATTTTTTTGAAGCATTAAAAAGCTTATTCTCATACATAACTCTTGCTGTAAATTTGTATGCTTCCTGATTAATTTCGGCTAAAAAATCAATAGCACCAAGAAGTTGTTCTACATAATCAATTTTTTCATTTTTAATCAAAAAATCTAAATCGATTTCCAGAAAATTTCTAATATCAAAATAGCTTGGAAAAACTTCAGTATAACCATTTAAGATATTTATTAGAAATATTCCCCATTTTCCCCTTGGAGAGTCTATTGTCTCAAAAATTTTTAATGCACCCGGCAAATCATCTTTTATGATTAATAAATATGCACATTCGAGACTAATTGGTTTAAAAGTTAAAACAGTATTGTTTTCTGAGAAAAAGAACATCTAGTTATTTTGTTTTTTTATAATAATTTTCTTAGATTTTTTAGTTTCATCAATCTCGATTTCTCCGGTTTCAGGAGTAGTTTCGAGAGTATCGTTTAGCTTGACTTTATCGTCTTTAAGTAAGTCTGATACCGAGTCGACAGTGTTAATGTTTGTATTTTTACCAATAAGATTGGCAAGTTTGACCTGATAATAGATTTCTTCTCTGTAAATTTTGACATCTTTATCAGCTTCAATAGCAATCTTACATTGACCATTCTTAGATTCAACAACAGTAATAACAATGTTGTCGTTAATCATTATTTTTTGACCATTTTTTCTGGAAATTACTAACATTTCAATCCTTAACTAATTTTGTTTTTTAAACAACGGGAAGCTCACATCATATCCTGAGCCTGATAAAATAACTTGTCCGGCTAATTTTTCATCTAAATTAAAAATAATCGGAGCAAGCAGATTTAAGGTTGTTTCTTGAGGGTTATCTTGTGGAATTGAAGCTATATTCATAACTAAAAGACTTTCCACATTTTTTATTTTTAAAGTGTCTACTACGTTATCAGACAAATCTATAGCATAATCTACATTCAAACTGAACACGGATACTATAGGGAATGCAAGAGAAGGGTCTTCAATTGATTGAAGCCATTTAAAAAAGCTTTCTTGATTTAAATCAAGTATAACAAATTTTTTTAATTCATTGAAACCAATAATTGGAAGACAGAATTCAAAAATTCTATCTTCCTCAATATCAATTTCTCCAAATCTAATTGTATCAATTTTCATTAAATTAAAATCCTAATGACATATTATTGGTAAGCATTGCTTGAATAACTTGAGGGTTCATCGCAGCACCGCCAAACATGTTAAACATTTGTGCTTGCTGATTAGTGTTTGAAAAAGTATCATATAAACCAGCCTTCTGTAAAGTTCTAATAGCAGCAACGATTTCATCATTAGAAGGTGCTGTATCATTCATGCTTGAGAAGTCTTTGAATTCTTTGAACTTTTGAGGATTAATATCTTCATTACGGTTCATGTCTCTTTTTAATTGGTCAATATGTAATTTTTCAAAATCACTTTGAACTTCATCAGAAACCTTTTTTCTGGAAACACTTTGGATAAATTCATCTAAAGAAGATTCAAATGTAGGTTCTTGACATTTTTCAGGGTCTTCTAAGCATCTTTTTCCTTTTTCAGCATAAGCATAGATGCTGTTTCCAGGAGAAGTAAGTGAAAGTGCTCTTTCGTAGTTTGCGATTGCTTCTTCAGACTTCCCGATGTGAGCAGAAGTCATACCAAGATAATAATATGCAACAGCATTAGAGCTGTCTTTCTTGATAATTTCATTTAAAGTTGTATAACACTCTGTATAATTACCGGCTTTATAACATTTTATTGCTCTTGCTAAATCTGCATTAGCTGATGGTTTTGAGTATGCAAAATTAATAGTTGAAGATAAAACCAATATGCTCAAAAGCGCTACAAATTTCTTTTTCATAATAATCCTTCTTATCTAAACGTAACTACTATTAATTATATAATACAACAGAGAACAAATCTCTGAATACATCATATAATTGATTATACTATATATTTATAAGGATAACAAGCTTGGTGTCAATAAATAGTCTCCAATTTCTTTTTCCAGGTTTGTTCCAAAGATATTATTTATTTCTTTAATAAAGTAGCATGGACTTGTGACATTAACTTCTATAATCTTTCCATTTATAACATCCAGACCAGCCATTTCAATACCTGAGGCATTAAGTTTTTGGGCAACCGGTGTGAAGTGGTTTAGCTCTTCTTTTGTCAGCTCTGATTTTACTATAAAGCTGTCTGAATGAGTATTGAACTTAAAATCATCCTTGCTTGGAAGTTTTTTAATACTGTATGGTAAGATTTTGTCACCAAGTGTCAACACCCTGATATCTCCGGATTTTACCTCCGGGATGAATTCTTGTATCATAACCAGAGTTGTCTGATTGTTTGTAAGCGTATTTATTATTGTTCTTGTATTGGGATCACCTTCATAGAGATACATAACTCCGGAGCCAAAGCATCTGTTTAGCGGTTTTAAAACAATTTGACGTTTTTTAATCAAAAAATCCTCAATATCTTCCAGTGATGATGTGACCAGAGTATCAGTCATATATTCACTAAAATGTACGCTATGCAATTTTTCGTTAAAATCTCTTATTGCTCTTGGTGAATTTACCACTTTAGTGTTAACAAAATCAAAAATGTATGTTGCATTAATATAATCTATATCAACAGGTGGATCAGGTCTAAACATAACTAAGTCAAAACTGTTGATTTCGTGTTCTGATAACTCTTTATTGTAGAATATATCTTCATTTTTAGTAAAAGTCTTATAGCACTTTGTAAAAGCAGTTTTACCTTTTAATGACAGATTTGGTGTCGTGGTTATATAAACATCTTCATTTCTGTCAAGAAACTCTTTTATTATCCAAAAATTTGTAACTAATTTATTATATTCAAAATACTTAAGTTCGATTTTATCAATAATAAATAATATTTTTCTCATCTGATTTTCCTCTATATTATTGGATGTTATCACTCACGCGTATTAATGTAAACTATCTTACAGGTTAAGATTTGTTAAATACTTCTCAATCTATAATATAGTGTTAAGAATTGTAACAAATAAAATGCCTCTTGAAATCCAAGAAAACATAAATACTTTATATAGATGTAAACACAAAGTACAGGATTGTAAAAGATGGCTTATTTAACTCTTAATAATTCAGAAGATAAAACAAATACTTGCTTTAAATTTATTGGTGCAGATACAAAACCAAAATCAACAAATTTGATTTCTAATACAGTTTCACTTCTAAATTCAAATGATGGTGGAAATGATACATGCAGTTTTTATTCAGGTCCTTCAGATGCAGTAATTGCTGCATTTGGTGAAAGTTATGAATCTTGTGGTTCAATCGCTTATTCAGGCAGTGAGTCTTGCGGCTCTATTGCATACTCCGGCGGTGGTGAATCTTGCGGTTCAATTGCTTCATCTTCATCAGGATCAAGTTTTTCAGGCGGTGGTTGCAGTTATAGCTGCTAAGAAATTTTAAAGAAAAAGAATTTAATCCGAACTTCAGGTTCGGATTTTTTTTGTAAATTTCTTGTCAAAACATTGTTACAATGTTAGTATATAAGAAGTTTGGGAGAGGATTTTTTTATGTCTGAAACATTTAATATTGTGCAGTTTTTAAGAAGTGCAGTTGCTACAGGAGCTTCTGATGAACACTTAAAAGTTGGTCAGCAGCCATACATCAGAAAAAATGGTTATATCAGAAAAATCAGCATGGATGTTTTGACTAAAGAAGATTTAGATATGGCTATTCTTGAAATTGCGCCATTATCAGTTCGTGATGCGATTTTATCAATGCGTGATTTGGACTTTATGTATGAAATTAAAGGTTGTTCGAGATTTAGGGTTAATTATAACAGACAACTGGGACAACCGGCTCTTGTTATAAGAAATATTCCTTATGGAATTCCACAGTTAAAAGATTTATCTTTGCCTGATGTGCTCAATAATGTAATTGATTTTCCAAATGGTATTATTCTGGTAACAGGTCCGACCGGGAGCGGTAAGTCAACTACTTTAGCTTCTCTTATTAATGAAATCAGTTTAAAAAATTCAAAACACATTATAACTATTGAAGACCCGATTGAATATGTGTTCAATTGTCAGAAGAGTATTATTTCACAACGTCAAGTCGGGGTTGATACTGATAGTTTTTCTGATGGTATTAAGTATGCTTTAAGACAGGATCCGGATGTAATTTTTATTGGTGAAATCCGTGATAAAGATACGATGGCTGCAGCTCTAAAAGCTGCTGAAACAGGTCATTTGGTATTGTCTACGCTGCACACAAATGATGCTGTTCAAACCATCAACAGAATTATTAATATGTTCGAAGAATCAAATAGGGAAATTGTTAGAAGACAGGTTGCAGATACTTTAAGAGCTACAATAGCTCAGAAACTTGTTTACTCGGAGGCTAAACAAACACGTTATCCGGCTTGTGAAATTATGGTTGTGACTTCAACTATTCGTGATTATATCCAGAAAGACAATACTGAAGAAATCTATGAATTGTTGGCTGACAATACAATTGATGACATGGTTTCGATGAATATTTCTCTAGCAAGACTAGTAGAAGCAGGACTTATTTCTCAAGAAGAAGCTCTTGAATGCTCTAATGAGGCAAATGAGTTGGAAAAGATTTTCAGGGGAGTTTATCAAGGTACTAAATCATATTATGACTAATAATTACGTAACTGAAGCTATAAATTTAAAATCATATAATCTCAATGATGCCGATAAGATAATTGTTATGTATTCACGTGACAACGGACTTATAAAAGGGGTCGCAAAAGGCATAAAAAAACCTAAAAGCAAGCTGGGTGCAAGAATGGATTTGCTTGTCGCAAATTCTTTACAGCTTTTAAAAGGTCGTTCTATGGATACTATTATTCAGGCTCAAACTGTTAATAATTTTAAAAAATCAAGAGAAGATATAGATAAACTAATGCTTTCTTCTTATGTTTCAGAGCTTGTTGTAAATTTTGGTGAAGGCTCCGAGAGCGCCTCAAAAGAGATTTATGAGCTGCTTTATAAATCATTGAACAGAATATCAGTATCTGATACAAAAAAAGCGGCTTTAATTGCAGTTATTAAGTTTCAATTAAAACTTCTTCTTGTTATGGGTTTTTGCGTGGAACTGGATACTTGTCTTTGTTGTAGAGAACAGGTTTTGGATGAAGACATGTACTTTTCTTCCTCTATGGGAGGAATTGTATGTAAAGAATGCAATGAAACATTAGGTGTTAAATTAAAAATGCACCATAAAATCCGCGATTTTCTTCAAGCAATGCTTCAATTTGATTTTGATTATGAAAGCGAGTATGACCGTAAGGCAACCGAAAAAGTTTGTCAGGTCTGTTTTGATTTATTAGATGAATATATAAAAACTCATACTAACAGAACAGCCAAGTCCGTAAAAGTTTTTAAGGAGCTTGCATTACAATGCTAAAAATTGCGCATTTATACCCTAAACTACTTAATATTTATGGTGATGGCGGTAATGTTTTGACCCTGAAAAGACGTTGTGAATGGCGTGGTATTGAGGTTAGCATAGATGAAATAAATGTTGGTGACTCAATTGGAGAGCATGATATTTATTTTATTGGAGGCGGACAAGACTTACAGCAAATCGAAGTATCCAAAGAACTTCAGAAGCATAAAGATTTTTTGACTTCAGAACGCGATAAAGGAGCTGTATTTTTAGGTATTTGCGGCGGGTATCAGCTTATGGGGCATTATTATCAACCTCATGACGGTGAAAAATTAATGGGTATAAGTCTATTAGATGCTTATACTGTTGCTGGAAGCAAGCGTTATATTGGAAATGTTACAGCAAAAATTGATTATCTGACTCCTGATACATTAGTCGGGTTTGAAAACCATAGCGGACTAACATACTTACAGGGTGAAACAAAACCTTTGGGTATAACGGTTGTAGGGAATGGTAACAACGGTTGTGACAAAACCGAAGGTGCACGATTTAAAAATGTTTTTGGCACTTATATGCACGGTTCTTTTTTGCCAAAGAATGTCCATTTTGCAGACTATATGATAGAACTTGCCCTTGGAGTAAAACTTGAACCTCTTGATGATGAGATTGAAATGATGGCTCACAATTCGCTTATTGAAAAAGCGTACTAAGCTTCTTTTAAAAGTCCGGGTTCAGCATCAGAGCCGGTGACTTTTTTACGCAGCATAAATGTTACTTTTGGTAATGCTACTGCAAGTAAAAAACTGCTTATTGCTACGTTAGCAATAATGTTCCCGGATTTAACATTTAGTGCTTTTTTAGCAAACTTGTCTACATTCCCGCTTGTTTTTGCTTGTTTTGCAAATTTTTCAATCTCATTTTGGAATGCCTTTATTTTTTTCTCGTCAACATAAGAACGAGGGTCTCTTGTTCCTTTTTCAAGGTAGTTTACGCCACAGTATTTGCTAACAAGTTTAGAGAATTTTTCATCAGGATTTTTATCCAAGAACTCAACAATATTGTCTTTTGGAAGAGCTAAAGAACCTTCTTTAATAGATTTTAAGAACTCTTTGTCGTTAAGAATTTTGGGATCAAGGTTAACATTGGTATTGAACAGTTTACCTGATAACTTGTCCAAACCTTCTGCAAGCAAGAGCGGTGCTACGAAGTTCAAGAACATCATCCCGCCCATTTTGAACGCCATTTCCATTTTTTCGTATTTGTTTCTTGCTGTTGCCACACGTCCGACTGTTAAACCCCCGTCTGTTACTGCCATTTTGTTAACGGTTGACATATTTGCTAATGCTGTTGTCATTCCGCCTTTGAATGTTGGGTTTGAACCAGCTTTGATTTCCTGTTTTTCTCTGATTTTTTCTGTTAGAGCAAAATTAGCTTTTGGTAAGAAGTATCCCATTAAAGCAACCGGAATAGCTGTTGATAAAATAAATTTGGTTGCAAGAAGTCTTTCGTAAGTCTTACGGTTTTTAAGAACTTTTTCCATTTCTTTTACTTCTTTTGGAGCGATTTCTTTAAATTTTTCTATATTGAATTTCATCCCTTGTTTTTCATTTTCTTTGAATAAAGCAGAGTTAACCTTTGGGTTGTAGCCCAGTTTTTCAATTCCTTTATCACAAAGCCAATCCATAAGAGGAATTCCTCCAAGCCATATTGCTGAAGTTCCGTATTCATCAATTAATCTTTCACGAACAGCATTGTTTGCCATTTGTTTAGAATCTTTAAGGTTCTGGGTATATGTCATTCCGACTTTTGAAGGAATTTCTATCCCGCAATCCCTTACTAATAGCGGATAAATGCTGGAATTATTTCCAATTGCAGATATTATATTTACTAATGACATTTTAAAATTTCTCCTTGTTTGTACTCTTTATCTTTCCCTCTTAAATATCCCGAAAGAGCACATAACGGAGTTTAAAATCGAGGCACCACAACTCCAAGCCCTTTCGGGTTTATATGAGTATGATGATGTCTTAAAATATATGTCATAATAATGTCCTTTGTTAGTTGATGGTAACATGATGTAATTTTTGTGTCAACCTTTGCTTCTAATAAGGTTTTCAAATATATGGTAAACATTGTGTCTGTATTCATTTGCTTCCCAAGATGTATTGAATGCTCCATCCCAATGTCTTTCGCATTCTGT